>JBNKCG010000136.1:0-7187 GCA_050287605.1 Gammaproteobacteria bacterium | reverse complement strand
CCAGCTGACGAATCTGAGCGGCGGAACCACGGGCGCCGGAGTCGGCCATCATGTAGACCGAGTTGAAGGAGTCCTGCTCCACTTCCTTGCCGTCGCGATCGAGCACCTTCTCCTTGCCCAGCTTGGACATCATGGCCTTGGCCACCTGGTCGTTGGTATGCGACCAGATATCCACCACCTTGTTGTAGCGCTCGCCATTGGTCACCAGACCGGAGGTGTACTGGTTCTCGATCTCCTTCACCTCGGCTTCGGCGCGGGCCAGGATCTCGCCTTTCTCTTCCGGCACCACCATGTCGTTGGAGCAGAAGGAGACCGCCGCACGGGTCGCGTAGCGGAAGCCCATGTACATCAGCTGGTCGGCGAAGATGACCGTGTCCTTCAGACCCAGCTGGCGATAGCAGAGGTTGATCAGGTTGGAGATCTGCTTCTTGCCCATCGGCTGGTCGACCACCGAGAACGGCATGCCCTCCGGCACGATGGAGTAGACGATGGTCCGACCGATGGTGGTGTCGAACAGGCGGATCGCTTCGCTGCGCTCGCCGCTCTCGGCCTGCACCACTTCGCGCAGACGCACCTTGACGCGGGCCTGCAGGTCGGCATTGCCCGACTCGTAGGCACGCTTGGCTTCGCCCGGATCGGAGAAGGCCATGCCCTCACCCTTGGCGTTGACCCGCTCGCGGGTCATGAAGTAGAGGCCCAGCACCACGTCCTGGGAAGGCACGATGATGGGGTCGCCGTTGGCCGGCGAGAGGATGTTGTTGGTCGACATCATCAGGCTGCGCGCCTCCAGCTGGGCCTCCAGCGAGAGGGGCACGTGAACCGCCATCTGGTCGCCGTCGAAGTCGGCGTTGAACGCGGTACACACCAGCGGATGCAACTGGATTGCCTTGCCCTCGATCAGCACCGGCTCAAAGGCCTGGATGCCCAGGCGGTGCAGCGTGGGGGCGCGGTTGAGCATCACCGGATGCTCGCGTATCACCTCTTCGAGGATGTCCCATACCTCGGGGCCTTCGCGCTCGACCATCTTCTTTGCCGCCTTGATGGTGGTGGCCAGGCCACGCAGCTGCAGCTTGGAGAAGATGAAGGGCTTGAACAGCTCCAGCGCCATGCGCTTGGGCAGACCGCACTGGTGCAGCTTCAGGGTCGGGCCCACCACGATGACCGAGCGACCCGAGTAGTCGACGCGCTTGCCGAGCAGGTTCTGGCGGAAGCGCCCCTGCTTGCCCTTGATCATGTCGGCCAACGACTTCAGCGGGCGCTTGTTGGTGCCGGTGATGGCACGACCGCGGCGGCCGTTATCGAGCAGCGCATCCACCGACTCCTGCAGCATGCGCTTTTCGTTGCGCACGATGATGTCGGGGGCATTGAGTTCCAGCAGCCGCTTGAGACGGTTGTTGCGGTTGATGACGCGGCGGTAGAGATCGTTGAGGTCCGAGGTGGCGAAACGGCCGCCGTCCAGCGGCACCAGCGGACGCAGCTCCGGCGGCAGCACCGGCAGCACGGTGAGGATCATCCACTCCGGACGGTTACCCGATTCGATGAAAGCCTCGATCAGCTTGAGGCGCTTGGCGAACTTCTTGAGCTTGCCTTCGGAGTTGGTCTCCTGCATCTCGTCGCGCAGCCTGACCGCCTCGGATTGCAGCTCGATTTGCCCAAGCAGGGCATGAATCGCCTCGGCGCCCATGCGCGCGTCGAACTCGTCGCCGTACTCCTCGATCGCCTCCAGGTAGGCCTCATCGGAGAGCAGCTGGCAGCGTTCCAACTGGGTCATGCCGGGATCGACCACCACGAAGGCCTCGAAGTAGAGCACACGTTCGATGTCGCGCAACGTCATGTCGAGCAGCAGGCCGATGCGCGAGGGCAGCGACTTGAGGAACCAGATGTGCGCCACCGGGCTGGCCAGATCAATGTGGCCCATGCGCTCACGGCGCACCTTGGCCAGCGTCACCTCGACGCCGCACTTTTCGCACACCACGCCGCGGTGCTTGAGGCGTTTGTACTTGCCGCACAGGCACTCATAGTCGCTGGTGGGGCCGAAGATCTTGGCGCAAAACAATCCGTCGCGCTCCGGCTTGAAGGTACGGTAGTTGATGGTCTCGGGCTTTTTCACTTCACCGAACGACCACGACCGGATCATGTCCGGCGAGGCCACGCTGATGCGAATGCCGTCGAAATCTTCGATCTGTCCCTGGTTCTTTAAAAGATTCAGTAGGTCTTTCATGATCTCTCCTACCTGAGGAAAAAGTTACGCGGTTCGTGGAATACGAGAGTCGTCACTTTTCCCAGGAACTAATCCTGCTCCAGCTCGATGTTGATACCCAGCGCGCGGATCTCTTTGACCAACACGTTGAAGGACTCGGGCATGCCGGCCTCCATGCGGTGGTCGCCGTCGACGATGTTCTTGTACATCTTGGTGCGGCCCGCCACATCGTCGGACTTGACGGTGAGCATCTCCTGCAGGGTGTAAGAGGCGCCGTAGGCCTCCAGGGCCCACACCTCCATCTCGCCGAAGCGCTGGCCGCCGAACTGCGCCTTGCCGCCCAGCGGCTGCTGGGTGACCAGGCTGTACGGTCCGGTGGAACGCGCGTGCACCTTGTCGTCGACCAGGTGGTTAAGCTTCAGCATATACATGTAGCCGACGGTCACCTGGCGCTCGAACTCCTCGCCGGTACGCCCGTTGTAAAGCGTGGTCTGCCCCGATTCGGGCAGGTCGGCCAGGGCCAGCATGCGCTTGATCTCGTCCTCGCTGGCGCCGTCGAACACCGGCGTCGCCATGGGCACACCGCTGCGCAGGTTGTCGGCCAGCTCGACGATTTCGGCATCGTCCATGCTCTTCAGGTCTTCCTTGCGGTTACCGCCGGTGTGGTAAACCTGATCGAGGAACTTGCGCACTTCCGCCGCCTTGACCTGGGCATCGAGCATGGCACCAATCTTGTGGCCCAACCCCTTGGCCGCCCAGCCCAGGTGGGTCTCCAACACCTGCCCGACGTTCATGCGTGAAGGCACGCCGAGAGGATTGAGCACCACGTCCACCGGGGTGCCGTTCTCCATATAAGGCATGTCCTCCACCGGTACGATGGTGGAAATGACGCCCTTGTTGCCGTGCCGTCCCGCCATTTTATCGCCCGGCTGGATGCGGCGCTTGACGGCCAGATACACCTTGACCATCTTCAGCACGCCTGGGGCCAGATCATCGCCCGAGGTGATCTTGCGCTTCTTCTCCTCGTACTTGTGGTCGGCCTCTTCGCGCTGCTGCTTGAGCTGCTCGGCGGCCTTCTCCAACTGCTCGTTAGCCTCGTCGTTCTTGAGGCGGATCTCGAACCACTTGTCGCGCGGCAGCTCTTCGAGATAGGCCTTGGTCAGCTTGGTACCGGCCTTGAGCCCCTTGGGGCCACCCTCGGCCACCTTGCCCATGAGCATCTTCTCGATGCGCTGGAAGACGTCCTCTTCCAGGATGCGCAGCTGGTCCTTGAGGTCCTTGCGCACCTGAGCCAGCTCGGCCTCTTCGATCTGCAGCGCGCGGGCATCCTTCTCGACACCGTCGCGGGTCAGCACGTGCACGTCGATGACGGTGCCTTCCATGCCCGTGGGCACACGCAGCGAGGTGTCCTTCACGTCGGAGGCCTTCTCGCCAAAGATGGCGCGCAGCAGCTTCTCCTCGGGGGTGAGTTGGGTCTCCCCCTTGGGCGTGACCTTGCCCACCAGGATGTCGCCCGCCTTCACCTCGGCGCCGATATAAACGATGCCCGACTCATCCAGCTTGGAGAGCGCCGCCTCGCCCACGTTGGGGATGTCGGCGGTGATCTCCTCGGAGCCGAGCTTGGTGTCGCGCGCGACGCAGGCCAACTCTTCGATGTGGATGGTGGTGTAGCGATCCTCCTGAACCACGCGCTCGGAGATAAGAATCGAATCCTCGAAGTTGTAGCCGTTCCAAGGCATGAAGGCGACCAGCAGGTTCTGCCCCAGCGCGAGCTCACCGAGATCGGTCGAAGGCCCGTCGGCCAGCACGTCGCCGCGGCTGATGGTGTCGCCCACCTTCACCAGCGGACGCTGGTTGATGCAGGTGTTCTGGTTGGAGCGGGTGTATTTGGTCAGATTGTAGATATCGACACCCGGCTCGCCGGCGATGGTCTCGTCGTCGTTGACGCGCACCACAATACGCGCTGCGTCCACCGAATCCACCTCGCCGCCGCGGCGCGCCACTACCGTGACGCCCGAATCGATGGCCACGGTACGTTCAATGCCAGTACCTACCAGCGGCTTTTCGGCACGCAGCGTCGGCACCGCCTGGCGTTGCATGTTGGAACCCATCAGCGCGCGGTTGGCGTCGTCGTGCTCCAGAAACGGAATCAGGGCGGCGGCCACCGAGACGATCTGACGGGGCGAGATGTCCATGTACTCGATGCGATCCGGCGAGGAGAGCGTGAACTCGTTCAGATGCCGACACGAGACCAGATCGTCCATCAACTTGCCTTTTTCATCGAGCGTGGCGTTGGCCTGCGCGATGACGTAGTGGGGCTCATCGATCGCAGAGAGGTACTCCACGACGTCGGTCACCTTGCTGTCGACGACCTTGCGGTACGGCGTTTCCAGGAATCCGTAATCGTTGGTGCGCGCATAGACCGCCAGCGAGTTGATCAATCCGATGTTGGGACCTTCCGGGGTCTCGATGGGGCAGACGCGTCCGTAGTGGGTGGGGTGCACGTCGCGCACCTCGAACCCGGCGCGCTCGCGGGTCAGGCCGCCCGGGCCCAATGCCGAGACGCGGCGCTTGTGGGTCACCTCGGAGAGCGGGTTGTTCTGGTCCATGAACTGCGAGAGCTGCGAGGAGCCGAAGAACTCCTTCACCGCCGCTGACACCGGCTTGGCGTTGATCAGCTCCTGCGGCATCAGGCCTTCGGATTCCGCCAGGCTGAGGCGCTCCTTGACCGCGCGCTCCACACGCACCAGGCCGATGCGGAACTGGTTCTCGGCCATCTCGCCCACGCTGCGGATGCGGCGGTTGCCCAGGTGGTCGATGTCGTCCACCGTGCCCTTGCCGTTGCGGATTTCGATGAGGGTGCGGATTACGTCCAGGATGTCGTCGCTGGAGAGTACCCCGCTGCCTTCCACCTCCTTGCGCCCGACGCGGCGGTTGAACTTCATGCGCCCCACGGCGGAGAGGTCGTAACGGTCCTCGGAGAAAAACAGGTTATTGAACAGGTTCTGCGCCGCGTCGACGGTGGGCGGCTCGCCCGGACGCATCATGCGGTAGATCTCCACCAGCGCCTCCACCTGTACGGTGGTGGGATCGATGCGCAGCGTGTCCGAAATGTAAGGCCCGCAATCGAGATCGTTGGTGTAAATGGTGCGGATCTCCTTGATGCCGGCCCCCAACAGCTTCTCCAGCAGCTCGTTGCTGATCTCATCGTTGGCCGCCGCCAGCACTTCGCCGCTCTCGGTGTCGATCACGTTGTGCGCCAGCACCTTGCCCATCAGATATTCGCGCGGCACATCCAGCTTCTTGACGCCGGCGCTCTCCAGCTCCTTGATGTGGCGCGCGGTGACGCGGCGCCCCTCTTCGACGATGATTTTGCTCTTGACCTTGATATCGAACAGCGCCGTCTCTCCGCGCAGGCGCTCGGGCACCAGCTCCAGGCCGAACTTATCCTTGGCCAGGGTGAAGTGGTTGGTGTCGAAGAACACGCCCAGGATCTGCTCGTTGTCCATACCCAGGGCGCGCAGCAAAATGGTCGCAGGCAGTTTGCGGCGCCGATCGATGCGCACGAACACGCAATCTTTGGGATCGAACTCGAAATCGAGCCACGAGCCGCGGTAGGGAATCACCCGCGCCGAGAACAGTAGCTTGCCCGAGGAGTGGGTCTTGCCCTTGTCGTGCTCGAAAAACACGCCCGGCGAACGGTGCAGCTGCGAGACGATGACGCGCTCGGTGCCGTTGATCACGAAGGTGCCGTTGTCGGTCATCAGGGGCAGCTCGCCCATGTAGACTTCCTGCTCGCGGATATCCTTGACCGGCTTCGGATCGCCCGATGCGTCCTTGTCGTAGATCACCAAACGCACCTTGACGCGCAGCGGGGCCGCGTAGGTCATGCCGCGCAGCTGACACTCCTTGACGTCGTAAACGGGATCGCCCAGCCGATAGCTGACGTACTCGAGCACCGCATTCCCCGAGTAGCTGGTAATGGGGAATACCGACTTGAAGGCGGCATGCAGGCCGACCTCGTCCCGACTCTCTGCGCCCTTGTCGGTCTGCAGGAACTTCTTGTACGAGTCGAGCTGGATGGCCAGCAGGTAAGGCACCTCGAGGATGCTGGGACGTTTACCGAAATCCTTGCGAATGCGTTTTTTCTCGGTGAATGAGTAGCCCATCGGAATTCCTCAGCTCTGCGTTCGATTCGGTTGCCGAGTCGGGTCAGCCGCCCGCCGCAGCATGCGCTGCGCCGGCCGTCGACTGGCGACTCTGAGTCATCGCGCGGGTCCGCGTTCCAGCGATGACGCTACAAAAGGGAAAAGGCCGGTGGCCCGCAGGCCACCAGCCGGGTACTGCCACAGCGTTGCAAAAGCGCGTCAAACTTACTTGAGCTCGACGCTCGCTCCTGCTTCTTCCAACTGCTTCTTGATCGACTCGGCCTCGTCCTTGCTGGCGGCTTCCTTGACGGTGGAAGGAGCACCTTCGACCATGTCTTTGGCCTCCTTGAGGCCCAGACCGGTGATGGCACGCACCGCCTTGATGACGCCCACCTTGTTCTCGCCGAAGCTGGCCAGAACCACGTCGAACTCGGTCTTCTCTTCAGCTGCTTCGGCAGGTGCTGCTGCTACTGCTGCTCCAGCGACCGCTACGGGTGCTGCGCTGACGCCCCACTTTTCCTCGAGCTCCTTGACGAGCTCTGCGATCTGGATGACGGGGAGGTTGGACAGGTAATCAACAACCTGCTCTTTGCTAATATCGGCCATTTTAATTTGCTCCTTGAACTGCCGCGGAAGAATCAACCAACGCGGTCGGTATCGTTCGTAATAATTGGGTTTTCAGTTGAACTTCGGTGCCCCTGCACTCGAGTGCTGCGCTCGAGTGCGGAAGACAACGAGGGAGTTTCTTGGGTTGAGTTGAGGAAGCGGCTGATTTTCAGCCACCATCCTTTGCCCGCTTCGCCTCGAGAACGAGAGCGAAGTTTTGAGCCGGCGCGTTG
>JBNKCG010000135.1:0-12160 GCA_050287605.1 Gammaproteobacteria bacterium | reverse complement strand
GCCACCTTCATGATGCCCACCACCGGACCGAAACTCTCGTCGCGCATCACGCGCATGGAGTGATCGACGTCGATCAGCAACTGCGGCGTGAGATAGGCGCCGCCGTCGTCTTCGGGAAAACGTGCGGGATCGATCAACGCCTTGGCGCTGGCCGCGATGGCCTCATCGGTCTGGGCGCGCACCTCGGCTGCGAAGCGCCGATGCGCCATGGGACCGAGCGTGGTTGCTTCGTCCAGCGGATTACCCAGTTTGTAAGCGGAGACGATGGCCACCGCCTTCGCTACGAACGCGTCATAAAGCGAGGCCGTAACGTAAATGCGTTCGATGCCGCAGCAGCACTGCCCGGAGTTGAACATGGCGGCATCGATCAGCGTATCGACGGCGGCATCGAGATCGGCATCCTCCATCACGTAGCCGGGGTCCTTGCCGCCCAGCTCCAGCCCCAGCCCGGTAAAGGTACCGGCCGAGGCGCGCTCGATGGTGCGCCCGCCGGCCACCGAGCCGGTGAAGTTGATGTAGTCGAAACTGCCGGCAGCGATCAGCTGCTCGGTGGTGGCGTGATCGAGAAACAGATTGGCGAACAGTCCCGGCGGCAGCCCGGCCTCTTCGAAGGCGCGCACCATACGCTCGCCCACCAGCAGCGTCTGGGTAGCGTGCTTGAGCACCACGGCGTTGCCGGCGATAAGCGCCGGAGCAACGCCGTTGATGGCGGTGAGGTAGGGGTAGTTCCAGGGCGCCATGACGAACACGAGGCCGTGCGGTTCGCGCACGATGCGTCGCTCGAATTGCGCGGAGTCCTCGACGATCAGCGGCGCCAGCGCCCGCTCGGCGATGTCGGCCATGTACGAGGAGCGTTCGTTCACGCCGCGAAACTCGCCGCCGTAGCGCACAGGACGGCCCATCATCCACGCCAGCTCCGGCACCACCTCGTCGTTCATCTCACCCAGGCGCGCCACACCCGCGCGGACCAGCGCGACACGTTCGGCCAGCGGACGCGCCACCCACTCGCGCTGGCGGGAACGCGCCGTGGCGAGCACGCGATCGACCGCTTGCACCGAGGCAATCGGCCGTTCGGCGTATACCGAGCCGTCAATCGGGGAAACACACTGCAACACGGTTTGCGCAGACATCTCAGTCAACCTGCAAAGGAAAGGAAAAGTGGAAAATCGACGCGGCGGCGGTCACGCCCGTTCGAATCCGCGCGCCACATCCCAGTCGGTAACGCGGCGATCGTACTCGAATTGCTCCCAGCGCGCAGCGTGAACGTAGTGATCCACCACCGCGTCACCGAAGGCCTCGCGCAGCATCGTCGAACCGTCCAGCGCCTCGGTGGCGGCGCGCAGTGTGGTGGGGATCTCGCGCACCTCGCCGCCGTGGTAGGCATTGCCGACGAACGCCGGCTCCAGCTCGCGCTGGTTGGCGATCCCGTCCATACCCGCGGCCAACAGGGAGGCCATGGCCAGGTAGGGGTTGAGGTCGGCACCGCCGACGCGGCATTCCACGCGCACCGCAGAGGTATCGGCGCCGCAAATACGGTATCCCGCCGTGCGGTTGTCCAGCGACCACACTGCTTTGGTGGGCGCAAAGGTGCCCGCCATGAAACGCTTGTAGGAATTGATGTAAGGCGCCAGGAAATAGGTGATGGCGTCGGCGTGATGCAGCAGACCGGCCAGGTAGTGACGCATCAGCGTCGACATGCCGTGCTCTGCCCCCGCGTCGAAGAACAGCGGCTTGCCGTCCAGATCGCATAGCGACTGATGGATGTGCGAGGAGTTGCCCGCCGCCTGGTAGCTCCACTTGGCCATGAAGCTCACTGCGTGCCCCTGTGCCCAGGCGATCTCCTTGCACGCGTTTTTTATGATGGCGTGGCGATCGGCCATGGTAAGCGCGTCGGAGTAACGCACATTGATCTCTTCCTGTCCCGCGCTGGCCTCGCCCTTGGAGTTCTCAACCGGAATGTCGGCTTTATCCAATCCGTTGCGGATGGCGCGCATCACCGCCTCTTCCTTGGTGGTCTGGAAGATGTGGTAGTCCTCGTTGTAGGCGCTGATGGGCGTAAGAGTGCGATAACCACCTTCCTGAGCCTGCTCGAAGCTCTCTTTGAACAGAAAGAATTCCAGCTCCGAGGCCATCATCGCACGCATGCCCATCGTCTCCAGCCGCGCCACCTGCCTTTTGAGAATCGCCCGCGGTGAGTGGTCGACTTCGGCGTGGGTGTGGTGATCGAGCACGTCGCACAACACCAGCGCGGTCCCCTCTAGCCACGGCACACGCCGCAGCGTAGTGAGATCGGCCTTCATGATGTAGTCACCGTACCCGGCTTCCCAGCTGGTGGCACGGTAGCCGTCCACCGTCTCCATCTCCATGTCGGTGGCCAGCAGGTAGTTGCAGCTGTGGGTCTCCTGCCACGCGCTCTCGACGAAGTACTCCGCCTGAAAACGCTTGCCCATCAGCCGACCCTGCATATCCACCTGGGCGGCGACAACGGTATCGATCGCGCCTTCCGCGACGGCTTGTTTAAGATCTTCGAAGGTCAGTTTGCCCGCCATGTCATGTTTCCGTTCCACGTGCGATGGTTCCTGAAAAAACTAGTCGATCCGCCCTAGATGACAACGCCGGGGAGGGGCACGGCGAAAAGCGCGAACCGCCCTTCCGCCGCCCCCGGAACCCGGCCTGACGATACGACTCCGCACCTGCCCTCAAGTGTAACGGTACGGGCGTCCTGCCTTGGACATGACGTCGTTGTACTCCTTGAGGATCTTGACCACCTTGGCGGCACGCGGACTGGTCTTGGCGATCTCGTCCCAGAACTTGCGCGCCTCGTCCTCCACGGTCTGCCACTCCGCGTCGGGAATCGTGGTGAGCTTCATCTTCGCGCCGTTGACCCGCAGGTTCGCCTCGCCGCCCCAGTACCAGTGCTGGCGGTAGTAGTGCGAACTGTCCATGCAAACGCGGAACAGCTCCTGCAGGTGGGCGGGCACCGCGTTCCAGGCGTCGGTGTTGGCGAAGTAGGAGCCGATCCAGGCGCCGGAAATGTTGTTGGTGAGGAAGTAGTTGGTGACGTTGGCCCAACCGACGGTGTAGTCCTCGGTGATGCCTGACCAAGCGATGCCATCCAGCTCACCGGTCTGCACCGCAACCTCCACGTCCTCCCAAGGAAGCGTGACGGGAACGACGCCGAACCGCGCCAGGAACTTGCCCGCCGTCGGGAAGGTGAACACCCGTTTGCCCTTGAGATCGGCGAGGCTGCGTATGGGCTCCTTGGTGTTGAAATGGCACGGGTCCCAGGCGCCCGCGCTGAGCCACGTGACGCCCTTCACCTCGGAGTAGGCCTCCTCCCAGATCTTGCGCAACCCGTACTGGTTGAACAGCACCGGGACATCCAGGCTGTAGCGGCAGGCGAACGGGAAGTAGCCGCCAAATACCGAAACATCCACCGGCGCGGCAATGGAATCGTCGTCGCTCTGCACCGCGTCGATGGTGCCGCGCTGCATGGCGCGAAACAGTTCGCCCGTCGGCACCAACTGGTCGGCGAAGTAGAGCTCGATCACCATCTCGCCATTGGCGATCTTGTTGAACGATTCGATGGATGGCTTGATGACATGCTCGGCCAGCGCCGGTCCTGCATAGGTCTGCAGCCGCCACTTGATGGTGGTTTTCTTCTGGGCGTGCACGTAAGGTGCACCGGCGGCCGCGACGGCGGCGGCCGTTCCCATTCCTGCCTTCTTCAGAAACTCGCGTCTGTTGCTCATGCTCCCAGTCTCCTCGTCGTGTTGATGGCTCCCGCTCGATGTCGATCCACAAGGTTGCGCCCGGTAGCGGACTGTCCCGCGCCGGGCAGCGGCGCCGTCATGGTGAATCGGTCATAACACGCCGCTTTACTTGCTCTATCACGGTTGCTGCTCAGCGCTTTCCCGCGCAGGGTTTCAGCGTCCGTAGACCGTGTTCGGCAGCCACATGGCGATCTGAGGAAACACCATCACCAAGGCCAATCCGAAAACCATCACGGCGACGAACGGAACGATGGAACGGTAGATGTCCAACAACCTGATCTCCGGCGGCGCCATGGCGCGCATCAGAAACAGGTTGTAGCCGAACGGTGGCGTCATATACGCGATCTGGCAGGTGATGGTGTAGAGCACGCCGTACCAGATCGGATCGAAGCCGAGGGCGATAACCAGCGGCACGTAGAGCGGCGCGACGATGACCAGCATCGCGGTGTCGTCAAGAAAGGTGCCCATGATGAGGTACGACACCTGCATCATGATCAGCACGCCCCAGGGGCTGAGACCCCAGCGCTCAAGGAACAGCGACTCGATAGCCTTGACCGCGCCTAGCCCGTCGAACACGGCGCCGAAAGACAGCGCCGCGAGAATCACCCACATGAACATGCAGCTCACGGCCAGCGACTTGCGCAGCGTCGCCTCCATGACCGCACGCGTCAGCCGCCGCTTGATCAGCGCGGCGAGGGTGGCGGCGGTCGCGCCGACCGCCGAGCTCTCCACCAGGCTGGTGACGCCCATCACGAACAACCCGGTCATGGAGAAAAAGATAAGCAGCGGCAGGATGCCCGCGCGCAGCAGCCGGAACTTTTCGCCCAGCGAGATCTGGCGCTCCTCGGCCGCGAGCGGCGGTCCCAGCTCCGGCTGCAGGCGGCAGCGGATGACGATGTAGAGCATGAACAGGCCGGCGAGCAGCAGTCCCGGAAAGACCCCCGCCAGCCACAGCTGCCCGACGGGCTGGCGCGCGATCATACCGTAGAGCACCAGCACGACGCTGGGCGGCACCAATATCCCCAGCGAGCTGCCCGCCTGGATCACACCCGTGACCATCACCTTGTCGTAGCCGCGCCGCAACATCTCAGGCAGCGCGATGCTGGCGCCGATCGCCATGCCGGCGACGCTCAGGCCGTTCATGGCGGAGATCACCACCATCAGGCCGACGGTACCGAGCGCCAGCCCACCGTGCAGAGGACCGAACCAGACGTGGAAGGCGTGGTACAGATCGCTGGCGATGCGCGATTCCGAAAGCATGTAGCCCATGTAGATGAACAGCGGCAGGGTGAGCAACGGATACCAGTTGAACAGCTTGAACGCGGCGCTGAACGGCATCTCGGCGCCGCCCTCGCCCCACAGTGCCCAGGCGAAGGCCGCGGCGACGAAGCCAATGGCGCCGAACACGCGCTGCCCGGTGAGCAGCATCAGCAGCATCGACGAGAACATCAACAGTGCGATCAGCTCGTAGTTCATGACAGCTCTTCCCCGCGCACCTTGGCCAGATCCTTGAAGAAGGTGGCGATCACCTGCAGAGTCATCAGCGCAATGCCGATGGTCATGACGACTTTGATCGGCGCCATGGGCGGTGCCCAGGCCGAGTAATTCTTCTGACCGTATTCAATGGCGTAGTGGGTGCTCGATATACCCCCGTAAAGCAGGAACACCACGTAGAACAGCAGACAGGCGGAGGTAATAGTGTCAACGAATGCCTGGCGCTCGGGGAACCAGCGACTGTAGAGCAAGTCCATGCGCACATGAGACTCAAGCTGCATCGAGTACGCACCGCCCAGCAGATAGTAGGCGGCCATGGTCATCTGCGCCGTCTCCACAACCCAGATGAGCGGGACGTCGAACAGGGTGCGGGATATGGACGAGTAGAGCAGTACGCCCATCATGACAAAGATGAGATACATCACCGCCCTACCCACCCGCCGGTTCAGGGCTTCGACGTAGTGCACGTAGAGCTTTACGGCTTTCGGCATGTCTCGCTTCCTGTTGTTGTTGTCGGTGCCGATGGCGCGTCGCTAGGCGGAACCGAGCGCAGCACAGGCCGCGCTCAGATGCCGCACCAGCCGCAGTGCCATGGCCTGCTGGGTTTGCGTATCCGCGATCAGGTCGTTGCGGATCTCGATCATCACGTTGGGCAGCCCGAGGGGAAGGGCATGCTGCGCGAGGGTGTAGGTCACGCCGTCTTGCGGGCCGTAGGGCGCGTTGCGCTCGACGCGCAGTTCGCCCTCCGCAGCAAGGCTGTCCAACAGCACGTCGGCCAGGCGGGTGTCGGCATCGTGCAGAATGCCGATGTCCATGTCGCGGGATTGGCCCTTGAAAATCGGGGTAAACGAATGAACAGTGACCAGCGCAGGTTGGCGCCCGCCATGGTGCTGGGCGGCAATGGTGGCGGTCAGCGTCTCGCGAAACGGTAGGTAGTAGCGGCGCGCGCGCTCCTCGCGTTGTGCGGCGGAGAGCCCGACATTGCCGGGTATCGCGTAGAACTCGCTTTCCACCGCCATGGCGCTTTGCACCTCCGGGGGTCGATTGCAGTCGTAGACCAGGCGCGAAACGCTGGGCACCACCAGCGGGGCATCCAGCGCCTCCGACATCCGCCGCGCTACGGCGGCAGCGCCGGGATCCCAGGCGATATGACTCTGCAGCGCTTCATCCGCCACGCCCAGGTTAGCGAGCTCCGGCGGGATGAAGCAGGAGGCATGTTCGCAAACGAGTACCAATCCGCCTGCGCCGTCGGGGTTGATCACCTCGACGACTCGCTCGCTGGAAGGAAGATCAGTAAACAGTGACTCCTTCGCCAACCTGCGGCCTCCGCTGCTGCTCTGTTGTCTAGTTTTCTTCATCGTTTTTAGAAATGTCAAGTTCTTTACTGATAATATCGAATCAGTGGGTTTTGATACGTAGACGTGCCGTTTTCCATCCGCACTACAATGACGCACCGGATTTCGTCTGCACTTAAAATGCACACGGCCTCTTACCGCTCTTCGGAACTGGATGGATATGGAGACAACTCAAGATCTTACGGTCGCGGAACGCATACGTGACCGGTTCGAGGAACTCACGCGCGCCGAACGGCAACTCACCAGCGTGGTGCTGGAAAACTACCCGGTGTCCGGTCTTGGCAGCATCACCGCCATCGCGGAAGCCTCGGGCGTCTCGACGGCCACCGTGGCACGCCTGGCGCGCAAACTGGGGTTCGTAGGATTTCCGGAATTGCAGGCGGCGTTACGGTCCGAACTCGAGGCGACCATCTCCAGCCCCATCGCCAAACACGATCGCTGGATGGAGAAAGCGCCCGACACCCACATCCTCAATCGCTTTGCCGATGCCGTCATGGAGAACATGCGCCAGACGCTGAGGCACCTCAACCCCGACACGTTCAACGCCGTGATCGCGCTGCTCGCCGACCGACAGCATGCCCTGCACGTGGTGGGAGGCCGTATCACGCGCTCCCTGGCCGACTATTTTTTCACCCACATGCAAGTGATCCGTAACCGGGTCACATTGATCGCACCCAACGCCAATGCCTGGCCCCATTACGTCCTCAACATGGCGAAGGGCGACGTGCTGGTCGCCTTCGACATCCGCCGTTATGAACGCGACATCCTGCGCCTGGCGGAAATGGCGACCACCAAGGGCGTCACCTTGGTACTGTTTACTGATCAGTGGGGATCACCGGCGGCCAAACACGCCACGCACAGTTTCCATTCGCGCATCGAGGCACCATCGGCCTGGGACTCATCCGTAGTGACGCTGTTTATCGTCGAAGCGGTCATCGCTGCGGTGCAAACCGCAACCTGGAAGGAGACCAAAGAACGGATGACGGCGCTGGAAGAGCTGTTCGATCAGACCAAGCTGTTTCGCAAGTTCACATAGCACTCACGGATTCAACGCTTGGTAGGCCATGCGCGCCGCCACCAGCAACCGCTCGCGCGTGAGTTCGCCGCTCAACGCATAGGCGAACTCGGCATCGACCCAGTAGAAGACGCCCACGCCGTCGCGCACATCGTAGCGAAACGCCGCCTGGGTCTCCGCGCCATCCGTGCGCCGCACGTAGAGGGTAACCCGCTTGCCGGTATCGTCCTCGTACATGAACTGCGCGGCGGGCGAGCCGTCGCTGGCCGGAAGCAGACGTCCGCCCACCAGGTTGAAACCGGCCGCCTGCAGATGGGGGACCGTCACCCTGGCCCCCAGGCGCTTGGTCAACCAGGCGGCCAGATGTCCCTCTTCCTTCGCCGTCACTTCGACGGGGTGGCGCACCTCGGGGGTGTATACCGCGTAGGCCATGCGCGCCGGTTCGACCAGCGCCTGGCGCCACCCGTCGCCCGACGCCGCCGGATCACCGTGCAGCCACCAACCCAGCAGGGCTCCCAACACGATTCCACCGCAGCCTGCAGCAGCGGCTACCCAGGATGCCCGCCGCGGCGGCGCCAGCACCGCCGCGCGCAGGGCTTCCGGGACCGGCTCCTGCGCCACCTTGTCCAGCCCGACGCGCAGCGCATCCTCGACGCGCCGGTACTCGCGCAGTCGCGCCTCTTCCTCCGGGTGGGCGGCAAGGTAAGCCTCCACCGCCGCAATCTGCGCCGGATCGTCCATCTGCCGGTCGAAATAGGCGTGCAGGTCGCGCTCGGATATGGTCGAAGGACTCACCACTATTTCACTCTCCGCAGTTGCGGCCCCTGATCGCCCGCCATCCAGCGGCGCAGCCGTTCGCGGGCGCGAAACAGTCGCGACATCACCGTACCCAGCGGGATATCCAACACCAGGGAGACGTCCTCATAGCGCATCCCCTCCACCGCCACCAGCAGCAGCACTTCGCGCTGCTCCATGGGAAGCTGGAACAGGCCGCGCTCGACATCGCGCCACTCCAGATGCGCATCGACCGCTCCCTGGCGTTGCGCCGCGATATCGTGCTCCAGCGGCAACTCGGCGTCACGCCAGCGCTCCTTGCGAATCCGGCTCACGTGCACGTTGTGCAGAACGGTAAACAGCCAGGCGCGCAGGTCCGTGCCCGCACGCCACAAGCGAGCCTTGCGGCAGGCACGCTCCAGGCAGTCTTGCACCAGATCGTCGGCGCGCTGCACATCCCCCGTCAGCGCCCGGGCATAGCGGCGCAGACGGGGGATCTGCTCGACCAGTAGATGCTGAAAGGCCTGGTCCATGAGGCGCGCCGGGTCCGAACGGCTATTCGATGCCGAGGATCTTCATCGCCTGTGCCAGGAGATCCACCGACTTCTGATGTTCACCTGCCTTGTGATAGGCCTCGCCATCGGCGCGCAACTGCTTCACTTCGTCCATTTGCGCCATGCTGAGCTGCGGATGGGCGGCCAACGCCGCGTCGATCTTCTTCATGTCCTTGGGGCAGTGGAAGGCGAACGCGGGGGTCGCCAGCAGGGAGAGGGAGAGGGTCAGGCCCAGAATCAGGGGTTTCGTCGTCATCGGTAGTTCTCCACAGTGAAAAAGAGGGGTGTTCACTCACGCTAACGCCCGGGCGAGCGACTTATTCCCCTTACCGAAGAAAATAGCCTAGTTTTCCGGTTGGATTTAATGAGATGGAGTGCTCGGAGCCGCCGTTTCGGACGAACCTTCGCCCAGCAGCCGGTCTGCCGCCTGGATCAGCAACGGTTCCCCGGCGGGAAACGATCCGCGGCGCAGCCAGGCAATGGCACGCTGCCAATCCTCGCGGCCCATTCTCGCCATCAACGGCAAGGGAAGGCGTACGAAGGCTCCGTCCGCGTTGAGCACCACCTGCGATTCCCCCTGCTCCGCCGGGAGGCTCCCCGCCAGTCGGTCCCACTCGACGCGATGCCCCTGGGCGTTGGCCTGGCGCAACGCCGAATCGAACAGCAGTAATTCGTCGAGCAGGCGGCGACAGACCGCCTCCTTGGCATCGCGTTGCGCCAACGAGCCGAACCGGCACTGCACCCAATCGCCGATCTGGTAGCTCGGACCACCGTCCTGCTGAAACACCCACAGAGCCGCGCGTCCCCCGGGCGGTACCATCTCGCTCCCCGCCGCCTGCCCACCCGCCTCCAGCACACTGCAATCGTTCGCCTCGCAGTACCGTTCCACCACGTGGCGCTCGATCTCCGGTTCGATCTCGATGCGCGGGCCGGAGACCAGCACCGCGTCACCATTGACGAGAATCATCACCTGAAAGCGGCTGTCCACATGGATGGCCAAGCTCCCACCCGCATCGAGATCGGCGCGCAGCGCCTGGAGACGCCATACCATCGCCTGGGTACCGCGGCGCCAGCTGGCCAGCTTCTGGCGCTCCTCGCTCTCCCGGGGACGCTCCTGCTGCGCAACCTGCACCTCGCGCTGAAAGGCGTTCAACAGGATATCGAGCGCGATACCGGCGAATTCGCGCTGTTGGGCTTCGCCGGCGGCGGAGACCTGCCGGGCCAGCTGAGCGAAAGCCGACGGACGAAGTTGGATACGGAGGTGGCGCTGATCAGACGGCAGCCCAGGTAGGTCTGCCGCAGCAACGGACTTCCCTAGCGATAGGTGATACAGCACGACCGCGATCAGGAGGCAGAATCCACACCGAAGGAAGACACCGGCGCAGCTGCTAGGCCACGGCGACCATGATCCGCTCGCATCCATGGAGGTTCAGGGTAGCGTAATCTGCAAATATGCAGCTTGGAGAGGCAGGGATTATTCGCCCGGGGGCCCGGCCTGCGTTTCGGGCGTTTACTCACCAGCATAGGGGAAAGGTGATTCTCCAGGTGGTTGCTGGGCATCATGAAAACCAAGGCTAAGAGAGCGGTTTTCAGCACCTTGGCAAATTATTGGTCTACTGCTGATCGGTAATCGCCCAAAGATCACCAAACGAGAACACAGCTGCTCTTCGACCCCTTGAAGGAAGTACTTCGGTAATAACTTGAGCGTCCTTCAGTCTCCGGATGTACATCGCTGCCCTTTGGCGTTGAATCCCAAGTCTTTCGTGTAACTCGGTAGCTCTAAACACGGGCCTGTCAAAAAGCAAGTCAAGGATATACATGTTCTGATCGGAATGGATCAACTCACTTATCTGGTGTTTCTTGCTTTCGTATAGTTTCATGATCTGACGAACCAACTTTAGATTGTTCTGAGCTTGCTCTACCAGAACATTTAGAAAGTATTCGATCCAGCCCAGCCAATCACCAGTTGATGAGATGCGTCCCAACTTCTCGTAATACGTGTCACGATCGCTCTCAAGGTACCCGCTTATATACAGCGAGGGACTAACAAGACACTTTGTTTTCATGAGATATAGGGGTATCAACAAACGCCCTATACGCCCGTTTCCATCATCAAATGGATGAATAAGTTCAAATTGCGCATGAACGAGCGCTGTTTGGACGATTGGATCCATTGCATCATCTTGAATATTGGTAAACGCGACAAAGTTTTCCAGCAACTCATCTAGAACCATGGGAGGCGGAGGCACATACGTCGCTTCCTCTATTCTGCAACCCCTTGGGCCAATCCAGTTTTGTGTCTTTCTAAAGCTTCCTGGATGCTTATGTTCACCGCGAACTCCCTCCATGAGGATTCCGTGCATTTGCCTAATCAGATGGAGAGAAAGCGGTTGATCCTGCTCCTTGAACACTCGTTCTGCGGAACGAAGAGTATTTCGGTAGTTTAGGATTTCTTGTATATCGGCGCTCTTCTCCGGATCAAATTCCTCACCGGCCTGTTGCCGGTATACCTCGTTTGCCGTGGCAATTGTCCCTTCGATTCGTGAGGATAGTTCTGCTTCTTTCATAAACAATGGAGACAAGAGAACCCCAGGGTTGACAAGGCCCTCAAGTAATCCGTCGTATCTAGCTAGGGATGCGTTTGCCCGCCCAACGAGAGCAACTATGGATTCCACCTCTAAGTCAGGAGGTGGAAATGGCAGCGGTATGTAGGGTTTCAATTTCTGTATCACAGATCCGACACAAATCGGTTTGTGTATATTATCTTCCGATAATCGGATACACAAACCGATTTGTGTCGGATCGAGCAGATACAAAACATCATCCACTCGAAGGTAGGCATACTCTCGAAAGAGTCCCTATACGAGGCTCACCAGTAAAAAAATAATAAATCTATGAAATACAATTGGTTGGTTCAACAACACCCGGAGAGGCGGGGATTATTCGGGCTTCGCCCCTCACCCCTTCGGGGCCGCCTGCGGCGGCTTGTCGAACCGAAGGGTTCTCGTCAAAACCTACCTCACCAACAAATTAAAAAGGCCCCACACGGGGGCCTTTTTAATTTGGCGGAGAGGCAGGGATTCGAACCCTGGGACCTGCAGAGCAGGTCAACGGATTTCGAGTCCGCCCCGTTCGACCACTCCGGCACCTCTCCAAAACTTGTCTCGGGCTTCCAGTCAGGAATCCACTCGGCCT
>JBNKCG010000134.1:0-32638 GCA_050287605.1 Gammaproteobacteria bacterium | reverse complement strand
GTTACTTGGGTGACAAAGATTAGCAAGTAGGGAAGCTTCGAGTAGAGGAGGTCGAAATAGTGGTCGGCGTCAGCGCGCTCGAAGATGAAGTTGATGGTGTAGTCCTCAGTCTTCAGGAGCGCGCCTTGGGACGTTATCAGGTGTGTGGCGCGTTGCCATACGGGCTCGAATCCAGAACTTGCTGTCTTAGAAAAGATGATATCCCTGAGCGTTTCAGCATCGAAAGCATCGGACGTCGCCAGCTTCTTGATCGCAGCGGCGAGAATTGATGTTTGTTGATCTTTACCAAGCCCGTTAAGCGTTTGATGATTATTCGCCGCGAATCGCTCCAGGAAATCGGTTTCGTTACCCAGTAGCCACGACAAGAATAGAAGGTTTTCCTTGAGTGGCTTCCGCAATAGCGAGAACGCGACGGCAAACTTTCTCTTCTCGAAGCAGGTGAGCGCTTCATACAGAAAGTGAAGCATGTCGCTTGTTAGTGCAAGAACCAGGTGACTGACGAGGTGGTGCCTATAGGGTTCGATCAGATTGTGCTCCTTCATAAACGAGAGCATGTCGATCTCACCGTCATTTACATGGTGTTCAGCGAGCACCTTTTGAAAGGCCTCTGTTACCCAGTTGTGTGCGCCGCTCGATTCGTACTCGATGAGGAGCCGTACGAGGTTGTCATGCAGGAAGAAGCAAAATTCATGTGCTTGCCAGTGTCTTGGCGGAAGGAATGCAAGCCTGCTTTCATCCAGCGTTCCGAGCGTCTTCATAGTCATTGCTCTATGGCTAATGCGGGCTAACTAGAATTCCACCTCAATATCGACGTGTTATATCACGTCGATATTGATATGTAACACTCACCCCACCAACCCAACCGCTTGATTTTTATGGGGCACCCTTGCAGAAACGCGTCTACCTTCCAGACAAGAAACCTGTTACCCACTATGACAGACGGTACGGCCAACCATCATCTGCGGCAAGTCCATTCACACACCGCCGCCCCTCACTGAATACCCAGACTCCGCAGCCGATTGATCGCTGCCAGCGTTTCGTGCAGCCGCGGCATGGCCAGCTCTCCGACCAGGTAGGGCGGGAGGATGTCGAGGCCGCGCGCCTGCACCTCTTCCAGCGCCTTGCGCACCCCAGCCACCAGATCGCATTCGGTGTTCTTTTGCGCCGCGTAGTAGCGCATCAGATAACCGACGGCCAGCAGTTGTCCGGTATCGACCAGTTGCTCCACGGCCGAGAGATCGATTTCGTCGCAGCCGTAGCGCAGTCCTTTGGCATCGCGCAATTGGATCTTCACCCGCCCGTGTTCGCCGGTGGGACGCAGCGTGCGCAGGTCGGGGACGCGCGGTTCCTCGTTCACCAGCGGCGGAAGCGGGGCGCAGGCGCTTGGCACGGTGAGCGGAGTGGCGAGGCGTTTGGCCTCGGCGGTGACGTCGTGCGGTTCGTAGCGATCCATCATCAACACGGTGTCGGCTTCGCTGAAGTAGTCGCCGGTACCACCCATGACCAGCACGGTGCTGACGCCGTGGCGCTGGTAGAGTTCGCGCACGCGCTGGATGAACGGGGTGATGGGCTCCTTGTCGGTGCTGACCAGCGCCTGCATGCGTGCATCGCGCAGCATGAAGTTGGCCGCGGAGGTGTCTTCGTCCACCAGCAGCACCCGGCTTCCGCCGGCCAGCGCTTCCATGATGTTGGCGGCCTGCGAGGTGCTGCCGCTGGCGTTGGTGGTGGTGAAGCGGCGCGTATCGGCGCCGAACGGGAGGTTGTTGATGAAGGGGCTGATGTCGACGCCGCTCACCGCGCGACCGTCTTCGGCGCGGATCTTCACCGCGCCGGGATCGGTCACCACGTACTCGCGGCCATCGCCAGGAATGTGGTTGTAGACGCCACGTTCCAGCGCGCGCAGCAGCGTCGATTTGCCGTGAAACCCGCCGCCGACGATGAGCGTCACGCCGTGCGGAATTCCCAAACCGCGCAAGCGCCCGCCGTGCGGCAGCTCGACTTCGCGCGCCAAGCTATCGGGCGCACGGAACGCGACGGCACCCTGCGCCAGCGGGCGGTCGTCGATGCCGCTGCGGCGCGGCAGCACCGCACCGTCGGCGACGAAGGCAACCAGGCCTTCCTGGTTCAACCACTCGCGCAGCCAGGCCTGATCTTCGGCGCTGTCCAGATGCTGCGCCAACGCCTGCGCAGGAAGCCGGTCGATGCGCAGCCCGTCGTTCACCACGCGCGGCAGTTCGTCGAACAGCATTTCGCGCGCCTCCTGGGCGGCGATGGTGCGACCGTAGGCGGGCAGCGCGATGCGCATGCGCGCTTCGATCATGTCGTCGGCGATCACCACGGCGTTGCGCTGCAGAATCGGCTGGCCGCTGGTGGCGATGAAGAAGATCCCGCTCCTGCCCATGCCGCGGTTGCCCTTGACGTGACGATCGATGGCACCGGCCACGGCGCGGCCGAGAAAATCCTCCAATGCGATGCGGCGAACGGCGTGTTCGAAATCCAGTGCGGCGAGGCCCGCCTCTTCCGCCGGCATCTGGATGCGCACGCGCGAAGCGTCGGCGTAGGGATCGCCCTGCACGTGATCGATCACCAGCGTGAAACCGGGGAAGCGGTATTGCCCCTCCAGCGCCTTGTAGGCCTTGTATCCCCTGCCGTCCAGCCGGTTAAGCTGTTCCCGCAACCATTCCATCGACTTGCTCCTGCCGGGCACGCACTCCGTTGCGCGCAAACTGAAGACGAGTTGTGGCGAGCGCTACTCCTGCGGCGACAGGAACGAAGCCGTGTTCAATATGGTCATCGCCGCTTGAACATGCTCCGCCGCTTCGCGCCCCAGGTCGGTGAGGTAACCGCCGTCTTCGTGGGTGAGCAACTGTTTGTGGTGCAGGCGCGCGACGGCGGCGATCATCGCCGGGTCGGCATCCTTATGCACCTTGATACCGGTCATGGTGGTGGTGAGATCGAGACTGGCCAACAGCTCCAGCTCCGCAATGGTCGCTTCATTCCAATGCATGGTGCCCCCCCTAAACTCTCGGGCTCGATTGACGCTGCTGCAAGTGCCTGTCGCGCGTTTCGCGCTTAGGGAACCTCTAATCAAGTCGTGCTCAGCGATCTTGCGGCTCAGAAGGGGCGATTTCTGCGTTGAAAAGCTGGCCAATAGCGGGCTATTACCTGCGCTTTTCGCCTTGAACTCACCCCTTCTGAGCCACAATCTCATCTGACCAGACTTAATCAGAGGTTCCTTAGCTATCTGCGCTTCCCTGCGCTGACTACCGTTTTATTGTTACTGCCTGTTATGTCGTCCTGTGTTCGCCGGAAATCTGGCCGACAGCCTCCTGGTATTGTTTCGCCTCTTCGATGATGCGGTCGATGTAGTCGGATTTTTCACTGGCGTAGGCGCTGCGATTGTGCGCATGCTCAGCAGCCAGGCGGCGCTTGAACGCGGCGTAGGCGCTGGCCACCGAAGGGTGCCGGATCAAGTGGTCGCGAAACAGCAGGCGCCGGTCGTATTCCCACCCCTTTTCCAGCATGTGGATGTGGTGCGTGCGCCGCCCGTTGGCATCGCGTTTGATGAACCAGGTGTAGCCGACGTCGGTGTTGCCACGCGCGGTGGGGCGCCAGAAGAACTCGTAGCCCTGGCGTTCGAGTATCGGGGCGATCTCCTTGCGCACTGCATCCAGCGAGACCACCTCCACCAGCACGTCGACGATGGGCTTGGCGGCGAGATGGGGAACGGCGGTGCTGCCGAAGTGATCGATGCGTCCGATCAGCTCCTGCGGCAGACACTCGCGCAGATGACGCTTCTCCTCCGCGAACAGCTGCGGCCAGGCGGGGTCGTAGGGAACGACGTCCACATCCTCGGCCAGGGCGCGCTTAACGTAGTCGGGTTGTTTACTCATGAGTCGAACTTGGCTATCGGATCACAGAGGCATCACGGCCTTTGGGGACACACGTTATCGCGCCCCGACTCGCCGCCATCCGCAATAGTTCGGCGACGGTCGCAATTCCAGCATAAATGCCGTTACGCGGCCACTGGCGGAGGCTCGCGCCCACCCCGCCACGCACGGCGCGTATCGCACGTCGCGCCGGTGCATTTCACAGCTGAGCAATAAGGATTTCGGCTGAATGAAACGGGCAAACGGCATGGCGCTCATACTATGCTTTCTTGCAAGGCAAGCCCAGGAGCACACCTTGATCGAGGGCAAACATTCTGCAAGTTCCGCCGCTTTGGAGGCGATCGAACGCGACGAAGAGGGGTTCTTCGTGGACGCGCGCGACTGGCGGCCGGAACTGGCCGAGGTCCTGGCCGCCGAACTGGGGCTGGAGTTCACCCCCGAACGGCGCGCCATCGTCGATTTCGTGCGCAATCACTTCGAACGCAACGGCAGGGTCCCCGAGGCCCGCGCGGTGCTGAAATTCATGCAGGCGCAGTGGGGGCCGGAGCGCGCAACCCGCCGCTATCTCTACCAGCTTTTTCCCCACGGGTACGGCCAGCAGGCGTGCAAGATCGCCGGCATGAGCAAGCCGCGCAAACTGATGCTGGACGTATAGGCCGCGCCACCCGGCAGACCGGCGCCGCCCCCCGATCGCCCCCCAGCGGCTAAGCTCAAGATTACCCCGTGCGGATTCCCCACCCCGCTCCCGGCTGGCCGGGAGGGGCATCGGCGGTATTCCACGCAACAGGAGACGATCATGACCCAACTACCCACCATGGACCACGTCATGCACCCGGACGCGGGCGCGCAATACGACCCCGACTTTCCCGACGCCCCCGCCGGCTGGAGCCGACAGCAGGCGCAAGAGACCGCCAGCGGCGCCGACCTGACGCTGGCCGACGAGCACTGGGAGGTGGTGCGCGCCCTGCAGGGCTACTTCAGGCGCCACGAGGGGCAGACCATCAACCGCCGCGAACTGCACGACGCCCTGGACGAACACTTCCACGCGCAGGGTGGCTTGAAGCGGCTCTACGAGGTATTGCCCGACGGACCGGTGGCCATGGGCTGCCGCCTGGCCGGCCTCGAGCCGCCCGCCGGATCCACCGATCGCGGATTCGGCAGCGTCGTCTGACGGCGCCGGCCGTCGCGCGGCCGGTCATCCATGCATCGAATCGAGCTGTTTCCCAGCGGCCGGCGCTTCGCCGTCGCCACTGGACAGACCCTGCTGGACGCTGCACTGGAGGCGGGCATCGCAGTGCCCTACCGCTGCGCCAACGGCAGTTGCGGCGAGTGCCGCGCCCGCATCGTCGAAGGCGCCCACCAGGAGACCGGGCACCGCGACTACGTCTTCACCGGCACCGAGCGCCACCAGCCCATGCTGCTCATGTGCCGCAGCCGCCCCGTTTCGGACATGATCCTGCAGGCGGCGCTGGTGGGCGGACCAGGCGACATCCCGCACCAGTGCATCGCCACCACGGTGCACAAGATCGAGGCGCTGGGCGACGACCTCAGGGTGATCACCCTGCGCACCCCACGTTCCAACACCCTGCGTTTTCTGGCCGGGCAGCAGGTGGAGCTGGCCATCCCCGGCATCGGAATGCGGCGCAAGAGCCTCGCCAGTTGCCCCTGCAACGGCCGCGACCTGCAGTTTCACTGGCGCCACCGCCCCGGCGACGCCTTTTGCGAACACCTGTTCAACCGCCTAGCCGCGGGCGACCTGGTGGAGGTGCAGGGACCTTTCGGCGAGCGGGTGCTGGACGAGGCGAGCGGCCGGCCGGTGCTGCTGATCGCCTTCGACACCGGATTCGCCGCCGCCAAGAGCCTGATCGAGCACCTCATCTCACTGGAGACCGACCAGCCCATGCACCTCTACCGGCTGTTGCCCGACCACGCCCCCGCCTACCTCGCCAACCAGTGCCGCGCCTGGCGCGATGCCCTGAGCGAGTTCCGCTACCGCGAGCTGCCGGGCGACGCGGCCACGGCCACCGCGGCCATCCGTGCCGACCTGGGGGACCTGGCGTCGTACGACGTCTACCTGAGCGCACCCGCGGCGCTGGGCGAGACCCTACGCGCACTGCTGGTGCAATCCGGCGCGCGGCCGGAGCGCATCCGCGCCTGAACCGCCCGCGGGCGCCGCCTCACGACGGCTTGCGCAGCAGATCGACCCGCGACGGGCGCTGGAAATGGGCACCGCTGTCGGTCATGTGGCGGTTGAACGCCGCTTCGATCCTGCGGTACAGATCGGCATCGATGCGGTGCTCGGTGTGCGTGACCTGGAGCATGCGTTCGTCGAACTCGGCGAAGTCGCGGTAATGCCCGGGGGCATTGAAGAAGATCTGCCTGTCGCAGGTGAACAGACCCGCCTGCACCGCATTGCACAGCGCCTCGAAGGCGGCCTCGCGCACCACCCGTTCGTCGTGAAACAGCCTCATGATCTCGTTGAAGTCGCCGGCGTAGACCGGTTCCGAGATATAGGCCACGCCGCCCGGTTTCAGCACACGGTGAATCTCGCGCAAGCCCACGTCCATCAACTCGACCGGCACGTGATGCAGGGATTTCAACATGACCACGATATCGACGTCGCTATCGGGCAGGTCGATCTCCTGGGCGCCGCCGTAGACGAAGCGCACCCCGGGCAGGTCGTCGATGAGCAGGTTCTTTTCGTGTTGAATCCGATCCACTTCGGTGGCGATGATGGAGGCGGGCCGGAAACGTTCGGCCATCTGGCGGGTCGTCCACGCTTGGCCGCACCCCAGCTCCAGCACCCGTGCACCGCGCAGCGGCAGGCACTGTTCCATCACGTCCAATTCCGTGGCCGCTACGTAAGCGGTGGGATCATCGATCTTCAATGACACAGCTTGCTCCTTCACTCCTTGGCATCGGCGAACACCGAGCGGATATCGGGCGGAATGTCCTGGGCGCGAATGCGGGCGGGATCGGAGATGTCCATGCAGATGCGTTTCTCGAACCCCTCCAATAGCTTCGACTCGTCCGCCGCCGAAACGATGCGGTGGCGCAGCGTCAGGGTCTTCTCCTCCAGCGCCTCGATGTGGGTGACGATGCGGATGTTGTCGTGGTAGCGCGCCGGTTTCGAATAGCGGCAGCCCGTTTCCACCAGACCGAAGGCGATGGAACGTTCACGCCACAGCGTCATCTGCTCAAGACCCAGCGCCGCGAAGAACAGGTGCGAGCAACCATCCATCCATTCGTAAAAGCGCGGGTAGAATACGATGCCCAGCGCGTCCAGATCCCCCCACATGATCTGGCGTTCGACCACGTTCTTTTTCATGAAAAACCACCTTATTGTCGCTGATATACCGAGCGCCACGCCGCGAGGGCCGCGGCGCACCGCGCTGGCGGTCATTATCCACGAACTTTACGGCTTGTGCGTAACGGCTGCAGGTAGTGGGGATCTTGCGACTCCAGGAGGGAGTAGCGAAAGAAGATCAAATGAGCGCGCGCCACACGACGCGTGCGAAAGTGTAAATCAGGACAAACGACTCCCGCGGAAGGGTGGGGGAAACCCGAACCTCCGCCGCGTCCTCACGGTCCTGCCCGACTGGCGGCAAGCCATGACAACCAATTGCTGCAGCTAGGGAACTTCAGATTAAGTCTGATCAGAGGTTCCCTAGATCTTGCGCGCCTCCCGCCGCCACGTTCTCCGTGGCGTCCAGGGATAGATACTGCGCCCCTCGGTGCGCTCGTTGATCTTGGAAGCAAACTCCTGGACGTGCTGGACCACCTGAACCAAGGTTCCGTGGGTGTATCCAACGATTTGCGAGCGAGCCCCCTCGATGACGTAGCGATACCAGTCGCTGCCGAGGCCGTCCGCCGGCGTGGGGGTCTTTTCCAGATGTTTGAGTACGTAGGTGGGGCGTGTGGCCTCACTGGATTTCATGGAGTACACGGGATGCCTCCTCCATTTGATGGCGCATCTCACTGCGTGATCCGCGCATAAAGTTGCGTACCGCGTTTTGAGGCGGCTTAGCGGGCAACGCTCGAGAACAAGCGAACCGCATCTGTGCAAATGTTGTGCGGCGGATCCGGTAATCGGCCGATTAAGGGAGGCGGGCCGCAGTGCATCGGCATCTACATCAGTCGAGTCGACCGGGAGGGAAAGTAGGAACTCTGGGGCGATCAGAGTCGATTGACAGAACCAGTGTAGCACGTACCTCATCCGGGCGTTACGCGCGTTTGGCGCCTCACCCGCTCTCCACACCACCGCACGCGATCCCTTGACCCTTAGGGCGGTTTGATCGATCATCGGCCGAAACGAGCACGACTCCGGCGCGAAATAGCGGTTCGTTCCGGATACGACCACGGGAACACCCCGTCCACCGTGCCATACCCCGCCGCGGGCAACACCTTATATGATGCCGGCCGGCACTGCACAACCCCGGAGCGTGCGGAAGATGATAACGCTGCCCGCCATCAAACCCGAGATACAGGCGGAGCCGGAGTTCCAATCGGCCCTGGTACGACTGGGAATCTGGTTGTTTGCCGCGGTCTGGGTCGGTCTGACCGCCTGGACCCAGCACTACCCGGTGGACCTGCATGCCTACGGCCTACTGTTCGGCGTCTACCTGGTGGTCTTCATGGTTATCGTCGCCAGCGTGTTTCGACGGCCGGCATGGCAGGCGCGGCGCTACTTCACCATGACGGTGGACATCAGCGCCACGACCATGGCCATCTATCTCACCGGTGCCCCCATCAACCCGTTCTGTGCGATCTACGTGTGGGTATTCATCTCCTACGGAACGCGTTACGGCCCCCCTTTCCCCTTCGTCGCGGCGGGGCTCACCATCGCCGCCTACAGCGTACTGCTGACCGCCCTGGACGCCTGGGGCAGCTGGGGTTACGAGGCGAGCTTTTTCCTGATCCTGTTTGCGGTACTGCCCTGCTACCAGCAAACGCTGCTCACCAAGCTGCGCACCGCACGCCGCGAGGCGCTGGCGGCCAAAGAGGCAGCCGACCGGGCCAGTCAGGCGAAGACCGAATTCCTGGCCAATATGAGCCACGAGATCCGCACCCCCATGAACGGCGTGCTGGCGATGACGCAGCTCCTGCAGCGCTGCGACCTGAGCCCCCAGGCGCGCGAATACACCCAGAACATCCGTACCTCGGGTAGCGCGCTGCTCGGCATCCTCAACGACATCCTCGATTTCTGCAAAGTCGAATCGGGCAAGCTGGAGATCGTGGAGGAGCACTTCTCGCTGCGTGCGGCGTGCGATGAAATTTCCGCGCTGCTAAGTCCCACCGCCCACGAGAAGGGACTCTCCTTCGAGTACCGCATCGAGCCGGACGTGACCGACATCGCCTGCGGCGCGAAGCGCCAGGTGTCGCAGGTTCTGGTCAACCTGATCGGCAACGCCATCAAGTTCACCCGCAGCGGCGGCGTGATCCTGCGGATCGGCCCGTCCGCCAGGGCAGACTCGCCCCACCGCGTGCGATTCGAGGTGATCGATACCGGGATCGGCATCGACCCCGAATACCACGACCGTGTCTTCACCCGCTTCTCCCAGGCCGACACCACGCGGGCCCGCACCCACACCGGCACCGGTCTGGGACTGGCCATATCGCGCAAACTGATCGAGGCGCTGGGCGGTGAAATCGGCTTCACCTCCCAGCTCGGCGCGGGCTCCACCTTCTGGTTCGAACTGGACCTGCCTGCGGGCGACGCCACCCGGCTAGCCGCCGCCGACGCGGAATCCGCACCGCCCGCCCGCAGCGCTCGCATCCTGTTGGTGGACGACGATCGCATCAATCGCGTTGCCGGCCAGCGACTGCTGGAACAGGACGGCCATACCGTCACCACCGCCAGCGACGGCCACGAGGCACTGCATCAACTGGCCGGCAACGACTACGACGTGGTGCTGATGGACGTACACATGCCGCAGCTCGACGGTGTCGAGACCACCCGGCGCATCCGTCAGGGCGAGGTACCCCGATACCGGCACATTCCCATCATCGGGGTCACGGCCAGCATCATGAAAGACGAAAACGAGAGCTATCTGCGTGCCGGAATGAATCACGTCGTAGCGAAACCGCTGGATGTGGCCGAATTGACCGCAGTCATCGAACAGTGCACGGCCACGGCAGTCGCCCAGGCTTGAGTCGCCACCAGGCACCGTCCCGGCGCACATGCGCGGCTCGTTTCAAGCCGCCTCCCGAACCCGCGGAACCGAACTGACAAAACCGACACATAAAGTAAATAAATAGACTCAGAAATTAATTGAATCGTATTTTGGGTGACTACATGCAAAAAGCGTGTTGTCCCCCTTGCCCATCCTGGCTAGGATGAAGGCTCAGCGTGTGGGAGCGGGTCCAAACGTCGCAACAAAGCTGCGATCAACAGCAGCGCAATCATCTGCCACCTCTGCCGTATGTCGCTTTGCCTGGGCACAGCGACCATCCTGCGCCCCTCGTCCGCTGCCCATTACGAAGTGATTGAGGAGGAAACTGCATGTCCGCAAGCCCGCTTTTTCTCGTGCTGTGTTCAGCCGAGCACGAAAAGATTCAAATGGCAGCAATGCTTGCATCGGTGGCCGCGGTATCGGAGCGCCCGGTGCAGGTGTTCGTCAGCATGAACGCGGTGTTCACGTTCCGCAAAAACCTGTCGGACGAAGAGCGCTATCAGGGCGGCGAGTTCTCGCGACTGCTGCTGGCCAACAAGGCCCCCGACCCGATGACGCTGTTCGAACAAGGCAAGATGCTCGGCGACATGCAGATGTTCGTCTGTTCCATGGCCATGGACGTGGCGAAGCTGAGCATGGACGACTTCGTGGAAGGCCTGTTCGACAGCGAGCTGGGACTGACCAAGTTCCTCGCCGACGCCGAGTCGGGCGAACTTGTCTTTCTTTGATTTTCTAGCGCAGGAGTTAATCCGATGTCCGAACGACAAGTCATCGACGCCCGCGGGGCCTTTTGCCCCGGTCCCCTCATGGAATTGATCGCGGCCATCAAACTGGCTGACATCGGCGACGAGTTGGAAGTGTGGTCGTCCGACCAGGGATCGCAGAAGGATATCCCGCAGTGGGTCAACAAAGTGGGCCACGAAGTGGTCGAGGTGGTCGAACACGACGGCTACGCTGCCATCGTCATCAAGAAAGCAAAGTAGTTTGGATACCTTTGATCTATTCTCAGTCCTATGTCCCTCGGACAGACGAGTGGGAATCGATCATCGGTAACCGGCTCCGCCATCCTATTCCAGCCGGGCGGAGGGAATAGGATGGCGGCTAATAAACGGGGTCGACTCCATCGACCTTTCCTAAGCGGCACATATCAAATGAGCCGCACACTGCAATACGGGGAGGAGTACCTATGGCAACACGCATCCTGATTGTCGGTGGTGGCCTGGCCGGCACCATCGTCGCCAATGGTTTGTGCCGTAAGCTGAGCCCGCAGATGGCTAAAGGTGAACTGGTCGTAACGGTCATCGGCAATACGGACAAACATCTCTACCAGCCGGGCCTGCTCTACGTTCCATTCGGACGCATCCGCGAATCGGAGCTGTTCCGCGATCAGCGCAAGGTATTGGATCGGCGCGCGGTGTTCCACGTCGACGCCGCAAAGCATATCGACGTCGAAAAACAGATCGTCACCACCGAGTCCGGCAGAACCCACGGCTATGACTACCTGGTCCTCGCCACCGGTTCGCGCATCATGCCGCAGAACATCCCCGGCATGGCCGAGTCGGCCGAATGGTTCTACGATCTGGACGGGGCACGCAAGATGCGCGACGCCTTGGACAATTTCGAAGGCGGCAAGGTAGTGGTCAACGTCAACGCACCGCACAAGTGCCCGGTGGCTCCGCTGGAGATCACTTTCATGCTCTACGAGTATTTCGAGCAGAAGGGCATCCTCGACAAATGCGAGATCACCTACACCTACCCCATCGGCCGTCTCCACGCGCTGGAGCCGGTAGCCGAATGGGCGCTGCCCGAGATGGAGAAACGCGGCATCAAGTACGAGACCTTCTTCAACGCCAAAGAGGTCGATGCCAAGAGCAAGACCATCCACTCCGAAGAGGGCGTCGCGCTGCCGTTCGACATGCTGGTGACCATTCCGCCCCATCAGGGACAGCAGGTGATCGACGACTCCGGTCTGGGCAAGGGCGGCTGGGTGCCCACCAACACCAAGACGCTGCACCGCGAAGGCTCCAGCAACGTGTTCGTCGTCGGCGATACCACCAACATCCCGATCTCCAAAGCGGGCTCCACCGCTCACTTCGAAGCCGATACCTTGATCGACAACCTGGTATCTCTGGTCACCGAGAAACGCTGGGCACGCGACTACGACGGTAAGGTGTTCTGCTTCGTCGAGACCGGGCTCAAGACCGGCACCTACGTCTGGTTCAACTACACCACGCCGCCCAACCCGGGTCCGCCCTCGCAGATGGTTCACTGGTTCAAACTCGCCTACAACCGCTTGTATTGGCTTTCGGCACGCGGCTTGCTTTAAGGGAGGACACAATCATGTCCAGTACCGCACAAAGCATCACCCCCGCACTGCCGGCAACCGCAAGCGCCGAAGCGCTGATGAAAGTGATGTCGGATTCGCTTACCGACCAGATGGTGGAACGTCTCACCACCACCGTCGGCAACGCGTTGGAGGTTCTCGACCGGCTCAACGACGATCACACCCGTGAAGCGGTGCACTCGTTGTTCGACGAGCTGACCAAGCTGCACCGCGCCGGTGGCCTGGTTCCGCTGTTCGAGCTGATCAACATGGTCAACGCGATACGCAACGCAATGACCGACAGCATGGTGGAGCGTCTGGCGATCTTCGTCGAATCGATGGTCACCAACATGGCCAACGAGGACATGGCAGATCTGGTCGGACGCACCCACTTGGCGTTGATGGAGGCGCAGGACGAAATGGCGAGCTCCAAGAGTCAAGGCGGACTGATGGCCTCACTGCGTCTGCTCTCGGCACCGGAGACGCAATCCGCATTGCGCTTCCTGGTCTCCGTCTCCAAGCACCTGCAGACCGACGAAGTCTAACGCTCGGCTGCGCACCCCATCCGACCCCGGCCACAGCGCGCTGTAGCCGGGGTTTTTTTGCCCGCTCGATGCCGTGGTTCAGTCGCGCGCGAAGGTCCAGACGCCGGGCGCCTTCACGCCACAGCGTTTCGTGGGTCGGTTCGACCACCGCCCATGGGTGACCATGGCGGACGAACTCCACCACAAACATCATAAAACGTCGCGCGTTGACGTAATGGTATTCGCCTTACGCATGCGTCGTACGCGCACCCCACACCCGCACGCCGGTGCTCGCGAACCGGCATATCGAAGACCCCGCCACGGCCGCGCAGCGGTTCGTTGACCGGCGCCTTGTACACACCGCATAACTCGTCGGTGCGTGCATAGACGCCCGGCGCGAACAACTCGGGCATAGAGGAAAATTATGGCGTCTCGGGCGTGGCCGGCTGGTGATGGGTGCCGACGCGGAACAGAAACCGATCGATCTTGCGAAACGCCTCCGCCATGCGCTCGGCGGAGATAGTCTTCCATGGCGATCGACTCGCCAACCACCCTTCGAGCCGCAGGGCCTGCGCATCGTCCACCTCGCCGCGGGTCTTGGTCAGCAGCGTATCGAACGTGTCGCCGGGCTCCGCCTTCAGCGCCGCCTTGAGCACCACCGGGCCCAGCTTAGGCAGCCCCTCGCCCAGCGCCAGAACGAACGCCAGCAGCTCGTAATCGGGGGGCGGCGTCGGTGCGGGGGCATTGGGATCGAGACGGTAAATGATGCGCGCCAACTGGTAGAGATTGACGAATCGCTTGGTGGAACGCGGCGTGTTGCCCAACAACGTCACCAGTCCATCGAGAAAACGCAGCTCCACCGCGGTGATGGACAACGCGGCCGCCTCCAGCGTGGGCGGCGCACTGGTCGGATCCAGCCCCGCCAGCACCTTGATCTGCGCCTCGCCGACGCTGGGTTTGTCGCCGCCGCGCTCCTCGCCCTGCTGCCCCTCGGCCACGGTGAGATGACCGCGCAGCAGCCCCTGGATGATGTTGCGCTTGGCGGTGTCGCCCAGCGGCTGGATCCAGAACGGAATCTGAAAGATCTTCTCCAGGTAGTCGTCGGGCGTCGCCTCCTGACCGTTGACGCGGTCCACCACCAGCGCCTCGAAGTGCTTGGTGAGCGCATGGCTCAACCAGCGCGAGTCGACGGCGACCACCACCACGAAGAGCTCGAACGCCAACAGCAGGTGCACCGCCTGCAACACCTCGACAACGCGATCGTCGGGGCAGCGATCGAGATCGTCGATGTAGAGGATGATGCGGTTGAAGCAGTCGCTGCTCTTTTCCAGCCGACCGCGTTTGTCGTTGAGTATCGCCGCATTCTGCTGCGCAACGAGATCGGCCAGTTGCTGGAAGTCCTGCTGGATCAACGCCGGGATGCCCAGGTGCTTGCGGTAGTCGCCCGAGCCGACGCGCTCGGCGACGAAGTCGGTAAGCACCCGCGTTGGGGTCACCTGTTTGAGCTCGGTCTGGATCTTCTCCAAGTCCTGCGCCAGCGACTGCTGATCGTCGATGACCGCCTGTAAACGCTCTTCGGCCTTGCCGATGTTCTTTTCCGCGCCCTCGATCTTGTCCGCCAGCGCCCCCCGGACCGTCGCGATTTCCGCATCGACTCTGCTTTGCGCATTCTCCAGGACGGCAGTTCGCGAACGCACCAGACCGGTGGCCTTGGTGAGCAGGGTCAGCGACGCAGCCACGGCCGCAGAGACGCCGCTGAACGCCGTCGTCAAGGCCGAGAAATCGAACAACGACAGCACCCAGACCAGCAGCGGCACGCCCACCAGCGACAGGATGACGGTCTGGCGATGGCGTTCGTCGCTCCACAGCGCATCGAGCAGCACGCGACCGCGTTTCAGTTCGGCGCGTGCCTCGTCGAGCTTGCTGAATACCTCGCCAGCCGTGGGGACGCCGATAGCGATCAGAAACGGCTCCAGCGCCTGTTTCACCTCGTCGAGGCTCTCTTGTACCACGATCTCGGTGGTGGCCTGCGCCTTCAGCCGCTCCAGGTTGGCCAACTCGGAATCGCGCTGGCGGCGCAACAGCTCCGCCTGCTGCTCCTTGTCGCGCAGACTGCGCTCCGCCTCGCTGCGCTGCGATTCCAGGCGCGCCATCTTGACGCGGGTATGGTCCAGCTGCTTCAGCCAGTGCTCGCGCCGCTGCTGCACCAAATCCTCGGAATCATCCTTCATGCGCAAGCGGTTGAAGATGTGATCCACCAGGCTCGCCCACAGCTCGCCCTCGACGTAGTGCCAGGCGTTGAATTCGATCTGGATGATGCGTTTCCAGAACGGGACGTCGGCCTGCTTGCGGTCGACGACGTGCGGGTCGCGCGACAGCTGCTCGATGCGCTTGCGCACCGCCTCCATGAAAAACGACTTGCCCGACCCCCAGTCGCCGAACAGCCCCACCGCCAGCGGCGGCTTGAGCCCGCGCGATGCCAGCAGGTAGGCGAAGGCGTCGACCTCGGCACGGATGCCCACCATATCGTCAGACAGTCCCAACTGCTGGCCGTGGTCGGCCTTGTAGTTGGGGATGTCGATGGGTCGCGGATTGAACGGAAAGCGATCCTCAAGGATCTGGGCGTAACTGGTCTTTTCGGCAGGCAGCTGCAGATACTCCTGCGTCGCCCTCGCCACTTCGGAGAGTTCGATACCACGCTGCGACAACAGGTCGATAAACGCCGTGGTGAGCGGCGTCGACGTCTCCAGCATCGCCGCAAACAGCGCGCGCATCTCCGCCACTTCCGGACTGCCGCTGCTCATACCGATCTGCATGCCCGAATCGACGATCGTCTCGGCATCCTGCTGCAGCGGTGGCGGTTGATCGGCGTCCAACACACGCATGTGGCGCTCGATCGCCTCGGGCAGCGGGCGCGGATAGCCGGCGGGCAGCAGTTGTCCCGGCACCAGATGAAAATGTTCCAGCAGCACCTTCGGTTCGGCGTCCTCGGGGTGCTCCAACAGCATACCGACCAGCAGATCGAAACTGTCCGCGGCAGCGGAACTGGGGTCTTCGCCGCGCTGTTCGGCGCGATACCGCGCGAGGGCACCCGCCCACAACAAGGCGCGGCGCGATGAGATCGACAGCTGTTCCATGGCGCGGGGCTGCATTCAACGACTCCTTGTAGTGCATTCCGTTGTTATTGGTTGCGGTTCAGAGTCTAGCCCAATTTGCGCAGACGGACTTGCTTGGGGTCCGACCGCATGCGTCGTTTTTCGGTAGGCAACGGACAGCCCCAACGCTGGTTCCGCTGCGGATACGCAGCTCCTCGACGAACAAGATCGGCAGTCGCTGCCCGGGCGTTTGCGACGAATCCGGAAACCACGAGGGAGGGGTGCCCCTCCCTCGTCTCATACTCCGGCAATGCGCCTATCAGTAACCACCCGACCCGCCGTTGCCACCGCTGCCGGAGTCATACTCCTCGATTACCGAAACGACATGCCACACGCCTTTCAGGCCATCGCCTTTGCGGTCACCGCGCTGTTTGTCGCCGACGAAGTAGTAGAGGGGACGCCCGTCGTAGGTGAGCTGGCGGCTGCCGTCATTACGCGCGATGCTGCCAAACTCGCCACCTTTGGCCGCCGATGCCGGCACCGGAGGCCAATTGGCGGCGCACACGCCGTAGCACGCACTCGTTCCACTATCAGGCACGTCTTTGTCGAACGTGTAGTAAGTCATACCGGACGGTCCGCTCATGACCTGCCCCATGCCGGCGCACGCACTCATGGAGGTCACCAGCGCAAGCAAGGTCAGTGCGCGGCGGCTTCGCATAACGATCAAATCTCTTTTCATAGCAATCTCCTAGGTCGGTTGTATTCTTTCGGTCGAACGGGCAAACAACGGCTTCGCAACCCATGCTCGTCGTCGATTGCCTTCGTGGAATAGATACGGATAAGAAGATCGCAGCGGATTCAATTTTCTTTGCGCCGGCCTATTCCCACAGCAGGAACAAGGACTCCCGCGCGGGACGAAGCTGGCACCATCGGTGTTCTGCTGCTACTGTCGCCGCCTACACACAACCCCTCCGTATGCGACCGCAGCGTAACCGTGACATCGCAACCACCCTCCCAAAACAGTGACCCACTCGCACAATGGATCGGACGTTGTGCCCTGCGCGATCACGGCGCCTTCGTCGAGCTCTACCAAGCCACGGCGGCGAAACTCTTTGGCATCGTGTTACGTATATTGAAGAACGAGGCTCGCGCCGAGGAAGCGCTGCAGGAGGTCTATATCAAGATCTGGAACGCGGCCGGCAGCTACAACGCGAGCCGCGGACGCCCCATGACCTGGCTGATCAACATCGCGCGCAACTTGGCGCTGGACCTGCACCGGGCCGCAATGTCACGGCACGAGGGGGAGTGTGAAACGCTGGACCTCGACCTTGCCTGCGACGCCGATCCGGTGAACGACACCGAGACCGCGGCGGAACTGGGACGGCTGCGTCATTGCCTGCAAACACTATCGACGGACCAGCAGGCGTGTCTGCTGATGGTTTACCACGAAGGCTACACACCCAGCGAAGTGGCGCGGCGCCGGCAATGGCCGCTGGGTACCGTCAAGACCTGGCTGCGGCGGGGATTGCTGAGTCTGCGGGATTGTATGAAATGAGATACCAGAACCTGGAACTGCGCGAACGGCTGGCGGCCGAGTACGCCCTGGGCGCACTGCACGGTGCGGCACGGGCGCGCTTCGAACGGCTGATGCGCGCCGATCCGGCCCTGGAGCGTCTAGTGGTGGAGTGGCAGGAAGAACTGGTGCCGCTGGCCGAACAGACCCGCGCGGTCGAGCCGCCGCCGCGGGTGTTGAAAAGCCTCGTGCAACGCCTCGCCGCCCCCGCCACGCAACCCGAACCCTGGTGGCGGCGATTGGGCGCATGGCGCGGACTGGCACTGGCCAACGCCGCGCTGGCAACCGTGCTGGCCGCGGTCATCGCCCTTCATGCGCTCTACGCCCCGCCCGGCGAACAGGGGGAATTGCAGTACGTTGGCGTACTAACCGACCCGCAAACGCAACCCGCGGTGGTGATCCTCGCCTACACCCATCCGTGGCGGCTGGAAGTGGACGCCAAGGCGCTGGAAGCCGACCCCGACGGTACCGAATTGCGCCTGTGGAGCATCGATCAGGGCCAGAGTGCGCCGCGTTTTCTCACCCACATCACGCCCGGCACGCGCGAAATCCCATTAGACAAGGCGGGTTGGGAACAGCTCAACACAGCTACCCGGCTGCTGATCTCACGCGACCCCGCGGCGAGCCCGACGCAGCGCCCAGTGGGCGAGGTCCTATTCACGGGTAACTGCATCAGCCTCAAGCGTTGGTCCGGATCGTCACGTTGAGCGTTGCCGGCAAAACCCTGGCCCTCACCGCACTCACCATGGTGGCTTTTGCCGCCAACTCCCTGCTGTGCCGCATGGCGCTCGGTGAGCGGGTGATCGACGCGGCCAGTTTCACCACCGTGCGCCTCGCTTCGGGTGCACTCATGCTGTGGCTGATCGTGCACTTTCGCGGGGAAGCCGACTCACGGCGCCACACCAACGACTGGCTTGCCGCGACCATGCTGTTTCTCTACGCGGTGAATTTTTCCTTTGCCTACATCACGCTCAGCGCCGGCACCGGAGCGCTCATCCTGTTCGGCGTCGTACAACTGACCATGTTCTTTGCCGGACTGCGTGGCGGTGAGCATTTCTCGGGGCTCTCCTGGGTTGGCTTGGGATTGGCGCTGGCGGGATTGGTCTATCTGGTTTCGCCCGGCGTCACCGCACCTGAACCCACCGGCGCGGTCCTGATGGCGATCGCCGGTTTCGGGTGGGGGATTTACTCGTTGCGCGGCCGTGGGGTGGCCGACCCATTGCGTTCGACCGCACGCAACTTTCTACTTGCGGTACCGCTGGGCGTGGTGGTCAGTCTCGTCTTTGCCGGCCACTTTCACATGCAACCGCAGGGTGCGGCACTGGCCGTCGCATCCGGTGCCGTCGCGTCGGGGCTGGGCTACGTCATCTGGTACGCCGCCTTACGCGGGCTGTCGGCCACCAGCGCCGCAACCGTACAGCTCTCGGTCCCGGTGATCGCCGCCTTCGGCGGCGTAGTGCTGTTGTCCGAAGCGGTCACGCTGCGACTGCTGGTCGCCTCGGCGACCATACTCGGCGGCATCGCCATCGTACTGACACAGCGCAACACCGGACGACGCTGAACCCCGCCACCCTTACGGGCGAAACGACGAAACCGACTCCTCACCGCGCGGGCTCAGGCAAACCCGATTGCGCCCGCCCTCCTTGGCCTCATACATGGCCGCATCCGCCCGGATCAACAACTCGTCGATGCCTGTTGATTCGTCGGCCAGGGTCACGACGCCAAACGAAGCCGTTACGCGAATCGACTCCCCCCCCTTCAGTCCCACCTCGCTCGCGGCGATTGCGCTACGCAGTCGTTCGGCGGCTTCGACGGCGCGCGACTTACCGGTCTCCGGCAACAACACCACGAACTCCTCGCCGCCGATGCGGCCAACGATATCGTTTTCACGCATGGTTTCACGGGTGGTCGCCGCAATCGACTGCAGAACCAGATCGCCGATGCTGTGTCCGCGTGTATCGTTGATGCGTTTGAAGTGATCGACGTCGAACATGATCAGGGAAAGCGCTCCACCATAACGGGCGACGCGGGACAGCTCGTTTTCGGCCAGTTCCAGGAAGTGACGCCGATTGGTCAAGCCTGTCAAATAGTCGCTACGAGCCTGGCGCTCCAACTCTTCCTGCATGCGCTTGCGCTCAGTGATGTCGCGCCCCATCGCAAGCACCCCGGTGATCTTCCCCGCCGCGTCGCGCTCGGCCACCATGTGCAGCCAGTGATACGCCATTCCCGCAGGCGTGGGAATCTCAAGCTCGAATTCCGCCGCTTTCCCGGTTTTGAGCACGCTCCATAACTTGGCCTCGTAGTCGTCGAGAAGGCTGCCGTTGACATGCTCGGTGGGGCGCCGGCCGAGCAGCTGCGCCGATGGCTTATGCATCGTCTTCTCCAACATGGGATTGTGATAGATCAGCCGGCACTCCGTGTCGTAGCGGGCGATGTTGTCGGGGGCATTTTCAGACAAGGTGCGGAAGGTCCTCGCCTGCTCCACCAGCTTTTCCCGGGATTTGCGGTTTTCGATGGCAATGGCGGCCAGATTGGTCGCAAAGCCGATGCGGCTGATGTCGCTGCGATCCGGTGCGACGGGTTGCGCGTGGTAAACGTCAAACGCGCCCAACACTTCGCCGTCGGAGGCGCTGATCGGTTCGGACCAGCACGCCGCCACCCCGGCACGGAGGGCCGCTCCACGTACCGACTGCCAATCCGGGTGCGACAGGATGTCGGGGGCGATCACGCGCTCACCGCGATGGTTCGCAGTGCCACGGGCACCGGTGTCCGCGGTCTCCATACCGTCGCGAGCCTCGTTGAAGAATGCTGGCAGGCTGGGCGCCACGCAGGTGCGCAAACCTTGTGCCTCGGCATCCATCAGGCGGACGCTGCACCTCCAGTCGGGCCGCTCGGATTCAACAGCCTGCACGATGGCACCCAGAATATCGGTCAGCGGAGCGCCCCGCGCCACCATCTCCAGCATGGCGTCGTGAGTCTGGTTGCGCAGCTCACCGCGCCAGTGCGCGGTGATATCGCTGAAATAGACCAGCCGTTTCCCGTCGATCCAGGAGACGCGCACCAACACGCGGCGTTCGCTGCCGTCCTTGCAGGTGATGCCGGCCTCCAACTCCGGCGGCACCCCGCCGTTGAGTCGGGTCAGGGCGACCTCGCGGTTCCACGGCCCGATCACCTCGCGCCGGTATGCCGGATCCGGAAAGGCCAGGTGAAACCACGTTTCGAGGTCGGGGAGATCGTCGAGGGTATAGCCGAACAGCTCCGTGAACCGGTGGTTGACGTATTCGATCTTTCCCGATGCATCTGACCAGCCGATTCCCAACGGCGACCGATCCAGCACGTCCTGCAACCGAATCTGCTCCAAGTCGACTTCCCACCGGCTCCGGCGCATAGCGCTCAACCCGCTGGCGGCGAACATTTGCGCCACCCCGACCAGGCACTTCGTGAGCGCTTCCAGGCGAGCCTTGTCGACGACCGGAACCGAGCGGACCACGGCGAGATATTCGGACTCATCGCGACCACAGCGCGCCGCCCGTTCGCGGAAGAGGTCCAAATCCGGGGGCTCGCCGAACACCTCGCCCAGCCACAGCGTGGCCAGGTGCCGCCCTTCGACAATCACCGGCGCGGCGCAATCGATCAGACCGTGGTCGAGCGCCCGGCAGACACTTTCGTCGGTGGGAGGATCGTGCAGCGGCTCCGAACGGTGGTGCGGGTTGAGCCTTTCGGTGCCGGGATTGGCCGGTTCGAGCCGGGAACAGACGTCGACACAACCCGCCTGCAAGACGATCTCGCCATCCCTGCCAACCAGACTGACGGGGACGCCGGTCGCGTCGCACAATTGCCTCAGCAGCTTTGAAAATCCGGTGACGTCGACCAACTCCCGGAATGCCAGATCTTCGCTTTTGTCCGTCGTACGGCTACTCGGCATAGGTTGTTGTCCCGCGGAAGGATAACTACATCAATCGCATGGACTTCCCTGCGCAGCGCCGCATTCGTTCGACTTCACTTCGGAGCCCATTCTTACCCACCAGCGTAGATGTCCCCCTGTGTTTCGCAAACGCCAACTCCACAGGGACGCAGGACCCGGCGCGGGGCGCACTATCCGACCAGGTCATCGGGGTCGAAGAAGTCACCGCGCAACAAGGCGGCCTGACGCCGCTCAATCTGCCTTTTTAGATCCTGTAACTCTTGCGGGTTGACGCCCGGCTTTCCGCGCAGCGCCTCGTACTTGTCGCGCAGTTGTTGTATCGCCGACTTTTCCCTGAGGAACGGAATTACCGTCTTGTGCGCCATGCCCCGACTCCTCCCGTTTGGGCAGAACAATCGCCTCGGTGTTCCACACCGACGCCTTTCCCAGCCCCGCGAACGCCGCTTCGGTCTGGAGTTGGAACACCAGTTTCAATGCCACCCGCGGCATCTCCGGCAGCCGCAGCAGGTGCTCTTCCTCCAGCTCCTCGTCGGGCTCGATCATGTCGCTGCCGGTCAAAACACCGAACGCGGAGATATCGTCCCACTCGGGGATGTCCGTTCCCGGCATCTCCGCGTAGACCGCCACGGCGGTATCCCGGTGGGCGATCCGCACCATGGTCATGCCGCGATTCCTGGCACCCACCTTGATCCGCACGTAGCACCCGGTAGGCGCAGGACTCGCCTCTCCCGCCACACTCAACACGATCCGCGGCTGAATGGTTCGCGCGTGGACGAACCGCAAATAGGCCCAGGCGCCACCGGCGATCAGAGCCAGACTGGTGATGATGCTTTCGAACCCGCCTGCAGTCTCGACCCAGGTCACCGCCGCGCTCCGTCAGGTATCAGGGGTTTCGAGATGGCTACTATCCAATAGTAGTCGGAAAACAGGTAAAGACCGCTTTGATCGAGGGGTAGCCGCGGCGGCACCCCGGATGGTTCACGCGGGTCGCTGCCAAAATCCCACGTCGACCCAGCGCTCGAACTTCCGTCCCACCTCCTGCAACCGCCCCACCTCCGTGAAACCCAGGCGTTCGTGCAACGCAACGCTTGCCGGATTCGGCAGGGCGATCACCCCGAGCACGGTGTGAACCTGCAGCGGACGCAATCTTGCGAGCAACGCTTCGTATAACCGGCGGCCGATACCGCGGCCGGTGGCCAGCGGATCGAGATAGACCGTACTCTCCACGCAGAAGCGATAGGCGCTGCGGGCGTGCCACGGCTTGGCGTAGGCGTATCCGACGACTGTTCCCTGTTCTTCGAATACCAGCCAGGGATGCGACGCCGTCACTTCGCGCACACGCGCGCGCATCTCCTCCACAGCCACCGGCTGCTCCTCGAAGGTGATGACCGTGTTTTCAATGTAAGGGTTGTAAATGGCGCAAATCGCCTGCGCGTCGTCGCTCACTGCATCTCGAATCATACCTTGCCCCCCGGCTGCACATCCCACCGGTTGTTGCACATTTCTATATCGATCCCGCCTCGACCATATAGTTGTTACCGGTACACATCGCCGCATCGTTCGACGCCAGAAAGACCACCATCCGCGCCACGTAGACCGGTTCGATCAGGGTTGGCAGGCACTGCCTTTTGCGCTGCGCTTCGATGGACTCCGGGGTCACCCAGAGCTCTTTTTGACGCTGGGTCATCACCCACCCGGGTACGACGGTGTTGACGCGGATGTTGTGCGCGCCGAGATCACGCGCAAACGAGCGCGTCATGCCGTGAATCGCCGCTTTCGACGTGGTGTAGACCGGCATGCCGCCCACCGCCTCCCACCACGAATTGGAACCCAGGTTGATGATGGCCCCGCCACCGCGGCTGATCATCCCCGGCGCCGTGGCCTGGATGGCGAAAAACTGATGCCGCAGATTGGTGGCAATGCGTTCGTCGTAGAATTCCGGCGTCACCTCCTCCCAGCGGTGGCGGTCGTCGCGGGCGGCGTTGTTGACCAGCACGTCGGCCGGCCCCAAGGCCTGCTCCATGGCGGCAAACGCCTTTTTCAACGCATCGATGTCGCGCAGGTCGCACACCTCGAAATGGACCGTGGTGCCGTCGGCACGCAGTTCGTCGGCCAGCGCCTGCCCGCCGGCACGGTTCATGTCCACGAACGCGATCTTCGCCCTCTGCTCGGCAAACGCGCGTACGATCTCGGCGCCGATGCCGTCGGCCCCGCCGGTGATGAAAACGGTAGCGTCCTGAAGACTGGGGTAGATCGCGAACTTAGGCATGGCAGTGTCCTTTGTGTTGTTTGCTCGAACCGCACACAAAATCAGCGCTTTGACGAAATGGCATCGTGGATCTTGCAGATGAGGCCACCGATCGGCCGCGGCCTGGGCGGAGTCACCTGCTGTTTGACGTAGTCCGCCACGGCCCGCACCGGATCGGTCTCCGCGGTAAGAACCGCCGCGATACCGCGCCGCGTCATTCTCGCCACGAAACTCTCGCCGGCGCTCGCGCCGATCACCGCGCAACAGTCGGCCAACGGATGCGGCACGTCATCCCGGTAATGGTGAAACACCAACGCCTTGGGCAGCGAGATGCGCGCCACCTCCCGAACCTGCGGCGACTCGCCATCGGGCGCCACGTCGGCCTCGTACACGATCCAGTGCGCGCACTTGCCCACGTGCCCGGCCACGGTACGACCATCACGGCTTGCCACCGCAACGCGCATACGAACTCCTCAGCTCTGTGAAGCCCGCCGGTAGCGGGTAGGTGACGAATTGTAGCACCCGGCCCAAGCCCGACAATTTCGCGGGCTGCCGTGTTAGCGGCCCGCGAGCATCAATATTCCCGCCACCAGGGAGAGGCACGCCATGACGATCCCGAGGCCCGTGAAACTCAGACGGAGCAACGGAATCAGTCCGTTCAAGATCAGCCACACCGCCAACAGCATCAGCCCGAAGTTCTTGACGACGCGCATAGCGCCCCTCCTATCGGTTGAAGGAAAACGCAACTATACAATGCAGGTACAGGAAGTATTGCCCCCTGGTCTGGCAATGCAGCGCAGATGAATATAATGGACAGGAGGGTACCCAACGGTTGTACGGGGCGGATGCGTCCCATCCCGATGCGTATCGCCCGCTCATGCAATATGCCACGGACACCTACGGCCAGAGGTACAGCTTGAATATCATCACAGACCCCTATTTCTACGCCCTGGCCATCCCGGCGGTGCTCATCTACGGCATGGCCAAGGGCGGTCTGGGTCCCTCCATCGGCGCCATCGTGGTTCCGGGAATGTCGCTGGTGATCAGTCCGGTGCAGGCAGCGGCCATTCTGCTGCCGCTGCTGTGCGTCATGGATCTGTTCGCCATCTGGAAATTCCGCAAATCCTTCGATACCCACCACCTCAAGATCCTGCTGCCCGCGGGCGTCGTCGGCATCGGCGTCGCCTCGCTGCTGATGGGATACCTGCCCGAGGATGCCATCCGGCTGATCATCGGCGCGATCGCCATCGCCTTCTGCCTCAATTACTGGATCGGCGCCAAGCTTGCGCGGCAGATGAAGAAAGGCGGCCGCATGAGCGGCTACCTGTGGGGAGCGGTGGCGGGATTCACCAGCACCCAGATCCACGCTGGCGGCCCGCCCATCACCGTCTACCTGCTGCCGCAGAATCTCGACCGGGTGGTGTTGATGGGGACCCTGGCCATCTTTTTCGCCGTCATCAACTACGTCAAGCTGATCCCCTACACGCTGCTGGGCGCGCTCGACGGATCGAATTTCCTGACATCCGTCGTGCTCATGCCCTTGGCACCCATCGGGGTCATGCTGGGCTACTTCATCTTGCACAAGGTCTCCCAGCAGGCGATCTATCGCTTTCTCTACATCGCGCTGTTTCTTTCGGGCGTGAAACTGCTGTTCGACGGAGTATCGTAGACAAACCGAAACCCGGCGCGGGAGAGGCTGCCCTGGGGCATCGCCACGCCTTTCAACAGCGCAATCGCCCATTCTGAGCGCGCAGGTCGCCGAGCAGGACTTGATCCGAAGTTCCCTTCTAGATGCCCGCCTTGGCCTGGCCTCTCCCTCCCGCCAAACCGGCCGCCGCGCGCCGTCGCCACACCCCCACCGGATCTCACGTTAGGTTCTATAGTTTTAGTAAGGGATCGAGCAAACACGCTGTCTGAATACGTCACCGGAATCGTCAAGCGGAAAGGGTTATTCGTCTGCTGGGTATTTCGGAGAGGGGGAGATAGACATGAAACAGGTGCACGCTTCCTTGGGTTTTCTCGTACTCTGTACGTTCCTGGCGACCGTTCCCACCGCTGTAGCCACTGAGATCGACGAGACCTGCGAAGCCCCGGTTCCACAATCCACCAAAGCCGGCCTGCTTTCCACGTGCGGCCCGCAACAGTTGATCAAAGGGATCCGGTGCAGCGGATCGTATTGCAAACGCTTAGACCTGACCTGCTGCAACTTCACGTCGCGCACACTCACCAGCCTCCAGGATCCCCCCAAACCGACCCTGCTCTATTGGTCGCAGTGGATCTCCGAGGAAGCGCCCAACAACATGACGGCGGACGTTCGCGGATTCCTGCGCTCGATCCAGTGCCGCGGATCCTACTGCGACCAGAAGAGTGTCGAGTATCTGGGCCATCCCGACATCCGCAACACGGGCCAGTGTTACTGGAGCCGGTATTTCTCCGAGGAGGCGCCCAATTCCTACCAGTGCGGTACATCGGAATTCGTCGCCGGTTTACGCTGTCAGGGCAGCTACTGCGACAACATTTCAATCTATTGCTGCCGCGGCGAGATGCAACCGACCTCGGCGCACGCCGGACAACCTTCCAACGCCTCGCCACCCAGCCTGACACCGCTGCTGCAGCAAATTCCCAAGCAACAGCCGCAATCGGGCATAACGGTGCTCTCGCCTTCGGGGGGCATCGCAGGCCACAGCTTCACCGTCAGTTACGTGGACCCGATTCAGAGAAACCGTTTCGACGCGGTCATGGAGTTCATGGCAGATCTGAAAGGGGCTCGCTGGCGCTACATCGGTACCCAAGGCATCTGGCATCCCCTGCGAGTAACGGTGAAATCGGGCAGTGGTATCGGTCTGCAGGGAGAGTACAGCGAGAGCGGCATGCGGGTTCAGGAGTCCTACAACCTCAGTTTCACCGCTGATCATCAACAACTGAGCGGCACTGCCACCTTTGTGTTCTGGTCGCCCAGCGGCGCGGTGACACAGCGAAACTATCAAGTGTCGGGGATACGGCAATGAACGCACGCAGCAGTATTTTCAGCGCGCTGCTGGCAGTGTTGCTGGTGTCTTTTTCAGCACAGGCAGAGGTATCCAGCAAGACCTTTCCGCTCTCCAGCGGACAGGCGGTTCCGATTGGCGAATTGGAGGCGGTGGGGCGATTGCCGAATTGTTCGGCAACGCTGATTTCCGAACGCGTGGCGCTCACCGCCGCCCATTGCGTTTGTCCCAGCCAGAACAACGCTCAGGGTTGCCGTGCGCGTTACGAGTTCACGTTGACGGACGTGCGCGCCGTGGACGACAAATCCACCCCTCAAGACGAATCACAAACCCGGCAAGACGTGACGATTGCCGCCAACGTGGTGGTGCACCCGCAATACACGGCGGCCGGATGGCTGCGCAAGGATTTGGCCCTGCTGGTACTGGATCGCCCCGTCTGGGAGGTGGCGCAAGGGGTTCAGCCCCTACCGATTGCCGATGATGCACATCGCGCCAAGAGCGGCGACCCGGTGGTGCTGGTGGGGTACGGCAACACGGGTCAGGGGTGTGCGGGAGCGCCTCAAGGCAAACGGAGAATGGCGTCAACCATATCCGAAGTCGTGGCCGATGCGATTCGATTCAAACATCCGGGATATGTCTCTTGCCCCGGTGATTCCGGTGGGCCGGCACTGAACGCCGACGGGTGGGTCGTCGGCGTCGCATCATGGACCGACTCACACAATGAGAGCACCTATCGCCCGGCGTGGGAGAGCCTCGGCTGGATTAACGGCATAAGGGCATCGTCGGAGATGAGGCCGACGGAGGGCAGCGTAGTGGTGAGCGGAACGAGCCGCGATCTGGATGCCTACCGATCCCCACGGCAGTATCGCCTCAAGAGTCCGGGAGCAGCGGTAGTCGGAATCGCCATCGCCGGTTCCAACGATGTCGTCTACGCCTGGTACGCGGATGGAACGGTATCGGCCGGCGACAGCGTGAATCTGGCCGCGCGACGCTCCCCTTACCCATACTCGCTGCCACCGGGCAAGCAGCCGTCCGACATCGTTGACCTGGCCATCGCTGGGAGCAACGACCACGTCTACGCCTGGTATCGGGACAGGACCGTCAGCAGCGGTACCAGTGCCGATCTCGATTACTATCGCGCACCGCAGCCCTATTCACTGCCGTCCGGGAAAACGCCCGACGACATCGTCGGCATCGGCATCGCGGGTTCCAACGACGTCGTTTTCACCTGGTACTCCGACGGCACCGTCAGCAGCGGCAACAGCCGCGATCTGGATGCCTCCACACCACCGCAGAAGGTGTCGTTCCCACCAGAGCGATCGGCGCAGCACATCCTGGCTCAGGGCATCGCGGGTTCCAATGATCACGTGTACACCTGGTTCAAGCCGTATCTGCGGTAAAGAGACGGCTCGGTCTGCAGGCTTTGCCAGTACGGAGGAGAATGAATGAACACTTCCTACCAGATACCTCCTGCCCGCAGGAGCAGCATCCGTCGACGGGTATCGACGTTGGCACTGATTACCGGGTTGGCCGTGGCGGCGAGCGCAACGCCGCCGACGCAAGCCGCCGATCCGCCACAGCAAGCCAATCCCTCGTACCAGATCCTGAAAAACCTCAAGCTTCCGGTGGCGCCGCTAACCCAAATGCAAACCCAACCATCGAGCCAAACACAGGCGAGTGAATCGGCCGCGCTGGGTACGAGATCGGCATTCGAAAAGGTTACCGCATATGTGCGAGTCGATGGCATTGGCGGTCCGGTCACGCACCAAAACTACCGGGGTTGGATCTACGCCTTGGGATTCCAGGACGGGATTGTTTCCGACCCCCAACAACCAGGCCGAGGGGCCGCACGCAGTCTCTCCAAGCCGTTGACCGTAACCAAACCGCTGGATGCGGCTAGCGTGCCGTTGCGCACCCATGCAATGGCTGGCAGTTTCATCCCGCGGGTCGAATTGGCGGTGCTCACGCAAGGAGGCCAGACCGGCAGCGAAGTCTATCGGTTGGTGCTCGACCAAGTGATGGTTTCACGGGTGGAGACGAATCTGCACCAAGGGAGTGTCGTCGAAGAAGTGGATTTCTCCTTTGCGAGAATCTCCTGGCGCTTCAATCTTATCGACGAGAGAAACGCTCACCACGGTTCGCTGACGGGCTGCTGGGACGTGAGGGCAAATCGCGGTTGCTAGGGGAGGGGTAGCCACCCGGGAATTGAGGCCGGGAACACTCTCTTCCTGCAGCGCTATCTGAAAAGCGCCGTCCCCACTCTCCGAGGCCAACCGGTGATTCGGTTGGCCCGCTACTCGACCACATCCCGGTTCGCGCAAGCGCCCGCTGCGCGCCGTCGTGCACTACGACGCTCTATCCGCTCTTCCAGCGCTTCTCCAGCGGCGTTTTCAATACATAGTCAATGGCTATCATACTCTTGAAAATAATCAACTATATGAATGATGAGCAAAGGACTAAATATTGAGTCACGACAACAGCACGCCCGACTGCCCAAGGAGAAACCGCTATGTCTGAGAGCAAATGTCCGATACATCACACCGCCGGCGGCGGCACATCCAACCGGGATTGGTGGCCCAATCAACTGCGGCTGAACATCCTGCGCCAGCACTCTTCCAAGTCGAACCCGATGGGCGAGACGTTCAACTACGCCGAGGCGTTCAATAGTCTCGACCTGGAGGCCGTGAAGAGCGACCTGCGCGCACTGATGACCGACTCGCAGGAGTGGTGGCCGGCCGATTTCGGCCACTACGGACCGCTGTTCATTCGCATGGCCTGGCACAGCGCGGGCACCTACCGCACCGGCGACGGCCGCGGCGGCGCGGGCACCGGCAACCAGCGCTTCGCCCCCATCAACAGCTGGCCCGACAACGGCAATCTCGACAAGGCGCGACGGCTGCTATGGCCCATCAAACAGAAGTACGGCCAGAAGATCTCTTGGGCCGATCTGATGATTCTCACCGGCAACGTCGCGTTGGAATCCATGGGCTTCAAGACCTTCGGATTCGGCGGCGGACGCGAGGACATCTGGGAACCGGAGCAGGACATCTACTGGGGCCGCGAGGCCACCTGGCTGGACGACAAACGCTACTCCGGCGAGCGCGACCTGGAAAACCCACTGGCCGCCGTTCAGATGGGGTTGATCTACGTGAACCCGGAGGGCCCCAACGGCAACCCGGACCCCATCGCCGCCGCCAAGGACATTCGCGAGACGTTCGCGCGCATGGCGATGAACGACGAGGAGACCGTGGCGCTGATCGCCGGTGGCCACACCTTCGGCAAGACCCACGGCGCCGGCGATGCCGCGCTGGTGGGACCCGATCCGGAAGCGGCTGGCATCGAAGAGCAGGGCCTGGGTTGGAAGAGCGCCTACGGTTCGGGCAAAGGCGGCGACGCGATCACCAGCGGCCTGGAGGTCACCTGGACCACGACGCCCACCCAGTGGAGCAACAACTTCTTCGAGAACCTGTTCGGTTACGAGTGGGAGCTGACCAAGAGCCCGGCCGGCGCGCACCAGTGGATACCGAAGCGCGGCGCCGGTGCTAACGCCATCCCCGACGCCCACGACCCGTCCAAACGGCGCGTGCCCACCATGCTGACCACGGACCTGTCGCTGCGCTTCGACCCGGCGTACGAGAAGATCTCGCGGCGCTTCTACGAGAATTCGCAAGAGTTCGCCGACGCGTTCGCGCGCGCCTGGTTCAAGCTGACCCACCGCGACATGGGACCGCGTGCCCGTTACCTGGGCCCCGAAGTCCCGGCCGAGGAACTCATCTGGCAGGATCCCATCCCCAAGGCCGATCACACGCTGATCGACGACAAGGACGCGGCCGCACTCAAGGCCAAGATTCTCGGCTCCGGACTCTCCGTGGGCGAGCTGGTCTCGACGGCCTGGGCGTCCGCGTCCACCTTCCGCGGCTCCGACATGCGCGGCGGCGCCAACGGGGCGCGCATCCGCCTGGCACCGCAGAAGGATTGGGAGGTCAACCAGCCGCAGCAACTGGCCAAGGTGCTTGCCACGTTGGAAGGCATCCAGGGTGAGTTCAACGGCGCCCAGTCCGGCGGCAAGAAGGTCTCGTTGGCCGACCTCATCGTCCTGGCGGGCTGCGCCGGTGTGGAGCAGGCGGCGCAGAACGCCGGCCACAGCGTGACGGTGCCGTTCACGCCGGGGCGCATGGACGCCTCGCAGGCGCAGACCGACGTGGACTCCTTCGCGGTGCTCGAACCGGTGGCGGACGGTTTCCGCAACTACCAGAAGACCCGGTTCTCGGTCTCCGCCGAAGAGCTGCTGGTGGACCGCGCGCAACTGCTCACCCTCACCGCGCCGGAGATGACGGTGCTGGTCGGCGGCCTGCGGGTACTCAACACCAACGCCGGGCAGAGCGCGCACGGTGTGTTCACCCGACGCCCGGGGGCACTCACCAACGACTTCTTCGTCAACCTGCTCGACATGGGCACCACCTGGAAGGCGGTCTCCGCGGACGAAGCGCTCTTCGAAGGGCGTGATCGCAAGACCGGTGAAGTGACGTGGACCGGCACCCGGGTCGACCTGATCTTCGGCTCCAACTCGGAGCTGCGAGCACTGGCCGAGGTCTACGCCACCGCAGACGCGCAGGAGAAGTTCGTCAACGACTTCGTGGCGGCATGGAACAAGGTGATGAACCTGGACCGCTTCGATCTACCCTGATCGTCAACTCCATTGGCTGGGTGGCCACAGGGACGTGGCCTGGACGAGACGTTGGACGGGGCGAAACGGCAAGTTTGTTCCCATACCGTAGAGAGGTATGCAAAATGATTCTGCAATCGAATAGCGCGATTACCGAAACCCCGATCAAGCTTTGGATGAAGCGACTCTCCTGGGCGCTACCTCTGTTCTTCCTGACCAAAGGGTTGGTGTGGCTGGCGCTGCCTCTGCTTTTGGCCGTTTACGGTTTCCATTGAACAAGAGCAGAGCAGATTTCCAGCTCGGCGCACTACCCGAACACGTTGCATCAAAGACAAACGCCTTCATCACCCCCAGTCGGCTGCCGTGAAGGCAGCCTGTCGTCGGCAACGGGTTTGACGAAGCCGTGAATCAGCTGCCAGCTGAAGACGACCAGGCACGTGGATACCCCTTCAATCGTGCCGGTTTATTAGGATGGAAATTACTCTACTATCCTCACGCATCCCATATTTGAACCCTACGCAGGTAAGCAACGACCTACCCGCGAGCGACCAACAAAAGGGCAATCACCATGAAAGCACTGATTAGCGCCGTCGCCTGCGCGGCATTGCTGCTAGGGAGTTCCGCGCTGTTTGCAGAACAGAAATACGGCCCGGTCCTGAAGGTCAAACCTCAAGGCGTCACGTCGCAGCCGGCGGGGTCGAATCAAAATCCGGGAGCAGCTCGGGACCTGAATCAGGGGCAATCGTCCAAACCCACCGGCTTGCTCCTACCTGCGGTGCAAAAAGCCCACGAGGCCGCTCCTCGCGGCGCCGCCGATACCGTCAAGGGCCACGATCAGAAAGCGCAGGGTGCGCTCGATCGCGACATCATTCGCCAGATTCCCAGCAAACCGAAGCCGAAACCCAAGCCCTAGGGAACCTCTGATTAAGTCTGCTTGGATGAGATGGGTGTACAGGAATGGGTGAGTTCTAGGCGAAAAGCGCAGGTAATAGCCAGCTATTGCCAAGCTTTTCAACACCGAAATCACCCATTCTGAGTGCGCAGGTCGCCGAGCATGACTTGATCAGAGGTTCCCTAGTCTCGAACAGGCTAGCGGATAACGTAAATTATCTTTCGCACTTTTGAAGAGGCGGTGGCCTCTGTGGTTAAGTTGGAACTGCGAGATTTCAACGACCACGTCAGGAGACCACCACCATGAGTAACGATACCAGAACGCTGAACAAGGTTGTGCAGA
>JBNKCG010000133.1:0-3329 GCA_050287605.1 Gammaproteobacteria bacterium | reverse complement strand
TCATCCAGATCCACAACGCCCGCGAGCACAACCTGCGCAACATCGACGTCGCCATCCCCAAGGAGAAGTTCACGGTCATCACCGGCATCTCCGGTTCCGGCAAGAGCACGGTGGCCTTCGACATCCTGTTCGCTGAGGGGCAGCGCCGCTATCTCGAATCGCTCAACGCCTACGCGCGCCAGTTCGTGCAGCCGGCCGCACGCCCCGAGGTGGACGCCATCTACGGCATCCCGCCCACGGTGGCCATCGAGCAGCGCACCAGCCGCGGCGGGCGCAAGAGCACCGTGGCCACGCTGACCGAGGTCTACCATTTCCTGCGCCTGCTGTTCGTCAAGCTGGGCACCCAGCACTGCCCGGAGTGCGACATCCCCATCCAGCCGCAGACGCCGGAGGCGATCCTGGCGCGCCTGCTCAAGGAGCAGCGCGGCCGGCGCATCGAGCTGCTGGCGCCGCTGGTGGTGGCGCGCAAGGGCTACTACACCGACCTCGCCCAGTGGGCGGCCAACAAGGGCCACGGCCACCTGCGAGTAGACGGCGAACGGCTACCCACCGACGCCTGGCCGCGTCTCGACCGCTTCCGCGAGCACGACATCGACCTGCCCGTGGCCGCGATCACGGTGCAACCCAAGGCGGAACCCGAGCTGCGCGCCGCGCTGGACACCGCCCTGGCCCACGGCAACGGGATGGTGAAGATCGTGGAGGGACGCAGCGGCCGCGAAACCCTCTACTCCACCCGCCGCGCCTGTCCCGGCTGCGGACGCAGCTTCGCCGAACTGGACCCGCGGCTGTTCTCCTACAACTCCAAGCACGGCTGGTGCCGGAGCTGCTACGGCACCGGGCTGCAGATCCAGGGCTTCGACGCGGAGCAGAGCGGCGAAGAGATCTGGTGGAACGACTGGTTCGAGGGCGAGGCGCACACCTGCCCCGCGTGCAATGGCGCACGCCTCAACCCCGAGGCGTTGGCGGTGCGCTTTCGCGACCACTCCATCGCGAAGATCGCCGCGCTGCCGGTGACCGCGGCGCAGCGCTGGTTCACCCGACTCAAGCTCAACGCCCGCGAACAGGCCGTGGCGCGCGACATCCGCGCCGAGCTGGAGAGCCGGCTCGCCTTCCTCAGCCAGGTGGGGCTGGACTACCTCTCCCTGGACCGCGCCGCCCCCACGCTGTCCGGCGGCGAGGCGCAGCGCATCCGCCTGGCGGCACAGCTCGGCTCCAACCTGCGCGGGGTCTGCTACATCCTCGACGAACCCACCATCGGCCTGCACCCGCGCGACAACCGCCTGCTGCTGGACACCCTGGGCGAGCTGCAGGCCAAGGGCAACAGCGTGGTGGTGGTGGAGCACGACGAGGAGACCATCCGCCGCGCCGAACACCTCATCGACCTGGGCCCCGGTGCGGGCAGCGGCGGCGGGCGGGTGGTGGCCGAAGGAAGCCTGCGCCAGCTGATGCGAAGTAAGGAATCGCTCACCGGGCGCATGCTGGCCCATCCCCTGCCCCATCCGCTGGTGACGGAACGACCCTGGCTGGACCCCAACGCCGGCGCCATCACCCTGCACAAAGCCGACCGCCACAACCTGCGCGGCATCGACGTCACCCTGCCGCTGGGACGGCTGGTGTGCGTCACCGGCGTCAGCGGCAGCGGCAAGAGCACCCTGGTGCGCCATGTGCTGGGCGAGAACCTGGCCCACCTGCTGGGCGGGCGGCGCAAACGCCGCAAGCAACCGCCGCTGCAGGGCTGCACGGCCCTGGAGGGTTGGGAACCGGTGCAGCGCCTGCTGGAGGTGGACCAGACCCCCATCGGCAAGACGCCGCGCTCCTGTCCCGCCACCTACGTGGGCATCTGGGACGCCATCCGCAAGCTCTACGCCCAGACGCCCGAAGCGCGGCTGCGCGGCTACGGTCCGGGGCGCTTCTCGTTCAACGTCGCGGGCGGGCGCTGCGAGGTATGCGAGGGCCAGGGCATCCAGAAGATCGAGATGAGCTTCCTGCCCGACGTGCGCGTCGCCTGCGAGGCCTGCGGCGGGGCACGCTTCAACGCCGAGACCCGTGCGGTGGAATACAAGGGCCGCAGCATCGCCGAGGTGCTGGCAATGAACATCGACGAGGCCGTCGACTTCTTCGCCGCCCATCCGGCCGTGCACCACACCCTGAGCCTGCTGCAGGACGTGGGCCTGGGCTACCTCACCCTGGGCCAGCACAGCCCCACGCTGTCCGGCGGCGAGGCGCAGCGCATCAAACTGGTCACCGAGCTGACCAAGGCGCGCACCAACATGGCCGACGGCGGCCGGCGTCGTGCCGCCTCACCGGTGCACACGCTCTACCTGCTGGACGAACCCACCATCGGCCTGCACATGGCCGACGTGGAGAAACTGATCCGCGTCCTGCACCGGCTGGTGGCGGCGGGCAACAGCGTGGTGGTGATCGAGCACAATCTCGATATCATTGCCGAGGCCGACTGGCTCATCGACATGGGCCCCGAAGGGGGCGAGGCCGGCGGCCGGGTGGTGGCACAGGGGAGCCCCGAGCGGGTCGCACGGGGCAAGAAGCGCTCGCACACGGCCCGCTTCCTGAACGAATTCTTCGGCGAGCGCTCGAAGCAGTGAATCCATCCATTGAGCAACTAATTGAGGAAGCCCGATGAAACCCGTAACACGCACCCTGGCCCTTGTGGCGATCACCCTCGTCGCCGCGGGCACTGCCCAGGCGGAAGGCCCCGGTCTGTTGGACAAGGCCAAGCAATCGGCCAACGATGCCGCGCAATGGACCAAAAAGAAGGCCGACCAAGGTCTGGACGCGACCAAGAAAGGCCTGGGCAAGGCCGCCGATTGGAGCGCCGACAAGGCGGAGAAAGGTGTGGACGCCACCGCCAAAGGCATCGACAAAGCCGCCGACTGGACCGAGGACAAGGCGAAAAAAGCCGAACGCAAATCGCGCAGCCTGTGGGAACGCACCAAGGCGTTCTTCAGCGGGGACAGCGACTCCGACGACAACTGAGGCCCGATTGGGTGGCGCGACCCGTGCCCGGATGGGTATGCTTGGAGCAACCGCGGACAGTCACTAACGGGAGGTAGCAATGCTCGGCGAAAACCACGACCTCGTCCATGAGTTCCCCGATATGCAGGGAAAAATCAGCTCGCTGCGCGCCAGCGACACCCATTTCGCGGAACTCATGGACGAATACGACCAGCTCGATGCCGAAATCCGCCGCCTGGAGGAACTCGGCCAGCCGGTCTGCGACGAGACCATGGAAGACCTCAAAAAACAACGCGTCGGCCTCAAAGACCGATTATTCATGGCGCTGCGGCAGTAGCTGCCAGCGCAGCCCCTCT
>JBNKCG010000132.1:0-1509 GCA_050287605.1 Gammaproteobacteria bacterium | reverse complement strand
TTCGACACCTTCAAGGTCGTGCCGCCCGGCGTCGGCATCGTGCACCAGGTCAACCTCGAATACCTCGCGCGCGGCGTGCTGCAAAAAGACGGTGTGGTCTATCCCGACACGCTGGTCGGCACCGACAGCCACACCACCATGATCAACGGCATCGGCGTGGTCGGCTGGGGCGTGGGCGGCATCGAGGCAGAGGCCGGCATGCTCGGGCAGCCGGTTTACTTCCTGACGCCGGACGTGGTCGGCGTGCACCTCAAGGGCAAGTTACGCGAAGGCGTAACCGCAACCGACCTCGTGCTGAACGTGACCGAATTGCTGCGCAGGGAAAAAGTCGTCGGCAAGTTCGTCGAGTTCTTCGGGGCGGGTGCTGCCGCCCTCACCATCCCGGATCGCGCGACCATCGCCAACATGGCGCCCGAATACGGCGCCACCATGGGCTTCTTCCCGGTGGACGGCGTGACCGTGGATTACCTGCGCAATACCGGACGCACGGACGAGGAAGTGGATGCCTTCGAATCCTGGTTCAAGGCGCAGGAAATGTTCGGCATGCCGGACATCGGCGACATCGATTACAGCAGCATGATCGAGCTTGAACTGGATAGCATCGAACCTTCGCTGGCCGGCCCCAAGCGTCCGCAGGACCGCATCGAACTGTGCAGGATGAAAGAGACATTCAATATCCTGTTCAGCAAGCCGGTTGCGGAAAACGGTTTCAACAAACCGCATGACGAACTGTGCAAACGCTACACCACCGCCCTGCCCGACCGCAGCGATGCGGTATGCATCCCCATCTCCGGCGGCGGCAAACAGGACGATGCCACGTATCGCACCGAAGCAACCATGGCGGACGAACATCCCAACGCTGCTGTACGCCGGGAAACCCCCGACGAAATGCTGCCCCCGGTCGAGATCGGCCATGGCGATGTGCTCATCGCCGCGATCACGAGTTGCACCAACACTTCCAACCCCGGCGTGCTGCTGGCCGCAGGTCTGCTGGCGAAAAAAGCCGTGGCGAAAGGCCTGTACGTCAAACCGCATATCAAGACCTCGCTCGCACCCGGTTCACGCGTGGTGACCGAATACCTGCGCAACGCGGGCCTGCTGACACCGCTGGCGCAACTCGGTTTCGGTCTTGCCGCCTACGGCTGTACCACCTGTATCGGCAACTCCGGCCCGCTGGATGCCATGCTGGAAGACACCATCGTCAAGAACGACCTGATTGTCGCCGCCGTGCTGTCGGGCAATCGCAACTTCGAGGCGCGCATCCACGGCAACATCAAAGCCAACTTCCTCGCTTCACCGCCGCTGGTAGTCGCCTACGCGATTGCAGGCCGGGTGAATATCAACCTCGCCACCGAACCGCTGGGCACAGGCAAGGACGGCCAGCCCGTGTACCTGAAAGACATCTGGCCCAACAGCGCAGAAGTGCAGACGATGATGAAGTATGCAGTCGATCCTGCGGTCTATCGCAAACTGTATTCCGACCTGACCAAAGACCTGCCGCTGTGGAAC
>JBNKCG010000131.1:0-16222 GCA_050287605.1 Gammaproteobacteria bacterium | reverse complement strand
CGCTCCACGCGCATGGGCGAGCGCAACAAGCTGTGCTGCGAGGTGGAGGGCGTGCCCATGGTGCGCCGCGTGGTGGACGCCACCCTGGCGTCGCGCTGCGTGCAGACCCTGGTGGTGACCGGCCACGATGCCGAGGCCGTGGAGGGCGTCGTCGGCGATGTGCCGGTGTCGCTGGTGCACAACGCGAGTTACGCCGAGGGCATCGCCTCGTCGCTGCGCTGCGGTTTGCGTGCGCTGCCGTGCGACAGCGACGGTGCCATCATTCTGCTGGGCGACATGCCGCGGGTGAGCGCGGCGCACATCGATGCGCTGATCGCCGCCTTCGACCCGGTGGCGCCCGCCATCGTCGCGCCCGAACGCGACGGCCGGCGCGGCAACCCGGTGCTGTGGCCGCGCGGCTATTTTCGCGAGATTCTGGCGTTGCAGGGCGATCAGGGGGCGCGCGGATTGCTGAAACGCAATGCGCCCAACGTGACGCTGGTTGCCGTGGACGATGACGCCATCTTTACCGACGTGGATAACCCGGAGGCTCTTGAACGTCTGCTCGCGCCCGCGGATTAGCCGCTGTAGGTCGGGTTGGCGCAGCGTAATCCGACAATTACGAATCGACCCTTCGTCTGTAAAAGCAGAACTTCAAAAGCGATTCACCACAAAGTACACGAAGTACACAAAGTTTAACTTCAGAAAACCCTCATTCCGGTGCGGGCCGAAGTTGGCAATGCGACCCGAGGTGGATGGGTTTTGGGTTTTTAACTTCGTGTACTTTGTGTACTTCGTGGTCAAAGATTTTGGCTTTTATCAATGCCTTTATGCGGTTATCAACTCTTTCACCAACCGTCGCGCCAACACGCCCAGCACGTGGCGCCGGTAGGGCGTGGGGGTCACAGTGGTGCGCATGGGCTGGGTCTCGCGGCGCACGTGGTTCTCGAAGGTTTGCAGCAGTTCGGCGTTCACTTCCTGGTCGAGAAAGGCTTCCAGGCCGCCGACCTTGACGGGTTGCGAGTCGGTGCCGGTGCAGGCCACGCGCAGGGTGGCGATACCCGCCGCTGAGCCCTCGGCGGCCACGGCCACCCCCGCCAGCGGAAAGTCGATGGCGGCGCGGATGCGCACCTTCTCGTAGCCGGCGCGCAGCGACTGGCGCCACGGCACGATGACGGCGCTCAGGATTTCGCCCGGGGCCAGCGTCAGGTGGTCGGCGCCGTCGTTGCGGTAGAGATCGGTCAGGGGCATGCGCCGTATCCCGTCGGCGCCCGCCACTTCCACCTCGGCATCCAGCACCAGCAGGGCCGGGGCCAGATCGCCGCTAAAGGCGGCATAACAGCGCTTGCTCTTGGGGGCGACGTGGCAGATCTCGCCGCGGTACTTGAGGCAGTAGTCGTTGCCGGCACGCCACCACTCGCTCTGGTTGTAGAAGCGGCAGCGGGTGTCGAGACACAGGTTGCCGCCCACGGTGGCGTTGGCGCGGTGGGTGGGGCCGGCGATGGCCAGAGCCGCCTGTACCAGCACGGGCATGCGCAGTGCCACCTCCACGTTCGCGGCGAGGCGTTCCAGGATGACGCCGGCGCCGATGCGCAGGTGATCTTCGCCCCAGCTCAGTGCTTGCATCTCCTCCACGCCGGAAAGGTCGATCAGGGTATCGGTGGCCATCAGTCCGCGGCGCAGGTTGACCAGCAGGTCGGTGCCGCCGGCCAGCAGGCGGGCCTGGGGGTGGGCGGCGTGCAGACGCTGGGCTTCGTCCAGGGTGCGCGGGCGTTCCAGCTTCAGGTTGGGTACGGCACTCATTGCGCTGCCTCCGTGACGACGGGCTGCGGGCGGGCGGCCGGTTTCGGCTTGGGCCGCTTGCGCAGGGTATCGACGATGCGGTCGGGCGTGATGGGCATTTCGTTGAAGGCCATGCCGGTGGCCTGCTCGACGGCCGAGGCGAAGGCGGGCAGGAAGCCCGACAGCGGGCCCTCGCTGGCCTCCTTGGCGCCGAACGGGCCGTTGGGGTCCACGGTCTCGACGATCTGCACCTCGATGTCGGGCGATTCGACGATGGTGGGGACGCGGTAGTCGAGAATGTTGGGCACCTGGGGGCGGCCTTTTTCGAACACGGTCTCTTCGGACAGCGCCTGGCCCAGCCCCATCCAGATGGCTCCCTGCACCTGGCCTTCCACCGCCAGCGGGTTGATGGCGTAGCCGCAGTCGATGGCTGACCACACCTTCTCCACCCGCACGGTGCCCAGCTCGCGGTCGACGCTCACCTCCACCACCTGGGCGGAGTAGGAGAAGCCCATGGTGGAGCCCACCGCGGCGCCGCGGTGTTTGCCGCCCTGGAACTCCTTGGGACAGGTGAAGGTGCCTTTGGTGATGATGGTGCCGGTGCCCACCAGGGCCTCGGTGGCGACGGCGTTGAAGCCCAGTTCCATGTCCGGCTTGAGCGGGCTGCGGTAGAGCTCGCCCAGGCACTCCACGGTCTCCACCGGCACGTCCAGGCGCCGCGCGGCGGCCTCCATCAGCAGCGTCTTCAGGTTCTCGGCCGCCTCGATACCGGCGTTGCCCACCATGAAGGTGACGCGCGACGAATAGGAGCCGTTGTCCTTGGGCGTAATGGCGCTGTCGTTGGCGATCACCCGTATCCGCTCCCAGTCCACGCCCAGCACCTCCACCACTGCCTGCACCAGGATGGTGGACGAGCCCTGACCGATGTCGGCGGCGCCGGTGAGGATGGTGATGCCGCCGTCGAAATCGAGCTTGAGCTGCACCACCGCGTGGGGTTCGCCGGACCAGTGCACCGGCTTGGCGGAACCGCTGACGAAGTGCGAGCAGGCCAGCCCCAGGCCGCGTCCCGGCGGCAGCTTGGCGATGCGCTCGCGCCAGCCGCTGGCGCGTTCCACGCGCTCCAGGCACTCGGGCAGACCGTAGGAGAGCACCTTGAGGCCGTTTGGGGTTTCGGTGGGGGCTTCCAGCAGGTTGCGGCGGCGCACCTCGAAGGGATCGAGATCCAACTCCTTCGCCATGGCGTTGAGCAGCGTTTCGAAGGCGTGGCGCACGTTGACGGTGCCGTGGCCGCGCATGGCGCCGCAGGGCGGAGTGTTGGTATAGACGCGATAACCCTCGTAGCGCACCGCGGGGATGTCGTAGAGGCCGTTGAGCAGTGCCCCGGCGTAGAGGATGGTGACGATGCCGTAGCCGGCGTAGGCGCCGCCGCGCTGGACGGAGTGGCACTCGCAGGCGGTGATGCGCCCGTCGCGGGTGAGGCCGATCTTGATGCGCGTCTCCTGGTGCGGACGGCCGCGATGGGTGAGGAAGGTCTCCTCGCGGGTCAGCAGCAGGCGCACGGTGCCGCCGGCGGCGCGCGCCAGCATGGCGCAGATGATCTCGAAGTTGAGGGTCTCGGTACGCGCCCCGAAGCCGCCGCCGATGAACGGTTTGATGACGCGGATGCGCGACGTGTCCAGATCCAGGCAGCGCGCCAACGACAGGTGAACGTAGTAGGGCACCTGGGAGACGGTGTGCAGGGTGAGGTGGCCGCGTACCGGATCGAAGGTCGCCTTGGCGGCGTGGGGCTCCATGTGCACGTGGGTCACTTCGTTGCAGGTGTAGCTCTCTTCGCGCACCAGATCGGCGGCGGCGAAGCCGGCTTCCACGTCGCCGAACTCGTGGCGCACTTCGCGCTCGATGTTGCCCGGTTTGTTGTCGTGCAGGAGCACGGCGTCGGGATCGCGCGCCGCTTCCGATTCGAAGTAGGCGGGCAGCTCGCGCACCTCGATGCGAATCAGGCGCAGCGCCTTGTCCGCCGTTTCGGCATCCACCGCCGCCACCGCGGCGACGGGTTCGCCCAGGTAGCGCACCCGGTCGCGGGCGATGGCGAACTCGTTCTGGGCGATGGGCAGCACGCCGTAGGGGGCGGAACAGTCGGCGCCGGTGACCACGGCTGTCACGCCCGGCAGCGCCAGCGCTTCCGAGGTGTCGATGCTGAGGATCTCGGCGTGGGCCCAGGGGCTGCGCAGGATTCTGCCCACCAGTGCCTGGGGATCGAGCAGGTCGGCGGTGTAGCGCGCCGCACCGGTGACCTTCTCCACGCCGTCCACCAGCGGGGTGCGCCGGCCAGCGCCACGATTGGGCCCGGCGCTCATGACGCCACCTCCAGCCGGTCGGGGGTTTCAGCCGGCAGCGGTTCGCCGGCCCGTTCGTCGTCGGCGCCGCAGGCAGCCTGCACCGATTCGATGATCTTCACGTAGCCGGTGCAGCGGCAGATGTTGCCGCCCAGCGCGGCGCGGATCTCGTCCACCGTGGGGGTGGGGTTGGCGCGCAGCAGCCCTTCGGCGGCCATGATCATGCCGGGCGTGCAAAAACCGCACTGAGTCCCCAGTTTTTCGTGGAAGGCGGCCTGCAGCGCGCTGAGGCGCCCGTTGCGCGCCAGCGATTCGATGGTCTCCACGTGCTTGCCCTCCACCGAGGCGGCCAGGGTGCTGCAGGCGAGGCGCGGGCGTCCGTCCACCAGCACGGTGCAGGCGCCGCATTCGCCGCCGTCGCAGCCCTGTTTGGTGCCCGTGAGCCCGAGCTGTTCGCGCAGATAGTCGATGAGCAACAGGTTGTCCGCTACGGCATCCTGGCGTAGCCGGCCGTTGACGGTGATGGATATGAGTCGCTTCATGGGGCCCCCTGGGGTCGCGATGAATCTACTACTCCTATGATGGGGCTAAAATAGATGGATATCAAACAATAATTCCGGCACGGTGCACGTTCCGGTGCCGCGGGGCGGCTCGAGCGAGGGGGTTTTGGGGGGGCTAGCCTATTGGTGCGCCGCCGTTTGGGCGAGCTTGAAGCAGTCGGTGCGCCACCGGCACTGCTGTTGGTCGCAATCTCCCGCAGTGGCGGTGGCGAAACAGGGGAAATTGCCCTCGCAGCTCTGGATGGCGCGTACCAGCTCCACCTTGGATTTGGGCAGGGGCTTGATGCCGATGGTTTGCGCGATGGCGCGGATCTCCGGGATGTTCATCGCTTACTCCTCCTTGTTGGAACCTGCTTCCCTATTCTATGACGCGTCTGCGTGACAGAGACATTACGCGTCGCCGAGGTTGCGATACAGCGCTACGTACTGACGCGCACTGCGCTCCCAGCTGAAGTCCTGCGCCATACCGTTGATCATCAGCTTACGCCACGCCTTGCGATCCTGGTAGAGGGCGAGGGCGCGCTGGATGGCCACGCTGAGATCGAAGCCGTCGGCGTGGTCGAAGACGAACCCGGTGGCGATGCCGGCGTCCAGGGTGTGGGCGATGGCGTCGACCACGCTGTCGGCCAGACCCCCCACCCGGTGCACCACCGGAACGGTGCCGTAGCGCAGGCTGTAGATCTGGTTGAGCCCGCAGGGCTCGAAGCGCGACGGCATGAGAAACAGGTCGGCGCCCGCCTCGATGCGGTGGGCGAGTCCCTCGTCGTAGCCGATGCGTACGGCGATGCGTCCGGGGTGGCGATGGGCGGCATCGAGCAGTGCCCGTTCCAGGTGCTTCTCGCCGCTGCCGAGCACGGCCAGTTGGAACGGGGTATCGACGGGCAGCGCGGCGATGGCGGCGAGAATCAGGTCGACGCCCTTCTGTTCCACCAGGCGTCCGATGTGGGCCAGCAACGGTACCTCGGACGCAGCCGCCAATCCCATCTCTTCCTGTAGCGCCGCCTTGCAGGCCGCTTTGCCCGCCGGTCGGTCGGCGCCGTAGTGGGCGGGGAGGTGGGGATCGTCCTTGGGATTCCACTGGCTGTAATCGACGCCGTTGAGGATGCCGTGCAGCTGTCCGGCGCGACTGCGCAGCAGGCCCTCCAGACCGTAGCCGAAGGCGGCGTGGCAGATCTCGCGGGCGTAGGTGGGGCTCACCGTAGTGACGGCGTCGGCGTAGGCGATGCCCCCCTTGATGAAGTTCAGCATGCCGTAAAACTCCAGCCCGTCCGCCGACCACAGCGCCGCCGGCAATTGCAGCGCCGCGAATACCTCGGCCCCGAAATTCCCCTGGTAGGCGAGGTTGTGGATGGTAAAGACGGTGCGCGGCCGGGTGCTCTCCGGACTCAGCAGTGCCGGCACCAGCGCCGATTGCCAGTCGTTGCAGTGGACGATCTCCGGCTGCCATTGCAGTCCTGCGCGATCCAGGGCGATGGCCGCGGCGGCACGGCTGAACAGGGCGAAGCGCTGCGCGTTGTCGGGCCAACCGCTGCCGTCGGGGGCGGTGTAGGGGTTACCAGTGCGTTCGAAATAGGCCGGAGCGTCGACCAGGTAGAGCGGAACCGAGGTGCCGGGTACACGCCCGGCCAGCAGCGTGACCGGCGCCGGCGTGGCGGGCAACTCCAGGGTTGCGACCGTGCGCAGTTTGCCGGCGCGCGCCTTGACCTCGGGGTAGGCAGGCAGCAGCAGGCGCACGTCATTGCGCAGCTGATGCAGCGCCTTGGGCAGTGCCCCCGAAACGTCGGCCAGACCGCCGGTCTTGATCAACGGGTGCGCTTCGCTGGTGACGAACAGTGTCTTCATGTGGACAGTCACAACGGTACCGGAAAATCACTATAACCCATGGATTCGCGAATGGAATGGGCGAGTGCCTTGACGGTGGGTTTCGGCTACGATTACGCCCCAACGATAACCGGGATGCCCCTATGGCCGCGTTGACGCAATCCCCAGCCTGGCAGGCGCTGCAGCAACACCAACGCGAGATCGCCGCGCTGCACCTGCGGGATCTGTTCGCGCAGGATGCCGGACGCTGCGAGCGGTTTTCCCTGCGCCTCGATTCTCTGCTGTTCGACTATTCCAAGCACCGCATCACCGACACGACGATACAACGGCTGGTTGCCCTGGCCGAGGCGTGCGAGCTGCCGCGCTGGATCGAGCGCCTGTTCAGCGGCGAGCGTATCAACCACACCGAGGGGCGCGCCGCGCTGCACATGGCGCTGCGCAACCGCTCCGAGCGCCCCTACACCCTCGACGGCGAGGACGTGATGCCCGCCGTGCGCCGGGTGCTGGCCCAGATGCGCGAGTTCGTCGGCCAGGTGCGCAGCAGTGCTTGGCGCGGCCACTCAGGCAAACCGGTGTCCGACGTGGTGAACATCGGCATCGGCGGCTCCGATCTCGGCCCGCAGATGGTGTGCACGGCGTTGGAACCCTACGCATCGGCGCACCTGCGCACCCATTTCGTCTCCAACGTCGACGGCGCACACATCGGCACCATCCTCAAGGAGCTCGACCCGGAGCGCACCCTGTTCATCGTCGCCTCCAAGACCTTCACCACCCAGGAGACGCTGACCAATGCCCGCACCGCGCGCGAGTGGCTGTTGGCGCGTTTCAACGACGAGCGCGCCGTGGCCAAACACTTTGTCGCGCTCTCCACCAACGAGGAGCGGGTGAGCGAATTCGGTATCGACGCCGCCTGCCGCTTTGCCTTCTGGGACTGGGTGGGCGGCCGCTATTCGCTGTGGTCGGCCATCGGCCTGCCCATTGCCCTCTACGCGGGCATGGATCGCTTCGAGGAGTTGCTGGCCGGCGCCCACGCCGTCGATGAGCACTTCCGCAGCGCGCCGCTGGCGCAAAACCTGCCGGTGATCATGGGCCTGCTCGGGGTCTGGTACGCCAACTTCTTCGCCGCCGAGACCCACGCCGTGCTGCCCTACGAGCAGCGCCTGGCGCGGTTTCCCGCTTACCTGCAGCAGCTCGACATGGAGAGCAACGGCAAGCGCGTGGATCGCGACGGCAATGCGGTCGATTACGCCACGGGTCCCATCGTCTGGGGTGAGCCGGGCACCAACGGCCAGCATGCCTTTTTCCAACTGCTGCACCAGGGTACGCGCCTGGTGCCGATCGATTTTCTGCTGGGCGCGCAGAGCGCCTACCCGCTCGGCGACCACCAGCAGAAGCTGATCGCCAACTGCCTGTCGCAGGCCGAGGCGCTGATGCGCGGCAAGGACGAGGCGCAGGCGCGCGCCGAGCTGGAGGCTGCGGGTTTGAGCGGCGATGCGCTGGAGATGCTGCTGCCCTACAAACTGTTTCCGGGCAACCAGCCCAGCTCGATGCTGCTCTACCGCACCCTCGATCCGCGTACCCTGGGCATGCTGATCGCGCTCTACGAACACAAGGTCTTTACCCAGGCGGTGATCTGGAACCTCAACCCCTTCGACCAGTGGGGCGTGGAGCTGGGCAAACAACTCGCCGGGCAGTTGCTGAAGTCGTTGCAGGGCGAGGCGAACGACGACGGGCACGACGCTTCCACGCGCGGCTTGCTGGAGGAGGTGCGGCGCTTGCAGGCGGAATGATCGCTCCCGGCGTCGGCGAGTTAGTGAATTTGACAACAACAAAGGGCACGTCGCCATGGCACGTAAGCGCAACGAATTCACCCTGTTGAGCGCGATCGCATTGCTGGTATTGGGCGCTTTTTTGCTGGGCTGGGGATACAACGTCGGCCAGTCGCTGGGTTCGCAGATCACTCAGGTGATCAAGGGGGTGCCGGTGGAGGAGGCGCGCCTGCTTTACCTGGGCGGGGCGATTGCGGTGGCGTTGGGCATCGTGCAACTGATGCGGGCGCGCCGATGAAGGTCGAGCGTCTCGATCATCTGGTGCTGACGGTGCGCGATATCGACGCCAGCATCGCCTTTTACACCCGCGTGCTGGGCATGCAGGCGGTTACCTTTGGTGCCGGGCGTCGGGCGCTGGCGTTCGGCCAGGAGAAGATCAATCTGCATCAGGCGGGGGCGGAGTTCGCGCCGTACGCCGCCAACCCGACCCCTGGCGCGGCGGACCTCTGTTTGGTGGTGGATACGCCTATCGACGAGGTGATGACCCAACTGCAGCACCACAGTGTGGTGGTGGAAGAGGGCCCGGTGTCCCGCACGGGTGCGTTGGGCGCTATCCGCTCGGTCTATATCCGCGATCCCGACGGGAATCTGATCGAACTCAGCGAGTATTGATGTGCGCGATATGACGGAAATCAAGGGCTGGATTTCCGATTGTCGCGATACTTGATCGCAGCGCTTAACGAAGGCAGACTGTCACCCGTTCGTGACACGGACCGGGCTGAATTAAATCGAAAAAATGCTCGCAGTTTGGCCGGTTGGGGGGTGCACAAGCACTAGAGGCCGGTTGTTAGGTTGTCGTTGACCATGGGTCGCAGTGCGCCGCGTCGGCGTGGTGTGCGGTTCAGCAATACAGAGGGGACGGTATGGGTATCCTGTCGCTGCTCAAACCCGGCGAGCGCACCTTCGCCCGCGGTGGTATCCATCCTACCGAGCACAAGAATCTCACCGCCGAGTGTGCCATCGAGGTGTTCACACCCGGCAGCGTTACCGTTCCGGTCAGCCAGAGTCTGGGCCCCGCCGCCAAACCGTTGGTGGAGAAGAAGGATCTGGTCAAACGCGGCGACGTGATCGCCGAAGCGCCCGACGGGCTGCGCATCCACGCCCCCATCTCGGGCATCGTCAAGAACGTCCAGCGCGAGCCCCACCCGGTATTGGTGCACGACACCGCCGTCACCATCCTCGCCAAACCCTGCGACGACGAGCCGCAGTTTCCCGAGCAAGCGGGCTGGATGGAGCTGTCGCGCGAGGCGATGCTGGAGAAACTCAAGCACGGCGGTCTGGTGGGCCTGGGCGGCGCTGCGTTTCCCACCTACCGCAAGCTGACGCTACCCTCCAACGCTCAGATCGACCTGCTGCTCATCAACGGCTCCGAATGCGAACCCTATCTCACCTGCGACTACCGGCTGATGCTGGAAGAGGCGGAGAAGGTGGTGCTGGGATCGTGGCTGATCGCGCGCATCATCGGTGTCCAGCGCTGCCTGATCGGCGTTGAGGACAACAAGCAGCCGGCGATCCAGGCGTTGCGCGAGACGATCGAACGTCTGGGGATCGCCACCATGCCGTTCCCGGTGACCATGGAGGTGATGGCCACCGAAACCAAGTATCCGCAGGGCGCCGAACGCCAGTTGATCGAGGCGCTCACCGGGCGCGTGGTGCCGCGCCGCGGGTTGCCGCTGCAAGTGGGCATCGTGGTGCAAAACGTGGCCACCGCCTACGCCTGCCTGGAGGCGATCCGCAACGACAAGCCGGTGATCGACCGGGTGGTGACGGTTTCGGGGCTCGGCATCGCACAGCCCAAGAACCTGCGCGTGCCCATCGGTACTCCGATTTCCGCGCTGATGGAGCACTGCGGCGGACTGCAGGGCGACGTGGTCAAGGTGCTGGCGGGCGGTCCCATGATGGGGCGCGCGCTGGCCGATCTCGACGTGCCGGTGGTGAAAGGGACCAGCGGGCTGCTGTTCCTCACCCGCGCCGAGACCAACCTCGATCGTTTCGGCCCCTGCATCGGTTGCGGCGGATGCCTCGACGTCTGCCCGTTGGGACTGGAGCCGAGCAAGGTCTCCCAATACGTGGAGTGGGGGCGGCCGCTGGAAACCGAGGTGTACGGCGTACTCGACTGCTTCGAGTGCGGGTGCTGCTCCTACGTCTGTCCCTCCAACCGCCCGCTGGTGCAGTTCATGCAGGTGGCCAAGACCGCCTACCGCAACAAGCTGGCCAAGCAGGCGCATTGAGGGAGAGCGGATTGAAATTCTTATACGCGTTTCGCAACCCGGGGAACACGGTCCATGTCGACTGATCCGCTACACCTCTCCTACGGCCCGCACGTGCGGCGCGGGCGTACCACCGCCGAGATCATGTGGCTGGTCAACATCTCGCTGATGCCGGCACTGGTGTGGGCCTGGATCATGTTCGGCTGGCAGGTGATTGCGCTCACCGCTTCGTCGATCCTCGGCTGCGCCGTGGCCGAACATCTCGCCTGCAAGCTCGGTAAGATGCCTTCGACCGTGCGCGACGGCTCGGTGATCTGCACCGGCATCCTGCTCGCCTTCACGCTGCCGCCGGCGATTCCGCTGTGGATGCCCTTTCTCGGCGGGCTGCTGGGCGTCTTCTTCGCCAAGAGCGTGTTCGGCGGGCTGGGCTACAACATCTTCAACGTGGCGTTGATTGCGCGATCCATCATGATGGCCACCTTCCCGGTGGAGATGACCACGCGCTGGCTGCCGCCGAGCACCCTCGGCAGCGCCGCCATCGACGCCTTCACCGGTGCGACGCCGCTGGCGGCGATGAAGACGGCCACCCAAAGCGGTGCGGCGCTGCAGCTCACCGGCGTGCCCGGCGACATGAACCCGCTGGTGTCGTTCTTTCTGGGATTCCAGTCGGGCAGCATCGGCGAGGTGTCGGTACTGTTCATCCTGATCGGTGCGCTGTTTCTGCTTTGGCACCGCATCATCAAGCTCTACATTCCGCTCAGCGTCATCGCCGGCGCCGCGCTGATGGCGCCGTTTTCCGACACGCCGCTGCTCTACATGCTCTCCGGCGGGCTCTGGCTGGGCGCGTTCTTCATGGCGACCGACTACGTCACCAGCCCCTCGACGCCCAAGGGCCAAATCGTCTTCGGCCTCGGTATCGGCCTGCTCACCGGCATCATCCGCAACTGGGGCGGCTATCCTGAGGGTATCTGTTACGCGATTCTGTTGATGAACCTGTTGGTACCCGCGTTGGAAGAGTGGTTCCGGCCCAAACGGGTGGCCGACCGGGGGACGCCGTCATGAATACGCAAGTGGATCAGCAGGCGCCGCCCAATGTTCGCGACATGGTGCGCATTGTCGCCGGTCTCACCGTGGCCTGCCTGGCGGCCGGCATCATCCTCGGTTTTTTCTACTTCCTCACCGAACCGGCGAAGGTGCGCAACATCCAGGCGCGCGAGCAGCAGATGATAGGCACCTTGTTGGCCCTGACGCCCGACGCGCGCATCCACGAGGTGCGTCGCTACCTGCGCTGGAGAGGCGAGAACCTGGAGGTGCTCTACCTCACCCCGCGTACGCTGGTAACGGTCGATGAAAACGGCAAACCCCTCGCGACACACGATGTGCCGGCCGAGGTTGCCAGTGCCGAGGCACCCGATACCAAAGATGCCTGGGTACGCAGCACGGCCGGCGTCGGCGAAGGCGAGAACTTCAACTATGCCGGACGCTTCTTCGTCGGCGAGCAGAACGGCGCCGTCGCCGGGTACGTGGTGGAGGGACTCACCGCCGGCTACAAGAACTGGATCCGCTTCTTCCTTGCCATCAACGCGCAATTCGGCGTGCAGGGGCTGGAGGTGATCGAGCACGAGGAGGACCCCGGTCTGGGCGCCGAGATCGTGCAGCGCTATTTCAAGAACCAATTCGCCGGGCGCAGCTTCGATCAGATCGAGAACATCCAGGTCACCAAGGACCCGCTGCCGGGTGATTGGCGCAAGCGCCTGGAAATGCTGGGCGATGAGGATTTCGCCGCGTGGGTGCGTGAGAACCGCGCCGAGATCGATGCCCATCCGCAGATCCATGCCATCACCGGTTCCACCATCAGCAGCACCGCGGTGACCAACGGCGTCAAGCGTGCGCTGCGCAACTTCCGCAAGCGCATGCGTATCGTGGAGAAATATTTATGAGCAAAGCGCCACCGCCCATTTCCACCATGATCATGCGTGGGATCTTCGAGGAGAATCCCGTCTTCCGACTCGCGCTCAGCTTGTGCCCGGCGGTGGCCGTCACCACCGCGGTCAAAAACGGGTTGATGTTGGGCGTGGCGGTGTTCGTGGTGCAGGTACTCTCCAGCGTCTCGGCGTCGGCGTTGAAGCGCATCATCAACCCCAAGATCCGCATTCCCATCTTCACCATCATCATCGCCATCTGGGTGACGGTGATGGATATGACCCTGGCCGCCAACTTCCCCGCCGTGTATCAGGAGGTGGGGCTGTATGTGAAGCTGATCGTCGCCTTCGCCATCATCATCTCGCGCATGGAGCTGTTCTCCATGAAGCATGACGTAGTGCCGTCGTTCTGGGACGGCTTCGGCATGGGGCTGGGCTTCCTGGTGGCACTGGTGCTTACCGGCGCGTTTCGCGAACTGTTGGGCAGCGGCAGCCTGTTCGGCTACCAAGTGGTGGCGTTCAAGCCGTTGCTGCTGGTGGTGCTGCCGGCCGGGGGGTTCTTTACCATCGGTCTCATCATGATGCTGTACAACTGGGTGGACCTGAAACTGGGTAACAAGCTGCCCGAAGAGAAGATGGGCGGAGGAGGTCATCATGGCTGACGCGCACGTATTGTCGGAATACAAACTGTTGGTGCAGGGCGCCATGCCGCAGAACGTCGACGCCATCCGTTTGGTGCAGGCCAATGATGCCGACATCCCCATCGCGTTGACCGGCCTGCAGGCGGGCGCCGATCCCGGTACCTATATCGTGACCACCGCCGAACCGCTCAGCGCCAGCGGCCATTACCTGTTGAGCGCACCCGGCATGGACGGACTGTTGAACATCGAACCCTCGGTATTCGCGGTGTTGGTGTCGGTGGTCATCGCCTCCGCGCTGATCAGCAACTTCGTCTTCACCAAGTACCTGGGGCTGTGCGTCTTCTTCGGCGTCAGCCGCAAGCGCGAAACCGCCATCGGCATGGGCGTGACCTTCACCGTGGTGGGCGTGCTGAGCGGCACCTTGTCGTGGCTCATCCACCACAGCGCGCTGGAGCCGCTAAAGTTGGAGTTCCTGCAGATCATCGCCTTCATCGGCATTGTCGCCTGTCTGGTGCAGGCCAGCGATTTGATTCTGCGTAAAGTCGTGCCGGCGCTGCACAAGAAATTCGGCATCTACCTGATGCTGATCACCACCAACTGCATCATTCTGGCGGTGCCGCTGCTCAACGCCACGGCGGAAGCGTCGTTCGTCGAGGCGGTGGGGCTGGCGATGGGCGCGTCCATGGGATTTGCGTTGGCGCTGTTTCTTATGAGCTGCGCCCGCGAGAAGGTGGATATGGCGCCGGTCCCGCGGCTGTTTCGCGGTCTGCCCATCGCGTTCATCATCGCCGGGTTGTTTGCGTTGAGTTTTCTCGGATTCTCCGGCCTGAAGGTGATGTAGTCGGGATGTGCAATACAGGCACGATTGACCGTATCGTGTTGAACAGAGTAGGCGTAACGTTATGAACGAAATGCTCTCCATCGCCCTCTGGGGCGTGCTGGTCTTCACGATACTGGGATTGATGTTCGGTATCGCCCTGGCGGCGGCTGCGCGCAAGTTTCACGTGCCGATCAACCCCGTCGTCGAAGAGGTCAACGAAAACCTTCCGTCGGCCAACTGCGGCGCTTGCGGGTTCGGTGGCTGCCACGCTTACGCCGAAGAGGTAGTGGAAAATCCCGATGTCTCTCCGACGCTGTGCGCGCCGGGCGGAGCGGATGTCGCTGTCGAGATCGGAAATCTCACCGGCAAAGCGGTGGGCGAGATCAAGGACGAGGTGGCGCGCCTGCGCTGCTACGGCACCAACGTGCTCGCCAAGCAGCAAGCCGAATACGAAGGCATCAACACCTGTGTCGCCGCGACGCTGTCGTTCGGCGGTCCCAAGAGCTGCAAGTTCGGTTGTATCGGCTTGGGCGACTGCGTGCGCGTCTGTCAATTCGACGCCATGAAGGTGGGCGACCTGGGGATCGTCGAGATCGAAATCGACAAGTGCACCGGCTGCGGCATCTGCATCGACGCCTGTCCCAAAGACGTGTTGATGATGTATCCGCGCAAGCACCGTGTCGTGCTCTCGTGCCTGACCCAGGATCGCGGCAAGACGGTGAAAGAGACCTGCATGGTGGGGTGCGTGCAGTGCCAGGCCTGCATCAAAGCGTGTCCCGCCAAGGCCATCGACTACCGCGATGGCGCCATCGACATCAACCACTTCAGTTGTCTCCACTACGGGCCGGAATGCAAAGAGATCTGCGTGGAGGTGTGCCCCACCGACATCATTCATCTGCCGGGGATGATTCCGGATCCGGATAAGAAGGCCAAGGCCAAGGCGGCGGCGAAGGAGTCGTCGGCGGCGTGACGTTTGGACGCGGAGCTTGGATGTAGGTCGGGTTAGCAGAGCGTAACCCGACGGAACATGCCAATTTGTTTCAGCGGGTGATCATCCGCACTCGGCAATCGTTCCCCACGTTGTTCCGGCGTCTGCGTTCCTGAAGTCGTATATTGTCGGCTCGACGTCGAGACCAAACGCTACACGCATTTTGCGGGCCAGAGTTCCAGGGCCGGTCTGTCCGACTAGCGTTAACAGGCCCTCGCAACCGTTCGATCAGTCCAATGGGCTGCGAACGGCATTGCCTCCACGATTGAGGACGTGGGTGTAGATCTGCGTGGTACGCACGTCTGAATGACCCAATAGCTCCTGGACGGTACGGATGTCGTAGCCCTTCTCCAGCAAGTGAGTGGCGAAGGAATGCCGCAGACTATGGCTGGAAGCCGGTTTATTGATACCAGCCCGTTTAACGGCTGATTTTTTCGCACGCTGGAACGCTTGCTCTCCCAAGTGGTGGCGCCTGACGGTGCCTCCACGCGGGTCTTTGGATGGCGAAGCGGCAGGGAAAAAGTACTGCCAACCGAGTTCATAGCCTGCGCGTGGGTACTTGCGCTCCAGCGCGTACGGCAAATAGACTGGACCGAGACCGCTTTGGAGATCCTGTTCATGGAGGATGCGCACTCTTCCCAGGTGTTGCCGCATTGGTTCTACCAAGCTCGTTGGCAGCATGGTTCTGCGGTCTTTGCCTCCTTTCCCGTCGCGCACGGTGATCTCAAGTCGTTCGAAGTCCACATCCTTAATTCGCAGCCTGATAGCTTCCATCAGGCGCAGTCCAGAGCCGTAGAGCAGGGAGGCGATCAGGTGATGTGTACCATCCAGTTGCGCCAACAGACCCCGCACCTCGGTTTCTGTCAACACGACCGGAAGCCGGGGCGGCTTCGTCGCCCGGGTCACCCCATCCAACCAGGGAAGCTCAAGCGCGAGGACTTCCCTGTAGAGAAAAAGGATTGCGGCAAGCGCCTGATTCTGCGTCGCCGGCGCAACGTTTCTATTCACCGCCAAGTGAGTGAGAAATGCTTCCACTTCAGGTGCACCCATGTCAGACGGGTGGCGCTTGCCGTGGAAAAGTATGAATTGACGAATCCAGTCGCTATAACGCCGCTCGGTACGAATACTGTAGTGTTTTACTCGGCAGCGATCACGAACTTGATCGAGCAGGCGGGGTTTTGCAGGCTGATCCCTAGCTGTGTTTCCTTCCGTGGTAATAGACGTATTTCTACAAGGGTGCCCCTTAAAAATCAGCGGTTGGGTTGGTGGGGTGAGTGTTACATGTCAAAATCGACGCGTTATATCACGTCGATTTTGAGGTGGAATTTAAGTTA
>JBNKCG010000130.1:0-22519 GCA_050287605.1 Gammaproteobacteria bacterium | reverse complement strand
GTCTCCGGTCGTTCGACGAGTTCGCCCACCAGGTCGAGTATTTCGTCGACGTCGTCGCCGACTACAAGGCGGACTTCGCGGTCTTCCCCGAGCTATTCACCCTGCAGCTCCTGTCCATCGAGAACGAGGAGATACCCGCCTCGGAGGCGATCGCGCACCTGACCGGCTATACCGAACGGGTGAAGGAGCTGCTGAGCAAGCTCGCGGTGAGCTACAACATCAACATCATCGGCGGCTCGCACCCCACGCGCGTGCCTTCAGGGCGGGTGGAAAACATCAGCTACGTCTACCTGCGCGACGGTTCCATCTACGAGCAGGCCAAGATTCATCCCACGCCCAACGAGGTCTACTGGTGGAACATCGAGGGCGGCCACGCGCTGCACGCCATCCCCACCGACTGCGGACCCATCGGCGTGCTGATCTGCTATGACGCGGAGTTTCCCGAGCTGCCGCGCCACCTCATCGATCAGGGGGCCAACATCATCTTCGTCCCGTTCTGCACCGACGAGCGCCAGAGCTACCTCAGGGTGCGCTACTGCTGCGCGGCGCGCGCGGTGGAGAACCAGTGCTACGTGGTGATGTCGGGCAACTGCGGCAACCTGCCCGGCGTGGCCAACATGGACATCCAGTACGCGCAGAGCTGCATCCTGACGCCGTGCGATTTCCCCTTCGCCCGCGACGGTATCGCCGCCGACACCACGCCCAACGTGGAGACGGTGGCCTTCGCCGATATTCGCTTGGAGTCGCTGTACATGGCGCGCAACAGCGGCACGGTGCAGAATCTCAAGAATCGCCGCCACGATCTCTACACCGTCGTGTGGCGCGAACCGGATTGAGTCGGCGGGGGCATCTCGTGAGCGTTGATCTGCACGATCCCAACCAATGGGTGCTGGGCGACGTCCTGCGCCGTCAGGCGCAAGCGCGCGGCGACCAGGTGTGCGTGCGCAGTGTGGACGGCGCTGCGCTGACTTACGCCCAGGCCGACGCCGAGGGCAATCGCGTTGCCCGCCACCTGGCCGCTCTCGGCGTCGCACCCGGCGACAACGTGGCCCTCCTTCTGCCCAACGGTCTGGCGTTCTGTCTCGCCTGGTTCGGCGTCGCCAAGGCGGGTGCGGTGATGGTGGCGGTGAACACCGAGTACCAGGGCGCGTTTCTTCGCCATGTGTTGACCAACTGCGCGGCGCGGGTGTTGATTTGCGCGCCCGACACTCTGGCGCACGTCGCGGCCATCGAAGACGAGTTGCCGGACCTGGAAACGGTGGTGGTCCCCGGCTTCGACGGCACCAACCCGTTCCGCCGCCTGCGCTGCGTCGCCTGGGAGGAGTACCGCGGGCAGCCCGACACCGATCCCGCGGTTCCCGTCACCTACCGCGATACCGCCTGCATCATGTACACCTCGGGTACCACCGGGCCGTCGAAAGGGGTGTTGATGCCCCACGCCCATCTCTATCTGTTCGGGCTGGGCACCATCGAGCACATGGGCCTGACCGCGGACGACGTCTTCTACATCGTGCTGCCGCTGTTTCACGCCAACGGCCTGTTCATGCAGCTCTACGCCACGCTGATCGCCGGCGCCAACGCGGTGCTGCGCGAACGCTTCAGCGCCAGCGCCTGGCTGGACGACGTGCGCCGCTACCAGGCGACCGCCACCAACATGCTGGGCGTGGTGAGCGCCTTCGTGGTCAACCAGCCGCCCACGCCACACGACCGCGACCACCGCCTGCGCGCCGTGGGCGTGGCGCCCAATATTGCCGAGCTGGACGCGGCGTTTCGCGAACGCTTCGGTGTCCGCGAGGTGTTCGGGCTCTACGGTATGACCGAGGTGAACATCCCGCTCTACACACAAGCGGGCGTCGCCCGCCCCGGCAGCTGCGGCAAGCCGTGGGAGCGCTATTACGAGGTGAAAATCGTCGATCCGGACACCGACGAGGAGGTGCCGCGCAACCAGACCGGCGAGATCGTGGTGCGCCCCAAACAGCCCTACGGCTTCATGAGCGGCTACAATCGCATGCCGGACCAGACCGTCGAGGCGTGGCGTAACTTCTGGTTCCATACCGGCGACGCCGCGCGCATGGACGACGAGGGCTACGTCTATTTCGTCGACCGCATCAAGGACTGCATCCGTCGCCGCGGCGAGAACATCTCCTCGTTCGAGATCGAAAGCGTCATCGCCGCCCACCCCGCGGTGGCGGACGTGGCCGCCGTGGCGGTGCCTTCCGAGATCCGCGGCGGCGAGGATGAGGTCAAAGTGGTGGTGGTGTTGAAGCCCGATCACACCCTGGACCCTGGGGCGCTGATCGCCTATTGCGAGCCGCGCATGCCGCGCTTCGCGGTACCCCGTTTCGTCGAGTTTGCTGATACCCTGCCCAAGACGCCCACCAACAAGGTGCAGAAACACCGCTTGCGCAGTGCCGGTGTTGGCGCGGCTACGTGGGATAGAGCGAAATCCGGGTAGAACCTCCCTCCGAGAGGTGTTGCATCCATGGAACAAGCCATCATCGATTTGCAGCAACGTCTGACGGCGGCCTGTTACGTGGCCGACGCCTCGCTGGCGACGACGCTGGTGTTGATGGAGCGTCTGCGCCGGCCGCTGCTGCTGGAAGGCGACGCCGGTGTGGGCAAGACGGAACTGGCCAAGGCGCTGGCCAAGATCCACGACTGCGAGCTGATCCGCCTGCAGTGCTACGAAGGGCTGGACGTGGAAGCGGCGGTCTACGAGTGGAATTACGCCCACCAGATGATCGCCATCAAGCTGCAGGAACAGGGCGACGAGTCCTTCGCCGAGCGCGAGGCGCAGATCTTCAGCGAGAAATACCTGTTGCCGCGGCCGCTGCTGAGCGCCATCACCCAGACGGTCTCCCCGGTGTTGCTGGTGGACGAAATCGATCGCGCCGACGAGGAGTTCGAGGCCTTTCTGTTGGAGCTGTTGTCGGATTTCCAGATCACCATCCCCGAGCTGGGCACCATTCAAGCCCGTTCGGTCCCGCGCGTGGTACTCACCTCCAACGCCACGCGTGAACTCAGCGACGCGCTGCGCCGGCGCTGCCTGTTCTATCACCTCGACTACCCGGATCTGGACAAGGAGCTGCGCATCGTCGCGGCCCACCTGCCCGACATCGACAGACAACTGGCCGCGCAACTGGTGCGTTTCGTCCAGGGGCTACGCGAGCTGGATCTGCGCAAGAAACCCGGCATTGCCGAGACCGTCGATTGGGTCGCCACCCTCGCCGGGCTGCACGTCGATTCGCTGTCGCGCAACCTGGGGCTGGTCCACGATACCCTGTCGTGCCTGATCAAGACCCGTGAGGACCAGCAGCGCGTCGACGACGAAACCCTCGCCGCGTTGGCACGGCGCGCCGAATCCGTTTGAACGCCCCTCCATGACGCGGGGGTCGGGAAGGTGACGGTGCAGTCAGCCCCGGCGCGCCGGGTAGCGGGCTTTGTGCGGCTGCTGCGCCGCGAAGGCTACGCCGTGGGCATCCGCGAGACCCTGGACGCGCTGCGGGTCATCGAAGTGGCCGATCCCCCCGATGTGACGCAATTGCGCGCTGCGCTGCGCACCCTGGTGTGCCGCGATCACGATCAGTGGACGCGGTTTCGTCCCCTGTTCGATCGCTACTGGCTGCCCGGTACCGCGCAGGATGCGGAGGCGGAAATCAGCGCCGCCGCACACATCGATCCTCGTTTGCGGCGCACCCAAAGCGCCGCCACCACCGGATTCGCGCGTGCCGTGTTCGACGAACACGGCGCCACCGACGTCCCGGAGGGCAGCGCCGGTCGGCAGAAGACGCTGACGCGCAGCGACTACCGGTTTCTCACCGATGCCGGCGAGCGGCGCCAGATCGAGCAGCTGGCGGAACGTCTGGCGTTGCGACTGCGCAAGCGTTTCGTACGCCGGCGCCGCATCGCCACCCGCGGCCGGCGCGTACATCTGCGTCGTACCCTGCGCAAGGCGCTGGCACTGGGCGGCATGCCGCTCAAGCGCCGTTTCATCGTGCGCCGGCGCGTACCGCCGCCGCTGGTGGTGATCCAGGACATCTCCCACTCCATGGCGGCCTACACGCCGCTGTTCACACGCTTCGTGCGCGGCTTGCTGCGGGTGTTTCGTGATGCCGAAGCCTTCGCGTTTCACACCGAACTGTTTCGGATCACCGAGCTCTACCGCGAGACCGACGCCGCGGTGCTGCGGGCGCGCCTGGAGAAGATGAGTCAGCTGTGGATGGGCGGCACGCGCATCGCTGAATCACTGGCGCAGTTCAACCGCGAGTATGCCGAGCGCATGGTAAATGCGCGTACGCTGGTGATCGTTCTTAGCGACGGATTCGACACCGATGAGCCACAGCGGTTGATGGAAGAGCTGCGCGCGTTGAAAGCCCATGGGGGGTGCGTGATATGGTTGGATCCGGCGGCGAGCGGCGATGAAACAGGATCTCCCCTCGCGTTCGCAGTGGACCAACACGTAGCGGCAGGCAGCTATATCGATCTATCGCATGCCGTTGATTGCATGGCGGTGGGTGCGCGTGCTCGCGGCAATTCTCGCAAACGTATCGACGAAGAGGGGGTGAAAACGGGGGGTTAGGACTTACGGGGAAAGTCGGCAACTGAAACAGCGGGCGCAATGCCCGTAACAATCAACAATAAGTTAGGGACAATATTCCATGAGAACGACGTACCGTTTCATTGTGCTGGGCATTTGTCTGGCGGCGCTGTCGGGTTGTGCGGATGCACTGTTGACAGCCAAGGAAATCATGCAGACCCGGTATCCGGTAGGTGCTGAAATTGATACCGATATCATTCAAATAGGGCAGTACAAAGTACCCTTGCCGGCGAAGGGGTGGAAAGTTGTTTGGTCGAATGGGCACTCCTACCGAATCGAACCAAACTCGTATGGCGGCAATGTCGCGCCTGAGTCGGGTTCTGCAGCCCTGATGCTGGAATCCCAGGAACAGCCGTATCGCTACGTGTATGTATCGGCATTGCTTTCAATCGAAGGTGGGTATTACGTCGCTACGGACGAGCCGTGCGTGTCCATGAAATCGCCATATAAGCAGGAAGTGGACAAGCAGTTCACGTTCGACAAACAGTGTGACTGGATCGTCGATGGGCCGTTCGCTGCACTGTTTCCTGCGGAATCGGACCAACGAAAAGCTTTGGTTCTGCATGCCGGCGGATCTGGCGGCGTGGCGCGCCATCGACTCGGATTCGTTCATATGCAAATGCGCGACAAGCTGATGACCGTGGTCTATGCCTTTCCCGAACAGGAGTTCGACCGCGAAAGCGCCTGGAAGATATTGCAAGCCCAGAAGGCGCGTGTGGCGAAACTCTACTGACCTGATCAGGGTTGACCTCCGCCTGCCCGCGGCTGGATTGTGGCCGCGGGCAGGTGGACGACATCGTGGATTTTCATGCTGGCGCTATTGGAGGTGGCCGCACCTACGGCCTCTCTAGGCCCCTCGCCGGTACAAGATTCGTGAAAATATCTCTTCAGAATCTATTTACAACGCCGATATTATTGATTAGATATACTGCGGTCTGTTGGATTCGCGTGAACAGGCCCTAGGTCACGCAGGAGTGGTGTGGCGTAACGATATGGCAACCAGGAAGGCAATCGCCGCCATGAAGCGACTGGATATCAACGTCCCTGGCAAACCCTTCTGCTGGGAGACCTGCGGTAACTGCGCCACCAGCGATCTGGAGGTGCTGGAGGTCCTGGTGCGCCGCGGGGCCCACGTGGATTGCTTCGACACCGTGGTCGTTCTGGAAACGAACAAAACGGCTCTGGAGGTACCCGTCTTCGAGGCGGGCCGGGTGGTCGAGGTGTGCGTGAAGGTGGGCGATCACGTGGCCGAGGGGGATCGCCTGTTACGCCTGGAATGCGAAGGCGCCCGTTAGAAGCGCGTCGGCGGTGCCTTTACCAATACCCTTTCCGACCGGTTCGATGGGGTTTTATTACTCCACGATCTAACCATAGAAATACATAGTCTTTTTCAGAATAAGTCACCTCTGGTATCAATGGCACTCCCGGTCCACCGGGCCAGACCGAACCGTTACCAGAGGAACCGCTGCCATGACCACCCCGTTCGATCCTGATCGCCTCGCCCGCGACTACCAGTCGGCGACGCCGCAGGAAATTCTTGGTGCGGCGCTGGAGCGCTTCGACAACATCGCCATCTCCTTTAGTGGCGCGGAAGACGTGGTGCTGGTGGACATGGCGGTCAAGCTGCGTCCCGACGTCAATGTCTTCTCGCTCGATACCGGGCGCCTGCACCCCGAAACCTACCGCTACCTGGATGAAGTGCGCAGCCACTACGGCATCGCGCTGGAGATTCTCTTCCCCAAGCCCGAGGCGGTGCAGGAGCTGGTGCGCGAGAAGGGACTGTTCAGCTTCTACCAGGACGGTCACAAGGAGTGCTGCGCCGTGCGCAAGGTGGAGCCGCTGCGCCGCAAGCTGGCCACCCTGGATGCCTGGATTACCGGTCAGCGCAAGGATCAGAGCGTCGGCACCCGTCAGCACATCCCGGTTGCGCAGCACGACGGCGCCTTCTCCACGCCCGAGCATGGGGTGGTGAAGTTCAATCCCCTTGCCAACTGGAGTTCGGCGCAGGTGTGGGAGTACATCCGCCAGAACCAGGTGCCCTACAACCCGCTGCACGCGCGCGGCTTTACCAGCATCGGCTGCGAGCCCTGCACCCGTGCGGTGCTGCCCAACCAGCACGAGCGCGAAGGGCGCTGGTGGTGGGAGGAGGCCACCATGAAGGAGTGCGGCCTGCACGCGGCCAATCTCAAGGCGGTGAATCAGTAAGGAGTTAGCGCTATGTCGCGTATTACCCTGGTTAAGAAGATCAAGGCCGACGGTGCGCCGTGCCGCAAGTGCGCCGACGTGCTGCAGCGCCTGGAACGCGACGGCCACCTGGCGGCCATCGACCGGGTGGTGGTAGCCGACGAGCGCCTGCCCGACGGTGAGGGCTGGGCTCTCGCCGCGCGCCACGGCGTCGCTTCCGCGCCGTTCTTCATCGTTGAGGAGAACGGCGCCGAACGGGTCTACACGGTCTATCTGCATTTCGTACGCGAGGTGCTGAACCGGCGCGTGCGCGAACGCGACGAACTGGCCGAGCTGCTGGAGGCCAATCCGGAACTCGATTTCATTTAGCGAGCACTTCTCAACGGCTGTACGTTGGATCTGACCCCGCCCCATGAGCGGGGTCTTTTTTGCCCGGACGAAGCGTGAGCGTTTTGTGTCTAGCGCCACGCGGGTGTCCCGGGTTTTTCAAATCGCGGCAACCGGGCGGTAATGAAGCGGGATTAAGCTGCGTGCCCATGGACGGCAAGCGGCGTGCTCGGACTCGGATACTCTACGCGGTTGCCGCCGGCGGGGATCGTCGGCGCGAGCTACGGCGGTTTTTTGCCCGCACGCGGGTAGGTGATCTGCTGCTTTGCCCCGCCGAGTTCAATCGCCCGGAGCTGCGCCTGCACGCCGCCGAGTTTGGCTTGTTGCTGGAGTTCGAAGCCAGCGTCGGCGAGGCGCCCCACCACCAACCCAACATCTGCCGCGTCGTAGGGCGAATTGCCCTGGCACGCGCTACAGAAGCGGCAGCGGAATCTCCGCAAACAGCGCCTCGCGCTCGCCATTGGTCTTGACCGCCACCGCGGCGTCCACCACCTCGCGTGTCAGGTGCGGGGCGAACTCCTCGATGAAGTCATACATGTAGCTGCGCAATAGCGTGTTGTGGCGAAAACCGATCTTGGTGTTGCTGGGCTGGAACAGGTGCGCGGCGTCCAGGGCGCAGAGGTCGTTGTCCAGCGCTGGGTCGAAGGCCATGCGCGCCACGATTCCCACTCCCAGGCCGAGACGCACGTAGGTCTTGATCACGTCGGCGTCGGTGGCGGTGAACACCACCCGCGGTTCCAACCCCTGCTCGCGGAAGGCGTTGTCGAGACGCGAACGCCCGGTGAAGCCGAACACGTAAGTGACGATGGGCCACTCGGCCACCGCCTCCAGGGTGAGCGGCTGCACTTCGCGCAACGGGTGATCGCAGGGCACCACGATGGCGCGGTTCCATTTGTAGCAGGGCAGCATGATGAGGTTTTCGAAGTGCTCCATGGCCTCGGTGGCGATGCAGAAATCGACCTCGCCCCCGGAGGCCATCTCGGCTATCTGCATGGGCGTCCCCTGCTGCATGCTGAGCGTCACCCGTGGGTAGCGGCGGATGAAGCGCCCCACCACCCGCGGCAGGGCGTAGCGCGCCTGGGTGTGGGTGGTGGCGATGGCGAGGCTGCCGCTGTCGGGATCGCGGTACTCCTGGGCGGCGCGCTTGATCTGTTCGGCATCGTTCAGGGTGCGCTCGGCCAGCGCCAGGATGGCCTCGCCGGCGGGTGTGATGCGCGTGAGCTGTTTGCCGCTGCGCTCGAAGATCTGCACTCCCAGTTCGTCTTCCAGCAGCCGGATCTGCTTGCTCACCCCCGGCTGGGAGGTGAACAGCGCCTCGGCAGCGGCGGAGACGTTGAGGCCGTTGTGGGCCACGGCGGCGATATAGCGGAGCTGGCGCAGGTTCATGATCGGTCCCGTCGTTATATAACCATGTCATCTAAACGTAGAAGTATTTATTCTTTTTCACAATAAGCGATTGTCGTTAGATTGCCTCCTACGATCAACCCGGAAAGCAATCCCCCTTGGATCTCGTCTATCCCGTCATCGGTTTCGTGGTTGGCGGTGTCGTGGGGCTCACCGGTGTCGGCGGGGGGTCGCTGATGACGCCGCTGCTGCTGTTCTTCGGCATTGCGCCGGGGGTGGCGGTGGGTACCGATCTGCTCTACGCCGCCGTCACCAAGTCTGGTGCGGTGTGGGTGCACCACCGCAGCCGCACGGTGCGCTGGGGAGTGGTGGCGCGCTTCGCCGCCGGCAGCTTGCCCGGCGCGGGCCTGGCGGTGTGGCTGCTCAGGGACTGGGTGGGCGACACCGCGCTGATGGAGCGGGTGATCGTCACCACCCTCAGCGTCAGCCTCATCCTCACCGCCGCGGTGACCCTGTTGCGCGAGCGCCTGCAGGGGCTGCGCACCCGCCGCGGGGCGGCGCTGTTGCAGCGCCTGCAGGGCGAGTGGCAGGGGACGGCGACGGTGGTCGCCGGTTTCGCCATTGGGGTGTTGGTGACGCTCTCCTCGGTGGGGGCGGGGGCTCTGGGTACGGCCGTGTTGCTGGTGCTCTACCCACGGCTGCGGGCCATCCGCATCGTCGGCACCGATCTCGCTCACGCCGTGCCGCTCACGGCCCTGGCGGGACTGGGGCATCTGCAGCTGGGCAACGTGGACCTCGCCCTGTTGGGGGCGCTGCTGCTGGGCTCGCTGCCCGGCATCTACCTCGGCAGCCGCGTGGGCCTGCGTCTGCCGGAGCGGGTGATGCGCCCGGTGCTGGGCGGGCTGCTGCTGGTGATCGGCGTCAGCATGGCTTTGGGGGCCTGAACGGCCACGAATCGATTGGAAACGAAAGCAACAAGGTAACTTGCCATGATTAGCGAACAGGTACTCGAACAGTTTGAGCGCGACGTCGCCGCCTACCGCGCGGGCCAGATCTCCGAGGAGCGCTTCCCCGCCATCCGTCTGCAGCAGGGCATCTATGCCCAGCGCCAGGACGGCTACCACATGGTGCGCACCAAACTGCCCGGCGGGCGGCTCACGCCCGAGCAGCTGGCCGGCTACGCCGAGATCATGGAGACCTATTCGCGCCAGGGCCACGGTGTGGTGCACATCACCACCCGCCAGGACATCCAGTTCCACTACATCGAGCTGGAGCACCTGCCCACGGTGGTGCGCGAGCTGGCGCGCTACGGCGTTACCACCCGCGAGGCCTCGGGCAATACCATCCGCAACATCACCGCCTGCCCGCTAGCGGGGATCTGCGCCCGCGAGCATGTGGACGTGCGCCCCTACCTGGACGCCACCGCCCGTCACTTCCTGGGCAATCCCCTTACCCAGCAGCTGCCGCGCAAGTTCAAGATCAGCTTCTCCGGCTGCGAGGCCGACTGCGCCCAAGGCCTGATCAACGATCTCGGCGTGGTGGCGACCCGCAACGCCGCCGGCGAACCGGGCTTCAAGCTGGTCGCTTTTGGCGGACTGGGCGCCAAGCCCCACGAGGCGGTGACGCTCGATGCGTTCGTCGCCGAGGCCGATGTGCTGGCTGCCGTCGAGGCGGTGGTCACGCTGCACCATCGCCACTCCGATCGCACCCGCCGCTCCCATTCGCGTATCAAGTTCCTGGTGGAGAAGTTCGGCCTGGAGCGTCTGGCCGAGATGTACCGCGACGAGTTGGCGCGCATCCGCGCCACCGTTGAAACCGGTGAGTCGCGTGCCGAGTGGCGCGAGCCCACGGCCGGTCCGGTGTGCGAAGGCGGGGTGGTGACCAAGACCACCGCCCAGCGCCAACCGGGGCTGTACGCCGTACCGGTGCACGTGCCCTTCGGCCGCCTCAACGGCGAGCAGCTGCGCGGTCTGTCGCGCCTGCTCCCCGCCCTGGGTCTGGACGAGGTGCGCACTACCCAGAACCAGAGCCTGCTGATCCCCAACGTACCCTCGGGGCAGTTGCAGGCGCTGCGCCTGGGTCTCACCACCCTGGGTCTGCGCGAGCCCCAGGCTGGCGACGACGTGGTGGCCTGCCCCGGCACCACCTTGTGCCCGCTGGCCATCGTCTCCTCTCCCGCCCTGGGGCGCGAGGTGGACGGCGGCGAACACAACCTGCGCATCCGCATCAACGGTTGCCAGAACAGCTGCGCCCAATCCGACACCGGCGACATCGGCCTGTTCGGCCAGGCGCGCCGCCACTACGGCAAGCTGGTCCCCTCCTACACCCTGCAGTTGGGCGGCAATGGCTTGTCGCGCGGCGGATTCGGCCTGGACGGTCCCACCATCCCCGCGCTGCGTGCCCCCGAGGCGGTGCGCCGGGTGCAGCGGGCCTACGCGGAGGATCGCCAGGCCGACGACAGCTTCCGTGTCTGGGCGCTGCGCCGGGGCGAGACCTATTTCGCCGAACTGCTGGCAGATCTCGCTGCGGTGTCTGAACTGGAGGTCCACGCTTTGCTGCACGACCTGGGGGCGGACGAGACTTTCAGCGTCGGCAAGATCGGGGTCGGCGAGTGCGCCGGCGCCGCGGTGGACCCCGTCGCGCTGGCCGAGGCCGATATCGCCTACCAGCGCTCCAGCCGCAACGCCTTTGCCTACGCCGGCGAGTTGGACGAAGCGCACACCTGCCTCGGCTCCATCGCCGCGCTGGCGGTGCGGGCGGCAGCGGGCGTGGCCGGGATTGGCGACGCTGACAGTGACCGTTTCGATCCCCATCTGCTGCGCAGCGCGCTGCCCGGGGCCGACACGCTGCACGAAACCGCCGATACGCTGCACGACGAGCTGAGCGGCCCGGCCGGCGACGCCAGTCATCACGCCGAGCTGGTCAAGCGTATCGATACCTGGGTGGGCGAAGTGCTGGAAGCGGCGCGCGTGTTGCGGACTCCGTCCGCCGGCGTGCTGGGGGTAGCGCTGCAGCTGCCGCAGTTCGCGGCTGCGCGGTGACCGCCATGTCCGTCATTCCGCTTCAGAGGTCTCCCGCCATGGACGCCCGCACTCACCCCGACGAGCCGCCGGCCGCTCACTTGCGCCAGCGCCTCTCGCACCTCGACTGGCTGGAGGCGGAGAGCATCCACATCCTGCGCGAGGTGGTCTCCGAGTTCGAGCGCCCGGTGCTGCTGTTCTCCGGCGGCAAGGACAGCATCGTCATGCTGCGCCTGGCGGAGAAGGCATTTCATCCCATGGGGCTGCCGTTCCCGCTGCTGCACGTGGACACCGGCCACAATTTCCCCGAGGTGATCGACTTTCGCGACTGCCGCGCCGCGCAGTTGAATGCGCGGCTCATCGTGCGCAGCGTGGAGGACTCCATCGCCCAGGGACGCATCGTGGAGCGCGCCGGTGAGAACCAGAGCCGCAATCGCATGCAGATCGTCACCCTGCTGGACGCGGTGAAGGAGTTCCGCTTCGACGCCATCTTCGGCGGTGCGCGCCGCGACGAGGAGAAGGCGCGCGCCAAGGAGCGCGTCTACTCGTTTCGCGACGCCAACGGCCAGTGGGATCCCAAGAACCAGCGCCCCGAACTGTGGAACCTCTACAACGGCCGTCATCACCCCGGCGAGCAGATCCGCATCTTCCCCATCAGCAACTGGACCGAGCTCGACGTGTGGCAATACATCGAGCGCGAAGAGCTGGAGATCCCCGCCATTTACTACGCCCACGAGCGCGAAGTGGTGCAGCGCGACGGCGTGCTGATGCCCATCGGCGAGTTGGTACCGGTGCAGCCCGGCGAGATCGTCGAACGCCGCCAGGTGCGCTTTCGTACCGTGGGCGACATGAGCTGCACCGCCTGTGTTGCGTCCGACGCCGACACCCCCGCCAAGATCATCGAGGAGACCGCGGTGACGCGCGTCACCGAACGCGGCGCCACCCGCGTCGACGACAAGGCGAGCGAGGCGTCGATGGAGGAGCGCAAGCGGGAAGGGTATTTCTAAGAGATAGGTTTTAAGGATTGATCATGGATTTGCTGAGATTTTCCACAGCCGGCTCCGTCGACGACGGTAAGAGCACGCTGATCGGGCGGCTGCTGTTCGATTCGAAAGGTATCTTCGAGGATCAGCTCGATGCGGCACGCCGCGCCACGCGCAACGAAAGCGCCGGCGAGGTGGATCTGTCGCTGCTCACCGACGGGCTCAAGGCCGAACGCGAGCAGGGTATCACCATCGATGTCGCCTATCGCTACTTCGCCACGCCGCGGCGCAAGTTCATCATCGCCGACACCCCCGGCCACGAGCAGTACACGCGCAACATGGCTACGGGGGCGAGCACCGCCGATCTCGCCATCATCCTGGTCGATGCGCGCCACGGCGTGCTGGAACAGTCGCGCCGCCACACCTACATCGCCCATTTGTTGGGCATTCCCGAGCTGGTGGTGGCGGTCAACAAGATGGATTTGGTGGACTACGATCAATTGGCGTTCGAAAGCATCAAGTCGGAGTTCCAGACCTTTGCCGCGCAGCTTGGCGTGCACAACCTCACCTTCATCCCCATCAGCGCGTTGAAGGGCGACAATGTCGTGCACTGCACCGAGGCCATGCCGTGGTACACGGGACCGGCGCTGCTGGATCACCTGGAGGGCGTGGAGATTGACGCCCATCCCGCGGACAACGTGCTGCGCTTTCCGGTACAGATGGTACTGCGCCCCAACCTCGACTTCCGCGCCTTCGCCGGTCAGGTGAGCGCCGGTACCGTCAAACAGGGTGACACCGTGGTGGCGCTGCCCTCGGGCAAGCAGAGCCGCATCAAACGCATCCACACCTACGACGGGGCGCTGCAGTACGCCCACGCGCCCATGTCGGTGGCGCTGCAGTTGGAGGACGAGATCGACATCTCGCGCGGCGACATGCTGGTGGCCGCCGAGGCGCTGCCACGGGTAAGCAACGACTTCGAGGCGGAGCTGGTGTGGATGAGCGAGACTCCGCTCGATCCGCATCGCCCCTACCTGCTCAAGCACACCACCCAGACGGTGCGCGCGCGGGTGACGCACCTGGTGCACCGCACCGACGTCAACACCCTGGAGCATCATCACGTGGCGTCGTTGGCGCTGAACGAAATCGGCCGCGTGCGTTTCTCCACCAGCCAGCCGCTGTTTCTCGATCCCTACGTCGAACAGCGCACCACCGGCAGCTTTGTGCTCATCGATCTGCAGACCAACACCACCGTGGCCGCCGGCATGGTGGCCCGCGAGCAGCCGCCGGCCAGTCCCAACGTCTTCTGGTCGGAAGGCGAGGTGACGCGCGCGGCGCGTGAGGCAAGTCACGGACATAAAGGCGCCGTCGTGTGGCTCACCGGCCTGCCGTGCGCCGGCAAGAGCAGCATCGCCACGGTGCTGGAGCAGCGGCTGTTCCGCCAGGGGGTGCACGCCTACATCCTCAACGGCAAGAACCTGCGCCACGGGTTGAGCGGTGACCTCGACTTTTCGCCCCAGGACCGCAGCGAAAATCTGCGCCGTGCCGCCGAGGTGGCCACGCTGCTGGTGGATGCCGGCGTGATCGTAATCGGCTGCTTCGTCTCGCCGTTTGCCGTCGACCGCGAGCGGGTGCGCAGCATCGTCGGGGCGCAGGATTTTCTCGAACTCTACGTCAGCACACCGCCGGCGGTGTGCGAGCTACGCGATCGCGACGAGTTGTACCGCAAGGCGCGCGCCGGTGAGATTTCCGGCTTTACTGGTGTCGATGCGCCCTACGAAGCGCCGGCCAATCCCGATCTGGTGCTGCCTAACCACGAACTCGATGTGGACGGTGCGGTGGAGCGTATCCTGGCGCTGCTCAACCAGCGCGGTGTACTACGCGGCGCGGCGATACTCGCGCGCAACGCTCAGGAATCCTGACCGGGTCGATTCGCTGACGGCGGCGCGCGCGCGTCGCCTCTCCTTTCTGTAACTTGCGGCCGATGAAGGTGACCGCTGCGGTCAAGCATGTCTGCGGCGTTCCCTGTGTATGCTCCGTACGTCTGCCTTGATGTCGGGAATTCAATAATCTGCCGCCTGGCCGATAACGATAATCGGGGATTGCAGACCGTAATCTGGGTGATGGAAAACCAACTCGGGTATAGTATCGACCGATTCCGGGCACTACGGATGGCCCCGCTTCGATGGAACGATCACGCAACCGACCCCGCATCGATTTGCTGCACGATTCCGCCCGCTGCCGTCGGGCGACTCCCCCCACTTGTCCGACGCGTGCCGGTTGTTGAACGCAACACATGACGCCAGTCTCCTCCCAACGTCCGACCGCCAACGCCGTTACGCTGCGACCCTGGCTGATTGTCCTGGTCTTGGGTTGGTCGGTGTTCATCGCGCTCTCCCTGGCCTGGAACATCTATCAGGAGCGGACCCAGGTTTACGCTGGGGCGCGCGAGCGCCTGCGTTCGATCTATATGCGCGATCAGACCTTCTGGCAGTGGGCGAGTCGACACGGCGGCTTCTACGTTCCGGTTAGCGAAGCGTTGCAACTCAGCGACCGGTTGACCGCACTGCCCGACCGCGATGCGGTAACCGGTGGCGGTGAACGCCTTACCCTGATCAATCCGGCCGCGGCGCTGCGGCGCTACTACGCGCTGGCTGGCGGTGAGGGCGGCGCGCAGGGACGGTTGAGCGGGCTTCGTGCGCTGGATCCCGGCAACGATCCCGATCGCTGGGAATTCAACGCCATCGGCGAGTTTCGCAGGGGCCGCCAAGAGGTGATCGGCGAGGGCGACATCGATGGGCAGCGCCATCTGCGTCTGATGCGCCCGCTGGTGATGCAAGCGGGATGTCGGCAGTGCCACGCGGGCCAGGGGTTCGACGACGGCGAAGTGGTCGGCGGCATCAGCGTCTCGCTGCCCGTGGAGCCGTTGCTGTCGACCATCCGCCAGCGCACGCTGACCATGCTCTGGGGACACGGGGTGTTTTGGCTCATCGGCCTGATCGGCATCCGCCTGGGCGGCGGCCAACTGCAGCGCCGCATCGACGAGCGCCAGGCTGCGGATCGCGCGCGATCGGATTCGGAGGTGCGCATCGGCGCCATCCTCAAGACCTGTCTCGACGCCGTGATCACGGTGGACCGCGACGATCGCATCATCGAGTGGACGGGTGCCGCGGAACAGATCTTTGGCTGGAGCCGCGACGAAGTGTTGGGCCTGTACCTCGCCGACACCATCGTGCCGCCGCGGTTTCGGGATGCGCACCGCACGGCCATGGAGCGTCTGGGGCGCATCGGCGAAGCGAAATTGACCAACCGACGTATCGAGCTCACCGCCTTGCGCCGCAGCGGCGAGGAGTTTCCCGTCGAGCTGGAACTGGCGTATCTGCAAGAGGACGGCGCGGCCAGCTACTCCGCCTTTGTGCGCGACATCTCCCGGCGTCGTTTATCCGAGGCGCGTACCCGCCGTTACGCGCAGTACCAGCGTCTGCTCGATCAGATGCTGGAGACCTCCACCGACTCCATTCCTTTCGATCAACAGCTGGGACGGGTGCTCGATCTGCTGCTGGATGGAACCGAACTGCCGCTGCAATCCAAAGGGGCGATTTTTCTCGCCGACAAAGAGGCGAGCGATCTCAAACTCGCGGTGTACCGGGGGCTTCCCGACGACTACCAGATAGTGTGCCGCGACGCACTGCGCGGTGCCGCTGATTGCGAGCTCGGCAGCTCCGAGGCGTCGCGCGAGGCACCCGGATGCCAGTGCCTGCCGCTGCGCTCGCGCGATCGGCTGTTCGGGACGGCGCTGCTGTTCTGGAACGAAGGCCATGTGCCTGCCCGCGACGAACTGGAACTGCTGACCACCATCGGGCACGCCATCGCCTCGCTCATCGATCGTCACGTCACCGAGGAGCAGTTGGAACAGCACGCCTACTATGATTTGCTCACAGGCCTGCCCAACCGGGCCATGTTCATGGATTGGTTGACGCGCACCGTGCAGCGCTCGCAGCGCCATTTCGAACACCGCTTTGCGGTACTGTTTCTGGATTTCGACCGCTTCAAGAACATCAACGACAGCCTTGGCCATACGTTGGGCGACCGGATGTTGCAGGAGGTGGCTGCGCGTCTGCAGCGCTGCATCAGACCCAGTGACACGGTGGCCCGCTTCGGCGGCGACGAGTTCACCGTGTTGCTCGACGACATCGAGGAGGTGGCCGATGCGCTGCGGGTGGCCGAACGCATCCACGGCGAGCTGCGACGTCCCATCCGCCTGGGCGAGCACGACATCTACACCAGTACCAGCATCGGCATCGCCATCAACTCGCAGGGCTACGAATCGCCCGACGACGTGTTGCGTGACGCCGACATCGCTATGTACCAGGCCAAGGCGGAGGGGCCTGGGCAGACCAAGGTGTTCGACAACGCGATGCACACCAGCGCCGTTGCGCTGTTGAAGATGGAGACTGAACTGCGCCACGCCATCGATCACGGGGAGCTCTGTGTCTACTATCAGCCGGTCGTCGCGCTGCAGCGCGGGCGCATCATGGGTTTCGAGGCCCTGGTGCGTTGGCAGCACCCCGAGCGCGGGCTGGTGTCACCGGAGGAGTTCGTCCCGGTGGCCGAGGAGACCGGTCTGATCATTCCATTGGGGCAGAAGGTGTTGCACGAGGCGTGTCTGCAGATCATGGAGTGGAATCACAAGCAACGTCCGCGCCGCGACAGCCTTTACGTCAGCGTCAACATTTCGGGCGTTCAGCTGCTCTATCCGCAGTGGCTTGCGCAGGTGGATGCGACGCTGGTGGAGACTGGCTGCAGTACACGCTATTTGCGTTTGGAACTTACCGAGAGCGTGCTGATGCGCAATGCGGAGTTGACCGATCAGGTCCTGTTGGCGCTGAAAAGGCGTGGCATCCAAATCTACCTCGATGATTTCGGTACCGGCTACTCCTCGCTCAGCTACCTGCACCGCTATCCCTTCGATGCCCTGAAAATCGATCGCAGCTTCGTGCGCAACCTTCCCCTGGGCGAGGAACACGCGTCGTTGTTCCGCTCGTTTATCGCCATCGGTCACAACTTCGGCCTGGATGTGGTGGCCGAGGGGGTGGAGAGTGCCATCGAACTGGAAGAGGTACGGCGCCTGGGCTGCGATGCCGTTCAGGGGTTCTACTTCGGCGAGCCGGTTTCCGCTGCGGAGGCGACGCGGCTATTGAGCAAAAAACTGCCGCTTCCCCCCAAACCGCCGCGCGCCCGCGGGCGAACCACGACATGAGCTACGTTCCGATAGCGTAGCGGCGATGGCCGACGCCGCCGGCTTATCCGGCTTCCGGCGCGCAGCGTTCGGCTATCGGGAGCTTGTCGCTGAGGGTCGGACCATTTGCATCGCCGAGGCCGCGCTCCCTGGGCGCAGCGTCGTCACCGTGTTTGGCGCGGTACATCTCGCGGTCCACCTCGTCCAGAACGGCGTGAAAGTCGGTGTCGGCGACCTTGATCTCGCGCACACCGAAACTGCATCCGAAATCCACGCCCATTTTTTCCGAGAGCTGCTTGACGCCCTCCTGCAGGGCGTGGGTCACGCGCTCGGCTTGCGCCGCGGTGGCTTCCGGAAGAATCAGCACGAATTCGTCGCCGCCGTAGCGGCACATCAGGTCGGAACTGCGTGCTGAGCGGCGAATCAGTCCGCCCATGGACTGCAATACCCGGTCGCCGGCGGTGTGGCCCAGTTGGTCGTTGACGGTCTTGAAGCGATCCATGTCGGCAAAGATGATGGTGGCACGGTGATCGCCGCGGCTCAGCAGCTGGAACACCAGATCGACCAGTTCGTGCAGACCGCGCCGGTTCAGCAATCCGGTCAGCGCATCGTAGCGGCTGTGTTTTTCCAGTTCATGCTGCGAACGGCTGATGCGTCCCATGAGCACGTAACAGTAGATGACGATCAATCCGGCGAAGGCGCAGAGAAAGATCGTGCCGCCGGCGATCTGTTCCAGCGCGCTGCCGTAGCGCAGCGCCAACGCCGCGGCGCAGGCGACGAAGGCGCCGGCGATCGCTTCGCGAAACAGGCGCATGCCGTAGCGCATGCCGTTGCCCATGATCACCATGGCGTAGGCGAGCAGTGATACCGGTATCGCATTGGGATCGTTGACCACGCAGAAGGTGACCATTGCCAGGTCGACCCACATATGCACGCGGCAACGGGTCAGCGAAAAATGGCCGCGGCGGGCCGTGTAAATGGCGAACAGGTTGTACAGGGAATAGACGCCGACCACTGTGACCAGGTACGAAAGCGGAACCCAGTACGGCACACTCTGCGGGTCGAGCGAAAAGTAGATGACCGCGATCAGCGCAAACAGAAAGCGGGTGAGGTACTGCAGACGCTGTTCCTGCCACCCCGGGATGCGCACCGAATCGGTGGTATCCAGCAGGTGGTAGTGGCTGCGTCGGCGATCGGCGCCCGAGCGGCGTTCGCGTATCCGGTGGTTGTGCGCGGACACCCAGTCTCCCTTCGGTGGCGATTCACAACTATGATTGCGGAGGTCGGCGGCCGGTGCAGCACACCACGATTGTTATTTGACGTTTGGGGGCAGAGGGGGAACTTATCACGAGTGGCGTGGTGCGGGCAAAGTCGCCTCCGGTTGGCCAGGTCCACTACGCTGTTGACGGAGGAAAGTTTTTGACATATCGCACGTTAATCGATGTGGAAGCCGCAGCGGCGCGGATTCGCGATCCCCATTGGGTGGTGATGGACTGCCGCTTCAGTCTTGCCGACCCGGGCGCCGGCATTCAGGCGTACCGCACGGGACATCTGCCGGGTGCCCGGTACGCGGATCTGGAACGCGACCTGTCGGCGCCGGTGACCGCGGCGACCGGCCGTCATCCGTTGCCCGATCCCGCGGTTCTGGCGCGGCGTCTCGGCGATTGGGGCGTCGGACCGGGCGTGCAGGTGGTGGTATACGACGACGTTGGCGGCAGTTTTGCGGCGCGGTTGTGGTGGTCGCTGCGCTGGCTGGGGCACGCGGCGGTGGCGGTGCTCGACGGCGGCATCGATGCCTGGCGGGCGGCGGGGTACGAGTTGACCCGGGAAGAGCCGAGCGTCACCCCGGCGCTGTTCGAGCCGCGGGTGAGCGAGGCGGTAGCGGACGCGGATAGCGTCGCCCGCGCTCCGCAAGCGGGGGACGTGCTCATCGACGGACGCAGCGGGGAGCGCTTTCGTGGCGAGCAGGAACCCATCGATCCGGTTGCGGGCCGCATCCCGGGCGCGGTCAATGCGCCTACCGACGGCAACCTCGGTCCGGACGGGCGGTTTCTCGCCCCCGAAGTGCTGCGCCAGCGGTTTTTGACGTTGCTGAGCGGCGCCGCCGCGGGCGCCGCCATCCACTATTGCGGTTCGGGTGTCACCGCCTGCCACAACCTGCTCGCCATGGAGCATGCCGGGCTGCACGGGTCGCGTCTCTACCCGGGGTCATACAGCGAGTGGATACGCGATCCATCGCGGCCGGTGGCGCGGGGCTGACCCGGCATCAGTTGTTGCGCAGGGCCCCGACGGCAAACAGCAACCACGCCAGCATCATCAGCGCGCCGCCCCCCGGAACCACCGGGCCCAGGGAAGCGATACCCGCCAAGGTCTTGACGTAGATGCCACCGCAGAACGCGATCACGCCGACCAGCAACGCCGCAGCCGACCAGCGCCATAAGCGGCGCTGCGGGTGGAGTTGCTGCGCAAGCCCCATCAGGATCAAACCCAGACCCTGCGCCGTCTGGTGAAACACCGCGGTGTCGAAGGCGGAGCGGGCGGTGGCGTGCAGGGCGTGGGCACCGACTGCGCCCAGGATCAAACCCAGCAACACACTGATCGCGCCCAGCGCCAGCCAGATCGGGCGCCCACTCATGGGGTGCGAAGCAGTCCGCGCAGCGCGGCGCCGGAGAGCGTGCGCGCGTTGCCCAGTCCGCCCACGTAGCGCGCCTGGTCGATCACCAGGCGCAGCAGACGGAAGTCGCTGAACTCGAACAGCCGCTGCGCCGCAGGAAAACGCTCCTGGTAGCGCGTCGCGGTGGCCGCAAACTCGGGCGCGTCGCGTTCGATTTCGACGAACCGGCCGTGGAGCGAGATGCGGCGCAGGGTTTGCGGGTCGTCGCGACCGTCGTCGGGCTCGCTGATGGAGAGTGCCGCGCGCGGGTCGTCGCGCAGTGCGCGGGTGTGGGCGGCCAGCAGCGACAGCAGCACCACCACGCCCGACATGTCGGCCTCGGGCACATAGGCCACCTGCGCGGCGATGGGTCCGTCGGGGCCGACCACCGCCATCGCCGCCCAGCGGCCATCGCGGATCAGTTGAATTACGGTTTGTCCTTCGTCGGGTTTCATGGTGTCGGGCGCTTCGTCGGCTTGAGGAGTGTTGAACCGGAAAGGTGTCGCACGTATTCTAGCCGGCCCATCTGACCACACAATGGAAAACCTGGTCGTGAATCCCTCCCCGCCTTACATGCCGTGGTTGCTGATCGCCGCCGGTGCGCTGTTGATCGTCATCCTGGGGGCTTGGTGGTGGGCGCGTGGACGCTCCACGCAGGGCAGGATGCGGCGGGCGTTGAAACATTTGGGTGCCGTCTATCTGAAAGACGTGCTGATCCCGGACGGCCTGGGGGGTGAGATCCAACTCGACTACGTGGTGCGCCTGCCGGACAAGGTGCTGGTGATCGACCTCAAGGATATGCACGGCGTGCTGTTTGGTTCTGAGCAGATCGAGGAGTGGACGCAGATCGTCGACCGGCGCAGCTATCGGTTCAGCAATCCGCTGTACGACAACCGAACCCGTTGTCATGCGGTCGCCGAGCTGATCAAGCCCACCGAGGTGGTCGGGCGGGTGGTGTTCACCGATGCCGGGGAGTTTCCCCGAGGCCGGCCCCCGGGGGTTTCCACCATCGGCTCGTTGATCAGCGATCTGGCGCATCCGCAGATGGCGGCGACTGTGCCGGCCCTGGAGGAATTGTGGGCGGAATTGGCACATATCGCCAGGCCAGCCCCACCTATTGGCGTATAGAGCGTAATAAACGGAATATTTATCCCACTTTATTGATAATTTTTAGCTCAATTCTAATTTATACGCCATTTCTCCCAGAACTAGTAGAAAGTGGGAAATAGATTCCCACGTCTCGTGGTAACGACAGGCTATGTCGCTTCGGACAGCCGTCAATCGCAAAGTATTTCAATAATCGTGTTGCCTTCCTCGTGCTATGGAAAGGGCGGGGCTGCGGGTCGGCATCTATCCCATCGGCGGTGATGCCCACCGTGCGCCCTCTTGGTTAGGGTAGTCATCGGCCGGTTTCGTGGTTCGGGGCGTGCCACCTCGCCCCGAAATTTCTCAATGACCGTCGTTCGGTTTGCGGTGATGATTGACCCCCGGTGTCACACAACGGACGGCGTGGTTTGGAATCCGGCTCCGTTGTCTGCCTGTTGACGCCTTGGTTGGGCGCCGCTTGAGGGTAGTCCGGCACACGCCTGAAGTGGGGCGACAGGTGTAGAGGTACCAGGAACCACTGAATTCAAAACTAAAAAAGGGAGAGGCAAATGAAGAATCGTCACCTGATCATCGTTGTTTTGGCGACACTGCTGGTGTCACCGGTACAGGCATTCGACCTGGGCGCCATGCTCAAGGATGCAGTACGCGAAAAAACCGAGGAGGCCGTACAAAAAAGCGTGGACAAGGCCAACGAGGCGCTGAAAGAGGCCTTCCCCTCGCTGCCTGAAGGTGCCATCAGCATCGATTCCGAGCAGCTCGGCGTCGCCAAGAAGGACGTGGTCCTGTACGAGACGAAGAGCTGTCCCTATTGCAAAAAGGCGCGGGATTTCTTCAAGTCCAACAAGGTTGCTTACAAGAGCCGTGACGTCGGCGCCAGCGAAGCGGCGCAAAAGGAGTTCAAGGACCTCGGCGGTCGCGGAGTGCCCATGATCCTGGTCAAGGACAAGCGGCTGACCGGCTGGAACGAGAGCAAGCTGCGCGGCATGCTCAAAGAGGCGGGTTACCTGT
>JBNKCG010000129.1:0-1736 GCA_050287605.1 Gammaproteobacteria bacterium | reverse complement strand
CAGTGTCGCCCCTCTGGAAGCCGCGCTGCTGCGTGCCATCGCGGCGGGAGAGCACTTCGGGGCGTTGTGCGCGATCACCGCCGATGCGGTCGGCGAAGAGGCCGCCGCCGCTACGGTGCTTGGGTATGTGCACCAGTGGCTGAACGATGGGCTGTTGGTGGTGGAGAGCGGTTGCGCCGTAGCTGGCGATAGCTAGGGCCTGTCCGGGTCGTGTGAACAGGGCCTGGCTTACGGAACGCTTAACGGATGCACACCCTACCGTTTGCCGGCGGAGGGGTGCCTTGACAAACCCGGGGACGTCGTCTTTCTTGTGGTCTGTCGTGGAAAAGGAACTCCCCCGGGCATGGAAGACTATCTGCTCCTCTCTTTGGTGGGCGCGCTGTTCGTCGTTTTTGCGGCAGCCGCGGTCGTTCACTTTCGAAGCGTAAAAGCCAAACTGTACGTTCGATCGCCTGCACAGGCACCGCGCGCACGGAAGCGGAGTGCGCACCGACGCACTGCGCAATCGCGGCCTTTCCACAGTGTTTCTGTGGTCAGTGCTATCGATGACAAGGTATGCGAGGCCTCGCTCCACGCAAGAAAGCGGCGATTCCTCGCGCAAGACGCTCCGCCCCTGCCGCTGCCGGGGTGCGATTTGCAGTACTGCCCCTGCGTATATCAACACCATGTCGATAGGCGCACCGGCTACGATCGCCGTCATCCCATCCCACGTCACGTGCTGCGCGCCGGGCTGTCGGAGCGGCGCACCTCGGAGGGCCGTCGGGAATCCGATTACGCGGCGGCGTAGCAGGGGGGGCGGTTGGAAGCCGTCCACCGGCCCTGATATCGGTGTCGTCGGTTGTCTCTGTGCAGCGCGCTTTTCCCGCTTACTTTCACCGACCCGATAGCGCCTGCACTACGGGCGCGATGCTTTGTACAATGACCCAGCCCCCGGCCCGGTCGCTAACGACCGGCGTACGGTGCCACCGCGACGTCACGCGCGGGTGCCCGAGACGGGGAGGGTTTCAAAGTACGGAGGATTGCACGTGTCCCGCTGGAAGGCTTCAGGTATTCATCTGCTCATCAGCGCCGGGGTGGCGCTGTCGTTCGTGTTGCTCATGCTGCTGTTCTGGTATCCCAAGGTCTATTTCAAGGCGAGCGGCGCCGATCACCTGTTGACCGTTCTGGTCAGCGTGGACGTGGTTCTGGGCCCGCTGATGACGCTGATCATCTTCAAGGCGGGGAAGAAGCACCTCAAATTCGATCTCTCCGTCATCGCCTGTTTCCAACTGGCGGCGTTGCTCTACGGTGCCTCCGTCATCTGGGAGGCGCGGCCGGTGTTCATCGTCTTTGCGGTGGATCGCTTCTCTCTGGTGGCGGCCAACGAGCTGGACGACAAGGATCTGGCGGCGGCGCGTCCGGAATTTCGCTCGCTGTCCTGGACCGGGCCCCGCCTGGCCGCAGCCGTGCGTCCCGCCGATCCCGAAGAGCGGAGCAATGTACTGTGGTCTGCCGTTGCGGGAGGAAAAGATATCGATCGGCTGCCCAAATACTATGAGCCCTATTCCACGCAGGTGCAGGGCGCCCTAAAACATGGCCGGGAGGTGACCCGGCTGGTGGGGCAGGACGCTGCGAAAGAGCAGTTGCTCCAGGACGTTCTTGCCAAGTACCACAAGCAGCAGGATCAGGTGTTCTATCTGCCGTTGGTGGCGAGGAAGTTCGATATGGCGATGTTGATCGACCGCACCACGGGGGAG
>JBNKCG010000128.1:0-20907 GCA_050287605.1 Gammaproteobacteria bacterium | reverse complement strand
TAGGCGGCTCCGCCTACAGCGATGAGATAGACCGCCTTGTGGCGCTGGATGGTGTCGATGGCCACGGGGCCGCGTTCGGCCTTGCCCACCATGCCCAGCAGACCGGTCTGCTCCAGCATCATGTCGGTGAACTTGTCCATGCGCGTGGCGGTGGTGGGGCCGGCGGGGCCGACCGCTTCGTCGCCCACCGGGTCCACTGGGCCGACGTAGTAGATGAAGCGGTTGGTGAAGTCGACGCCTTCCGGCAGCGACTCGCCGTTGGCGAAGAGATCGGCAATGCGCTTGTGCGCGGCATCGCGTCCGGTGAGCAGTTTGCCGGAGATCAGCAGGTTCTCGCCCGGGCGCCAGCTCTGTACCTCTTGCGGCGTGACGGTGTCGAGGTTGACGCGGCGCGCGCCTTCGCTGGGATCGAAGTCGAGCTGCGGCCAGTCGTCTAGGCTGGGACGTTTGAGTTCTGCCGCGCCCGAACCATCGAGCACGAAGTGCGCATGACGGGTGGCGGCGCAGTTGGGCACCATCGCTACCGGCAGCGATGCGGCGTGGGTGGGGTAGTCGAGCACCTTGACGTCGAGCACGGTGGTGATTCCGCCAAGACCCTGTGCGCCGATGCCCAGTGCATTGACCCTTTCGTAGAGTTCCAGACGCAGTTCCTCGGCACGGTTGCTGGGGCCGCGCGCCTGCAATTCCTGAATGTTGACTGGCTCCATGAGCGATTTCTTGGCGAGATAGACCGCCTTCTCCGGCGTGCCGCCGATACCGATGCCGAGGATGCCGGGCGGACACCAGCCGGCGCCCATGGTGGGTACGGTCTTCAATATCCAGTCGACGATGGAGTCGCTGGGATTGAGCATCACCATCTTGGTTTTGTTCTCCGAGCCGCCACCCTTGGCGGCAACGATCACATCCACCGTGTCGCCCGGCACGATCTCGTAGTGGATCACCGCCGGGGTGTTGTCGCGGGTGTTGGTGCGCTTGCCGGCGGGATCGGCCAGCACCGAGAAGCGCAGAGTGTTGTCGGCATGTTGGTAAGCGCGGCGCACGCCCTCGTTGACCATGTCGTCGACACCCATGGTCGCGTCCCACTGCACGTTCATGCCGACCTTGAGAAACACCACGGCGATGCCGGTGTCCTGGCAGATGGGACGGTGGCCCTCGGCGCACATGCGCGAGTTGACCAGGATCTGTGCCATGGCATTCTTCGCCGCCGGACTCTGCTCGCGCTCGTAAGCGGCGGCCAGTGCCTGGACGTAGTCCTGGGGGTGGTAATAGGAGATGAACTGGAAGGCGTCGGCGATGCTCTGGATGAAGTCGTCTTGGCGGATGACGGTCATGGCGGGTGCTCTCTATTGACTATGAACTTCCAACGCAGAGGCACAGAGGCGCAGAGAGAGCCAATCGAGGTTGGCTTGGGGAAAGGTACTTGCCATTGCCCTGTTTGACTCTGCGTCCTTTGTTGCGCCGCGTCTCTGCGTTGGGTGTTGCGAACCAACTAGTTCGACTTGTGCAGCGCGCGTTTGTCCACCGCGAGCGCCGCTTCGTGCACGGCCTCCGACAGCCCAGGGTGGGCATGGATGGTACGCGCCAGGTCTTCGGCGCTGGCCTGGAATTCGATGGCCACCACCGCTTCCTGCAGCAGCTCCGAGACCATGTGGCCGATCATATGCACACCCAGGATGCGGTCGGTCTCGGCATCGGCAAGGATTTTCACCAGGCCGGTACCCTTGTCCATCGCCAGGGCGCGGCCGTTGGCGGCGAAGGGGAATGTGCCCGTTTTATAGGCGATGCCCGAACTCTTGAGCTGCTCTTCGGTGCGTCCCACCCAGGCGATCTCAGGGTCGGTGTAGATCACCAGCGGGATGGCGTTGTAGTTCACGTGGCCGTGGCCGCCGGCGATGATCTCCGCCACTGCGACGCCCTCTTCGGAACCCTTGTGCGCCAGCATCGGGCCGCCGATCACGTCGCCGATGGCGTAGATGCCGGGCTGGTTGGCGCGCCACTGTTCGTCCACGTGCACGAAACCGGCCTCGTCGAGCAGGATGTCGGCCTCGGGTGCGATGAGGTTGTCGGTGTACGGGCGGCGGCCGACGGCGACAATCAGCTTGTCCACCTGGAATTTGTGGTCGCCCTCGCTGTCCTTGTACTCCACGGTCACCGATTTGGGGTTGACCTTGGTGGCGGTGACGCGGGCGCCCAGCTTGATCTCCAGCCCTTGCTTGGTGAACTGCTTGAGCGCGTCGCGGGCGATCTGCTGGTCGGTGTGGGCGAGGAAACTCTCCTGCGCTTCGAGAATGGTGACGTTGGAGCCGAGCCGGCGCCAGACGCTGCCCAGCTCCAGCCCGATGACGCCGCCGCCGATGATGCCGAGGCGTTTGGGGGCTTCGGCGAACTCCAGCGCCCCGGTGGAGTCGACGATGCGGTCGCCGTCCAGGGGCGCGGCGCCGATGTCGGAAGGTGTGGAGCCACTGGCCAGGATGACGTTGCCGGCCTGGACGATCTCGGGTTCGCCCTTGCCGTCGCTGGGGGTGATCTCCACCTGCTTCCCGGCGAGCAGCCGCCCGTGGCCCTTGAGCCACTCGACCTTGTTGACCTTGAACAGCATCTCCACACCGCCGGTGAGTTTCTGCACCACCTCGTCTTTGCGCTTGATCATCGCCTTGACGTCGACGCTGATCTCCTTGGCCTTGATGCCGTGTTTGGGCAGGTCGTGTACCAGACGGTGGTAATGTTCGGAGGAGTCCAGCAGCGCCTTGGAGGGGATGCAGCCCACGTTGAGGCAGGTGCCGCCCAGGGCGGGTTTGCCCTGTTTGTTGATCCACTTGTCCACGCACGCGGTTTTCAGTCCGAGCTGGGCGGCGCGGATGGCGGCGACGTAGCCGGCGGGACCGCCGCCGATTACCACTACATCGAACGATTTGGCCATGGTTGGTCTCCTCATAATTCTTATTGGCACGGTATCCCGTACGTCCCATTAGGGACGCACGGGGTTACCGGATGATTACACGTGGAGCAGCAGGCGCGCCGGGTCTTCCAGGCACTCCTTGATGGTCACCAGGCTCTGCACCGCCTCGCGTCCGTCGATGATGCGGTGATCGTAGGAGAGCGCCAAGTACATCATGGGCCGGATCACGATCTGACCGTTCTCCACCATCGGGCGCTCCTGGATTTTGTGCATGCCGAGGATGGCGCTTTGCGGCGGATTGAGGATGGGCGTCGAATTGAGCGAACCGAAGATGCCGCCGTTGGAGATGGAGAAGGTGCCGCCGGTCAGCTCCTCGATGGAGAGCGTGCCGTCTTTGGCCTTCTTGCCGAAGTCGGCGATGCCTTTTTCGATCTCCGCGAAGGTGAGGTGGTCGGCGTCGCGCAGGATGGGAACCACCAGGCCGCGCGGTGCCGAGACCGCGATACCGATGTCGTAGAAGCCGTGGTAGACGATGTCGGTGCCGTCGATGGAACCGTTGACCGCCGGGAAACGTTTCAGCGCCTCGACACTGGCCTTGACGAAGAACGACATGAAGCCGAGCTTGATGCCGTGCTCCTTCTCGAAGCGATCCTTGTAGCGGTTGCGCAGCTCCATCACCGGCTGCATGTTGACTTCGTTGAACGTGGTCAGGATGGCCGCGGTATTCTGCGCCTCCTTGAGCCGCTCGGCGATGCGCTGGCGCAGGCGCGTCATGGGGACGCGGCGCTCCAGGCGGTCGCCGACGCTAGGCAGCTCCACCACGGTGGAAGGCTTGGCTGGCGCCGGCGCCGTTGCGGGCGCCGGGGCGGGATCAGGATTGGCCGCCTTCTGTGCAGGCGCCGGTTCGCCGTTGCCTTTCATGTAGGCGAGCACGTCTTCCTTGAGGATGCGTCCGTCGCGGCCGGTGCCGGAGATGCGCGAGGCATCGAGGCCGTGCTCTTCGATCAGATGGCGCACGGCCGGGCTGAGCGCGGGATTGGCTGAAGCCGCTGGAGCGACGGTCGCAGCCGTTGCGGCGGTGGCGGCGGAAGTGGTGGCCTTTTCGGACGTCGCGGCGGTCGCTTCGGTATCGACCACGGCGATCAGCTCCTGGCCCATGACGGTGTCGCCTTCCTGTTTGAGCAGCTCCACCAGCACGCCGTTGTCCGGCGCGGGCACGTCCAGAACCACCTTGTCGGTCTCGATGTCGACCAGGTTTTCGTCGCGTGTGACTGCGTCGCCGGCCTTCTTGTGCCAAGTCAGCAGAGTGGCTTCCGTCACCGATTCCGGTAGCACCGGAACTTTCACTTCAATGCGCATGGTTCCCCTTTCCGCTCTGGCTCCTGCCTTCCGTGGGGTGCTCATGCGCGACCACCCATGACAGGAGGGGTTGTGGTTTCAGACTATCAATAGCGTCGAGTTGCGGTTGATTCGAGTGACTATTGCGATCTCTTTTTGCTGCTCTTCTTCAGCGTGAGCGCTTCGTCGACCAGCCCCTTCTGCTGCTCCACATGGAGTTTCAGGCTGCCCACCGCCGGTGAGGCGGAGACGGCACGTCCGGAGTAGGCCAGCGACTGCTCTTTGTGTTTGCACGCCAACAGGTGGTGGCGGATCTGATACCACGAACCCTGGTTCTGCGGCTCTTCTTGGCACCACACGATGCGCGTTGCGTTGGAGTAGCGTTTCAGTTCCGCGGTCAGTGCCTCGCGCGGGAACGGGTAGAGCTGCTCGACGCGGATGACGGCGACGTTGTCGATCTCCCGCGCGCGGCGTTCCTCCAGCAGATCGTAATAGACCTTGCCGGTGCAGAGTACCACCTGTGCGACCTGCTTGGGATCGATGGCGTCGACTTCCGGGATCACCACCTGGAACTCGCCCTCGCTGAGATCCTCGAGACTGGAGACGGCCAGCTTGTGGCGCAGCAGGCTCTTGGGGCTCATCACCACCAAAGGTTTGCGGTAGGGGCGGACCATCTGCCGGCGCAGCAAATGGAAAATTTGCGCCGGCGTGGTGGGCACGCACACCTGCATGTTGTAGTCGCCGCACAACTGCAGGTAGCGCTCCAGTCGCGCCGAGGAGTGCTCGGGGCCCTGGCCTTCGAAGCCGTGGGGCAGCAGCATCACCAGCCCGCACATGCGGCCCCACTTCACTTCGCCGGAGCTGATGAACTGGTCGATCACCACCTGCGCGCCGTTGGCGAAATCGCCAAACTGCGCCTCCCAGACCACCAGCGAGCGCGGCTCGGCGGTGGCGTAGCCGTATTCGTAGCCCAGCACCGCCTCTTCGGAGAGCACCGAGTCGATCACCACGAAGTGCGACTGGCCTTCGAACAGGTGCTGCAGCGGCACGTAGGTGCCGCCGTCGTTTTGGTTGTGGATCACGGCGTGACGGTGGAAGAAGGTGCCGCGGCCGGCATCCTGGCCCGAGATGCGGATCGGGTAGCCGTCCTTGATCAGCGTGGCATAGGCCATGGTTTCGGCGAAGCCCCAGTCCATACCCAGCGCACCGGCGGCCATCTTCTCGCGGTCGCGCAGGATACGCGCCACACGCGGATGCGGTTCCACCCCTTCGGGAACGAAGGTGATGCGCTGGCCCAGCTCTTTCAGCGCCTCCAGCGAAACGGCCGTGGTCACCGGATCGTCCCACTTGCTGTCGAAGTAGGGCGACCAGTCCACCAGGAACTCGTGCTTGACGTTTTCGAGAATGTTGCGCGCGACGATGCGCCCGTCGTCCAGTGCCTGGCGGTACTCTTCGACCATACGGTCGGATTCGCCGGCCGGGATGACGTTCTCGTCCTCGAGGCGGCGCGCGTAGATCTGCCGGGTGGTGGGATGGGCCTTGATCTTGGTGTACATCACCGGCTGCGTGGCGGACGGCTCGTCGGCCTCGTTGTGGCCGTGGCGGCGGTAGCAGACCAGGTCGATCACCACGTCTTTGTGGAATTCGGTGCGGAAATCCATGGCGGTCTGCACGGCGAAGATCACCGCGTCGGGGTCGTCCGCGCTGACGTGGAAGATGGGCGCTTCCACCATCTTGGCGACGTCGGTGCAGTAGAAGGTGGAGCGGGCGTCCAGCGGGTGGCTGGTGGTGAATCCGATCTGGTTGTTGACGATGATGTGCACCGTGCCGCCGGTGGCGTAGCCGCGCGTGGTGGAGAGGTTGAGCGTCTCTTGCACCACGCCCTGGCCGGCGAAGGCTGCGTCGCCGTGGATGGAGATGGGTAGCACCTGTGCACCCTTGTGATCGCCGCGGCGTTGCTGGCGGGCACGCACCGAACCCTCCACCACCGGGCTGACGATCTCCAGGTGCGAAGGGTTGAAGGCCAGCGCCAAGTGGACGTTGCCGCCCTGCGTCTGCACGTCGGAGGAGAAGCCCTGGTGGTACTTCACGTCGCCGGAGGTGAGCTTGATGTCGTATTTGCCCTCGAACTCCTCGAACAGCTCGCGCGGGTTCTTGCCGACGATGTTGATCAGCACGTTGAGGCGGCCGCGGTGGGCCATGCCGATGGCGATCTCCTTGATGCCTTGGGTGCCGGCGCGCTGGATCAGCTCGTCAAGCAGCGGCACCAGCGATTCGCCGCCTTCCAGCGAGAAGCGCTTCTGACCCACGTATTTGGAATGCAGGTAGCGCTCCAGGCCTTCCGCCGCGGTGATGCGCTCCAGGGCGCGGCGGCGCGTCTCGATGGTGTGTTTGAAGTAACCTTGCACACCCTCCATACGCTGCTGGATCCAGCGCTTCTGCTGGGTGTCGGCGATATACATGTACTCCGCAGCCAGGGTGCCGCAGTAGGTGGCGTGCAGGATCTTGATGATGTCGCGCAGCGGCAGGCGTTCGGCGGCGAACAGGCTGCCGGTATTGAACTCGGTGTCCATGTCCGTCGGCGCCAGGTGATGGTAGGCCGGATCCAGCTCGGGCACTTCGTCGCGCTCACGCAGCTCGATGGGATCGATGCGCGCCTGCTGGTGGCCGCGGAAACGGTAGGAGTTGATCAGGCGCAGCACCGCGGCCTGCTTCTCGGCGATCTGGGCGTCGAACCCGGGCGAGGTGGCGGCGCGGGCGGCGCTGCGGCGCGGGCGGGTGTCCAGGCGCTCAAAGGCCTGACGGACCGGGCCGTGGGGCAGATCGCGCGGGGCCGTGCCCTCTTGCAGACCGTTGAAATAGGCTTGCCACTGGCGCGACACCGAGGTTGGGTCTTGCAGATAGCTCTCGTAGAGGTCTTCGATAAACGCGGCGTTTCCGCCGTAAAGATATGAATTTTCTCTGAAAAGTTTAAGGATGGCGCTCATCGGCGAAAGAGAGTCTCGTTGGCATTAGCGAAATTTATTGGATTATAACCTACAAAATCGCGCGTATAAAAGGTGTCTGCGGTGGTTGAGGTCCGACGCTGCATCACTGTCTGTCCATAGCGGTTCACGGCGGAAATTCCTGATACATCAGAATAGTAGTCGAGGTTCGCCGGTCGAGCGGCGGTTGTGGGCGCGGGTGCTTTATCTTGCCTGCACGTGGCGCTAGTCTTGTCGAGGACCTGACTGCCCGCCGAGCGATGAAATCTCCCTCCAAACCGTCCCCTCACGCCGCGACCGTCCCGCATCCGGGCGCGCAAGCGGAGCATTTGGCGAGCTTTGCGGATGCCGCACCGCCGCAGCATGTGGGCGAGGCCACCTGGATCGAGGTGATCCGCAAGATGGACGAGGTCTACAGCGACCTCCTGCAATACCAGGTGGCGCTGGAAGAGAAGAATACCGCCCTCGAAGAGACCCAGCGGTTCATCGAGAGCGTGCTCGATTCCATGTCCGACGTGCTGGTGGTGTGCGACCGCCACGGCCGCATCCAGAACGCCAACCGGGCTCTGGCGCGCTTGATCGGTCATGCCGAGCAGAGCCTGGTCGGCCGATCGCTGGGGGAGCTGTGCGCCGACGACGTGTCGCGCAACCAGGTGGCCGCTTTTCCGCTGCACCTGGCCGAGCATCCCGTGGAGGATTGCGAGATCCGCTTGCTGGCCGACGACGGTGGCGAGGTCTCGGTGGCCGTCAATTGCACCCCGCGCTACGATCCCCACGGCCGGGTGGTGGGCATGGTGATCATCGGACGTCCGGTTGGGGAGCTGCGCCGCGCCTACCAGCAGCTGCGCGCCACCCACGAGGCGCTGAAACGGACCCAGCAGCAACTGATCCACTCTGAGAAAATGGCCAGCCTGGGTCGCTTGGTGGCCGGCGTGGCGCACGAGCTCAACAACCCCATCAGTTTCGTGTTGGGCAACGTCTTCGCCATGAAGCGCTACGGCGAGCGCCTGCAGCACTACCTCGATTCCATTCACACGGAAGACTGCAACCCCCAGATGTGCCGCGAGATGCGCAAGGAGCTGCGCATCGACCGCATCCTGGAGGACCTGGGGCCGCTCATCGAGGGCACCATCGAGGGGGCGGAGCGTACGCGCGACATCGTCGACGGCCTCAAGCGCTTTTCGGTTATGGGGCAGGAGGAAGACCGTCCGTTCAACCTGGTTGAGGTCATCAACCAGTCGGTGCACTGGGTGACCAAGGCGGCGGGGGCGGATTTCGTTGTGCACACCGAGCTGCCGGAGAGGCTCCCGGTGATGGGCACGGTGGGGCACCTGCAGCAGGTGTTCATCAACCTGGTACAGAACGCACTGGATGCCACCGCCGGTGTGACGAACCCGTGGCTGAAGATCTCGGGCAGCAACGACGGGACGTGGATCGAGGTGAGCGTGGTGGACAACGGCCCGGGTATCCCTGCCGACGACCTGGGCAGTCTTTTCGATCCCTTCTTCACTACCAAGCCGCCGGGCGAGGGAACCGGCCTTGGGCTCTCCATCAGCTACGGCATCGTCGAGCGCCACGGCGGTACGTTGGAGGCGGGCAATCATCCCGACGGTGGCGCCTGGTTCGTGCTGCGCCTTCCGGCCCATACGGCGCCCTGACGCCGGATCTCTGCGTTTCGTCCATTCTGGAATATTGGTTACCACTTCAAGTGGAAACCTTTTAACCGATATTTACCCCGTTTCTGCAAACCTGGTGATCACTTCGTGGTGAGCGAAATGGCGTGCTGCGCCGCAATAAGTTTTTGTTAATCGGTCATAAATAGCCGCCACTGCGTAGTGGCATACCGATTGCTTCCCCTGCCAGATACAACATCAGCCCTTAGGGCACCGGGGGGAGTAACTCTTATGCAACAGACACACGATACGACGTCCGTCGAGCGGCAACTGGATCAGATCAGTGCGCAGCTCGGTATCTCACGCCGTGGTTTCATGAAATTCTGCACCGGCGTGGCGGCTACCATGGGCCTGTCGAGCACGGCAGGCATCCAGATCGCCCACGCCGCAGCCAATCCCAAGCGACCGCCGGTGATCTGGCTGTCGGGGCAGGAGTGCACCGGCTGCACCGAGTCGCTGTTGCGTTCCCAGCACCCCACGCTGGAGAACCTGATCCTCGACCTGATCTCGCTGGATTACGGCGAGACGCTCTCCGCCGCCGCCGGCCATCAGGCGGAGGAGAACAAGCGCCGTTCCATGGAGGAGAACAAGGGTAGCTACCTGCTAGTGGTGGAGGGCGCCATCCCCACCAAGGACGATGGCGTCTACTGCAAGGTGGCGCAGAAGACCATCCTGGAGCACGTCACCGAGGCGGCCGAGCACGCCGCGGCCGTGGTGGCCATTGGTTCCTGCGCCAGTTGGGGCGGCATCCCCTCCAGCGGACCCAACCCCACCGGCGCCAAGGGCGCGCCGCAGGTGCTGGCCGGGAAGACGGTGGTCACCATCCCCGGCTGCCCGCCCAACCCCTACAACTTCCTCTCCACGGTGCTGCACTTCGTCGCCTTCGGCAAGCTGCCGGCGCTGGATGAGAAGGGGCGGCCCAAGTTCGCCTACGGTCGGTTGATCCACGAGAACTGCGAGCGCCGCGCCCATTTCAACGCCGGGCGCTTCGCGCTGGAGTTCGGCGACGACGGTCACCGTCAGGGCTGGTGCCTCTACAAGCTCGGCTGCAAAGGCCCCGAGACCTACGCCAACTGTCCGGCGGTGCTGTTCGGCGACGTGGGCAACGCCAGCTGGCCGGTGGCCACCGGCCACGGCTGCTTCGGCTGCACCGAGCAGGGTGTTGGCTTCACCAAACCGATCCATGCCCTGGCCGACGTCAAGAATCTGCATCCGCCCACCGCGTTCCCCGAAGTGGGCGCCGAACACGGCGAGGGAATCTCCGCGGGCACCGCTGCACTGCTCGCCGGCCTGGCCGGTGCGGCGGTGGGTGCCGGCGCGGTAGCCGGTTCGCGTATGGGGCGCGGCGACGACAGCGACAGCTGAGCGGGGGATGCCATGAAACGCAGAGACTTTCTCAAGGCGGCGGGCAGCGGCGCCGTGGTGGCGGGGGCCATGGCCGCCGGCACCGCCGAGGCGCGGCCCAATCGGGAACCGCCCGCCAACGCAGTGGCCATGTTGTACGACTCGACGCTTTGCATCGGCTGCAAGGCGTGCGTCAGCAAGTGCAAAGAGGTCAACGGCATGCCCGCCGATTTCACCGGGCACGAACCGTTGTGGGATGCGGCGAGCGATCTGGGCGAAAAGACCCTCAACGTCATCAAGGTCTACAAGAACGGAACCGCCGCGGTGAAGGATCGCGCGGTGGACGGTTACGCCTTCGTCAAGGATCATTGCAAGCACTGCGTCGATCCGGGGTGCGTGTCGGTGTGTCCGGTGAGCGCCATGCGCAAAGATGCCGATACCGGCGTCGTCACCCACCACAAGGAGAACTGCATCGGCTGCCGCTACTGCGTCTACGCCTGCCCCTACAACGTGCCCAAGTTCGAACTGAGCAAGGCGCTGGGGCAGATCCGCAAGTGCCAGTTCTGCAACCAACAGGGTGTGGAGCGCCTCAACCAGGGCATGCTGCCGGGCTGCGTGGAGGTGTGTCCCACCGGGGCCTCGCTGTTCGGTACGCGCGAGCAAATACTCGCCGAGGCCAAGCGCCGCGTGGCGCTCAAACCCGGTGATACCACCGTCTATCCGCGCGGCAACGTGATCGATCCGTTCCACACCCACGAGAAGCCGGCTCCCGCCTACGAGCAGCACATCTTCGGCGAAAAAGAGGGTGGCGGTACTCAGGTGCTGGTGATCTCGGGCGTGCCCTATCAGAAGCTGGGGCTGCCGGTGTTGCCGGAACGCTCCTACGCGAGCCGCTCCGAGGGAATCCAGCACACGCTCTACCAGGGGATGATCGCCCCCGGTGCCGTGCTGGCGGGGTTGCTGTTCGCCGCCCGTCGGGCGTCGAAGAACCAGCACCACGATGAAGAACTGTGAGGGGGGATTAGCGATGCATGCGCACAAACCATTGGGCGGCAGGCTGCTTACCTTGCCGTTCATTCTGTTCCTGACCCTGGCGTTGATCGCCGTCGTGTTGCTGGTCGAACGTTTCAGCACCGGGCTGAGTTCGGTCACCAACCTCAACAACGGTTACCCGTGGGGTATCTGGGTGGTGATGGACATCGTCATCGGTACCGCCTTCGCCTGCGGCGGCTATGCGTTGGCGCTGGTGGTCTACGTGGCGAACAAGGGGCAGTACCATCCGCTGATGCGGCCGGCCATTCTGGCGAGTCTGCTCGGCTACGCCTTGGGCGGTGCGGCGGCGTTCTTCGATATGGGACGCTACTGGAACTTCTACCACATCTTCATGCCCAGCATGGCCAACCTCAACTCGGTGATGCTCGAAGTGGGGTTGTGCGTGTTCGCCTACATCATCGTGCTGTTCATCGAGTTTGCGCCCGCCATTGCGCAGCGGTTCAAGCTGGGCGCTCTGGAGCAGACCTTGAACAAGGTGCTGTTCGTCTTCATCGCCATCGGCGTGCTGCTGCCCACCATGCACCAGTCGTCGCTGGGCTCGCTGCTCATCGTGCTGGGTGGCAAGGTGGATCCGCTGTGGCAGGCGAACGAGCTGTTGCCGCTGCTGTTCCTGGTTACCGCCATCACCATGGGCTTTTCCATTGTGGTGTTCGAGGGGTCGCTCTCTTCCCTGCGTTTCCGGCTGCCGTCGGAGGTGCCGTTGTACGAGCGGCTGGCCGGCATCATCGTCGCGTTGCTCGGTGCCTATCTGGTGTTGCGCTTCGGTGAACTGTTGGTCAACGGCAAACTCGGTCACGCCTTCAACGGTGGTGTGCGCAGCCTGATGTTCTGGATCGAGACCGCGCTGTTCGTCGTCCCCATCGTGGTGATGGCCTCCAAGGGCAACCGGCGCAATCCGCGTCTGCTGTTCCTGGCGGCCGCCTGCATGCTGGCAGCGGCATCGGTCTACCGCATCAACGCCTTCCTCGTGGGCTACAACGCGCCCGACGGCTACCAGTACTTCCCCTCCGTTGCGGAGGTGCTGGTCACTACCGGTGTGTTCAGCATCGAAGTGCTGGTCTTCATCTACCTGATCAAGCGGTTCCCGGTCATGCATCAGACCGCGGCCCACGCCTAAACGAATTGAGTGAGGAGAATCCCTGTGGCAAAGCGAATCACTGTTGACCCGATCACCCGCATCGAAGGTCACCTGCGCATCGACTGTGAAGTGGACAACGGCAAGGTCAGCAACGCGTGGTCGTCTGGGACCATGTGGCGCGGCATCGAAAAGATCCTGTTGGGCCGCGATCCGCGCGATGCCTGGGTCTTCACCCAGCGCATCTGCGGCGTCTGCACCACGGTGCACGCCATCACCTCGGTGCGCGCGGTGGAGAATGCGCTGGACATGGAAATCCCCATGAACGCGCAGTACATCCGCAACCTGATCATGACCGCGCATGGCCTGCACGATCACATCGTCCACTTCTATCATCTGTCGGCGCTGGACTGGGTGGACATCGTCTCGGCGTTGCAGGCCGATCCCCGGAAGACCTCGCAGCTGGCCGAGAGTCTCTCCGACTGGCCGCACAACTCCTACAAGCAGATGAAGGCGGTGCAGGAGCGGCTCAAGGCATTCGTGGAGTCGGGCCAACTCGGCCCCTTCGCCAACGCCTATTGGGGGCATCCCGCCATGAAGCTGCCTCCGGAGGTGAACCTGCTGGCCGCGGCGCACTACCTGCAAGCCCTGGAGTACCAGCGCGAGGCGAACAAGATCGTCTCCATCCTGGGCTCCAAGTCGCCCCACATCCAAAACCTGGCCGTGGGCGGTGTGGCCAATCCCATCAACCCCGACAGCCAGTCCACACTCACCGTGGAGCGGCTGTTCGCGGTGAAGGCGGCCATCGACAAGCTGCGCGATTTCGTGCTCAACGCCTACCTGGTGGACGTGGCCGCCGTGGGCGCGTTCTATGCCGATTGGACCGGCTACGGTTCCGGCGTCACCAACTATCTTTCGGTGCCCGACGTACCGTTGGACGGCAAGGGAACGACCTTTGCCATGCCGGGCGGCTACATCGAGAATGGCGACCTCAGCACCTTCAAGCCCATCACCAACTATCAGGACGGCTACTTCCGCGACAACGTGCGTGAGTCGATCAAGCACTCCTACTACGAGAGCAGCGCCGATCCGCTCCATCCCTTCGATGGCGAGACCAACCCCAACTACACCGGGTTCCAGGACGACGGCAAGTACTCCTGGGTCAAGGCGCCCACCTTCATGAACAAGCGCGCCCAAGTGGGGCCGCTGGCCAACGTGCTGTGCATGGCGGCGGCGGGCGACAAGCGTACCCAGGGCTACCTCAACCAGACCATGGATACGGTGAGTTCGCTGGTGGGTTCCAAGGTACCGCTGACCGCGCTGCACTCCACCATCGGGCGCCACGCAGCGCGCGCCATCCGCTCGGCGGTGCTGCAGGATCACCTGGCCGACCAGTGGGGGCTGCTGATGGCGAACATCGGCAAGGGCGACTACACCACCTTCAACCGTCCTGAGTTCCCCAAGGGTGAAGTGCGCGGATTCGGCTACCACGAGGCGCCGCGCGGCGTGTTGTCGCACTGGGTGGTGATCGAGGACGGCAAGATCAAGAACTACCAATGCGTAGTGCCCTCTACCTGGAACGCCGGTCCGCGCGATGCCAACGACGCCATGGGTCCTTACGAGGCGAGCCTGGTGGACAACCCCATCGCCGATCCGGAAAAACCGCTGGAGGTGCTGCGCACGGTGCATTCGTTCGATCCGTGCCTGGCGTGCGCGGTACACGTGGTGGACAACGAGTCGCAGCAGGCGGTGAGCATCAAAGCCGTATAGCCGAAAAAGGAACGGCGGCAGTTCGGGGCAGGGCGGCCCCTGGCGAGGTCCAGGGGCCGCCCTGTGTCGCATTGGGAGACCGAAATCCCTGCAAAACGCAAGGTGAAGCGATGCGTTTGGGGAGGGTGCCTGGAACGCAGCGGCGCGTGCGGTATAGTGAGGTCGGTAACGGAGCGGGGTGAACGGTTCATGTCGGTATTGGTACTGGGTGTGGGAAATCTGCTGCTCAAGGATGAGGGTGTCGGCGTGCGCGTCATCGAGGCGCTGGAACGGCGCTACCGTTTTCCCGACGGCGTCGAGCTGCTGGACGGCGGCACCGCCGGCATGGAGCTGATGAATGCCATGGCGGGCCGCGACCACGTGATCCTGGTGGACGCGGTGAAAACCGGCGCGCCGCCGGCGACCGTGGTGCGCCTGGCGGGCGATGAGGTGCCGGCCTTCTTCCGCACCAAGATTTCGCCCCACCAACTCGCCATCTCCGATGTGCTTGCCGCCCTGACGCTGGCCGGCGAAAAGCCGGACCACGTGGTGGTGATCGGTGTGGTGCCCAAGGATCTGGGAACCGGATTGGAGATGTCGCCCGAAATCGAGGCGTGCATGGAGCCGATGATCGCCGCTGTGGTGGCGGAACTGACGGAGCTGGGAATGGCGCCGCGGCCTTGCGTGGACGCCGTCGATGCGCCGGCGGTTTGATGATTGTCAGGATGTTGGCGCGAGCGAATGCGCACCATGAGCGGGGGAAGAGGGTAGCGCGATGTGTGTAGGCATTCCCATGAAGGTGCTCTCCTGCAACGAGTTCGTGGCCGAATGCGAGGGGCGCGGCCGCCGCGAGCAGCTCAATATGATGCTGGTGGGACCGCAGGAGGTGGGGACCTGGGTGCTGGCATTTATTGGTTCCGCCCGCGAAGTGCTCACCGCGGAGGAGGCCGCGCGCATCGACGATGCGCTGGATGCGGTGGAGGCGGTGATGAACGGCGCCACCGACGTGAGCGGGTATTTCCTCGATTTGCAGGATGGCGCCTCGCCCAAACCGGCAGATTGACGCCCGCCAGGAGTCTCCAATCCATGAGTTTTGAGTCGCCCACCGCCTATTCCACGGACGATCTGCCGCAACGCCTGGTCGAGACCTTTCGCCGCATTCAAGCCGAGCGCATGACGGACCTGCCGATACTGAATCCCTACATCGACGTGGAGGCGGTGGGCTTTCGCCGCTGGCAGGGGCAGTGGGTGGGCGTGCTGGTTACGCCGTGGCACATCGGTCTCTACGTGTTGCCCGGTGATGAGGCGACCTGGCCGCGGGTGGCGCGAGGTGCGAGCTACAGCTGGGCACTGCCCCTCGGCGACTACGATTTCCTGATGGACCAGGAGGCGGGTTTCGGGCCCTATCACGTCTGCACCCTGATGTCGCCGGTCACGCAGTTTACCGATCAAGCGACGGCGCGTGCCTCGGCCGAGGCGCTGATGGCGCAGCTCTTTGCCAACGGGGGTGCGGGTGAGGCGCAGGCGGCGCACGCTGCTGCCGCGCAGCCGGAAGAGCCGTTGACCTCCAAAGGCGTTTCGCGGCGCCATTTCCTGCGCGGGGGCCGCGATTGACCGCGGCATGCGGTGTCGCTGAACGCGCGGAGTGCGGACGGTGATTGCGGAAGGCGAGGTGAGCGTCGCGTTGAGCGTCGCCGATGAACGGGTCACCGCCGTGAAGCTGCAATCCACGCGGCCGACCATGCTCAGCCGCGTACTGGAAGGCAAGCGCGTGGAGGAGGCTTTGGGCATGGTGCCGCTGCTGTTCAGTCTCTGTGGACGGGCGCAGGCCGTTGCCGGCGTCACCGCTGCCGAACAGGCGCTGGGACTGCCAGCCGATCCTGCCACCGTGGCGCTGCGCGGCTGGCTGGTGGTGGCTGAACAGGTGCAGGAGACGCTGTGGCGTCTGCTGGTAGATCTGCCGGCCGCCGTGGGCGAAGCGGCGCCCGTGGAGCGTGTCGCCGCGGTGCGGCAGCGGTTGGCGGCGCTGTTCAAACAGGTCCAGGGCGCACAGCGCATGCAGCTCCCCGGCACGGCTCCGGAGCCACCCGACACGGCCGCGCTGGAGGATACGGTCGAGGCACTGACAGCGTGTTTTGCCACCGACGTGTTCGGGCGGGATACGGGCGGATGGTCTACTGCCGAGGCTTTCGGACAGTGGCTGGAGCGGGGCGAAACGGTGGTGGCGCGCGCGCTGCGCTGTTTCGATGCCCAAGCGGACCACAGCTCGGAGGGCGCCGGTCTGCTGACGGCCGCCGCCGTGAACGATGAGGTGTGTGAACTGGCCGCCCAGCTGCTGGCGGACCCGACGTTCGCCGCCGCCCCGCAGTGGCGAGCGGGTCATCCCGAGACCGGGGCGTTGGCGCGGCGCTGGCACGCGCCGCTGATCGCCGCCTTGCGCGCGGCCGGCTGCGACCGGCGTCTGCTGCGCCAAGCGGCGCGGCTGGATGAGCTGGCCGCAGCGCTGGCGCTGCTGCGGACGGTGCCCGCTCCGGAGCAGGCCGAGGCCTGGTTGGGCGGCGGGCCGCTGGAGATGGGAAGCGGCTACGCTTGGGTGGAGACGGCGCGCGGGTTGCTGCTGCACGCCGTGAGCATCGCCGATGGGCGTATCGCCGCCTACCGCATACTGGCTCCCACGGAATGGAATTTTCACCCGCACGGACCGCTGACCCGGGAATTGGCGGGCTGGCCGGCGGCCGACTTCGGCGAATTGGAACGGCAGGCGCGGCTCGCGGTATTGGCCCTCGACCCCTGCGTCGGCTTCAAGGTGGCTATCGACTATGCATGAGATGTCACTGGCCGAAGGAGTGGTGCAGATTCTCGAAGAGAACGCCGCGAAAGAGGGCTACCGGCGGGTCAAGACCGTGGTGTTGGAGATCGGTCGTCTTTCGCACGTCGAAGTGGAGAGCCTGCGTTTTTGTTTCGACGTGGTGATCAAGGGCGGCATCGCCGACGGCGCGGCGCTGGAGATCGTCGAGGTGCCGGGCCAGGCGTGGTGCATGCAGTGCAGCGACACGGTGACCCTCGACACCTTGTACGATCCGTGCCCGTGTTGCGGCGGTTATCAGCGCACCCTCACCGGCGGTGACGAGCTGCGCGTCAAAGAGCTGGAAGTGGAGTAGGAGGTCTCATCATGTGTACCGTTTGCGGATGCGGCGAAGGCGAGACGCGAGTCGAAGGCCACGCCCACGATCACGATCACCATCATCCTCATGATCACGGTCACGACCACGTGCACGAGCATGATCATGACCACGATCACCACCATGCACACCCGCATGATCACGGCCATGGCCACGACCATCACCACAGCCACGAGCACGAGCATCACTACCTCCACAGCCACGAGCATGATCACGCTCATGGCGATCACGAACACGGCGATCTGCACTTCGGCGAAGGGCCGGCGCGCGCCCATGTGCCGGGTATGAGCCAGGAGCGCATGGTGCAGATCGAGCAGGACATCCTGGGCAAGAACGACCGTTACGCCGCCGCCAACCGCCAGCGCTTCGCCGAGCGCGGCATGTTCGTGCTCAACCTGGTCTCCAGCCCCGGTTCGGGCAAGACCACGCTGCTCACCAAGACCATCGAACGGCTGCAGGGGCGCCTCCCCGTGGGCGTCATCGAGGGCGATCAACAGACCAGTCACGACGCCGACCGCATCCGCGCCACCGGGGTGCCCGCGGTGCAGATCAACACCGGCAAGGGTTGCCACCTGGACGCGCACATGGTGGGGCATGCGCTTGAGCGGCTGAATCTCGCCGACGACAGCCTGTTGCTGGTGGAGAACGTGGGCAACCTGGTGTGCCCGGCGGCCTTCGATCTCGGTGAACACCACAAGGTGGCCATCCTCTCGGTCACCGAGGGCGAGGACAAACCGCTCAAGTACCCCGACATGTTCCACGCCGCCGACCTGATGCTGCTCAACAAGGTGGACCTGCTGCCCCATCTCGACTTCGACGTGGAGCAATGCATCGAGTACGCACGGCGCGTCAAACCCGGTATCGAGGTGTTGCAGGTGTCGGCCACGCGCGGCGATGGCATGGACGAATGGTTGGCCTGGATCGAGGCGGGTCGGCGCAAGGCGCTGCAGCAAAAAGCGGGCGTGGTGGATGGATTGCAGAAACGCATCGCAGAGCTGGAAGCTCAACTCGCTGCGCTGAAGGCGGGCGAGGACGCCTGAATCTGTTATGGCGGTGACCGCGCTTCCCGTACAAAGTCGCAAACGCATCCGCGTGCGCGGGCAGGTGCAGGGTGTGGGGTTCCGTCCTTACGTCTATCGCCTGGCGACCGAGCTGGGGCTGGACGGCTGGGTGCGTAACGATGCCGCCGGTGTGGAGATCGAGGCGCAAGGCGCGGATGCCGCGTTGGAGCGGTTCACGAATCGGCTGCGACTGGAAATCCCTCCCCTTGCCCGCATCGACGCGCTCACCTGCGACGCGTTGCGTGCGACGGGTGACGAGTGCGGCTTTCGCATCATCGCCAGCCGGACCGGCGAAGTGCGCACCGGCATCACCCCCGATGCCGCCACGTGCCCTGCGTGCCTGGAAGAGCTCTTCGACCGCAACGATCGCCGCTATCGCTATCCGTTTCTCAACTGCACCCATTGCGGTCCGCGTTACACGCTGACCGCGGCGCTGCCCTACGACCGCCCCAACACCGCCATGGCGCGGTTCACGCAGTGCCCCGAGTGCGCGCGCGAATACCACGATCCCGACGCCCGCCGCTTTCATGCTCAGCCCAACGCCTGCCCGGTGTGCGGACCGCGGCTGACGTTGCTCGATAGCGACGGAGAACCGGTTGCTTGCGATGACGCAATCGCCGAAACCGTGCGCCGTTTACATAGCGGAGAGATCCTGGCCATCAAAGGGTTGGGCGGCTTTCATCTGGTGTGCGATGCGCGCAACGCCGATGCCGTGATGCGGCTGCGGGCGCGTAAACAGCGCGAGGAGAAACCGCTGGCGGTGATGGCGGCGGGTAGCGCGTCGTTGAGCGAGCGGGTGGAACTGGCGCCCGCCGAACGCGAGTTGCTGGAAGCGCCGGAACGCCCCATCGTCCTGCTACGCAAGCGTGCCGGTTGCGATTCCGAACTGGAGGGAGTGGCACCGGGCATCGCCTGGCTGGGCACCATGCTGCCGTACACGCCGCTGCACTACCTGCTGTTTCACGAGGCGGCGGGGCGTCCGGCGGGATCCGCCTGGCTGGAGCAACCGCAGGAATTGCTGCTGGTCATGACCAGTGCCAACCCCGGCGGCGAACCGCTGGTGACCGGCAACGACGAGGCGGTAGCCCGTCTGCGCGGCATTGCCGATGTGCTGCTGGTGCACGACCGCGACATCCTCATCCGCTGCGATGATAGCGTGGTGCGTCGCGACGGCACACGTGCCGCCTTCATCCGCCGCGCGCGCGGCTACACCCCGCTGCCGCTGCCGTTGGCCGAGAGCGGACCGCGCGTGCTGGCCACCGGCGGCTGGTTCAAGAACACGGTGTGCCTGACCCGCGAGGACGAAGCCTTCGTCTCGCAGCACATCGGCGATCTCGACAACGCGGCGACCTGCGAGGCGCTGGAAGGCGTGATCGAACACCTCACGCGGGTGCTGGAGATCCGGCCGGAATGTATCGCCCACGATCGCCATCCCGATTTCTTCAGCACACGTCTGGCGCTGCAACTCGCCGACGCGTGGGGCGTGCCCACGGTGGCTGTGCAGCACCATCACGCCCACGCCGCGGCGGTGATGGCAGAGCACGGACTGCGCGGGCCGGTGTTGGCGCTGACACTGGACGGTGTCGGACTGGGCGATGACGGCAGCGCCTGGGGTGGCGAGCTGTTGCGCCTCGATGGTCATCGTTGCGAGCGGCTCGGCCATCTGAAAACCCTGGCGCTCCCGGGCGGTGACCGCGCCGCGCGCGAGCCGTGGCGCATGGCAGCCAGCGTGTTGCATGAGTTGGGCCGCGGTGACGAGATCGCCGCGCGCTTCCAACAACCCGGCGCTGCATTAATCGGACAGTTGATCGAAAAGGGTGTCAACGCCCCGCGCACCAGCAGCGCCGGGCGTTGGTTCGATGCCGCCGCCGCGCTGCTCGGCGTGCGCGAAGTGGGTGCCTTCGAGGGACAGGCGGCGATGTTGCTGGAGGGCTGCGCTGAAACCCATGGCGCTGCGGAACCCGAAGCCGACGCCTTCGCCATCGATAGTGAGCGCGTCCTGGATCTGCTGCCGTTGCTGGCACGTTTGTGCGACGAAGGTGACCCCGGCCGGGGCGCGGCGCGTTTTCATGCCACGCTGGCCTTGGCGCTGGCGGAATGGGTTGCGGTAGCCGCCGGAGCGCAGGCTGTTCAACACGTCGTACTGGCCGGGGGATGCTTCATGAATCACAGGCTCACCCGCATGCTGCGCCCGCAGCTGCAGGCGCGCGGCATCAGCGTTTACCAAGCCGGCCAGTTGCCCCCCAACGACGGCGGCATCAGTCTCGGTCAGGCTTGGGTTGCCCGCCATCAGTTGAAGAGGAGTTGAGTCATGTGTCTGGCAATACCGGCGCGCATCGTGGAACTGCAGGACAACGATCAGGCCATCGTCGATCTGGGCGGTGTGCGCAAAGAGGTTTCGGTGGCGTTGGTCGAAGACGTGCACGTGGACGACTACGTGATCGTTCACGTGGGCTATGCCCTCAACAAGATCGATCCCGAAGAGGCGGAAAAGACGCTGAAGCTGTTCGCCGAGATGGGCGGCATCGCTGAGGAAGCCGCTTCGTGAA
>JBNKCG010000127.1:0-6732 GCA_050287605.1 Gammaproteobacteria bacterium | reverse complement strand
CTACTTCGACGTGGTCCAGGGTCGGACGGAAGACGCCCACGGCTGGTTGACCATCGTCTCGTAAGACACCTACGCAAAGGACAGAGCAATGCCCGGCTCCAACACCGCCACCCACCAGAACGCCTATCAGACGCCCAACGCGCAAGCGCAGGTATCGGTCGCTGTCAAGGACCTGCCGCTGCATTGCCCGCAGCCGGGCACGAGTCTGTGGAACTCGCATCCACGCGTGTTTCTGCCCATCGAGGGCGCGCCGGACGGGCACATCGTCTGCCCCTATTGCGGTACGCAGTATGTGCTGCAGGAACATCCCTCCCGCTACTAGTGCCTCGTTGTGCCGGAATTGGGGCGTCGACTACCCCATCCGTGTCAGTGATCTTGTTTCTTGCGCCGTCGGTAGCGGTCCCAAACGCTCGATAGGAAGGTCTCAGGCAACAACGAAAGCAGCAAGAGCGTGTTGGGGGCTTCTTTGAGTTGTTGGGTAGCGCCCACGCCGGCGTTGAACGATGAGCGCGAGTATCGCCGGTAATAGCTGCGCAGCGTCGGTTTGTCCAGATGGCGCGCGTGATCGGTGATCTCTTCCAGAAAGTACTGCCGATAGGCCTTGGGCGCGCTGGCAATGACCCGGCGGCGGTTGGCCCCGATTCCGTCCGGGTAGTGTCCGGCGTCGATGGCGACGATATTGGTGAAGCGCGTCCGGTAGTGCTTTGCGATGCGGATATCGATCATGCTCGGCCGGCAATAACGCTCGCCACTGAATACGGGGTAGGGGTGTTCACGCAATACGCTGACCCGGTAGGCGCTGCGCTTTTCTCCCTCGGTGGCGTAGAGCGCCCGTTTTTCCACGTAGGTCGAGTCGAAGTAAGGTACCGGGTAGGCGGATGAGGCCACGCCGTTTTCCAGGCAACGGAACTCGATCCCGGCAAAGGTACGGTGTTGGTCGTCCGACATCGACTGCCAAGCGTCGTGTATCGCCTGCAGACCGTCGGGGAGGAGTTTGTCGTCGGAGTCCACGGTCAGAAACAGTTCCCCCTTGGCCAGTTCGACGGCGCGATTGAAGGCCACGTGTTTGCCTTGGTTGGGCTGGTATTCGTACCGCACGGGGACCGAAAGATCGGCGATGATCGCGTCGACCTTTTGGGCGGTGTCGTCCGTGGAGCCGTCGTCTACCAGAATCACCTCGAAGTCGCGGAACGTCGACGCCTCGCAGCTCCACAGCGCATCCTGAATGCAGTAGCCGCGGTTGAAGCTGGGTATGAACACGGAAAAGAAAGGCTTGTCGCTCATGGGTCGTCTGTGCTCATCGCGAGTAGCGCTTCAAGATTGCTACCGGGGAGGGCGTCTCCGCGATCCTGGCGCCAGTTCAGTTTGTGCACCGGTGTAGCTCCACTCTTGAGGAAGGCGACGGACTCCGGTGTGCAGGGGCTGTTCATTTCAAACCGATTTTGAAGCCGTTCGGCTTCGTCGTCGTAGAGGTGGTTGCGTGCGAACCAGGCCTGGCTTAGTGCTCGATCGGACAGCGCCTTTTCGAACAGGTACATGTTGACCGGGTACGGGTAGGCGCCCAGGGTCCGAGTCACAAAGCGCGAAAACCAGAAATCGTTGGAGATCAGGTCGCGCTTTCTCAAGCTTTTCAGGTGACGCAGGGCCTGTTTAGTGAAATAGCCCTCGGGTCGGAAGCGGTGTGAATCCCAGTAGTCGCCCATGGTTTGCTTCCAGGCATTTAGAATCGCGCTGTTGCCAGTTCCGTACAGAAACCAAGTGGTCATCAACCGGTCCCGGCGCTTGCTGGCAAACGCAAAAAAATCATCGTCGATATGGGCGGGAAGCCATTCGTCCAGCGGGCGCACGCAGTAGAGCGTGGCGTCGACCCAGATGCCACCGTTCTGGCTTAGAAGCGCCACCCGCATGATGTCGGAAAACGCCTGCAGGCCGATGTCGCTGCGTGTCCTGTATGCGGTGACATCGATAATACGATCTACGGATTCATCGTCCAGTACCGTTAGCGTCCAATCGGGGTTGTGAATGCGCCAGCTCGCCAGGCAGCGTCTGACCAGAAAGGGCGCCCGGTCTTCGCCTTGGTTCCAGTAAGCCCATATCGCTTTCTGCATGTCGCTCACGCAACCCAGTCGAGGGGATTCGCTTCGGTACCCACTTCGTTACCGGGTGCCTCGATCACGCTCTTGTGCCAGATGGCGAATTGCATGAGACACCACAGCGCGCGTGTGCGGCTGTGGCCGCGGCGGTGCGCCTCGGCGATGCGCCGTATCCCACCCACAGCAAACCAGCGGCGAATCGTGGGGTTGGCGATCAGCCGCTGTTCAAGCTCGGAAACAAAGGCGGCGTCGAACCAGTCGCCGGCAGGAACGTGAAAGCCGCGCTTTTTGAGAGCGAGATGGTCGCGCGGCAGCAGGCATTCGGCCCAACGCCGCAAAAAGTGCTTGCCGTGTCCGGAACGGATTTTGAGGTCGTCGGGTAGCGAGAGGCCGAATTCGACGATGCGGTGGTCGAGAAACGGAACCCGGCCCTCCTGGCCGAAGGCCATCAACATGCGGTCGACCTTGACCAGCAGGTTGTTGGGCAATCCTGTGTCGAGATCCACGAACTGGCTGCGTTGAACGTCCGACCAGGCAGCGGGCGCTGTCTGCCACGCCTGCACGAACGGCTGCCGGAAGGTCGTGGAGTGAGCGGCTAACTCCCCTCCAAGCAGAACTCGCATGACCGATCGTGATATCTGCCCGCGGGTCCGGAAACCACCGCTACCGGGTGCGTAGAGCGAGCGCAACGTGCGCTCCATCCGCGATTTTCGATAGCGTGTATAGCCGGCAAAGGCCTCGTCGCCGCCTTCACCGGTGAACACCACCTTCAGTTCACGCGCGGCGGCCTGCGCCAGCAGTGAGGTGGGCAGACAGGCGTAGTCGCGCATGAGTTCGTCCGCGGACCAGATCATGTGCGGGATGCGCGAAAACACCTGATCCCGCGTCAGTCGCAGTACCGTATGGTGTGTGTCGAAGAGTTTGGCGATGCGCGATGCGTCGTCGAGCTCATCGTGGATGTCGACGCCCTCCCACCCAACCGAGTAGGTGCGCAACTCGCCGGGCACGAAACGCCGCAGCATGGCCAGGACGGTGGCCGAATCCACTCCTCCGGAGAGGAACACGCCGAACGGTACGTCGGCACGGATGTGCTCGCGCATGACCTGATCGAAGAGCGGCGTGAACTCCTCCTGTGCCGTATCCCAGTCCAGGGCGCGTGGCCGGATATCGGTTGCCGACCAGTATCGGGTCGAGTTGACCGACAAGTGCTCGTCGATCTCGAGAATCTCGCCGGGCAGGACACGCTTGATCTGCGCTACGGCAGTGTCGCGGCCGGCCACGAACTGGTTTTGCAGGAATTCGACAACGGCCTTGGGTTCGATGTCTGGCGACGTCTGCAGCGTCGGTACCAGCGCTTTGAGCTCGGAGGCAAAGACAAACTGCGTACCGGTGCGGGTGTAGTAGAGCGGTTTGATGCCCAGGCGGTCGCGGCCGAGAATGAGTTTGCGCCGGCGCTCGTCGTAGATGGCGAAGGCGTACATGCCGTGCAGTCGCTGGAGACCCGCAATGCCTTCGGCGGCGTAGCAGTGAAGTATGGTCTCGCTGTCGGAGGCGGTGGCAAAGTGTCGACCTCGTTGCTTGAGCTCTGCGTTGAGCTCCAGGTAGTTATAGATCTCGCCGTTGGCCACCAACACCAGCGGATCGTCGGATTGGATGGGTTGATGACCGTGCACGAGATCGATGATCGAGAGCCGGGTCTGCACCAGTGCGACGTTGTCGGAGTGATAAATGCCCTGATCGTCCGGACCGCGATGTCTGAGGCGGTAAGCCAAACCTTGGGGCAAGGTTTCGGGCACGGCATGGCGGGCGACGACCCCCGCTATTCCGCACATGAGTCGTTCTCATTCAGCGACGATATGTGAGGCAGCATCGTTCTGCGATCGGCAGACATCGCATAGTTCATACGGTGGTGCATCGCATGGGAAATCCCTGTGTGACGCGCACTGCAGATTCCAGTACCTGTTGCGGAGTGATTAGGCGCATACAGGTGAATTCTCCGTTGCAGGTGGGGTGGCGGCGACACGGCGAGCATGGTAGCGGATGGTACAGGACCTCAGCGCTGTCCGACAGGGTGTTGAGGTAGGGGCGTGTCGAGCCGAACAGCGCGACGGTGGGCGTGCGCTGAGCAATTCCCATGTGGGTCAAACCGGTGTCGACGCCGATCAACAAGGATGCGCGCGCGATCATAGCGGCCGCTTCGCGCAGCGAGGTGTCGCCGGCGAGATTGATCACCGGCGCTGGTGATGTCGTGCCGATCTCGTGTGCTGCCTCACGGTCCGCAGGCCCGCCCAGGATGACGCTGGGCAGATGGTGTTCATCCGCGAGGCGCTGGATGAGCGTTTGCCATTGTTCGGGAAACCAGTGTTTTTGCGGACGGGTGGTGAATGGGCAAAGCACGGCGTAGCCGGCGCTCAGCGCTCTGTCGGCAACCAGCTGTTCGGCAAAGTCCCGGTCTTCCGGTGGGAGAGGTATTCTCATGTCCAACGTTTCGGGGGGCAGTCCCAGATCCGATGCGAGATGTCGATATTCGGAACCGATCACCTGCGGATCGCCGCCGGCGCGGGAAACCACGCGCGTCATCAGCATCCGGCTCCCCTCTCTCGACCCCAGACCCACTCGTTCAGGCGCGCCGGTGAAACGGGCCAGCAGCGCGCTCTTCAGCAACCCTTGCAGATCGAGAACGAGATCGAACTTACGGTGTTTCAACTCACGGCGGAAGCTGCGCACCGCTCCGGTCAGCTGCAGCCAACGCCGCTGTCTCCATAGCTCCAGCCATTCACCTTTGGGCCACACCAGTACCTCGCTCAAGCGTGGATCAGCCGTCAGCAAATCGCGGCATTCGGGCTGCACGAGCCAGGTGATCGTCGCCGTCGGGTAGCTAGCGCGCAATGCGGCGAGCAGCGGTAACGCCATGACGATGTCGCCGATGGCGCTCAGCCGGATGATCAGTATGGAGCGTGGGATCATTTGCGGGCCGCGATTTTGTCAAACAGATCTTGTTCTCGATGTCGGAGTGTCGATCTCATCGGGGAGCGATCTTGTTCACGTGCTCAGTGTTTCCACACGTCGGACAAGTGTGTGCTGGAAACGCCTCCGGCTGTTTGTGTCAAATCGCTTTGGCGCCGTACAGGGGAGGTCGGAATGCGCATGGTGTTTTCTGATATCATTTGCGCCGGTTGCGTCTATGGTCAGATTTCAATTGAGTTCCCGCTATTTCATGCCATCAGGATTCCAACGGCCCCGGGGTTTGCGTAGTCCCGATGTCCAGGCTCGATTCGTTCGAATGCCGCTGCAATGACCCGCCCGATTGTGTTCCTTGCGCCAACGCTCGATGGAGGCATCGGTCGAAACCTGGTCAATTTGGCGGAAGGGTTTCTGCAGTTGGGCCAGCAGGTGGATATTCTACTGGAAAATGCCGAAGGGACCTACGCGGCGCAGATGCCCGATGCGGTTGCGGTGCGGTGTTTGCGCACTACGCACAGCTGGCTGGGTGTGCCCGCGCTGGCTTCCTATCTGCGGGTGAGACGCCCGCAGGCTCTGGTTACCTCCAACGTTCGGTTAACCGTACTGGCTTTGCGCGCGCGCCGGTTCGGTGGTGGGGCGGTGCGCGTCTATGCCAACGTTCACAACACCTATAGCAGGAAGTACGCTTCACTGAAGCGGGACAAGTGGACGCGTCGCTTGGCCAAGATACGCACCTACTACCGCCGGTGTGACGGCGTCATTGCGGTGTCGGAAGGAGTGGCGGGTGATATCGCAGACTTGGCGCAGATGGCCCCGGAGCGCATCATCACGATTTACAACCCGCTCAATCTGGCGCAGGTCCGCGAGCGAGCAGAGGACTCTGCTCATCACCCGTGGTTGGTGGGGCGCGATCGGCCCGTCGTCGTTGCCGTGGGGCGCCTCGACCGGGCCAAGAATTTTCCGCTGCTGATCGAGGCGTTCGAGCAGTTGCGGCGCCAGCGTCCGGCACGTTTGCTCATCGTTGGTGACGGGGAAGAAAAAGAAGCTTTGCAGGAGCGGGTACTGCGATCACCCTGTGCGGAAGATATCGAACTTGTCGGTCATCGCGACAATCCCTATCCGTATATGCGGGCAGCGGATCTTTTCGTCATGAGTTCCTCGTGGGAGGGGTTTGGCAATGTGCTCATCGAGGCCATGTGCCTGGGCACGCCGATTGTTGCGACGGATTGCCCCCACGGACCGCGGGAGATTCTAGAGGACGGCCGCCTGGGGTGCCTGGTTCCCGTGGAAGATGCGCCGGCACTCGCTGCGGCCATGCAGCAGACTTTGGAAGGGTCCGTTTCGGCAGCGACACTGCGCGAGGCGGCGATGCGATTCGATAGCGAACGTATCGCCGGAGCCTATCTGCGCGCTATGGGGATAGGGTACCGGGAGCGTCATGTCGACGCCGAGGCAGGTTAGATATGCCCGATGCGCTTCGTTCTGTATGCGTTGTGAAAGTCACCGCCGGCGGTTGGTCCCGGTGACTCCGCGCGTCGTCCACGTCGAAGCCGGCCGCCATCTCTACGGCGGTGCGTTGCAGGTGCGCTATCTTCTGGGCGGGCTGGCCGCGGCCGGATACGACAACGTGCTGGTGTGTCCCGCCGGCAGCGCCATTGCCGAGGCATCCCGCGAT
>JBNKCG010000126.1:0-2183 GCA_050287605.1 Gammaproteobacteria bacterium | reverse complement strand
CAGTGCGTACTAAAACCGCTGCGCGGGATTGACCGTCTCGCCGCCGAGCAGGCTGTATTCCACCAGCGAACCGTCGTACAGCTTGGTCTTCTTGTTGCCGACGATTTCGTGTGAGACGAACCACACCCCGGAGGCCAGGTGGCCGGTGTTGCAGTAGGCGATGGTCGCGGCGTCGGGGTCGATACCCTTGGCCTTCAACATCGACTTGTAATTGGCGGCGTTCAGGAACTTCGCCGAACCGCCGTCCTCGGTCGTCACTAGGTCCGGCGAGAAGTCCCGTGCGCCGGGCAGGTGGCCGGAGAGCTCGCCCTTTTTGGTGAACACGCCCATGTACTGATCCTGCGGGCGCGCGTCGGCGAGCTGCATGTCCTTTTTCGAGATGACGCTCTTCACTTCGTCGTAGGTGGCCAGAATGCCGTTGTTCTCAGCCGTGGCGGTCCAGTTGCCGTTCTGCGCCGTCGGCGCGTCGGTGGCGGCGGGATAGCCGGCGGCCAGCCAGGCTGCCATACCGCCGTTGAGAATCGCCATGTTCTGCTGGCCGTAATATTTGAACTGCCAATACAGGCGCGTCGCCGCGTCCACGTCGCCGGTGCTCAGGCCGGCCGGCACGATCACGATGGCCGAATCCTGGTTCACGCCCCAGGAGCGGGCCAGTTGCTCGAAATCGGATTTCAGCGGGATCAGGCCCTTCACCTTCTTGCCGTTCACCTCGCGCGTCACGCGCACCTGTCCGAAGTCGACGAAGCGCGCCCCCGGCACGTGGCCGGATACGCTCCGGATCACCATCTTGCCGTCGACCTGTTGGATCTGCGGCGCGGTGGTGAACGCGGCCAGCGGACCGCTGACCTGAAGAACGGTGACTTCGCCCCGATGGCTGTTCAGCCAAGCGGCGTCCACCAGCGGCGACGGGACTTCGATCGCCTGGGCGTTTTGTGCAACCGCCGCCCCAAAGGCCAACAGTGCAAGAAAAGTGTGTTTAATGCGCATGCTCAACTCCTTTGTGTGTGTAACCACCGCTCCTGATGAATATCCTTAGCTTGGATGCTCGCACCGATAGCGAGTCTCGCTTTTGTGGGCGGAAAGTATAGTGCGGCTTGAGGGGGAATCCATGCGCTATTTGTGGGTAGTCTTCGCTGAGCCGATCGGGTTGGGCGCGAAACGGGACAAGCGCACGACGATGGGCGACGGATGGGGATAGCCGGATTCCCGATCCGGCGTTTGCCAACCCGTATTTCCGGCTGATTCCAACAGAAATCTTGATCTCACAGCCGATCTGCGCGTTAATTGGGCAACGCACTGCGCCGCGCATCGCCCCGTCGCCGCTTCGTCCGGCGACGAACCCGCAGCTCAAGGAATCGACAGACGCGCGGCGGCTGCCCAAGAGCACCGATACAGGGAGGTAAGGCTGTGCACCGAATCGCCCCTCTGGAATTCGCCACCACCCCGCCGCGGCGTCAGCCCGCGCGTCTGCTTGAATCATTTCGAGGCCTCACCCAATAAGGAGTCGAAATGAAATTCTCCGAGCTCATCAAAGACGTCGCCGTTCCCATGATCTCCGTCGGCACCGCCGTCATGGTCGGTCTGCTCAACTTCCAGGTCAGCAGCAACGATCAGGAGATGCGGGCGCGCATCGGTGCAATCGATGCCGCGGTGAAGAAATCCCAGGAACAGCGCGCCGAACGCGAAAGCAACCAGAGCTTCAACATCAAGATCTACGACATCGTCACCCAATCGCTGGAAGAAGGTAATCCGAAAAAACAGGAAGCCGCCAAAGCGTTCGTGGTGGTCATGGTGGACGAACCGCTGCGCTCCTCGCTGCTGAACGTGCTGAAGCAGGGCGGTGCGCCTACCGTCAAGGCCGACATCAGCCGCATCCTGGCGCAGGAAGAAAGATTCCAAAGCACCCTTGCCGCGCTGCCCCGAAAAACGCGGGACGACACCGCGTCCTACCCATGGGGCGAATGGGACTTCGACATCTTCTGGTGTTCCACCTCCGGAGCCGCGGCCAAACGCCAAGCCGACGCCATCGGTGACCAACTGCTGGCCGAAGGCGCCAAAGGCCGGGTGCGGATACGCGAACTTCCGGAATCCATCAACGCGAAATCCGGGTATCAGATCGACGGTTACGCGATCCGTATGAATAGCGGCGAGGACGAGACCGCGAATGCGTTGAAGGGGTTGGC
>JBNKCG010000125.1:0-8417 GCA_050287605.1 Gammaproteobacteria bacterium | reverse complement strand
CTCGAACCGGTCAGCCGGTAGACCAGCCACGCCTGCGCCACGTATTGCATCCAGGTCCCGGTCAGCGACACCAACTGCCCGGCGAAGTAGAGTCTGAAGCGGCGGTGGGCGAGAGAGCGGAAGGTCAGCTGGAGGGCGTGCATGGACTCGCGCGGCGGAAAAGTCCGCAGTATAGCAGCGCTTGCCCGTCACCCACGGCAGCCACCGCACCGCGGTATGGCACCCGGTGGCGCGTCAATGCACCGTGCACACCATGCACGGATCGAAGGAGCGCACGATGTGCTGTACCGCGATGGGCGTCTCCTCACCGTCAAGCAGCGGTGCGCCCACCAGCGCCTGTTCCAGCACCCCCGGCACGCCGGCCGCGTCGCGCGGCGAAAAGTTCCAGGTAGTGGGGGCGATGATCTGGTAATGGGCGAGCCGACCCTGGCGTACCGTCAGCCAGTGGCCCAGGCTGCCGCGCGCGGCCTCCACCAGACCGGCCCCTTCACCCGCGTCCGGTACCGCGACGCTGTTGCAGAAGGCGTCGCCAGGACGGATCGCGGCGATCCAGCGCTCCATTGCGGGCACCAGACGCGCCACCTCCAGCAGCCGTGCGATCACCCGGGAGCGCACGTTGGCACCGCTTCGGGTCACCAGGTCGCGGAGCAGCGGATGCCCGTCCACCACTTGGCGCGCCAGCGCGCCGGTCTCCACCACCTGCCCGGCGAGCCGCGGCGCCTTGCACCAACTGTAGGCCTGCGCCTTGTCCGCCACCGGCAGGGTAACGCCGCGCTGCGGGTGGCGCGGCTCGCCATCGCCCGCCAGCCAGGCATGGCTGATGTCCTCGCTGATCTGCGCCGTGTCCAGTTCGCCGAACCCCTCCGACCAAACGCCGCGCCGCAACCAGCGTTCCCCCTCGCTCTCGTAACAGCCGTAGCTCAGCAGCGGGCCGTCGTTGCGCCCCAGCCGATCCAGCGCCAAGTCGTCGGCCAGGGTGAGAAAGCGTCGCAGATCGCCGGCACCGGGATCCGCAGCGTGCCAGCGGGCGAGCGCCTGGGCGTCGGCAAGTGCGGCGACCGCCTCCAGGGTGTCGCCGAATACCGTGGTCTCCAGGAAACGCCGGAACTGACCCAACAGCGAGCGGATACGCACCTTCTCCGAACTGCCGACGGAGCGGCTGGTGCCGCCCGGCTGGATGGCGAGTGTGTGGGGCCACTTGCCAGCCAGGTAGCCGAGGATGTGCATGAACTGGGCACGCGCCGGCAGCAACGCCTCCTGCGCCTGGCCGCCGTTTGCCCGAAAGCGCGCAGCGGTCTCGGCATACCACGGCCGCGCCGCGTACGCGGCGCGCGCAAAATCGGGCATGAAGAAGAGGTAAAAGTGCGACAGGTGGTCGGCCACGTTCTCCGTGGCGTGGATGAGATTGATGGCAAGCTGCCCGTTGGGCGGCACTTCGACGCCCAGCCAGTCGCGCAACGCGGCCGCGGCCGCCGCCGACTGCGATACCGAACAAATGCCGCAGATGCGCGGCGTGATCACCAGGGCATCGCGCGGGTCCTTGCCGTCGAGGATCTGCTCGAAGCCGCGGTAGAGGGGCGAGTTGACGTAAGCAGCCCGCACCACCCCATCGCCCGTCTCCAGCGTGATCTCCAGATCGCCTTCGACGCGGTTGAACGGCCCCACCACCCGGCGCGTCATTTCAACCCCGTCTTGCGCACCGTGGGCGGTACCACCGGGTGATCGGCCAGGGCATTCTGTTTGACCCGCTTGGGCGTGGCCGATTTGGAGAGCGAGGCCAGCGCCACGAACCACGCCTTGGGCATGTCGGTGGGCAAACCGATGGGAATACCGGCGAACTTGGGCGTCTCGGCGAAGGGGTGGCCGGGCTCCTCGAAACCCGGTTCGGTGCAACTGATGCAGGCGTAGCCGCCGCGCGTGCAGGAGCCAACGCCGTTCCACAGCCGGTTGTTGCAATCCCCGTGGGCCTGGGTGCCCTTGCAGCCCATGTTCTCCATCAGACAGCCGAGCTGCGACGGCACGTGCGCCGAGGCCTTGAATTCGTAGTATTCGTTGCGCAGGCAGCCATGGTGGACCAGCTGGTCGGCGTAGAAGCGCGGGCGGCCCAGTTCGTCCAGCTCGTGCTCCGTAAAAGCGCCGTCGGCCAGCGCGATCAGCGTCTCGGTGACCCAATCGGGATGCGGTGCGCAGCCCGCGACGTTGATCACCGGCAATCCCGCCTGCGAGCGAAACTCCGCCCCCAGCAGACCGCCCAACTCGGCACCCTCGAACTGCAGACCGCGGGCATCGACCACGTTGTCGCCCGCTGCGGTGACGCCGGCGTACGCGGCGCAACTGCCCACCGCCACCACGTAGCGCGCCGCGGCGGCCAGCTCCCGCACCCATTCCGTCATGGGCCGTCCCGTGCCCGCCAACAGATGGAAACGCCCGCTGCCGTTGGGTCCGCACATGAGCGAACCTTCGATGCACAACGCATCCAGCGGCTCGTGCCCGGCAATGCACTCCTGCAACAGATCGATCACCGCGCGGCCCGACGCCTCGCTGAGCGACGGATGCCAGAGCAGACGAATGCCGCTGGTGCGCCACAGCTCGAACAGCGGCGGCTGTTCGGCGCCCAGCAGTGAGAGCGTGCAGCCACCGCAGCCGCCCGACTGCAGCCACAAGACGGTGAATTCGCGAGGCGCTGTCACTTAACTCTCTTCCAGTCCGTAGCGCTGCAGCTTGCTGCGCAGCCCCACCCGCGACAGCCCCAACTCGCGCGCCGCCTTGCTCTTGTTGCCGCGATGGCGCTCCAGGGCATCGCGCAGGATGTGACTCTCCAGCGCCTCCATGCGCTCCTTGAGCAGTCCGCCGTTGACCGTGGTCGCGGCAGCGGGCGGCGCATCCCGGGAGGGCGCAGCCGTGGGGTTGCCCAGCACGCGCGGCGACAGCAGCTCCACATCCAGCCACTCGTCGTCGGCCAGCGCCAGCATGCGGTAGATCTCGTTCTGCAGATCGCGCACGTTGCCGGGCCAGTCGTAGCGCTGCAGACAGCGCAGGGCGGCGTCGCTGAACCCGCGCACCGCTTTGCCCAGCTGGTGCTGCGCCTGCTGCAACAGCCGCTCGGCGATGGGTGGGATATCCATGGTGCGCTCACGCAACGCGGGGATATGCAGACTGAAGGCGGCGAGCCGGTAGTAGAGGTCTTCGCGAAAGCGGCCCTTGCGCACCTCTTCTTCGATGTCGCGGTTGGTGGCCGAGATCACCCGCACGTCCACGCGCCGGGTGCGCGAGCTGCCCAGCGGGCGGATCTCGCCCTCTTGCAGCACGCGCAGCAGCTTCACCTGAAACGCAGGCGAGGTCTCGCCAATCTCATCGAGGAAGATGGTGCCGCCATCGGCCTGCTCGAACAGCCCGATGCGATCTTCGTAGGCGCCGGTGAACGAACCGCGCTTGTGGCCGAACAGCTCGCTCTCCAGGATCTGGTCCGACACCGCACCGCAGTTCTCGATGACGAAGCTGTTGTCGGCGCGGCCGCTGGCGTAGTGGATGGCGCGCGCCAGCAGCTCCTTGCCGGTGCCCGACTCGCCGCTAATGAAAATGGGGATGTCGTAGCCGGCAATACGCTTGGCCGTGTCGCAGATGGCCTCCAGCGGACTACCCTGCGCCTTGATCAGTCCCTCGAAGCTGTAGCGCTCGCGCAGCTTGTCGCGCTTTCTGTCGACGCTGCGCCGCAATACCGGCTCGCTGGTGCGCAGCTCCACCGCCAGGCGCTGGTTTTCGCGCTGCAACTGCTGCAGATGCGCCGCGGCACGCACGGTGAGCAGCAGTGTCTCCGGATGCCAGGGCTTGGTGATGTACTGATAGATACCCGCCTCGTTGATGCCGGCGATGATGTCGCCGGTATCGGTATAGCCGGAGATGATGATGCGCACGATCTCCGGCCACTTCTCGCGCACCTCCTTGAGAAACACCACGCCACTGGTACCCGGCATGCGTTGATCGCAGAGCAGCACGTGCACCCAGTCGCGCTCCAGGATCTCGCGCGCCTCGTCGGCCGACGAGGCGGTGAGCACCTCGAACTCCTCTTCCAGGGTGCGGCGCAGCGTCTCCTGCGAGCGCACCTCGTCGTCGACCACCAATATGCTGGGTTGGCTGGGCATGCCGTCGCTATCTCTCTCCCGCTTCAGGCCGCATTGTCTTCGAAATCGACCCGGCGATGCCACGCCAGATGATAGGGCGTGCGCGAATGAGGCACCTTGTGGACGAAATTGTACCGCGCCACGTGGTAGCTGGGATCGAAGCCGTAGAAGTTGAGCTGCAGGCGCGCCAGCTCCTCCTCGCGGTAGAGCGCCAGCGGTTTGCGCGTCTCGTCGGCAAGTCGCCGTTGGCGTTTGGCGGCGATTTGCGCGTCGATGCCGGAATCCGCGGCCAGACGCGCCGCGATGTCGTGCACCTGGACTTCGAAGCCCTCCACGTCGGCACCGAAACAGTCGTCGAGCAGACCGATCTCGCGTTCCTGGCGTGCCCCCACCGGCAGGCGCTCCTGGGTCAACACCGCGGCCCGCTCCTCACCTACGCGCTTGGGCAAGAGATAGGTCCAGTACTCCGAACCGTAGAGATTGCCCATGGATTTGTAGTGGGGATTGAGGATCACTCCCTCGCGGGCGTAGACGCGGTCTGCCGCCAACGCCAGGAACACGCCGCCGGCGCCCGCATTACCGCGCAGCGCGGCGATGGTGAGCTTGTCGTCGGTTTCGATGATAGCGCGGGTCAGATCGTTCATCGCGTTGATGTTGGCCCACGACTCGTCGGCCGGACTGGCCGCCTGCTCGATCACGTTGAGGTGAATGCCGTTGGACCAGAAATCGCGCCCGCCGAGCAGCACCAGCACTTTGGTATCCCGCCCGCGCGCATAGTCATAGGCCGCGAGCAGACGCCGGCATTGGTCGGTACTCATCGCCCCGTTGTAGAACTCGAAGGCGAGATAGCCCACGCCGCCGCGCTCGCGGTAACGGATCTCCTGAAACGTATCGCGCCCTTCGCCCGCCTCGATGGCCAACGCCGCCTCCGGCACACCGTCGAGCGAATCGCCCAGCAATAGTGCTGCGGGTAGTTTGAAACTGTGTTCGCCTGCGGCGGGTTGAGCTTTCAGATGACCGATCCATACTGCGCCATCCACGGTCGCGCGGCAGAGGGCGTGATCACGGCGCGCGATCACAGCACCCGCTGCGCCGCGCAGCTCATCCTCGGGATGGGCATCGTAGAGATAGACCACGCGACCAAAGAGTTCGTCCAATACACCCGGGAAACCGTCCGCGCTGCGAATCTTGCGCAATACGGTCGCGCTGTCGTCACGTTGCCAGTCAATACGGCGTTCGCTCTGCTGCACCAACGGACGCAATTGTCCACGCACGGTCGGATCGGCGTAATCGAGCGGTTGCGGCTTGAACGCCGGATCGTCAAACTTGGCCAGCACCTCGCCCAAACACCTCACCGCCGCTTCGGTGACTTCGTTGCGATAGAGGCTGCTCTTCTTCGTCGCGCGCACCGGGAATTCCACCGTCGCCCAAATATCGCCACCATCCATGACTTCGTTGGCCTGCAACGCCGTCACGCCCCAGATCGATTCGCCGTTGAGGATGGCCCAGTCCAACGCCGAGGGACCGCGGTCGCCCACGATACCGGGGTGGATCACAATACAGGTGTGGTGTTTCCAGATCGCGTCGGGGATGGCGCGGCGCAGGTAGGGCGCGATAATGAGATCGGGCTTGAACAGCGCCACGGCCTCGACGGTCACCGAATCGTTGACGTCAAATTCGATGGACACGTCGTGCCCGCGCTCCGTCAGCTCAACGTAGAAGCGCTGGGTGAGGCTGTTGAAGGTGTGCGTCAGTAACAGTACGCGCATTATTGAATTCCCAATGACACTCGCTCTTGCATCAGCAGATCCTCGGCAACTGCTCGCCCGTCAGCCAATCGACGATGCGGTTGCCGCCGAAAGCGGTCTCCATCTGCACGAAGTGATGTTCGTCGGCGATCACCTCGCCAATGATCGCCGCGTGCTCGCCCTTGGGATGGGCACGCATGGCCGCCAATAGCATTTCCGCCTCCTCGGCCGCGACGATGGCAATGAGCTTGCCTTCGTTGGCCACGTAGAGCGGATCGAGCCCCAGCAATTCGCAAGCCGCCTTGACCTCCTCGCGCACTGGCAAGGCATCTTCCCGAATGCGCATCCCCACCTGCGACTGCAGCGCCAATTCGTTGAGTGTCGTCGCGAGTCCACCGCGCGTCGGATCGCGCAGGCAGTGTATATCCGGCACCGCCTTCACCATGGCCGCCACCAAATCGTGCAGCGCCTGGCTATCCGATTGAATGGTGGTATCGAAGGTGAGATTTTCCCGTTGCGACATAATGGCCACACCGTGATCGCCGATGTAGCCGTTGACCAGAATCTTGTCGCCCGGCTGCGCACGGTCGCCGGAGATCGACACGCCCTCCGGCACCACGCCGATGCCGGTGGTGGTGATGAATACACCGTCACCTTTGCCCTGCTCCACCACTTTGGTATCCCCTGCCACCACCGGCACGCCCGCCTCTCTGGAGGCGCGCGCCATGGATTCCACCAGCTTTTTGAGATCCGCCAGCGGGTAACCTTCTTCGAGGATGAAGCCGGCAGTGAGGTAGAGCGGTCGCGCGCCGGACATGGCGACGTCGTTGATGGTGCCGTGCACTGCGAGGCTACCGATGTCGCCGCCGGGGAAGAACAACGGACTCACCACGTGCGAATCGGTGGTCATCACCATGTGTCCGCCGCGTACGGTGAAGCTGGCTTGGTCGTTGTGTTGGCGCAGCAGGTCATTGTCGAACGCAGTGATGAAGAGTTCGTCGATGAGTTGCGCCATGGCGCGGCCGCCGGAGCCGTGGGTCATATCGACGCGGCCGGTTTTGAAGTCGAGTGGGCGGATGTAGTTTTTTCGCACTGTCATGGGTATTTGCTAGTCACGCTTAAACTTGGTTTTGTGCGGCTACGCCGCGTTTATTGAATCGGGGGTCCGTCCCCGCATTCAATACATCTGCGGCGCAGCCGCACAACTCAACCCTGCCCACTATTCGCGACTCCCGCCAGGAAAGAGGCGTAGCCCACCGTTGGGTTACGCTTCGCTAACCCAACTTACGCGCTCTCCTTATACCGCCCATACGAGTAATAAGCCGCACAAGCGCCTTCCGAAGAAACCATACACGACCCCATGGGATTCTCTGGCGTACACACCGTCCCGAACAACTTACAATCCTGCGGCTTCTTCACCCCGCGCAAAATCGCTCCGCATTCGCACGCCTTGTTGTCCGACACCTGCAATCGCGGAATATCGAAATGCTGCTCCGCATCCCACTGCGCAAACTCCTTCTTAATCCGCAACCCGCTGTAAGGCACCATCCCCAACCCGCGCCACTCGAACACGCGGCGCAACTCGAAACACTCCGCCACCAAGCGCTGCGCTTTGAGATTGCCGTCGCGAGTGACCGCGCGCGAAAACTCGTTCTCCACCTCGGCGCGCCCTTCGTTGAGCTGGCGTACCAGCATGCGTATCGCCTGCAACACGTCCAGCGGTTCAAAGCCGGCGATCACCACCGGGCGCTGATACTCCTCGGCGAAGAATTCGTACGGTCGACTGCCGATAACGGTGCTGACGTGCGCCGGACCAATAAATCCGTCCAGTTGCACCGAGCCCAATTCGCGTACTTGCGGTGACTCCAGGATGTTGGCGATGGCCGACGGGGTGAGCACGTGATTGCAAAACACGAAAAAATTCTTGAGACCCAGCGCCTGCGCCTGCTTGAGCGCGACCGCGGTAGGCGGGGTGGTGGTTTCGAAACCGATGGCGAAGAAGATGACGCGCCGGCCGGGATTCTCCTGCGCGATCTTCAGCGCGTCGGCGCTGGAATAGACCATGCGGATGTCGGCCCCCTGGGCCTTGGCCTTCAACAGGCTGGTACGATCCGAACCCGGCACGCGCAGCAGGTCGCCATACGTGCACAACGTAACGCCCTCGTCGCGCGCCAGTTGAATGGCGTTGTCGATACGTCCCACCGGCAGCACGCACACCGGGCAGCCGGGACCGTGCACCATGCGCACGTTGTCGGGCAGCAGGTCGGGGATGCCGTAGCGGAAGATGGCGTGGGTATGCCCGCCGCAGAATTCCATCAGATGGTAGCTGCGCTCGGGATGCGCCTCCTGCGCGATGGCGGCGGCGATCTGACGCGCCAGCTTGCCGTCGCGGTATTCGTCGATGTACTTCACGAAGCGGCTTCCTCAGCGATGCCGCCCATCTCGGCGAACAGCTTCAGCGTCTTTTCCGCCTCTTCGGGATCGATCTTGTTGAGGGCATAGCCCACGTGAACGATCACGTAGTCGTCCACGTGCACGTCTTCGACCA
>JBNKCG010000124.1:0-19323 GCA_050287605.1 Gammaproteobacteria bacterium | reverse complement strand
GCTGGTGGCCACCGCCATCAGCACTGGGCGCATCTCCTTCTTTTTTACCTTGAGGGAAGAGAGGGCAACGAAGCTCTCTCCGGTCTTGTTGCGTTGCGCCTCCAGGTTCGCCAGAGCCGTCGCCTGATACTCCGCGCGCTTGACCATGGCTGCCTGGTAGTCGACCTCCATGGTCTCCACCTTGTCCATGGTGAACTCGTCACCGCGGTCCTCGCCCAGCATGCCCACCGCGTCGGCGCGGCACTGGCGGCAGTGGCGCATCATGTTCATGTCGCCGGCGCACTGATCCTGCAGCGCCTGCAACTCCCGGTGCGACGGACCGCGCTGCCCCATGATGCCGAAGAAGGTGCCGTGCTCAGCCGCGGCGATCAGCGGCATCACGTTGTGCAGAAACGCGCCTTTGGCCTTCACCACCCGGCTCACCTCGCTGAGGTGTTCGTCATTGACGCCGGGGATCAACACCGAATTGACCTTCACCAGGATGCCCCGCTCCACCAGCATCTCCAGGCCCTTCTGTTGCTGCTCGACGAGAATCGCCGCGCCCTTGCGGCCTTTGATGCGACGGTTGTTCCAGAACACCCAGGGATAGATCTTGGCGCCCACGTCGGGGTCCACGCAGTTGATGGTGATGGTGACGTGGTCGATGTTGTGTTTGACCAACTCCTCCACCTGCTGCGGCAGCGTCAGTCCATTGGTGGAGACGCACAACTTGATGTCCGGCGCCTTTTCGGTGAGCTGACGGAAGGTCTCGAAAGTGCGCTCGGGATTGGCCAGCGGATCACCGGGACCGGCGATGCCCAGCACCGTCATCTGGGGAATGTTGGCGGCCACGGCCAGCACTTTTTTTACCGCCTGATCCGGCGTCAGCAACTCCGATACCACGCCGGGGCGCGATTCGTTGGCGCAGTCGTACTTGCGGTTGCAGTAGTGGCACTGGATGTTGCAGGCCGGCGCCACCGCCACGTGCATGCGCGCGTAGTAGTGATGCGCCTCCTCCGAATAGCAGGGGTGATTGTGCACCTTCTGGCGTATCGCCTCGGGCAGGTGCGAAAGCTGATCGGATTTGCTGCCGCACCCCGACGCCGCACAGCCCTGCTGTGTCGTCGTCGTGTCGATCACCTTGAGATCCATGACGATCCTCCGCGCTAGTGTCTCGTACTGCACACGTAGCAAACGGCGTGCCGATTTCCTCGACCTTTAGGATCAATGCGTTAGGCGGAAAACCCCGCGGGGATGTGGTGAACGCGACACGGAAAGACGGGGTTGTGTGAGGATGGTGACGAAGGGGGCGTCCGGCCGGCGCGGTGTGCCGACCGGACGCGGGTGTCAAGGAACCGCTGATTTAAGTACCGCTGATACGGAACTGGTTGACCAGACTCTTGAGCCGGTCGCCCAGACCCGCCAGCATCTGGCTCGACGATTCGGTCTGCTCGGCCCCGGCCGCCGTGCTCTGCGCCACCTGCGAAATCTTGTCCACGTTGCGCCCGATCTCCTCCGTCACCGCCGCCTGCTCTTCGCTGGCACTGGCGATCTGCGTGCTCATGTCCAGCAGCTTCTGCATCGCGCCTTCGATCTCCGCAAACGCGTGTTGCGTCTGCTCCGACAAGTCCACCGTGGTCTCGATGTCCTGGCCGTTGGCGCGCAGCATCTGCACCGTCTCGTCGCTGCGCGACTGCAGCGATTCGATGATGGTGCGAATCTCTTCGGTCGACTGCTGCGTGCGCATCGCCAGCGTGCGCACTTCGTCCGCCACCACCGCGAAACCGCGTCCCTGCTCCCCGGCGCGTGCCGCTTCGATCGCGGCGTTCAGCGCCAGCAGGTTGGTCTGCTCGGCAATGCCGCGAATGACGTCCAATACCGTGCCCACGCGGGTGCTGTCTTCCTGCAGCGCTTCGACCACGCCGCGCGTCTTGCCCATGCGGTCGTGCAGCTGCTGTACGGCGCCGACGCTGCGCTCCAGTACCCCTTTACCGGCGTTGACCTGTTCGCCCACCTGCGTCGCGGCCTGCGCGGTGGCGTGTGTGTTCTCCGCCACTTCGCGTACGCTGGCGCTCATCTCGTCGATCGCCGCGGCCACCTGCTGCACTTCGTGCTGCTGCTGCTCCACGCCCTGACGCGAGTCGCGCGTGATCGCCGACAGCTCTTCGGCGGTGGTGGCCAGTTCATTGGTCGAGTCGCTCACCTGACTCATGATCGAGTCGAGCTTGGCGACGAACTGGTTGAACGCGCCCGCCAGATGCCCCAGTTCGTCCTTGGACTGATCGTTCAGCCGCGCCGTGAGATCGCCCGAACCGCTGGAGATGTCCTTCATCGAGACGACGATGCTCTCCAGCGGGCGCGACAGCGCGGCGCTGAACAGCCAACCCAGCACGGCGCTGATCACCACCAGCACCACGCCGACGGCAACAATCATCAACACCACGTCACGATGCAGCTCGTCGGCGGCATCGTACGCCTCCGCCTGGTCCACCTCGGCCAGGATCGCCCAGCGGTTTCCGCCCACCTCCAGCGGTGCGTATGCCGACAACACCGGCACACCCCGGTAGTCGGGATAGGCGGCGAACCCGGTCTCGCCCTGCAGCGCCTGCTTGGCACCCGGCGAGTTGACGCTCTGCAGTCCCACCACCGAGCGCTGTGCTTCGATGGCCGACACCGTGGCGTCATCCACACCCGCACCTCGCAGCGCCGCGGTATATCCCTTCGGATCTTCCAGCCAGAAACGGCTCTGGCTGCGCATCTTGAAATCCGGCCCCACCAGGTACGTCTCGCCACTCTCGCCCAACCCGGTCTCTTTCCAGCGACCCTTGCTCGTCATGATCGCGTCCATGGTGCCACTGTCCAGGCGCGCGACGAACACACCGAAACGCATGCCGGCGCGGAAGATCGGCGCGGCGATGAACGCCGACTCCTCGCGGTAGGCGGGAAGATAGCTGGAAAAGTCGGTCATGAAGGTGGCCCCTTCGTCGACCTTCATGGCGCCATTGTAGGCGGCGGCCAGTCCGGAATCGGCGAACGGACCACTCTTCAGCGAGGTGCCGAAATCGATCTCCTTGAAGACCGAATAGACGATGTCGCCGGTGTCGGCGTCCACCAGATAGAGATCCCGAAAGCCGAAACGCTGCTGTAACTCGCGAAAGGCGGGATGATAAACGGCATGCATGCCGGAATAGCCGGAGCCGTCGTCGCTCTCGTTGTACTTGTCCTTCTCGCCCACCGGATTGGGGTTCTTCTGGACGTACGCCCGTTGCACCGCAACGGCCCTGTCGCCCAGCTTGGCGAGGATGCCGCTGGCATCCGGCTGTTGCCCGCTGTTGCGCTTGGCATACTCCGCCGCGAAGCCGCCCGAGTAGTACCCCCTCAGTTCATCGCGCTCGTGTGCAGTGCCCGACGCCAGGCTGTGAAACGACGATGACATGTAGCGCATCGCGTCCCCGGTCATGCGGCTCTTGGCGTAGGCCAGCACCAGATTGTCGAGCGTCTCGAAATAGCGGGTGATCTGCCCAATCTTCTCCTCGCGCACCGACGTCAGTCTGGCCTTGGCTTGGTCGTGCAACGCCAGCTCTGCGTGATCGATGGCGTTCCAGCCAATCAAGGTACTTGCGGCAATGGCGGGCACCAGGGTGAGCAGTATGCTTCCCAGGCGGAGCTTGGTCTTGATCAGCATGTATCAACCCCTTGGTTAATATTGAAATAGAACTCAGGATTACCCTTCTCGTCAGTAAACCCGAGCCAAAATCTAAGCATAGCTTCGTGCCAACTAAGCCTTAATAGCGGCGGCAAGGTTGAATTTGTGAGACCTTTTTTGGAGCAATCCCGAAAGAACCTATCGGAAATCGGGCTCGAAATGCCGCTCAGGGCGCGTTGACCCCAGCCCTGCCCGGATCGGGTTTCACCCGCGCGCCGGGCGGCTTTGCGGGGTGGATTCACCCGTAGGCTGTCACGCAAGCTGCAAGCTCGGACCGGCGTGACATGCCGGCCGGACGCCGCTGGGTCTAGGTAGTGCCGATTGGATCGGGGGAAAGACTGTGCATCCTCGGCGACAAGAACGGGCAATACCCGAATATTTCTTACAGGTAATGAAGCGAACCTTAGAAGGTTTTAGCGCTATCAAACGATTTGGGCAGGCGTTTCAACGGCGCGCTAGATCCTGCGCACCTTGATGTTGAGCATCTGGATGCGGTAGGCGATTTGCCGCGGCGTCATGCCCAGCAGACGCGCCGCCTTGGCCTGCACCCAGCCCGCCTCCTCCAGCGCAGCGATGACCCGCTCGCGCTCGTCCAGATCGGGGTCGGTGAGGTCCACCGCGGGTTTGCTCTCCGCGACCGGCGGCGGCAGAGCGCCCTCCTCCAGGCCGGCGATGCCGATGGCGTCACGGTCGATGGTGCCGTCCTCCGACATGACTGCGGCGCGTTCCAGACAGTTCTCCAGCTCGCGCACGTTGCCCGGCCAGCGGTGGCGCATGAGCAGCCGGATGGCGCTGTCGGTGATCTGCAGTTCGCGCCCCTGGCGTTGGGCGATCTTGGTCACCAGGAACTCGGCCAGCTCGGGGATATCCTCGACGCGCTCGCGCAGCGGCGGGGTGCGGATAGGCATGACGTTGAGGCGGTAGTAGAGATCCTCGCGGAAGTTGCCCGCCTCCACCTCCTGTTCGAGATCGACGTTGGTGGCGGCGATCACGCGCACGTCCACCTTGAGGGTGCGGCTGCCGCCGACGCGCTCGAACTCGCCCTCCTGCAACACGCGCAGCAGTTTGGCCTGGAAGGCCGCGGAGATCTCGCCGATCTCGTCGAGAAAGATGGTGCCGCCGCTGGCCTGCTCGAAACGCCCCAGGCGCTGGCTGACCGCGCCGGTGAACGCGCCCTTCTCGTGGCCGAACAGCTCCGACTCCAGTAGGTTGTCCGGCAGGGCCGCACAGTTGAGCTTGATGAAGGCGCCGTTGGAGCGCGGCGAGTTGTAGTGGATGGCGTTGGCGATAAGCTCCTTGCCGGTACCCGATTCGCCGCGGATCAGCACCGTGGTGTTCCACTTTGCCACCTGGCGCACCTGCTCGAAGACGATGCGCATGGCGTCGGTGTGACCGACGATACTGTCCAGGCCGTGGATGCCTCTGACGGCACGGCGCAGGGTGTCGCGCTCTTCCAGCAGCTCTTGCTGCTGCGTCTCCACCTTGCGCGACAGCAGTACCACTCGCGCCACCAGGTTGGAGACCATCTCCAGAAAACGGGCGCGCTCGTGCAACAGGTCGTCGGCGCGCACCGGTTGCGCGGTGAGCACCCCGACCGGCTCGCCATCGCCGGAGCCGATGGGAACGCCGATGAAGGGGCGCTCGGCATCGTACATCCCCAGGCGGTCGAGAAAGCGCGGTTCGTCGGCAATGCGTGCAACGACGATGGATTTGCGCTCCGCAATGATGGCGCCGACGATGCCCTCGTCGCGGCGATAGCGTACGGGATCGTCCCAGTGGTGTTCGCGTCCGTGCATGGCGCTGACCAGCAGTTCGCCGCTCTCCGCCTCCACCAGACCGATCATGCCGCAGCACAGTCCACCCGACTCGTGCAGCACCTTGAGCACTTCCAACAGCGTCTCGCGCACGTTGAGCGAGCGGCTCAGCACCCGGCTCACCTGGTACAGCGCCTCCAGCTCGGTTTCGATGAGTTGGGCGCGATCCACAGGTTGATCGGTATTCACGGCGCAGCGATTCACATATCCTGGCATGGCAAGATCTAGCTGGTGCCGCCAATGCGCGGCAGCGTGACACACACCCGGGCACCCTTGCCCGCGACCTGTTCGAAGCGGATATCGCCGCCGTGCTGCACGGCCACCTCCTGCGCCAGCGCCAGACCCATGCCGGTGCGTCCGCTGTGGGTGTGCCAGGACGAGAAAAAGGGTTCGAATACCCGCACGTGCAACGCTTCGTCGAGGCCCGGCCCGCTATCCTGGATGAGCAACTGCAGCGAATCGCCTTTGGCGCGAGTAACGATCTCCAGCTCGCTGCCCCTGACGCCCGGTTCGGACATGGCGTCGATGGCGTTGTCCAGCAACTGTTTCACCAACGTGCGCAGGCGCTGCCGATAGCCGTTGAGCGCCGGCAGGATCGCCTCCGGCAACCAGTCCACCTGCACGCCGGCTGCCAACAGGCGCTCGGTGCTGATGGAGAGCACGTCGCGCACCACCTCGTTGAGATTGACCAGCCCCAACGGCTCCACCGGAAGCGGCGGCAGCGCCGAGGTGAGGGTCTCCATGGCGCGCTTGCCCGCCTCGCACATCTGGTCGAGCACGGCCAACACCGGCTCATGGTCACCTTCGCGACGCTCCAACATGGTCTTGACCGCCGAGGCGACGTTGACCGGTACCTGCAGTTGGTACAACGCGCCCGAAAGCGTTTCGCGAATACCCTGCACCATCTGCTGTTCGGCCATCAGCGCGCGCACCGCGCTCATGCGCGCCTTTTCCTGCTCGCGTTTGAGCGCGGTGATCTCGGTGGCGACGAACAGCAGGTAGGCGGCGCTGTTCGACTCGAAGTAACCGTCGACGCTCACTTCCATTTCGCTCACCCAGGTGCCCGAACAGGTGAACCAGCGCGGATCACCGCGTCCGCCACGGTCGAAACGCACCTCGTGGTTGGTAAAACTGCGCTCATCGGCGCAGGCCCGCACCAATTCGGCCTGAGAAAAACCCGGCACCGCGGCCAACAGTTGCAGCGCCGGCTCGCCACCGCGCAGATCGGTGAACAGCTTCTTGTAAGCATGGTTGTCGAGCAGCACCTTGCCGTCTTTGTCGAGCAGGGCGACCGCTGCGGGGATGGCGTCCACCACCGATTCGATCAGCGCCTTCTGGTTGTGCACTTGGCGCTCCAGGTGGTGCACGGCGGTAACGTCCTTGTGGATACCCACGCAATAGCAGATCTCGCCCGCCTCGTTGAGGATGGGGGCCACGGTGAGATCGGCGAGATAGGGCGTGCCGTCCTTCTTGCGGTTGACCAGCACCCCGTTCCAGCTCCGCTTGGCGCCGATGCAACCCCACAGCTCTTGGTAGACCGACTTGGGGGTGGCCTTGTTGGAGAGGATGGACTGGTTGTTGCCGACCAGCTCCGACGGCGGGTAGCCCGTCACGCGTTCGCAGGCCGAGTTCGCGTAGAGGATGTTGGCGTTGGCATCGGTGATGGAAATGGCCACCGGCGACTGTTCCACCGTTTCCAGAAACACCCGCGGCGGCAGCGCCGCCGAGTCGGCCGTGGCGGACAGGGCCATCGCCTCGGCAATTAGCGTCGGCGCATCCACTGCAACCTCGCCCTGCAGCGTGGCCACGGTGTCGGCACGCTTGCACTTGCCGCTATCCGGCGATCGTTGGTTCATGGTCTCTTCACCTCCCGCATGCTGCGGTGCAAATAGCAAGCCAAACCCCGCCTTGGGCGGGTCGAACCCTTGCGTGGCGCGGCCTGCGGGGATTGGAAGGGCGATACCTGTCGGCTTTCCTACATTCGGCGCTGCACCGTTTCGGAGCTGTTGCCTTCGCGACAGCTCAAAACGATGCACGACGGCGGGCAGGCGCTGCGGCATGCGACACGCAGGCACTCGGCGCCGACTGGCACACAAGATGCAGTCACCCGCAGCGTGAGGAGACCGCCATGACTTTCGGGATTGCCGACTACCTGCTGCTACTGCTGGGCACCACGCTGGTCAACAACGTGGTGCTGGTGAAGTTTCTCGGCTTGTGCCCGTTTATGGGCGTGTCGAACAAGATCGATACCGCCTGGGGCATGGGCTTCGCCACCACCTTCGTGCTGACCCTGGCCGCGGCGTCGGCCTGGATGCTGGAGCGCTGGGTGCTTGCGCCGCTGGAACTGGGCTACCTGCGCATCCTCACCTTCATCCTGGTGATTGCGGCGGTGGTGCAGTTCACCGAAATGGTGGTGCGCAAGGTCTCCCCCGTGCTCTATCAGGTGCTGGGCATCTACCTGCCGCTGATCACCACCAACTGCGCGGTGCTGGGCGTGGCGCTGCTCAACGTGCAGGGGGGCCACGGCCTGCTGCAGAGCCTGCTGTACGGATTCGGGTCGGCCCTGGGGTTCACGCTGGTCATGGTCATATTCGCCGGTATGCGCGAGCGGTTGGCGCGCAGCGACGTGCCCAAGGCCTTCGCCGGAGCGCCCATCGGATTCGTGGTGGCCGGACTGCTCTCCATGGCCTTTATGGGTTTCTCGGGACTTACCACCTGATCGTTGGCTGTCGCAGGAGAATTGCATGTTGGTTGCCATCGCCAGTCTGTCCGCACTCGGTATCGGTCTCGGGTTGCTGCTCGGCATCGCCACGCTGTTTCTCAGGGTGGAAGCCGATCCGCTGCACGAGGAATTGGCGGCGCTGCTCCCGGGATCACAGTGCGGCCAGTGCGGCTACCCCGGGTGCGCCCTGGCCGCCGCCGCGCTGGCCGAAGGCAAGGCTGCGCCGACGCTCTGCCCCCCGGGAGGCCGGGCGCTGGCCGAAACGCTGGCAAGCCGTCTCGGCGTCACGGTGGATCTGGAGGGCGTCGAAGAGCAGGAGCCGATGCTCGCCTTCATTAATGAGGCACTGTGCGTCGGCTGCACGCGCTGCTTCAAACGCTGCCCCACCGACGCCATTCTCGGCAGTTCGCGACAAATTCATACCGTGATCGCGGCGGCCTGCACCGGCTGCGGCAAATGCGTGGAGATCTGCCCCACCGAATGCGTCCAGCTGATCCCCCAGCGACCCACGCTGCAGTCGTGGGTGTGGCCCAAACCGGCGCTGGCGGCGTAACGGCCCATGAAGCTGTTTCGCATTCGCGGCGGTGTCCACCCCGAGGAGCGCAAGGGGGCGACGGCGGAGCGGCCCATCGAGACGCCGCCGCTGGCGCCGCGGCTTTACATTCCCCTGCAACAGCACATCGGCGCCCCGGCCGAGCCGGCGGTTCAGGCCGGCGAACGTGTGCTCAAAGGCCAGCTGCTGGGGAGCAGCCAGGGTGTCATCTCCGCGCCCGTACACGCACCCACCTCGGGACGCATCGTCTCCATCGGCGACTATCCGGCCCCGCACCCCTCCGGGTTGCCGGTACGCACCATCGTTCTCGAACCCGACGGCGAAGAGTGCTGGATCGAACTCCAGGGCTGCGACGCCCCCCTTGAGCTGCCGCGCGGCCAGATCGCGGAGCGGGTCGCCGCCGCCGGCATCGTCGGCATGGGCGGGGCCACCTTTCCCTCGGCGGTGAAACTGGATCTGCCCAAGCGCTATGCGCTCCACACCCTGGTCATCAACGGCGCCGAATGCGAACCCTACCTCACCTGCGACGACCGCCTGATGCGCGAGCGCCCGCACGATATGCTGGAGGGGGTACGCATCATCGCCCGAGCCCTGGGCGTCGAACACGTGCTGATCGCGGTGGAGGACAACAAACCGCGGGCGTTGAAGACCTTGACCCAGGCAGCCCGCGGCATGGCCGGGATCAGCGTCGTCGCGGTCCCCACCCGCTACCCCACCGGCTCCGAGAAGCACCTCATCGAGATGCTCACCGGCCGAGAAACACCGGCCGCCGGCCTGACCGCCGAAATCGGTGTGGTGGTTCACAACGTGGCCACCTGCGTGGCGGTCCACGAAGCGATCCGCTACGGACACCCCCTCATCGAGCGCGTGGTCACCGTGGCCGGCGGCGCCGTCGCCGAGCCCAAAAACCTGCGCGTCCCCATCGGCACGCCGGTCCAGCACCTCATCGACCACTGCGGCGGCCTCACCGAAGCGCCCGCCCGGCTGCTAAGCGGCGGCCCCATGATGGGGCAAGTGCTGCCCCACACCGACGTGGCCGTGGTCAAGGGCAGCAGCGGCATCCTGGCGCTGACCGCCGCGGAGACCCGCACCCGCCAGCCCTCCGCCTGCATCCGCTGCGCGAGCTGCGTCGGCGCCTGCCCCTGCGGACTGGTGCCGCTGGAGATGGCGGCGCACATCCGCTCGGGCGACCTGGACGGCGCCGCCGAATACGGCTTGCAGGACTGTATCGCCTGCGGTTCCTGCGCTTACGTCTGCCCGGCGCACATCCCGCTGGTGCACTATTTCAACCACGCCAAGGGAACCCTGACCGCACGCCGCCGCGCCCAGCTCAAGCAGGACGAGACCCGCGAACTCGCCGCCCTGCGCGCAGAGCGACTGGAGCGCCAGGCCCAGGCCAAGCGCGAGGCCATGGCCAAGCGCAAGGCCGAGATGGCAGCGAAAAAGGCCGCAGCGGCGGCAGCAGAGGCCGGCGGATGAAACCACCCACACCGCTCCACGGTCCCCACACCCACGCGACGGGGGGCATCGGCCGCACCATGGGACTGGTGATGATCGCGCTGTTGCCGGCCACCCTGTTCGGCCTGTGGCGTTTCGGCTGGCCGGCGGCCATCCTGCTGGCGATCACCCTGGTGACGGCAGTACTGGCGGAGGCGATCAGCCTGAAAATCGCCGGCAAACCGGCGGGGCGCCAACTCCTCGATGGATCGGCCGTGCTGACGGGCTGGCTGCTGGCCCTGACCCTACCCCCCTGGGCGCCCTGGTGGATCGGCGCGGTGGGTGCGCTGCTGGCCATCGTGATCGGCAAGCAGGTGTTCGGCGGCATCGGCCAGAACCTGTTCAACCCGGCCATGGTGGCGCGGGTGGCGCTGCTGATCTCGTTTCCCCTGGAGATGACCAGCTTCGTCTCCCCCGCCCCGCTGTTCAGCGCCGGCAGCCCTGGGTTTCTGGAGGCGCTGGGCATCACCTTCGGCAGCGCCCCCGCGCAGGTGGACGCCGTCACCAGCGCCTCGCTGCTGGGGCACATCCGCACCGAGACGGGACGCGGCATCGAACTGGCTGGCGCGCTAGCGAATCACTTCGAGCCCTTTACCCAGCTGTGGGGCGACCGGGTGGGCAGCCTGGGTGAAACCTCCGTGCTGTTGCTGCTGGCCGGCGGGCTGCTGCTATTGGCCACCCGTATCATCACCTGGCACATTCCCGCCGCCATGCTCGCCACCATCGCCGCGCTGGCGGCGCTGACCCACGGCTGGGCACCGACCCGCTACCCGGGCATGGACGTCCATCTGCTCTCCGGCGCCACCCTGCTGGGGGCCTTCTTCATCGCCACCGATCTGGTCACCTCGCCGGTCACGCCCCGTGGCCAACTGCTGTTCGGGGCCGGTTGCGGCCTGCTCACCTTCGTCATCCGCAGTTGGACCGCCTACCCCGAGGGCGTGGCGTTCGCGGTGCTGCTGATGAACGCCGTCACCCCCTTGATCGACCACTACCTGCGGCCGCGCGTCTACGGCCGCGACCGCCACGGTGCACCCTTGCGCAGCGCGCCCGCGGAGTCCGACGGTGACTGATACAACGCGGCGCAGCGGCATCCGCAGCACCCTGCTGTACGCCGGGGTGTTGGGCGGATTCACCACGCTGGCCGCCGCGTTGCTGGTGGCCGGCAATCTCGCCACCCGCGATGCCATCGCCCAGCGCGCCCAGGATGACCTGCTCGCCTCGCTAGGACAGGTGGTGCCCGCCTCGGTCCACGACAACGATCTGCTCAAGGACACGGTGACCGTCCGCGCCGCCGACGGCACAACGCTCACCGTCTACCGCGCGCGCCGCGATGGTCAGGTGCGCGCCGTCGCTTTCCGCACCGAGGGACAGGGCTACGGCGGCGCCATCAGTCTGGTGATGGGCGTGGATCGCGACGGCAAACTGCTGGGGGTGCGGGTCCTGGCCCACAGCGAGACCCCTGGCCTCGGCGACCGCATCGAACCGGCCAAGGATCGGTGGATCACGCGCTTCAGCGGCCGCTCCCTGGACGATCCGGCACCCGCCCAGTGGGGAGTCAAAAAGGACGGTGGCGTGTTCGACCAGTTCAGTGGCGCCACCATCACCCCGCGGGCCGTGGTCAAGGCAATCAAAGAGGGGCTGCTCCTGTTTCAATCCCGGCGCCAGGAACTGCTTGATGACGCCGGCAACAAGGTAGCTAAGCCGTAGTGGCGGCGCGGTTTCCATTCCCGAAGTGCGAGCCGGCGGCCGCTGTCTCCAGCACTCCACCGTTGACCAAGTCCGACGACCGTCGAGGGGATCTTGCGCCGTGAAGACAGGCTACCTGCAAATCACCCGCGACGGTCTGTGGGACAACAACATCGTCTTCACCCAGATGTTGGCACTGTGCCCGCTGCTGGCCGTCACCGGCACCGCCACCAACGGGTTGGGCATGGGACTGGCGACCACGGCGGTAATGATGGTGTCCGGTCTGTGCATCTCGCTGGTGCGTTCGATCGTCGCTCCGGAAATCCGCATCGCCGTCTTCGTCCTGGTGATCGCCGCGCTGGTCACGTTGGTGGATATGAGCATGAACGCCTGGGTGCACCAACTGCACAAGGTGCTGGGTCTGTTCATCCCGCTCATCGTCACCAACTGCGCCATCCTGGGACGCGCCGAGTCGTTCGCTTCCAAGAACCATCCGCTCCCCTCCCTGGTGGACGGGCTCATGATGGGTCTGGGATTCACCATGGCGTTGACGCTGCTGGGGCTGGTGCGCGAAATCCTCGGCAGCGGCACGCTGTTTGCCAACGCCTCGCTACTGCTGGGCGACGCGTTCGCCGCCATCGAGGTCACGCCGATTCCCGAGTATCGCGGCTTTCTGCTCGCCATTCTTCCACCGGGCGGTTTTCTGGTACTGGGTTTGCTGCTTGCCGCCCGCCGTCAACTGCTGGCGCGCGCCCGGACCCGTGAGGTGGCAAACCCGCTGCCTGCGCACGAGACCGCCCAGGGATAAGCACGGCCGTGGACACCCTATCCGTCAGCGTCTCCTACGCCACGGCCGCCAAACAGGTGTGGCTGAAGCTGGAAGTTCCCGCCGGCACCACGCTTGAAGAGGTCATCGCGCAATCGGGGCTCTTGAAGCAATTTCCCGAGATCGATCTGACGCAGCAGAAGGTAGGCATCTTCGGCAAAATCTGCGCGCTGACGACGCCGCTCAGTGCCGGCGATCGCGTCGAAGTCTATCGGCCCATCACCGCCGATCCCGAGTTGGTCGAGCGCAGAGATGTCGACCAGAACGAGGAGTGATCTCTTCGCTTGGAGGCAAATACGGCCGTGAACGTCGACTGGCAATCCGTAGTACTGACACTGAAACTGGCGGGGCTCGCGACCGTCGTGCTGCTCATCGTCGGCACCCCCATCGCCTGGTGGCTGGCGCGCACCCACTGCCGGCTGCGGGAGTGGATATCCGCGGTGGTCGCCTTGCCCTTGGTGTTGCCACCCACCGTGCTCGGCTTCTACCTGTTGCTGATGCTGGGTCCCGAAGGCCCCGTCGGGCGGCTGACCAGCGCGCTTGGAATCGGAACCCTGCCCTTCACCTTCGGCGGACTGGTGGTCGCCTCGGTACTCTACTCGCTGCCGTTCGTGGTGCAACCGGTGAGCAACGCCTTCGAGGCCATGGGACCGCGCCCCATGGAGGTCGCCGCGACCCTGGGCGCGAGTCCGTTGCGCGCCTTCCTCACCGTGGCGTTGCCGCTGGCGCGCCCCGGACTGCTCACCGGCGCCGTGCTGGGCTTTGCGCACACGGTGGGTGAATTCGGCGTGGTATTGATGATCGGCGGCAACATCCCCGGCGAGACCCGCGTGCTGTCCGTGGCGATCTACGACTACGTCGAGACGCTGGAGTGGAACCAGGCACACTGGCTCGCGGCGGGTATGCTGCTGTTCTCGTTCCTGGTGGTGATGACCATGTACTACCTGGAGCGCAAACTGCGGCGGGTGGGCCGTGAGTATTGACCTCCGCTTCCAACTGCAACGCCCGGGCGGCTTCACCCTCGACGTGGCGTTCTCGGCCCCCGGCTCGGGGGTAACGGCGCTGTTCGGTCGCTCGGGTTGCGGCAAGACCACGGTTCTACGCTGTGTCGCCGGACTGGAGCGCGCCCACGGGTGGTGCCGGATAAACGGTGAAGCTTGGCAAAAGGACACGCACTGGACTCCTCCACACCTCCGCCCCATGGGTTATGTGTTCCAGGAAGCCAACCTGTTCCCTCACCTCACCGTGCGGCAGAATCTGGAATACGGGTGCGCACGGCAGGATGCCGCCGCTCGTCGCCCCTCCGTTGCTGAGGTGAGCGCGTTGCTGGGCATCGAGGCGTTGCTCGCGCGCGACCCGGCACACCTGTCTGGGGGCGAACGACAGCGCGTGGCCATCGCTCGCACCTTGCTGCGCAGTCCGCGCTTGCTGTTGATGGACGAACCACTCTCGGCACTGGACTACGGCGCCAAGCAGGCGATCTTTCCCTACCTGGAGCGCGTCTACAACGAGCTCGACATCCCGGTGCTCTACGTCACCCACGATCCCGACGAAGTGGCGCGGCTTGCCGACCACATGGTCCTTATGGATCAGGGACGCGTTGCCGCCGCCGGCGCCATCGGCGCCACTATGACCGCCCTCGATCTGCCGCTATCGGAGTTTCCCGACGCCTCCGCGGTACTGGCCGGCACCGTCGACAGCCACGACGACAGCTATCACCTCACCTACGTCAACTGCGGCGGAACGCGCTTCGCCGTACCTCGCCAAGATCTGGCCATCAGCCACCGCGCCCGCATCCAAATCCGCGCCCGCGACGTGAGCCTGGCACTGAGCGCGCACCACGACACGAGCATTCTCAACATCTTTCCCGCCGTGGTGGCCGACACCCGCGACACCGACGGCGCGATGATGCTGGTACGCCTGGCCCTGGAGGACGGACAAAGCCTGCTCACCCGCATCACACGCCGCTCAGCGCTGGCGCTGGGCATCCGCGAGCGCATGTTCGTCTACGCCCAGGTCAAGAGCGCAGCACTGGTGAACTGAACGAAGGGCGATAAAAGAGAGAGCCGTGCGCAGCGGTCGCATTCAGCGGCCGGAAGTGCTAGAACAGCTATCCCCCAACTCACGCGGATTGCTGCGAGGTGATCCATGCTCCGGTCCGAGATCAACGCACAGATCGCGCACGCCAAAGCGCTGTTCGACTCCATCGCCTTCAAACTTCCCGCGTGGGCGCACTACTCCCCCGAGCAGTGGCAGGAAGAACCGGAAGTGGCCCGCTGGTGCCGAACCCATCAGATGGGTTGGGACGTCACCGACTACGGCGAAGGCGACTTCCGACGCCGCGGCCTGATTCTGTTCTGTCTGCGCAACGGCATCCTGCGCCAGCCCGACGACGTGCCTTACGCGGAGAAGATCATGGTCATCGCCGAGAATCAGGAGTGTCCGTGGCACTACCACAAGGTGAAGATGGAAGACATCATCGTGCGAGGCGGCGGCCGTCTGGTAGTCGAACTCTGCAACCGGTCCCAAGACGGCAACAAGGACACCGTCACGGACGTGCACGTCCGTACGGACGGGAAGATGAACGTCATTCCCGCCGGCTCCGCGATCGTACTGGAACCGGGACAGAGCGTGACCCTGTCACGCAACCTCTTCCACCGCTTCTACGGCGAAGCGGGTCACGGCCCGGTCATCGTCGGCGAGGTTTCGCAGGTCAACGACGACCTGACGGACAACTACTTCCTCGACTGCGACGCCCGCTTCAGCGCTATCGAAAACGACGTTGCCCCTACCCACGCGTTGTGGAACGAACTGCCCGTCGACTAACCAGCAGACGATATGCCGCACTCCGAGCGCACTTGCTCACCGCCTAGCCCATACTCCCGCCTCTGAACACCAATGTCGATGGAGCTTGACAAGCCGACCAACTAGCACTAGTTTCTGTAATAACAGAAATAAAAGAAAGCGCCATGAAACTCAGCCAAACCATGCAGAAGTTCGTACTCCACTGGGGCGAGATGGGCTCCCGCTGGGGCGTCAACCGAACCGTGGCGCAGATCCACGCCCTGCTCTACCTGGCCGAGGAGCCGCTAACCGCCGACCAGATTACCGAGACACTGGGCGTTGCCCGTTCCAACGTCAGCACCAGCCTGCGCGAGCTGCAATCTTGGGGGTTGGTCAAGACGGTCCATGTCTTCGGCGACCGCCGCGACCACTTCGAATCGATGAAGGACGTCTGGGACATCTTCCTGGTCATCGTAGAGGAGAGGAAACGGCGCGAACTGGACCCCACGCTCTCGACGCTGCGCGAGTGCGTATTGGAAGGCGACCAAGACAATACGCCTACCCCCACCCAACAGCGGATCGAACATACCCTCGAATTCCTGGAGCAACTCACGGGTTGGTACGAGCAGATGAAGCGGTTGGACCATGCGACGCTAGTCAAACTGATGAAGTTGGGGGCCAAGATTCAAGGTTTGCTTCCCGGAAAGGGGTGAGTTTTTTTGCGCTTAATTTTCTGTTTGTACTGAAATTACTGTCAATTAAGGAGATAAATCATGAATGGATTTGGCATTTTTCTTACTGAACTCACCATCAGCGTAATCCTCGGCATTGCGATCATAACCAGTCTTCGCCCTGTACTGCGCCCACTGCTGGAGGAACTGTGCGGCGGCGCTCTGCGCGCCGCCTTCTGGCAGCGTTTTACCGTGCTGATGCTCCTGATCGCTCCCCTGATGCTGGTGATCCATTCCAGTCACAGCCTGGAAGGACCGGCGGCAGCCCTGCTACCGGTCATCAAGGATGCGCTCTGGTACACCCTGCTCGGGCAATTCTCGGGTCTGCTGATCACCGGCTACGTGATCCGCAGCCATATCCCGAAGGCAGCAAAGCACGGCACGCAAATGGCGAAGAGTCATCCGGCATGAATATCCTGATCACCGGCGCAACCGGTTTTATCGGCAGCCATTTGTTGCACCAACTGTCCGCGCGCGGACACCACGTCGTTGGGTGCGTACGCGACGCCGCAACGGCCCAGCGGCGTTTCCCCAGCACCCGGTTCATAGAGTGCGATTTCACAAGAGAACATGCTGAGAAATGCTGGACCTCGCGCCTCGCCGATATCGACGTCGTCATCAACGCCGTAGGTATCATCCGCGAGCACGGCCATCAGACCTTTGAGGCTCTGCACCAGCGTGCGCCTGCGGCGCTGTTTCGCGCCGCCGCCCAATCCGGTGTTAGACGCGTCATACAGATATCCGCTCTTGGCGCCGATGCCGGTGCGCAAAGTCGCTACCATTTGACCAAGCGAGCGGCTGATGAAGTCTTGTCGGCTCTCGATGTCGAGAGCATCGTCTTGCGTCCGTCCATAGTCCTCGGACCGGATGCCGCTAGCAGCCAGCTGTTTCGTGCCCTGGCCACGCTGCCACTCATACCGCTTCCGTCAACCGGCGGACAACCGCTCCAACCGATCCACATCGACGATCTGGTTGCGGCCGTGATCCGCTGCGTCGAATCCGACACCCTGCCAGCCCGCGGTCCGCTGGATCTGGTCGGTCCGGAGCCGGTCACTTTCCGGCGACTCCTGGAACGCCTGCGCCAACGGCTCGGTCTACGCCCGGCGCCCGTGATACGCATTCCCTATTGGCTGGTGGTAACAGCCGCACGAGCCTTGGGGTTCCTTAGCCGGTCGCCGCTCTCGGCGGAGACCGTCGCCATGCTGGAACGCGGCAACACCGCGTCGGTTACCCCCCTGGTCGAGAAACTCGGCGTTCAGCCGTGCACCCTGGACGATGCGCTGAACCGTATCCCTGCCACCGACGCCGAGCGCTGGCACGCCCGGCTCTACTTCCTGCGCCTACCGTTGCGTATTACGGTCGCGGCGGTATGGCTGATTGCGGGAGTGATGTCGGCCGGGTTCTATCCAGTCAACGAAAGCTTTGCACTGCTAGCTGCCGTAGGCATACCTGACAGGGCGGCACCGTACGCACTCTACGGAGCATCAGCCTTAGATTTTGCCCTAGGTCTCGCCCTCTTGCTGCGTGTTCAGTTGCGAGTTGTTGTCTACGTCCAGATCGCGCTCATCGTCGGCTACAGCATGATCCTGACGCTCGCATTGCCCCAGTTTTGGCTGCACCCCTTCGGGCCACTGAGCAAGAACCTCCCCTTGCTCGTCTCCACTTTGATCCTGCTCGCCCTGGAGGAAAGACCATGGACTATCTGACGCTGAAAACCCTACACATCCTCAGCTCGATCCTGCTGTTCGGCACTGGCCTCGGTAGCGCCTTCTACAAGTACTTTACCGATCGCAGCGGCGATGTGGCCGCGATGTCGGTAACCAATCGTTTGGTGGTCTGGGCCGACTGGCTGTTCACCACGCCCACGGTGATTTTGCAGCCACTAACCGGATTCGCCATGTTGCATCTGGCCGGTTTCCCGTTGGACGCGCCTTGGGCCCTCGGGGGCACACTGCTGTATCTGTTGGCCGGCGCTTGCTGGCTGCCGGTCGTGTATCTACAAATCCGCATGGCCCGGCTCAGTACGCAGTGCGCAATCGCAGGCGAGCCACTTCCCGACGCTTACAGCCGCTGGGCCCGAACATGGTTCTGGCTCGGTGTCCCGGCTTTTATCGCCATGGTATTGACCGTAACGCTAATGGTACTCAAACCGACGTTCTAGACGACCACGGAGAACGGATTCATGGACACGACATTGATACAGCCTGTAATCCGCCGCGCACTCGGTGAGAGCTGGGATACGTTGCATACCGCTGTGCGTAGACATTACAACCTGCCGTGCGGCGAACTACAGGAGATTAAATTGCATGGTCGTATGGAGATGGATCATTGCACAGCGGTAAAACCGCTCCTGATAATCGGACGCCTGTTCGGCGCCCTACCGGCCAGCCGCGGACATGACGTCGAAGTCACCGTACACAACCACGGCGATGCACGTTCCCTTCACTTTTATCGCTGCTTCTTTTTCCCGGGTAAAAGTCCACTGGTTTTCAAGTCGAGGATGCAACATCTCGCTAACAACGAGATCGTCGAGTTCGTACGGTTCGGCATGGGGATCACTATGCGACTAACCGTGGTTGAAGGTCGTCTTCGCTATACCGGCAACGGCTACCTATGGCGCCTCGGCCCGCTGAAGCTGCGCATCTCCGACTGGCTGCTGCTGGGCAAGGCAGTCATCGAGGAATTCGGTATCGATGACAACACCATCGGGCTCAGCTTCGACATCCACCACCCGCTGTGGGGGAAGACCTTCAGCTACCGCGGGCACTTCACCCTGCCGGCAGAACCGGGATCGATGGTCAAGTCCTGCGTGCGCCCCGATCGGGCTGCGGAGCATCCTTCCGACTAAGCCCTTTGGGCCTCGTCTTGTTTCAGATTCCCCCGACGATCCCGATTGACACACAAAAATGAAAATGATGTCATATTTGTCACTCGATGCGACTACAGCACTGATCCGGGGTACATGGCCGTGGACTTCGCAAATCAACTGGCGGAAAACGCTTCAAAGCCGACACGAAAGGCCGAA
>JBNKCG010000123.1:0-4403 GCA_050287605.1 Gammaproteobacteria bacterium | reverse complement strand
GCGGGAGCTGGCGGCACGCCTCACCCAGGCCCAGCACCACCACCACGATCTGGCCCTTTCCACGCTGCACGTGCATCTGGACCACGACAACTGTATGGAGACGGTGGTGCTGCGCGGCCCCACCGACGAGGTGCGCCAGTTCGCCGATTCGGTGAAATCACGCGCCGGGGTTCGCCATGGGCATCTCTACCTGGTGCCTGCAGAGGTGGAAACCAGCTCTCACCCCCACGGTCAAGGTCATCACCACGCCCACGTGCACAGCCGTCCTAAGCTCTAAGCACCGTATCAATACCCCCCCTTCTTGCCGGTACCCACATAAGTGAAGTCCCACGCCAGCTTGAAGGGAGTCCACCATTCACCCACCCCCGTTTCCTTGTCGAAATGGCGATAAAAACCCTGATACGCAGGCGGCGCGATCTGGTAGGAGAGGTGGTATTTACCGGGACCGTCCAGCCGAAGGTTGGCGCCGTAGTGGGGTCCGTCGGACGCGACCATGGGATGGAAGTGACCCACGCTCTGCCATTCGCTACCTACCTTCTCGATCACATAGGTAATGCCCAGATAGGGAATCCACTCGCCGGCTCCGAAACCGTTGTTGTTGCCCTTCAATGCATGGATGTCCGCTTCAAGATGGATATCCTTGGGTTCCATCATGCCCGGCATCATGGGCTCCATCTTGACTGCTTGCAGATAAATGGCAGCGATCTCCATACCGTTGATCTCCACCGGCTCGCCGATGGGGACCTCGCCGGCCATTGCGGCGGCAGAGAAACCGGCAACGGTCGCGGTCCGCAATATGGCAGATAGGGTGTGCTTCTTCATCGTTGCTCCTTCTGTTAACGGAATAAGAACCATTCGCATTTTAAGGCGAAAAAAAAGAGACCTCGTCAGAGACCGAACAGTGCCGGCCACCAATTAAGGCGAAAAAAAAGAGACCTCGTCAGAGACCGAACAGTGCCGGCCACCAAGCCAACCCCACCGCGAGGCTGCCCGTCAAACCAGGAACCATGGTCCAGCCCCGCCCTTTCCGGACGCCTTGACGCTGCACGATGCGCAAACCCAGACGCAGGCTCCAGGCCAAACTTATGCCGAACAACGCCAGCTTCACGGCAGCAATCGTCGCGGACGACACCCCCAACCATCCGAGCCCGTTGAACAGCTCTCCGCCCAACCCAATGATCAGCGACACCATGGCGACCGGGGCGTACTGGTACCCCAGTTCGACAAACCGGTCGTGAAACACATGCTGCGACCCGGCGCGCCCCGCCGCCCAACTCGCAGCGGCTGTGGTTAGCGTGAGAATCACCGCCACCAGCAGCGCGCAGACCAGCATGAATCCCACGATGGAACCGAAATCGAGCCAACTGAACACCTCGCGCCGATCGGGATGCACCGACATCAACCACCCCGGCCCCGGCTCCAGCAGCGCGAACCAGCCGCGCTCCACCAGCCACTCGCCGATGCGCTGGCGCATCACCTGAAACTGCGGCAGCACTAACCAGAGGAATCCGCCCAACGCCACGCCGGTCCCCAGAAACAGGAACATCACTTCGTAGGGATTGGGGTTGTGGACACTGATCTGCTCGATCTCCTCGCCCGGCCTGCGCAGCCGCAGGTACAACCCGCCCTTACTCGCACCTGGGTGCACGCAGCGAAAACACTCGATGCAATGCCGTGATTCGGTCTTGCGCGCTACGTCGATCATGGTCGGGCATGGTCCCGTCTGGATATAGCGCTCACCGCCCGGTTTCTGCCTGCGCGGTGCGAACTGAACGGCACCGAGACGCGAAAACACCCCTAGCAGCAAACCGATAGGACAGGCGTGCCGACACCAAGCGCGCTTGTTGCGCCCATAGAGAAATCCGATCAGCACCGCGGCCAGCAGTGTGCCGCCAAACACCTCGGCGATCGCTTCGGGATGATCCCGCACTCCCACGGTCTGTCCCAGCACCGTGATCACGAGAAAGCTGATCAGTGGCGTACCCTCCCAGCGCAACCAGACCGGAATGGGACGTTTTAGCCCTTTCTTGTTGGCCCATTCAGACGCCGCCCCCATGGGGCACAGCAACCCGCACCAACTGCGCCCGGTAACGATGACCGAGAGAAACACCAGCGGAAACCACAGTCCCCACATGACGTAATTGGCAAACAGCGTGAAGTTGTCCTGCGCCGTCGCGCTTTCGGCAGGCGCATCCAGAAACAGGGGCAGGAGAATCAGTGTCAGGAAACCCAGAAACATAACGCCATGCAGCCACACCATGCGGGAGCGCTGACTCACGAAGAATCGCTCCAACACTGCTGCGAGACGATGCCAGAACGTGGTAGTGGCGGTATGGGTTTCGATCCGCACCGCTATCGCCGCCAAACGTTCTTCGGCGACGCTCATCCCACGGCCACCTCGCCGCTGCGTGGGCGCCGCAACCACCAACCTGCCCCCGCCACCAAAGCCAGCAGGATCAAACCACCCTGCACCACCACGCCCTCCCACGAGGGGAACAGCCCCAACCACGGCCAGTGCGGAACCATGGGCGCCGGGGTGATGCTGACCCAGCCGGCATTCTGCAACTCCAATACGCCGCTACCGGCGAATGAAACGGCTAGGTAGTAGAGCAGCGCCGCAGTGACCGCAAAAAACGGCCCTAACGGCAGACGAAAAGCCGCACGTCGCATGGTCCAGTAGAGGGCGCCCAACGCAGCACACGCCCCGGCAAATCCGCTCCAGACCGCTGCCGACTGGCCCGCGGCCTGCCCCAACAACGCCTGGTAGAACAGTACTGTCTCGGCCCCTTCGCGGTAGACCGCCAAGAAGGCGGCCATCCCCAGGGCAACGAGACTACCGCGCGAAAGCGCTCGGTCGATCTGTCCACGCACGTAGGACTGCCAACGCGCGGCTTCACGTTTGGAGATCAACCAGTAGCTGACGTAGAAGAGCATGCCCGCCGCAATCATGAGGGTGATGCCCTCCAGCGCCTCGCGCCCGGCTCCGCTGATATTCAACACGGTCGCGAAGAGATAGGCGGTCATGGCACTGGCCGCCAGCGCCCATCCCACGCCCTGATAGATCACGCGCAGCTTGTCGTCTTCCCCGACCTTGCGCAGGTAGGCCGCCAACGCCGTGATCACCAAAATCGCCTCAAAGCCTTCGCGCAACAGGATCAGAAACGATTGCAACGCGACCGCCCAGAATTCGCTCGGCGTATCGGGTGCTGGAAAGTCGCGCGTCACCGCCTCCAGCGCGGATCGCAGATTCTGCCAGGCGGCGGCAACGCGGGCCTTTGGCTGGCCGTTGGCTGCCGCACCGATGACCGCAGCAAACTGCGCCTCCAGCGCCGCCTTGCGATTCGGATCACGCAGATTGACCGCTCGCTCCAGGCCGCTGGCTTCGAAGACATCAAAATAGAGATCGGAGAAGCGATCGGCGGTATCGGTCCCTTGATCGGGACGGTAGTGTTGCATCGCCGCGTCCCCCGCCACGCCGAGCTCGGCGACGACTCCGGCGATATCGACCGCACTGCCCTGCGCGGCCTGACTCGACGGAATGCCCGCCATAAGCAGTACCGCGACAATCATCAAACGAAACATCACAGTCACTCCCCCGTCACGAACACTTCGGGGGCGATTCGCGCTCGATCCAAATCCTTGGCCGCCTCGTGCAGCGCCTTGGTCAAGGCGTCGACCGTGCGCTGCAACTCCTCAACGCCGATGCCATTCTTGATGGCCTTGCGCAACACCCCAAACTGCCGCTCCACCAGATAGGTCTGCTTGGCGCCCCGCTCCGTACGCATGGCCGCCTCCATCTTGCTACCCTCGAACACGCCGAAGTAGGCCCGAGTCACCGCGCGCCGCGCCGCCTCCGCATCACCTTGTGCGTAGCCTGCCATCGCCGTATCCAGTGCCGCGGCGATCTCAATGGCCACCCCCTGCCAGTGATTGGACTCGGTCGCCGCGGAGACTGGCGGCATCACCGTGGCACAACCCAACGCCCATAGCACCATCCTCGCTACGATCAAGCCTTTCGCCCAAAACCGTTGCACCACCGGGTCACCCCCCAATCGCATCGTGATTTTAATGATAGGCGTTCTCATTCGCAGTTACAACCAAGTATTCTAGTCGGCATTTATCACCCTCGGCCGACTTCGGCCGCGGCGTGCCATCGGATGGGCGAACGGCCGATGTCGGTTCGGTTGACACCCCGACTGTTTACTACGATGAGGGTTCAGAAAAGCGAAGGCCCTGCCATGGAGGACAGGGCCGACGGGAGATTGGTGGGCTGTCAGGGATTCGAACCCCGGACCTACTGATTAAGAGTCAGCTGCTCTACCAACTGAGCTAACAGCCCCGCGAAAGGCTGCATAGTAAACCAGAAACCTTGTTAGATCTCAAGGGCATATGGCGCCCCGAGA
>JBNKCG010000122.1:0-7437 GCA_050287605.1 Gammaproteobacteria bacterium | reverse complement strand
AGCGCCTCCACCGCCCAGGAGCCTACGCCCCCCAAACCCACGACGCAGATGTGCAGCTCGCGCAGCAGCACATAGCGCGCATCGCCGTAGAGGCGGCGCAGGCCGGCGAATCGGGTGTCGTAGTCGCTCATGGTGCACGATTCCGCATGCGTGGTCGGGCGCGCAGTCTACCCGGCGGCACCCAACGGGTCGAGGTGCAGGACGCGTTCGGCGTTGCGCGTGGTCTGGTGCGCGATGGTCTCCGGCGGCTCGTCGCGCAACTCGGCCAACGCGGCGAGCACGTCGACCAGGTACTCGGGACTGTTGCGCTCGCCGCGGTGCGCGGCCACCACCATGTCCGGCGCATCGGTCTCCAGCACCAGCGCCTCCAGCGGCAGCGCACGCGCCAGTTCGCGGATCTTGCGCGAACCGTCGTAGGTCACGGTACCGCCGAATCCCAGCACGAATCCGAGGTCGAGGTAGCGCTGCGCCTGCTGCAAGCTGCCGTTGAAGGCGTGCACGATGCCACCGGGCACTCGCACCTCACGCAGACACTCCAGCATCGGGTCATGGGCTTTGCGCACGTGCAGCAACACCGGCAGGCCGGCATCGCGCGCCGCGGCCAGTTGCGCCGTCAGCAGCGTGCGCTGGCGTTCGCGATCGAGGTTCTCGACGTAGTAATCGAGACCGATCTCCCCCACCGCGACGGGCCGGTGGCGCGCCAGCATACCCTCCAGCGCGGCAACGTCCGCAGGTTGGTGCGCCTCCAGGTAGACCGGGTGCAGCCCCAGCGCAGGCAGCAATCCCTCATCGTCACGGCACAACGCCAGCAGACCGTCCCACCCTGCCGCCGTCACCGCCGGCACCACGATGCGGCCGATACCGTGTATGCGACAACGCGCCAGAACCGCATGCCGGTCGCTCGCGAACTCCGCGACGTCGATATGGCAATGTGTATCGATTAAGTTCATAGTTTGCTATTTCAAACACTAGTGTCTGAAATAGCGCAACACAAGCGTCCGGAGGAGGGAGTCCGCCGTTGAGACCCACACGCGAACGCCGCATCGCCGAAGCCGCCGGTCTGCGGCGTTTGTTTCAGGAACAGTGGGACCATATCACCGGCTTCTGGGAAGCGCGCGAGCAGCAGCGCCGCCACCAGCGCGCCGAAGAGCAGCGCCTGAACGCCGCCGTCGAATCCCTCGTCGAAGGCACCGATGCCCGCATGCGCGCTTTGGGCGGCTACCGTAAGGCACTGCGCGACTCCACGCACGGCATCCTCACCCACATCCAGACGCTCGCCGCGCAGCTGCCGGGCCCGCTGCTGATCTCGCCCGACCGCTTCGGCAGCGATCCGCGCGTCAACGCCTTCTTCACCAACAAACAGGAGGTCGCAGATCTGCTCGGCCGTTCGCGCGAACTGCACCACTACTTTTCCGCACTACCCGCCCAGCACGAGCAAGCCTATCTCATCCTGCTGATGACGCGGCGCGAGCGGCACGTATTCGGCGTCGCCGGTGACGGTGATGTGATGCAGCGCGAGACGCTGCAGACCACGGTAAGCTTCAGCGAACACCGCGTACTGTCCCCCGCCCCCGACGAAACGCAGCTACGCAGCGCCCTGGCACGCTACCTGTTCGACAGCCTGGTGGCCTTCGTTTCGCAGACGATGACCCGGTGGCGCCTCGCATCGGCATCCACCAGCCCGCAAGCCGCGTTCCAATCGTGCGACCCGAAACAGTATCTCGACGAATTGATCCATCGCTTGGAGGCGCCCAAGGCGTTGCTGCGCATTGAGCAAAACGAACTGCACATCAGCAAGATGGGCGTGAAGCTCGACGCGCACAGCGCCCAGCCCGCCAACGACCTGACCCTCGACGAAGTGGAATTGGGCGACCTGCCGCCCAAGGTCGTGGTGCTGGCGCAGTACCCGCGCGCGGCGCTGGTCAGCGGCGCTGGGCCGCAGCCGTTTCTGCCCTAGGGCGCATCAGCCGAGCGCTGCGCCGATCCGCTCCAAAACCGGCTGCGAATTACGGTAATCCACCGCGATGGGACGAATCCCGTGCGTCGTCTCGATGATCAGGCTGGGATAGCCGTCGGCGCCCATGGTGTGGGCGGTATCGATTTCCTGCGCCAGCTGGCGCCGGGTCTCCGCCGCGTTGAGGCTCTCTTGGAAACGCTCCACATCCAGACCCAGTTCGACGGCCAGCGCGATCAGCGTATCGTCGTCGGAGGGGTTGCGCGCCTGCTGGTAGTAGGCCTGCTGAATGGCGCGCGTCATCGCCACGTCGTAGTGCTCGCCCTGCGCCCGCGCGGCGATGACGGCGCGGCACGAGGGATAGGTGGCGCGACGCGGTTGGCAACGCTCCCAGAACGCGTGGTTGAACTGCACGCCGGGTACCGTCGCTTCGATGCGCTGCCAGGTCGCCTGCAGATAGCGCCGCATCTCGTCGGCCATGGGCTGATCGCTGTCGGGGGCCAGACCCCCCAACCAGCGGCGCACCGCCACGTTGGCGGGAAGCTGCGCCTGCACCTCGCCCCAGACCCGCGCGAAGGCGTAGCACCAACTGCACATAGGGTCGTGGAAATAGTGCAGCGTTGCGTTCAAACGCGGCCTCCGTCAGCCGCCGCGTGCCGCGTCACGCACGCCCGACGTCGCTGTCGTTGGGGGAATGGAAATACTCGCTCTCCTCCGCGGCCAGCTTGACCAGCCGCTGCAGCTCGGCAAGACGCTGGCTGGCCGTGCTGAGCGGTGCGCAATCCTCGCACAGCGGATCGTCGCAAGGCTGGCGCGAGTAGAGCCAGTACTGCACGGCGCCGGCCACCAACCCGTCGGCGATGTCCCACAGATCGGCCTCCTTGTCGTGATCCGCCAGCTGGTTGCCGAGGTCGATGGTGTGGCGCGCGGCCTCTTCGTACACGGTATCGTCGGGTTCCATGGGGGAATCGAGCATCGTCGGAGTCAACAGAGAAGTGGGGGTTGATTCTAGCAGATGCAGCCCCATATGACCCGACACAGTCATCCGTGGCGCCCCGGCGACCGGCAGTCGGACCGGCCGGGGCGCCTTCTCGTGCGCCGGGCGTTCCGGCACTGGCAAAAAGACCAATACCATGCGCGATAGCGATCTACTGAACGGCGAAATCATCGACAACGAAGAGCAGATCGCCAGCACCTCCGAGCTGGCCGTGCCGGGCGACCTGCTACCCAACACCCTGCACATCCTGCCCATCTTCGAGCGCCCCTTCTTCCCCGCTCAGGCGCTACCCATGCTGCTCGACACCGAGCAGTGGCTGGGAACCGTCGAAGCCGTGGGCGACACCGCCCACCACAAAGTCGGGCTGGTGTTGGTGCACTCCGACCCCCAGCAACTACCCGTACCGGACGATTTTTTTCGCGTCGGTTGCGCGGTGCGCATGCACCATCCCATCCAGCACGGCGACAAGATTCAGTTCATCGCCGAAGGGATGCAGCGCTTCCGCATCGTGCGCTGGCTGAGCAAGGAGCCGCCGTTCGTCGCGCAAGTGGAGTATCCGGACGAGGCGATCGACCGCAGCAACGAGGCACGCGCCTACGCCCTGGCGCTGATCAACACCATCCGCGAACTGCTGCCGCTCAACCCCCTCTACAGCGAAGAGCTCAAGCAGTTCCTCAACCGCTTCAGCCCCAACGAGCCCGCGGCGCTGGCCGACTTCGCGGCCAGTCTGGTCACCTCGGGGCGCGAAGACCTGCAGGCGGTACTGGAGACCTTCCCGGTGCGCGAGCGCATGGAGAAGGTGCTGCTGCTGATCAAAAAGGAGCTGGAGGTCGCCAAGCTGCAGACCAAGATCCGCCGCCAGGTGGAAGAGAAGATCTCCGAGCAGCAGCGCAAGTTCTTCCTGCGCGAGCAGCTCAGGGAGATCCAGCAGGAGTTGGGCCTCGCCAAGGACGACAAGACCGCCGACATCGAACGCTTCAAGGAGCGGCTGAACCAACTCACCGTACCCGAGCACGCGCAGAAGCGTATCGACGAAGAGCTGGAGAAACTGGCCATCCTGGAATCGGGCTCACCCGAATACGGCGTCACGCGCAACTACCTGGACTGGCTTACCGGCCTGCCGTGGGGACACTACTCCAAGGACAAGCTGGATCTGAGCCGTGCGCGCAAGATCCTCGACCGGGACCACGACGGTCTGGCCGACGTCAAGGAGCGCATCATCGAGTTTCTCGCCGTCGGCGTACTCAAGGGCGAAATCCGCGGCTCCATCCTCTGCCTGGTGGGGCCACCCGGCGTGGGCAAGACCTCCATCGGCCGTTCCATCGCCGACGCGCTGGGGCGCAAGTTCTACCGTTTCAGTCTCGGCGGCATGCGCGACGAAGCCGAGATCAAAGGTCACCGCCGCACCTACATCGGTGCGATGCCCGGCAAGTTCGTGCAGGCCGTCAAGGAAGCCGGCGTGGCCAATCCGCTGATCATGCTCGACGAGATCGACAAGGTGGGCGCCTCCTACCAGGGCGACCCCGCTTCGGCGCTGCTGGAAGTGCTCGACCCCGAGCAGAACGTCGACTTCCTCGACCACTACCTGGACGTGCGCTTCGACCTTTCCAAGTGCCTGTTCATCTGCACCGCCAACCAGCTCGACACCATCCCCGCGCCGCTGCTGGACCGCATGGAGGTGATCCGGCTCTCCGGCTACATCACCGCCGAAAAAGTGGAGATCGCCCGCAACCACCTCTGGCCGCGGGCGCTGGAGCGCACCGGACTCAAACCCAGTCAGCTCAAGATCAGCGACGCCGCGCTGCGCCAGGTGATCGAGGGTTACGCCCGTGAGGCGGGAGTGCGCAACCTGGAAAAACAGCTGCTGCGCATCTGCCGCAAGACGGTGGTCAAGGTGGCCAGCGCGCGCAAGGCGACGCTGAAGAGCGTGCGCGTGGGGGTCAACAATCTGGAGGAATTTCTGGGCAAACCCCTGTTCCAACCCGAAAAGCCCATCCGCGGCGTGGGCGTGGTCACCGGTCTGGCGTGGACGCGCCTCGGCGGCGCGACCCTGCCCATCGAGGCGACCCAGGTTCATGCCAAGGGACGCGGCTTCAAACTCACCGGCAAGCTGGGCGAGGTGATGCGCGAATCCGCCGAGATCGCCTACTCCTACATCGCCTCGCACCTGGCCGAATATGGCGCCGAGCCGGAGCGCTTCGACTCCGCCTTCGTCCACCTGCACGTACCCGAGGGCGCCACCCCCAAGGACGGCCCCAGCGCCGGCATCGCCATGGCCACCGCACTGCTGTCGCTGGCGCGCGGCCAACGGCCGCGTGCCTCTCTCGCCATGACCGGCGAGCTCACGCTCACCGGTCAGGTGCTACCGGTGGGCGGTATTCGCGAAAAGGTGATCGCCGCGCGTCGCGTCAAGATCAAAGAGCTGATCCTGCCCGAGGACAACCGGCGCGATTTCGAGGAGTTGCCGGAACACATCCGGGCGGGGTTGACGGTGCATTTCGCCCATCACTACGACGATGTGGCAGCGGTGGTATTCGGTTGATCGCGCCCTGCGATGAGCGACTGGGCAGAGAAAAAACGATCGTAACCGCGGCCACTCAAACGGAAGACAATATCGGTCTGTCCAGCAGCCAAATCGATACTTTGGTTAGCCTCGACATAACGAAAAGGACAACCTGCAGGCAAGCAATGTAGCTCGACCCGTCGACAGGAACCAAGCCGGAGGTAAATAGCGCCGCAGCAATCACCAGCCCGAGCCACGCCATCGCCCAACCGGCGCTGCGTGCGTATACGAATACCCACAATGGCGAAACAAGAGCCAACACAAACACAACGGGGCCGCCGACGCCCCTTGATATTGAGTAGAGAATCCAGAAGACAACTAGCCAGGGTCTTACGAACCCAATGCGCCAGAAGAACAGGACATCCGCCAGCGCGGAATTACACACAGCGATCATCGTGGCAAGCAGTACCCACGCCGCCGCCAAAGGCACAGCAACCACCCATGCATAGGTACCATCGAAAAACGACGTAAGAACCACAGCAAGAATTGCCCACGTGACCAGCACCAATGGTTCCCACGCCTCACCCCGCGGCCACAGCAAAGCGATACTCACCGTGCTTGCAATAACCGAAGCAAAGATCAACGGGGTAGCCAACCCCCAGTCCATTTCCAACGCGATTCCCGTTCCCAGGGATACAAGACCAAGCCCGATGATGCTTACCCAGTAGGGTGCCACGCGTTGACGTGCCTGTATCAGCCAGCGGCCAAAGCGCGTCCGGTTCAAGTCACTCAACGACCAGTTGGATTGCGGCCTCAGGAGTCGATCGCATACGGCATACCCAACCATACCAGCCGCCAGCAGGCCGACATATAGCAATAAAGGTTCGGTTCTGGGAAATACCCCTTCGCTGCCCTGCAACCATACGAGGCCCAGCGCCAACCCACACAAGCTGAAGAGGGACGCCAGCCGTGCGACCACTATCAGCCGCTCAACGGAAAGCTCTTCGTTGGAGAGAACGGCGTGAACCTCGGCATAGTGCATCCCCCGATAATGGGCAAACGGGCGCAGCAGAAGTCGTACCCAAGCGCGTAGGACGTGCCCGTCCGCCAGCAGCCGGGCGGTAGTCAGGAGGTACGCCCACCGCGCCCTCACCCGCGGAAGATCCGCGCGCCTCGCAATACCCAATGCACGCTGCACTTCTTCCACACGCAGATAGAGAGCCAGTGCGCTCTCGTCGCCGATAAGCTGCTCAAGACGGAAATCCCTGCCCCAGTCGAAGTGCTCGGCCAGTACCAGCACCATTCGTTGCGGCGCACTTTCGTGCGCCAACACAAAAGCGGCACAGCGAGCCTCAGTTTCAACCCTTGCACCGAACGAAAGCTGTGAAAGCAGTTGTGTCAGCTCTGTGGCAAACGACATCTCATAGCCGCCGGCATCTTGCAACCACTCCTCCAGCAGGCCGAGTACGCCCTCAGCATCAGGGGCCAACGCGGATACTCCTCCGTCCGGCGAATCCTGACGCTCGTCCGAATCCGATTCAGCGGACTCGGTATCCTCCTCATGCAGCGGACCGCCCAGCGATTGATGCGGAGACGGTGGCAAAGCCAATGGCTCGAAGTGAACGCAAGACTCTTCCGAATCCGCGCCGGCGGATTCGATGGCCGCATCGTGAAGCGCACCCTCCTGCGAGACCTGTTGAGACCGCGGCGGAGTCGATGGTTCAGAAACAACGATGCTCGCTCCACAATCGAAATCACCCGCCGCACCCTCATGGTCAGGCCCATCGGTGTCATTACCGGCCGAGGCACGATTCGCCTGCGCCCTGCGCGCATCGCGCCGAACCCAATCGTAGGCTTCGCGCAGCCGCTGATAAGCCTCGGGATCGTCGTCGGGACGATTGTGTTTGAGCGCCTTGGCGTAGGCGCGTTTGATGGCGACCAGATCTTCCGTGGGCGCGATGCCGAGCACCCCCCAATAGCGTT
>JBNKCG010000121.1:0-10818 GCA_050287605.1 Gammaproteobacteria bacterium | reverse complement strand
ATCAGGGATAGCGGCGCGCCACGTCTCTTATTTATTCACGCATGGTTGGTGAACAGATCAATTACAGGGGGACGGTCCGCCACTGACTCCCTGACACAGCTTATCGCGGGAAATCCAACCGGCCTTGACCACCACGTCCAGGTTGTCGCGGGTAATCGGGACGGGCTTCAGGAACACGGCATTGACGGTGACACCGCCCGGGGTCTTGAACTTGACCGCGCCTTTGATCTTCTCGGGTTTGGTACCTTTGGCCAGCGCCACGGCGATCTCGCCGGCCGCTTTGCCCAGCTCACGCGCGTCCTTCCACACCGACACCGTCTGGGTTCCGGCAGCAACGCGATTCAGCGCGGCATGGTCACCGTCCTGACCCGAAACCGGAATACCCTGCATGCCCTGTGCGGTCAGCGCAGCCACCACGCCACCGGCAGTACCGTCATTGGAAGCGACGACAGCGTCGACACCGTTGTTGGTCTCGGTGAGGATCTGCTCCATATTGCGCTGCGCATTGGCGGGCAGCCAACCGTCGGTATAGGCCTCACCCACGATCTTGATGTCGCCACGCTTGACCGCCGCATCGATGATCTCCTGCTGACCGCCGCGCAGGAAGTCCGCGTTGGGGTCGGTGGGCGAACCTTTGATCATCACATAGCGCCCCTTGGGCTTGGCCTTGAACACCGCGCGCGCCTGCATGCGCCCGACTTCGACATTGTCAAATGTCAGATAGAACGCGCGGCTGTCTTCGATCAGTCGGTCGTAGGCGACGACAGGAATACCTTCATCGACGGCGCCCTGCACGGCGGGAATGACCGCCTTGGTGTCCTGTCCGAGGACGATCAGGGCATCAACGCCCTTGGCGATCAGCGACTCGATGTCGGAGAGCTGCTTGGCGGACGAAGACTGCGCATCCACCGAAACGTATTTGGCTCCAGCTGCGCTGAGGGCCGATTTGATGGCCGCTTCGTCGGTTTTCCAGCGCTCCTCCTGGAAATTCGACCAGCTGACGCCGACCGTGAGGTCTTTTGCCAGTACGGAAGTCGAGAACGCCGCTACCAACATGGCAGCGAATAGATGTGACTTGCGCATTAGTAATTCCTCCAAAGTTATTAGTTGTCTTCCAACTTCATCATTATCATCACTGCGGGCAGTCCTGAGAGGATGATCGGACTGATCCATCCTATCTTAGTGTAAAAAACCGGACAACAAGGTAAAGTTTCCACACCACTCGCCAGCACGCCCATTTCCTATGCCCTGGACATCACCGCCGTCGCGAAACCCAGTGCCAACCGCAAATCGCCATCGCGCGACTGGTGCTGCCCTCCTGTTGCCGCTTCTGCTCCCCATCGTGGTTTGGGCGCAGTCCCCGCGCTTCGCGGATATGACCTCGGCGCTGCCGGTCACGCACGTGTACGACGGCGGCTGGGAGCACTTCGTCGGCGGCGGCGTCGCAGTCACCGACTGCAACGACGACGGCAAACCGGATTTCGTGGTGGCGGGTGGCGAAAACCCCGCGCGGCTGTTCATCAACGCGATCGACGCGACGGGCTGGCATTTCACGCTGGGCGAGTTTCCCCCGCAGACCGGCGTTACCGGCATCTACCCGCTCGACGTCGACAGCGATGGCCACGCCGACCTTGTGGTATTGCGCGTCGGGGAAAACCGGATCTATCGGGGGTTGGGAAACTGCCGCTTCCAGGAGGCCGGCGACGCACTCGGATTCACCAGCGATGATCGCTGGACCACTTCGTTCAGCGCCGCTTGGGAGCCGGGCCGATCCCTGCCGACCCTGGCATTTGGCAATTACGTCGATCGCAAGGACCCCAACGGCCCGTTCGAGGCGTGCGACGACAATCAGCTCTACCGCCCGGCCGGTGACCGCTACGGCGCGCCGTCCCTGCTGACGCCCGGGTTCTGCGCGCTCTCGATGCTGTTCAGCGACTGGTCGCGCTCAGGACACCTCGATTTGAGGATATCCAACGATCGCCATTACTACGTGCGCGGCGGACACGAGCAGATGTGGCGCCTGGATGAGGGCCGCTTTCTCGGCAAGGCGGACGGCTGGCAGGACATCTCCATCTGGGGCATGGGCATCGCCAGCCAGGATTTGACCGGCGACCGCAAACCGGAAATCGTGCTGACCTCCATGGGCGATCAGCTGATGCAGCTGTCAAGCGCCCGCGGCTACGTCGCCGCGCCCTACTCCATTGGCACCTACGCCCAACGCCCCTTCGTGGGCGACGACGGCCGGCCGTCCACGGGCTGGCACGCGCAGTTCGGCGACATCGACAACGACGGATTGAGCGACCTGTTCATCGCCAAGGGCAACGTGGACCAGATGCCGAGCAACGCCATGAAGGATCCCAACGATCTGCTCATGCAGGGGGCCGACGGCCGCTTCACCGAAACGGCCGACGCCGCGGGCGTGGCATCGGTGGCGCGCTCCCGCGGCGCGGCGCTGGCGGATTTCGACGGCGACGGCCGCCTCGACCTGCTGGTGGTCAACCGCCGCGCGCCGCTGGAACTCTATCGCAACGTGACCCCGGGCACCGGCAACTGGATTGGCCTGCGCATACGCCAACCCGCGCCGAACCGCGACGCCATCGGCGCCTGGGTGGAACTCGACAGCGCCAGCCGCGGCGTTCGCACGCAGGAGCTGACGGTGGGCGGTGGCCACGCCAGCGGGCAGTTGGGCCCCCTCCACTTCGGCCTCGGTGCCGACGATGCGGCCAAGCTCAGAATTCGCTGGACGGACGGGGTGGTATCGGACTGGTATCCGGTTACGGCCAACCACGTGATGACCGTAACGCGCGGATCAGGCAGTACCCTGGAACTCTCGGCTAACGGTCTACTGGTAATCCGCTAGGCAGCTGCTGCGGAACGCCCAGCCGGCCGTTGATGGCCGTCTCATCGGTAAGCGCCTCCAGAAACGCCACCAATTGCGCGATCTCCGCCGCGCTCAATTTCACCGGCACGGTGCTCACCGCGGCGCGGATGGCGCCGCGTTCCGCCGCATCGTCCTGGATGACCCAATCGTTCGCGCCCGGCTGCTCGGGCAACACCGCCTGGTCGTGCCCGTAGTGATCCAGCGCGGATGTCGGGTCGAGATGCGCCGTCAGAAATTCCGGCAGCGTGGCGTAGGCGCCGTCGTGTCCGTAGGGAGCGGTGGCCGTGATGTTGCGTAGCGACGGGGTGCGGAAGGCGTAGGCATCCTGCGCGCGGCCGGTCACGCGCATACGGCCCAGATCGCGCGCGTTGGTCTCGAACCGTTCGCCCTTGCCGGGACCAATTTGCGGCACGCCCATGGCGTGAAAGTCGTGATCGGTCTGGAAGCGCCCCGCGTGGCAACTGCCACAACCCGCTTTACCGTAGAAGAGCTGCATGCCCGCATCCGCCGCGGTAGACAGCGCGGCCTGTCCTCGCAGATAGCGATCGAACGGGCTGTCATCGGCGCGCCACTCGAAGGCCACGAAGGCGGCGATGGCGTTGGAGATGTCGGTGAAACCGATGGCGCGCCCCGCGGCGATCTGCGGATAGACCCGCTCGAAGGCATTCCGGTATGCGTCGACGGCCGCCACTCGCCGCGCGATCAGATCCCAGGCGCCGCCCGGGCCGGTGATGCGTCCCTGGCGTGCGGCGCGCGATACGTCGTTCTCGCTGTAGTGGCCAGCCATCTCGTCCTGGGAGAGCACCGGAAACATCGCCTGCGCCGACAGCACCGATGCGAACCCCCGCAGCATGTCGTCTTCCAGCGGCGTGCGGATACCCGACGGCCGCGACGCATCCGCCTCGATGCGCCCGTCGTGGAACAGTACCCTGAACTCCTTGGCGCCCAGATTGAACAGCGCGGGCGCATTGCGCGGGATGCGCTGCTCCGGCAGGTTGTCCGGATCGGGGTGGCGCTTCGGACCCACGCCGATGCCGCCCTCTCCCATGCCCAGCGACAGGCCGTCGCTTGTGCCGAAGCGCGGATGATGGCAGGTGCCGCAGGAGATATTGCGGTTACCGGAGAGGAGCGGGTCCCAGAACAGCAGTTGTCCCAGCGCCGCCTCGTCACGATCCACCGGATTGAACTGCGGCTCGGCCGTCACCGCCACGGGCAGTTCCTGCGCCTGCGCGTCGACGATGGCGATGCCCGGCAGCAGCGCGATCAGCAGCGCGGCGGTGGCGTCGAGCGGCGACCGGCTCACGGTGCGTCGTTTCGCGCGAACCGGTACGGTTGCGGAAGGTGCCGCCTGCAGCGGCAGTTCAAGGTGCGAATTGTCGAGTTTCAAGACGCGATCTCCGTGTGCGCGCTGCTCAATGGAAGCATTGATTCGGCCACATTACCCTGGCGCGGGCCACACACAATTATCCGCCTTACCGCCGTCAGTCAAGGCCGGGGCACTACCCCGCCTTCACGCGCGATTTCCCTTATCCGTTTCCACGAACCACCACGGTCACGAGAGCAGGCGCAGCGATCTTGGTATTCTTACCCGTCTTACGCTCGGACGGAAAAGGGTCAGCACGTATGCCGATTGGGACTTGGACAGCCACGTTCGCCGTTGGGCTGCTCGGTGCCGTCGTCTGTGTGCTGTTGGGAACGCCCCTGCCGTGGATGATCGGCCCGCTGGTGTTCACGGCGGCAGGACGGATGTTCGGCTGGGGGCTGCGCACCCCGCGCGGGACGCGCGGTGCTGGCCAGTGGGCCATCGGTACGGCGCTGGGGCTCTACTTCACGCCGGCGGTGCTCAACGAACTGCTGCCCATCGTGCCCGCGGTTTTCGTCGGTGCGGCATTTGCGCTGGCGCTGGGCGCGGTCAGCGGCCGGCTGCTGGCACGGCTCGCCGGCACCGACCCGACCACGGCGTTTTTCGCCAGCATGCCGGGCGGCGCTTCGCAGATGGCCACGCTCGCCGAACGGTTCAACGCGCGTGTCGACCTGGTCACCGCTGCGCACAGCCTGCGCATCATGATGGTGGTCATCCTGGTTCCCGCAGCGTTCGTGGGCTTGAATCTGCACGGCATCGACGACTACCAGGTCTCCGTGCAGGAGGTGCGCATACCGGGGTTGCTACTGCTCGCCGCGCTCACCGCACTGGGCGCGGTGGTCTGGAAACGCCTCCGGCAGCCCAATCCCTGGGTGGTGGGACCGCTGGTCGTCGCGGCCGCCATCACCGCCACAGGACACGCGCCCAGCGCGCTCCCACACGCTTTGGTGGCAGGCGGTCAGCTCTGCATCGGCTGCTCGCTGGGCAGTCTCTTTACCCAGGAGTTCTTTCGCGGCGCGCCGCGTTTTCTTTCCGCCAGCGCGCTGGTCACGCTGGTGATGCTGGCGGCGGCGGGGCTGTTCGGCACTGCGCTGGCGGCGTTTTCCGGCCTGTCGGCGCCCGCCGTGGTGCTCGGCCTGGCGCCGGGCGGAATCGCCGAGATGTGCATCACGGCCAAGGTCCTGCAGTTGGGCGTCCCGGTGGTGACCGCATTCCACGTCGTGCGCATGCTGGCGGTGGTGATCCTGAGCGGTCCGCTCTACGTGCGCTTGGCGCGGCGCGAAGGCCCTGGAACCGTTTGACCCGGATTTCCCGCAATGACGACCTGCTGGCCTGATGGCTTCTCGGTGTGGGCGCCAGAACAGACTGGGAATCCTGGCCCTACCGATAAAAGTGACTGAACAACTGGATTTTTTTGGGAGATGTTAAGGGATGCTTCACATTCTCCCGCCACCTCCTATGCTAGTTTCCTGTGTAGAAAGCGCAGGTATTCGCCCGCCCGGCAACGGGCCGGCGGAATGACACCGACGAAGGAGATCTGAGTTGAGCTCATTAATGATCCTCGTCGTTGGACTGTGGCTGGGCACCTTGGTAGGCTTTCTCCTATCCGCGATGTTTGGGGTGTCCAGAAATCTGGATGCGAGGGAAGACGCAAGAAGCCGAGGCTTAGGGCAGGTGGTGTGCCGCGATGGCCAAGAGTCAATGGACTGATATCGAGATTTTCGATTGTGATGTAGCCGGTTTTCGCGTCGCAATGGCGCTGGCGGTATCGACCAACGAAGATCTCGACCCGGGTTCCGTTCCCACAGATCTACACGGCATATTGAAACACTGTACGGGTTCGCTGCGTTGTGGGTCCAACCTCCCTGCGGTGGTGGACGACGTCGCCATCGGCAAATGTCCCATGGTCAAGTTTCTGCGCCAGGTGATCGCCGCCGCCAAGCACCACCGCGCACCGTTGGACCCCGTGCGGCTATTCGAACTCTCGCCCAAACCCACCACGGCCTGATGCCGGCATCGCCGCGCTTACGCCTTCTTCACAAACTCCGACTTCAGCTGCATCGCACCGATACCATCGATTTTGCAATCGATATCGTGATCGCCATCCACCAGGCGGATGTTCTTGACCTTGGTACCCACCTTCACCACCAGCGACGATCCGCGCACCTTGAGGTCCTTGATCACGGTGACGCTGTCGCCATCCTGCAATACGTTGCCGTGCGCATCCTTGATCACGCGGGTCTCCTCACCGGATGCGGCCGCATCGCCCGACCACTCGTGGGCGCACTCCGGGCAGATCAGCAGGTCGCCGTCCGGGTAGGTGTAGGTGGAGCCGCATTGCGGACACGGAGGTAGATCGCTCATCGTCAAATCCTGTGGTGGGTGGGAACTCGTGGTTTACCGATGGATCGGCTATCCTGGCACCGTCTCTCGGCGCGCCGCATTATACGGCGATTTACACTGTGCTGCCGGAACGCCGCACAACCTGCAAAACGGAGCCTCCCTTGAACACCAGCCACGACCAACCCCTGATGGGCGCCACACCGCCCGGCTACACCGTCGCCCAAATCGTCTACGCCCTGCACACCCTGGCCATCGTCATCGGCATCGTTGGCGCACCGACGGTGGTTGGAAGTTTTGTCGGCAGCGTCCCGTCCATCATCGCCGTGATCCTGAACTACCTGAATCGCAGCGAAGCCTACGGAACCTGGGTCGAATCGCACTACCGCTGGCAGATCCGCACCTTCTGGTTCGCCGTGCTGTGGGTGATCATCGCCGCCTTTCTCATCTTCACCTTCGTCGGCGCGCCGCTGGGATTCATCGCGCTCGGGATACTGACCGTGTGGCTGATCTACCGCATCGCCCGCGGCTGGGTACGGCTGCGCGATCGGCAGGCGATGTACGTCTATACGTAATAGTATCGTGTGGAATCGGTAGTTCGGGTTGGGACCTACGTACTTGGTTACTGCTCCAGCATCGCTCGCACACAATCCTCGAGCGGTTGCAGATGCGTGTCGATTACGGCTGAAACCGTCAACGGATCAATATCGCCCAGATAGTTGTGAACGAGGATATTGCGAAAACCGGCAATCTCACGCCAGGGGATGGCAGGATAGGAAGCCTTCTTCCCATCGGGTAGCAGTTGGGTGGCTTCGGACAAGGTTTGCAAGTTGCGCAAGGCAGCATCGTATAGCACCTCGTCTTCAGTGAGATCGCCGCGGGCCTGAATGCGCCGGATTTTAGCAATCGCATCCAGGATGTGCAGAGCGTAGGGCTGCCAGGGTTTGCTCACAACTCGACGGCCTCTTCTATCACTTGATCGCGAATGTGGCGACTAAGCTCATGCTCCGGAACGACTTCAACCTTGCGGTGAAGTAATTCCTCGAGGCGTTCTGTCAGGGGTAATCGTTGCTTAAATAGGTCGTAGCCACGTGGAAAATCCACCAGGAAATCGACATCGCTATCTAGCGTTTCCTCACGTCTGGCAACCGAGCCGAACACCCGGATGCGCCGGGCACCGTATTGACCGGCTAGCGCGGAAATAACCGGTCCTTTGTCGCGTAGGTCATCCAGCAACATGACAATTCCCATTTGGACACGTGGTTTGCGTTCCCCGCTATCATATCGAACATCCCTGACTACAAGGTAGACCGCACGCCCCTATTCGCGTTTGGACGGTTTTGGACGCTTACTCCGGCCCGCGCCAAAAGATATCCCGCAACACCCGATGTCCCGCCATCTCGTGAACCACGCTCATCACCACGTGCCCGATCCAGTAGATCCACAACAGCTGGCCGAAGAATTTGTGCGTCAGCGTGTAGCGCGTGAAGGCGATGGCGTCGTCCGGCGGTCCCACGTGCCCGGGCGAGATCATCGCATACATCACCAGACCGGTGGCGGCGCAGCCGGTAGCGGCGAGTATCCCCACGCCGTGGATGAAGCTCGACAGGCCGGTGCGATGTCCCGCGGCGGGCAGGCGTCCGCGTACCAACCCCCGCACTTCCGCCAGCACCGCACGTCGTCCTGCCCTGCCCCAGGGAAACAGCAGCGCCAAGTCGTAAACCGCGTAGCTGTAGAGCCAGAACAGCAGCAACACCAGCGCCGCGGCCACACCCACATACTCATGCGGGGGAAACAGGTACTGCGTGCCGGGATCGGACATGGCCAAGCTGGTGAGCTGCTGGAACGTCACCGTCAGCGCCAGCGCCCAATGCAGCAGACGCACCTTGATGTTCCACTCCCCCGCCATCGCTCGCCGTTCCCGCCAGTCATTGCAAAGGGACGGAGGGTAACCGCTCCGTCCCGCTGCAAGCCATGCGATCACGCAATCGGCCGGCGATGGCCGTAGGTCGGGTTAGCGCAGCGCAACCCGACGCAACCCAGCGATCATCACCCGATCACCACTAACCCGTAGGTCGGGTTAGCGAAGCGTAACCCGACACGCGCAGGCGAAGCGTCACCCGATCACCACCAGCCGTTGAGCGTCATGGTCGTCACCACCAGGCTGCTGATCAGGCCATACGCATACGGCGTGGGATGGACGGTATCGGCGTACTGGTAGTAGCTCACGTCGGTGGCCAGCGTGGTGGCGGTGGAACAGAGCAACGCGCTGGGTACCGCCGCAAGCAGTACCGCCGCGGTGGTTGCCTGCCCGCGCGAGTTGGTCAGATCGCAAGCCGGCGTGCTGACGTTGGTTAGTCCGTAGTCTGCCGGATGGGCGTACTGATCCTGGCTCTGCGTAAACGCATCCACCAGCAGCACCCGATCTCCCAATCCGGCTAGTCCGGCCGACAGCGCGTTGTTGAAGGCCTGCACCATGGACAGCACCAGGGCCTGCGCGCCCGCCCCTTGCGACACCGCGTAAGGTGTCAGGCTCACATCCGGCAGGTTGACCACCACCACATGCCTCGCCCCGTTGGCGAGGATCTTGTTCTGCACGTAGCCGGCCAGTTCCGTACCCGCGGTCGCCATGTGGGTTACGGCATCGGCCGCCGATTGCGAGGCGGGAACCGCCGCAACTTCGATAAACAGATCGTTACCGCCCGCGAGCACGGTCACCAAGTCCTTGCGATCGAAGCCGCCGGTAGCAGCCAGGAAGTTGTCGATCTGGGTGGTGACGGGATAGGTCAACTGACCCAACAGTCCGGAGGGATCCCCATAGACGTCATAGAGCACGCGATTGCTCGGCCCAACGGGATTGGTCACCCGCGCGCCGCCCTGGGCGTAGCCGTAGCAGCCGCTGTGGGTGGTCGGCGGCATCGCGGCGGGAATCTCCGCGATCTGACTATCGATGCCGGTGACGGCCGCGCACGGCGCATCGAGACCGAGTTGTGCCGCCAGCCGCTCGGTCCAGTTCTCGCCGCCGCCGGCGTTGACCGTGTACTCGCCGCCACCCACCGCGGCGATGGTGCTCACCTTGTAAGTCCCAACGTCGCTCAGGCTGTCGCCAAACGACACCAGTCGGTTGTACGGATCGTCTTCCGGACAGCCGGACAGCATCAGCGCCGAGGCGGCGCACAACCCGGTAATTCGCAACCAATGCATAGACCTCTCCTCCGCTCTTGTGGGGGTGAAGCAGACGATCGTCAGCGCACCGTCGAACTGTCGTAAGGAACATCCCAACAACGCCGTCGCTTATCACGCGACGCGCGCAGGAGACCTCAAACCACGACGATGCGAATCGCTCCTCGACCCATTAAAGAGGCACTCGTAACCGGTTCTGGTGGTGATCGGCACGGCGTCTCGTTGATGTTGTAGTTATCGAGGCGGTGGAAGTCCTCTTCGCAACCCGGAGTTCCATCGCCTTGCGAAGGAGTATAGTGACAACCGTTTTTAAGTGTCCAGGAACGGTCGGCAGCGACCGCCAACCCATGCGTAGAATTGCTCTCCGGCTATAACCTAAGGAACCTCTGATTAAGTAGTGCTCAGAGGTTCCCTAACGTCAACCAAGTGACGTCGGGTCATCAAACACTTAGAAAACGAAAGTCTTGAAAACTGCGGGACATGCGGTCTCATAAACCGTCGACAAGTTCGATCATCGTCTTCCTTGGCCATGACCATTTCCCGTAGACCGATACAGGCCGGTCGTTCAACCACGCCGCCGCGGCCAGCGGGTCCACGTCCATCACATTGGCTGCCTCCTGGACGAAAGGTATCAGGTCTTGAGCAGTCACCCGCATCGACCCTTGAACGGAACGGTTGGTCGCGGTGTCGTAGCGAACAGGCCCCAGCGCCAACTCCACCTTGCGAATTTGATTATCCGGGCAGCCAAGCGTCGCCAGCGACGCGGTGAAGAGATAACGAAACCAACGCCCGCCAAGCTCCGCGAAATGTTCTTTGCGCAACCCGGCCAGAAACAGGGCATAGCGCGTGTTATCGTGCATGAACATCACGCATTGGCGCCTATCGAAAGTGATCAGGTGCCCGTGCCAGCTTGGTAGTGTCCAGAATTTTTCGCACTTTCTTGGGCGGTGGATCTTGGGTTAAGCGGAAATCTGCTCCTCAAGGTGTTGTTTATCCAGTGCCTCCATCGAGAGGTACTTGCGGGTGCCCCATTTGGTTCCCGCAATATGCC
>JBNKCG010000120.1:0-25498 GCA_050287605.1 Gammaproteobacteria bacterium | reverse complement strand
GTAGCGCGAGAAGGCATCCTCCACCTGCGCCTTTTGCAGCAGTCCGTCGGCCATGGAGTTGAAGGCCGTAATCAGGTTGCCGATCTCGTCGTTGCGCCGCTCGCTGATGCGGTACTGGTAGCGGCCCTCTTTCATGGCGCGGCCGGCATCCACCAGATCCATGATGGGGCGCGACAGGTGGCGGGCCAGCAGAAACGACAGGGCGAAGCCCAACAACACCATCACCAGGGTGGCGACGCCGATGGTGCGCATCAGGTCGTGGAGGGACTGGTTCATCAGCGAGCGGCTGAGAGTGACCAGCGAGTAGCCGGCAATCACCTCCTGGTAGCGCAGCGGCGTCGCGTAGGTGACCACTTCCACGGACGGGCGACCGGCGCTGCGCCAGTCCCAGTTGTATTCGCGGGTGCGCTCGTCGAGCAGCGGGCGCAGCGCCTTGGTGGCGCGCGCGCCGCTGAGCGGCATGGCGCCTGCTTGGCTCAGCAACGTCCCGGTCTCGTCCAGTATTGCCGCTCCCAGCACCGTGGTGCCGCCCCCGGTCAGGTTATTCACTAGTACGCTGAGCGCAAGCTGATCGCTGGCCAGCGTCGGCTCCTTGGCCGCCTCGGCTAGCTGCACGGCCATGGAGCGACCTGATTGAGCGATTTGATCGCCCATGATGCGCGATTGGTTGTAGACCAGCAGGGCACCCAGCAGTCCCATGATCAATGTGATCAGCAGGCCGATCACCAGGGCGAGTTTGATGGCGATGGGCAGAGTGCCGGGTATGCGGCTCAGAACCTGCTGGCCGACCTTGACCGCCACCGTCGCGAACGTGCGGCGCTGTGGGGCGCTACCTTCGGCGGTCGGTAGCGATTTCCTGTCGGTTGCAATGGACATGGACTGCCTATTGTATCCCTCCGGGCGGGTTGGGAACCACCGGGAGTTTCGGTCCTCTCACTCTTGTATTATCGGCCGGCGGCCGCCATCTTTGAGCCGCCTATCGTTACCGGAGGATGCGATGAAGCGCGTGTTCTTGTTTGTGGTTACTAACCTGGCAGTGCTTGTGGTTCTTAGCCTCTCCATGGAGTTGCTGGGTGTGGGCCGGTGGTTGGAGCAGTCCGGCGGGGGGATCAACCTGCAGGCGTTGCTGGTATTTGCGGCAGTGCTCGGCATGGGGGGCTCGTTCATCTCCCTGGCGATTTCCAAGTGGACCGCCAAGCGTTTCACCGGGGCGGTGGTGATCGCGAACCCGACCACCGAGACCGAGCGCTGGCTGCTGGAGACGGTGCGCGGTCAGGCGCAACAGGCGGGGATAGGCATGCCGGAGGTGGCGATCTACGAGGCTCCCGAGATGAACGCCTTCGCCACCGGTATGAACCGCAACAACGCGCTGGTGGCGGTGAGTACCGGGTTGCTGCATCGCATGCAGCGCGACGAGGTGGAGGCGGTGCTGGGCCACGAAATCAGTCACGTGGCCAACGGCGATATGGTGACGCTGGCGCTGATCCAAGGCGTACTCAACACCTTCGTGATCGTGCTGTCGCGCGTTGTCGGCTATGCGGTGGATCGTGCGGTGTTTCGCACCGAACGCGGTCACGGCCCCGGTTTTCTGATTACGGTGATCGTGGCGCAATTGGTGCTGGGGATTTTGGCCAGCGTGGTGGTGCGCTGGTTTTCGCGGCAACGCGAATTTCGTGCCGACGCCGGTGGGGCGCGGCTGGCCGGACCGGCCAAGATGATCGGTGCGCTGGAGGCGTTGCGCCGCCAGTCCGGTGCGGCGGAGCTGCCCGACCAGATGGCCGCGTTCGGCATCTTCGGGGGCGCCGGTGACGGATTACGGCGCCTGCTGATGACCCATCCGCCCCTTGAGGCGCGCATCGCGGCGCTGCGCGACCTGCAATAGCCTCCCACGGGTTTAATGCGTCCGGGACAGATCCGGCGGGATTCACTTCGCTGAGGTGCAGGTCGCGCTGCGCGTAAGTCGCGTTACAATGTGGCGCGCTCGCGCAGGCAGCGCTTGCCTGTCTCACACACCCCAGATACCAGGAGCTGCGATGCCCCTCATTCGTCCGTTTGCCGGGCTGCGGCCGGCGCCGGGACAGGCCGGTGCCGTGATTGCGCCACCCTACGACGTGTTGAGCTCGGCCGAGGCGCGGCTGCGTGCTGCCGACAAACCGTGGAGTTTTCTCCACATATCCAAACCCGAAATCGATTTGCCCGCGGACACCAATCCCTACGCCGACGAAGTCTATCGGACCGCTGGGCACAATCTGCGCACAATGATCGAGGCCGGTGTTCTGCAGCGCGATGCGACACCGTGCTATTACGTCTATCGGTTGGAGATGGGGGTGCACGTGCAGACCGGCCTGGTTGCGCTGGCCTCGGTGCGCGCCTACGAGACCGAGCAGATACGCCGTCACGAATTCACGCGGCCCGACAAGGAGCAGGACAGGGTGCGTCAGATTGATGCGCTCAACGCGCAGACCGGGCCGGTGCTGCTGGCGCACCACGCCAGCGCGCGTCTCGATGAATGGATGCGACGTATTACCGCCGATGTCCCTGACGCTGATGTGATTGCCGACGACGGTGTGCGCCACACGGTGTGGGTGGTGCACGACGCGCAGGCCATTGAGCAAATCACCGCGCTGTTCGCTCCCGAACATGGAGGCGAGATTACCACGTTGTACATCGCCGACGGTCATCACCGTTCGGCGGCTGCGGCACGGGTGGCGGCGCAACGGCGCCAAGAGGCCCCCGGCTCCGATGATGATGCGGATTGGGAGTGGTTTCTGAGCGTCATGTTCCCCGCCGACGAGATGCGCATCTGGGATTACAATCGCGTGATTCGCGATCTGCACGGGCTCTCGGTGCGCGAGTTTTTGACGGAAGTGAGTCGCCGATTCGACGTCACGCCCTTGCCTCAGGCGTTTCATCCGGCGTGCGCGCGCGAATTCGGGATGTACCTCGATGCGCACTGGTACCGCTTGCGATTCGCCGATGCGCCCATACCCGAAGATCCGGTGGAACGTCTCGACGTGAGTTTGCTACAGACCCATTTGATCGATCCGCTATTGGGCATCGTCGATCCGCGTCGTGACGATCGCATCGAATTCGTCGGCGGAATCCGCGGTCTGGGCGAGCTGGAGCGTCGCGTGGACAGCGGCGATATGGCGGTCGCCTTTGCCCTGTTCCCGACGACGATGGAGCAGCTGATGCAGGTTGCCGATGCCCACCAGGTGATGCCGCCCAAGTCCACCTGGTTTGAGCCCAAGCTGGCCGACGGCCTGGTGTCGCATCTGTTCGATTAGGCGCAGGTCCTACTGTTTGCTGCCGAGACTCCCGGTGAGCGGCACGAACGCCACCGCTAACACCTCGTGGTGCACGATGGTGCCGTCCATGCCTTTCTCCACCCTGACCAGCATTTGGTGCCCGAACGGCGTCCCCAGCGGGGCAACCAGCCGGCCCCCGGGGCGGAGCTGTTCGATCAGCGGCGGCGGTACTTGCGGGGCAGCTGCGGTGACTATGATGCTGTCGAAGGGCGCCGCTTCGGACCACCCGTAGTAGCCGTCCCGCACGCTGGTCTGCACGTTATGGTAGCCGAGCCGCTGCAGGCGCTGCGTTGCCTGCGCCGCGAGCGTGGGAACGATCTCGATGCTGAACACTTCGCGCACCAGCAGCGACAGCACCGCCGACTGGTAGCCCGAGCCGGTGCCCACCTCGAGTACCACGTGATCGGGGGCGGGGTCGAGCAGGTCGCTCATGAGCGCGACGATATAGGGTTGCGAGATGGTTTGTCCGTTGCCGATGGGCAGCGGCCGGTTGTCGTAGGCGGCGTTGCACAGTTCGTCGGCGACGAACCGGTGACGCGGCACCGCGCGGATGGCCTGCATGACATGCGGTGCGAACCGACGGCGTCCGGTGTAGCCGGCGGTGCTGCAGGCATCGGCCTCGATCTGCTCGATCAGCGACTCGATGCGCTCATCGCGTTCGGTGGTGCTCACGGCTTTTCAGCTGTTGGCGTAGCGAGCGTGTGCGGGACCGGCGAGGGTGAAACAAACGGTGTCGTGCGCCCCCCCGTGAAAGGGGGAGACGTTCAGTCTTCGCGATCGATCTCGTCGAGAAAATCCGAGACTTCCGGGCGCATGGCAATGCCGTTGTCGCCGAAGTCGTCCGATTCCAGGTCGTCGAACGGCCCCGACCAGTCCTCGGGCGGATCGATGGAGTCGATGTCAAGTTCGTACCAGCTGTCGAATTCCAGCTCTTCGACTTCACCGCCGAAATACTGGACCTCCACGGTTTCGTCGTCGTGATCGACAGCGACGACCTCGAACGATTCGCCGCCTAGCTTTTTGAACCAGTCCCCAACGCGGGGTTCGAATGACGTTGGCATGGCGCCTCTCCTTTCAAGCGGTTACCTCTGACGATCGTGATGCTTGAGCTTTGTGGCTAGCCGGTCATCCCTATTAAATGCCCATCCGGGTGTCAGGGCAAGGGCAAATTCCGGTGCGGTAAATGAGGCACTCGATGCCGCTTCGATACGGCGTTGGCGCTAAAATGGGCCCCATCCCATGGCTCCGCTCCAGGAAATCCAATTCCGGCTTGCGTTGTCGGCCGCCGATTACCTCGCCTACTACCGTGGCGAGGCGCGGCAGATTGCTGTGCGGAGCGCGGATGGACGCCAGGTCCGGTTTCCTGCCAACATACTGCGGCCATTCCTGACGCACGCGGGAATCGAGGGGGAATTCGTGCTGCAGTACGATGCCAGCAACCGCTTTGCGGGAATCCGCAAACTCTGAGCCGATCGAATCCATGGTTAGTGTCAGCAATTCCACCTTTGCGCACCAGGGCAGTTGCAGTGATGGATTGGAACGCTGGTTGGGCAAGCTCGCTCAAGCCGGTCGCGATCCGAGCGAGATCGACCAGCTGCGTGCAGCGGGTCGCTACATTATTGCCGCCTACGGTGACGAGATGCCGTTGGATCCGCACGCTGGCGTCGGCCATGCGCTGGCGGTGGCCGACATCCTCGCCGAGATCAATCTCGACCGCGACAGCGTGATGGCGGGACTGCTCCACAGTGTGGTCGCGGAAGGCGCCGTTACCGATACGGAGATCGAAGATCGCTTCGGCCCTGGGGTGTCTGCGTTGGTGTTGGGCGTATTGCAGATGGACGCCATACGCGAACACCAGCAGGCCAGCGGCGCCGATAGAACGGTGGGTGACCAATCGCAGGCCGAGAGCCTGCGCCGCATGCTTCTCGCCATGGTTGGCGACGTGCGTGTGGTGCTCATCAAATTGGCACTACGCGTGCACAACATGCGTATGGCGCGTGATCTGAGCGAGGATGAGCAGAAGCTCGCTGCCCGCGAGACGCTGGATATCTTCGCGCCACTTGCCAACCGCTTGAGCATCTGGCAGCTGAAATGGGAATTGGAGGACTTGTCGTTTCGCTATCTCCATCCGCGTACCTACAAGGAGTTGGCCCGCAGTCTTGCCGAGAAGCGCGCCGATCGCGAGCGCTTCCTGTCCGAAGTGGTGCAGCGCCTGCGCGCAGCGCTCGCCGAGCACGGTATCGAGGCCGAGGTCAGCAGTCGGCCCAAACACCTCTACAGCATATGGAAAAAGATGCAGCGCAAAGGCGTCGGTTTCGAGGAGATCTTCGATGTGCGCGCGGTGCGCATCCTGGTCGACGAGGTGCGCGACTGTTATGCCGCACTGGGCATCGTTCATGGACTGTGGCAACACATCCCGCGCGAGTTCGACGACTACATCGCTAACCCAAAGCAGAACCTCTACCGCTCGCTGCACACCGCCGTGGTGGGTCCCAAGGGACGCACGCTGGAGGTGCAGATCCGTACCCATGAAATGCACCAGTTTGCCGAACTGGGCGTGGCCGCGCATTGGCGCTACAAGGAGGGGGTGCGGCACGATCCCGGTTTCGAACGCAAGATCAATTGGATGCGCCAGCTGCTGGAGTGGAAGGACGAGATGGCCGACAGTGCCGAGTTCCTCGACCACTTCCGCGCCGAGTCGGCCGAAGAGCGCGTCTACGTCTATACCCCGCAGGGGAAGATCATCGACCTGCCCCTGGGCGCTACGCCTCTGGATTTTGCGTATCGCGTGCATACCGACATCGGCCATCGCTGCCGGGGCGCGAAGGTGGATGGGCGCATTGTCCCCCTGACCCACAAGCTGGGCAGCGGCGAACAGGTGGAGATTCTCACCACCAAACAGGGCAAGCCCAGCCGCGACTGGTTGAGTCCACATCTGGGCTATCTCGCCACGTCGCGCGCGCGTTCCAAGGTGCGTCACTGGTTCGCCGAACAGGATCACGAGAAAAACCTCAGTGCCGGGCGCGGCGTCTTGGAACGCGAGCTGCATCGCCTTGGCGTCGATCCGCAAAGCGCCGAAAAACTGCTGGCGCGTTTTCACATGACGAAAATGGAGGAGTTGTGGCTGGCGATCGGGCGCGGCGATGTGGGCACCGCGCAGATCGTCCACGCTCTGGAGGGGCTGCAGGCCCCACCGCCGCAGCCGGAAGTGGCTGCTCCCAAACGGCGCCCCAGGTCGGCCAGGGAGGGGGGCGACATTCGCATCGAAGGCGTCGGCGATCTGCTGACCCAGCTCGCCAAGTGCTGCAAGCCGGTTCCCAACGATCCCATCGTCGGTTTCATCACGCGCGGACGCGGCGTCACCATTCATCGGCGCACCTGCCCCAACATGCTGCGCATGAGCGACGAACATCGCGCGCGGTTGATCGAGGTGGAGTGGGGTTCCGATGCCGGCGAACACTATCCGGTCGACGTGCAGATCCAGGCCTACGACCGCGCCGGCCTGCTACGCGATATCACCAATTTGCTGGCCAACGAGCGGGTGAACGTGGTCGCCCTCAACACCACCACCGATCGGCGCGAACACATGGCGCATATGACGCTGCGGATGGAGATCGGCGGCCTCGATCAGCTGAGCCGGATTCTGGCCAAGCTCAACGAATTGCCCAACGTCGTGCTGGTGCAGCGTCAGAGCTAGTACCCGTGCGATTGGGGTGATTGCCGGTAGGGTGATTCGCTGCTGCGGTTAGCTCCGCGGTTTGTCGGCGCACGCTGTGCGCCTCGGTTCGAACCCCGGCTTCGAATCCTCGGGTTGGTTGGGTGGTGCTATCGAGTGTTGTAGTCCGACTGCGCTCGGAGGGAAATTGGTGCCCCGGGGAGGATTCGAACCCCCGGCCTACCCCTTAGGAGGGGGTCGCTCTATCCGACTGAGCTACCGGGGCGACGATATGTGCGGATGGGTTTGGCCGTGCGACGGCGCAAGTCTAGCAAACCTCGTGGGCAGGGGGTAAATCCCTGTCACGCAGAAGGGCATTGTTGGGAAGAAAGGGCAAAAAAAACGGGGCCAACCCTAGTGGCTGGCCCCGCGGGATTTGGTGGAGCGGAGGAGGATCGAACTCCCGACCTTCGCATTGCGAACGCGACGCTCTCCCAGCTGAGCTACCGCCCCGTATGCCGTTGCGCCCTCCCGGGGGCGCAAGGCGCGCTATTCTAGCATCGGAGTTTGCGCCCCGCCAGCATGCGCGCTGTAAGCAATGATCGGGAGTGCCGGTCCTGTGGGTTGTACGGGTCGCCGTTGCGCACACTGTGTTGCGCCGTTTTACAGCGGGTCGCTACCATGGGCGTGCGTTGACGCCGGTGCGTAGTACATCCGATCTACACCCACTTCGTCACCGGTGACAGGTGAGGTCTTCGCGAAGGAGCCTACATGCATCCGACCAGAGCGTTGTTGGTCACTACGGATTTTCCCGCCTTGCGCCGCAAGCCGCTGGAGACGCTGCAGATCAATCTCGGCTACGTCTGCAACCAACAGTGTCTTCACTGTCACGTCAACGCCGGTCCGCGGCGCACGGAGTCGATGGAGCGTGATACCGCGGACTTGGTGTTGCGCTATCTCGCTGCCAGCAGTGCGACGACCCTGGACATCACAGGCGGAGCGCCGGAACTCAATCCCCATTTCCGTCACCTGGTCCGTCAGGCGCGCGCGCTGGGGCGGCGTGTCATCGATCGCTGCAACCTGACCATTCTCAACGAACCCGGTCAGGAAGATCTGGCGCGATTCCTCGCCGAGCAGCGGGTGGATGTGACCGCCTCCATGCCCTGCTATCTCGAAGAGAACGTGGATCGGCAACGCGGCAACGGCGTGTTCGAGCGCAGCATCGAAGGGCTTCGACAGCTCAATGCTTTGGGCTACGGCGACCCCGGCAGCGGATTGAATCTGGACCTGGTCTACAACCCGCAGGGCGCGGCGCTTCCCCCGCCGCAGGGCGCGCTGGAAGCGGACTATAAACGCGAGTTGGGCGAGCGTTACGGGGTGAAGTTCAATCGCCTGTTGACGTTGACCAACATGCCCATCCAGCGCTTCGGCAGCATGCTCATCTCCAAGGGGCAGTTCGACGACTACATGCAGTTGCTACGCAGTTCGACGCGCGAGGAAAATCTCTCTACCGTCATGTGTCTGACGCTGCTCAGCGTGGATTGGCGCGGCTACGTTTACGATTGCGATTTCAACCAGATGCTGGCGCTGCCCCTGGGCTGGCGCGGAAAACCGCGCGTTCATCTGGGGGAAATGATGGAGCAGGATTTGGCGGGTAACGACATCGTCGTGGGCGACCACTGCTACGGTTGCACCGCGGGGCAAGGCAGTAGCTGCGGGGGCGCGCTCAGCTGAACGGCGCACACGCTGGCATGGCGGCGGCGAGGCCCGCGATCAGTCTCATCGTACCCGTGCTCAACGAGGCTGCCACGCTGCCCGCGCTGCTTGCGCGCCTGCAGGAGTGGCGCAGGACCGGGTGCGAGATCATCGTGGTCGACGGCGGTAGTCGCGACGCGACGCTGGTCGGCATCGACGCTCTGGCCGACCGCGTCGTGTGCACCGCCCCGGGCCGTGCCCGACAGATGAACGCCGGTGCCGCGAACGCGCTGGGCGCCGTGCTCTGGTTTCTGCATGCCGACACCCTTCCCCCCGCCGACGCGGTGGAGCGGATATTGCTGGCCGTGACGACGCACGGCTGGGGGCGCTTCGACGTGCGCCTCAGCGGCGCTTCCGCGTTGCTGCGTATGGTCGAGTGGATGATGAACTGGCGCTCGCGTCTGAGCGGGATCGCCACCGGCGATCAGGCGTTATTCGTTCGTCGCGAGTGGTTCGAAGCAGTGGGCGGATTCCCCGAAATAGCGCTGATGGAAGACATCGCTCTGAGTCGGGCGCTCAAGCGGCGCGGTCGGCCGGCGGCCCTGCGTGCCGCCGTGGTGACATCGAGTCGGCGCTGGGAGCAGCACGGTGTCTGGGCCACCATTCTGCTCATGTGGCGTTTGCGCCTGGCCTACTATTTGGGTACCGATCCGGCGCACCTCGCCAAACGCTATCGCCATGGTTGATCGCTGCAACGGAGCCTACCTCTCGTGCTCGGCGGAGGGCGCAGCGGCGTGGCGCTTTCCCAGTGCGCGTCTGCTGATCTTCTCCCGCGTTCCCGAGGCAGGTGCCAGCAAGACGCGGCTGATTCCGCTCCTGGGGCCCGAAGGGGCGGCGCAATTCCAGGCGCGCATGACACGCCGCACGGTGGCCATGGCGGTAGAGGCGCAGCTGGCGCCGGTGGAGTTGTGGGGCGAGCCGCAGGGCGATCATCCGTTCTTCACGGAATTGAGCGCAAGCCACCCCATCGCGCACTGCAGCCAGGTTTCCGGTGACTTGGGTCGGCGCATGGATCAGGCACTCACCGTAGCGCTGTCCGGCGCCGAGATGGCGTTGCTTATCGGTACCGATTGCCCGGCCATGGGGCCGGCGCACTGGGGGGCCTGCCTTGAAGCGCTGGCGGCGGGACAGGACGCGGTGCTGCTGCCGGCCGAAGACGGAGGCTATGTGGCGGTCGGATTACGGCGGCCGGCGCCGTGGCTGTTTGCGGACTTGCCGTGGGGTAGTGCCGACGTCATCCACCACACGCGCGAACGGCTGCGGGCGCACGGGTGGTCGTGGAGCGAACCGGCGCTGCTGTGGGACGTGGACGATGCGCGCGACTGGCGGCGTCTCGAACGGGAGTTCCCCGAACTCAGTCGGTCCGCTTCTTGAGCTGCTCCCGTTCCAGGTGTCGGATGAAGCGCTCCAGCTTGCGCAACTGGGTTTCGTCGGTGCGCTGGAACCGCGCCCCCAAGCGAAGCCTGTCCTCGTCGACGGGACGGGTATTGGTCACCTCGAACGGGCTGTAAAAATACTCGCTTTTTGCCAACTGGATCAGGCACAGCTGCGCCTGGATCGCGGTGGGGTCGTCTTCGGCGGCGAGACGCACCGCTAATCCACCCAGCGAGATATCCTCCAGAATCCCAAAACGGCTTCCGCGTTCCTCGTCGATCAGCGTGACCGGGATCGATGGAGTGCTGTCCAGCGCCACCCGGAAATAGGCGCGCCGCTGCCGATAGGCGATGGATTCGGGCAAATGCACCCGCAGCAGCGCCTTGCCGGCGAGATCGGCGCACTCGAGTATGCGCGCCGCGCACTGTGCCTGTTCGCCGTGGAATTCGGCCGTGAGTGCTACGGTCTGGCCGCGGGCAGGAAAGGGGCGGCCCGCGGGGACTTTGACGTCGAGCATCAGGTATTCCGCATCCGGGTTGATCGCCAGGATATGGCGTTGCTGGCGGGGGAGGTGCTCGATTTCCACGGTCAGGGGGCAGTGCAGGTCCTGCAGATGACTGAGCAGGCGTGCAATCTGGGTGCGGCCGACGACGGTGGACTTGCGCAGCGGCATGGCGTCACTCAACCCGGGATGCGGGTCGCCGCTTGATCGCGCTCACATGTCTTGCATCTGGCGCGGACACCGTGTGCGAACGGTACAGGTCACGCGGGAAGTCGAAGTGGGTTCTAGGCTTTGGCGAGGGAGTGTGATCCACCGCGCCGTTCCGCCGTGCCCGTCGGTCCGTAAGTGGTGCTCTCCGGTGCGCCGCGTAGAACGTCCAACGCGCGCTGCACTTGGCGACGCTGCATCTCCACCAACGCCCCATTGAGTTGGTTTTGATGGCGGCATTGTGCGGCGACGCTGAGCAACCTCGACCAGCGCTGTGTCAGCGCCGGGGCGTTGTCGGTCTGTTTCGTCAAAAATGCGCCGATGGCTGCGCGGTCGTCCGGAACCTGCAAGGTCCGCAGCAGCTGGCGGCGCGCGCGTTCCGTCTCGTCGAAATCCTTCAGACGTTGCGTTTTGCGGGTCAGCGCCGAGTCGATGGCGGATGCGGTGCGTTGTTGTAGCGCCTCGTGTTCGTCTTGCAGTGCGCTCAACAATGCATCCGCCTGCTCGATCTCCTGATCAAACAGCGTCAACAGACGGGCAGCGGTCGGCCGATCCACGTTGCGATCACGCTTTGCCGCGGGTTGCCGCCATCGCCGCCTCGAAGCCGAGCATCTTTTCCGCGGTGCTTTGCGGGTCGATCTCGTAGCTGCCGTTGGCGATGGCCTGGCGAATCGACTCCACGCGCTGGGTGTCGACTACGGGGAGCGCGTTGATCGTCTGGTTGATCTTCTGCAGATTGGTGGCAGTGTCGGTCAGACTCACCGTATCGTGCGTCGTCGGCTTGCCGGTCTGCTGTTTCTCGGCACTAGGCGCACTGCGCGTACCGTTGATCTGCGACCCTTCGCCCGTGTCGTAGGCGACTCGGTGGGGCGTTCCGTTGCTGATTTCGATAGACATAGCCTGTGTGACTCCTTGGTTTCCCGCAACTTGGGTAGCGGCAGGTCGCGAGCAAACTTTAGGGCGGGTACGGAAAAATCCCTCGCCCATTAGGGGCTTCTAAATTGCTGAAAGTATAACAGTTTCCATGGCTGAGTGTAGGGCCTGCCGGTGTTAGAGGGGCACTTGCACCACGCCCGGCGAACTGACTACGCCCTCGACGATACGCCGGGTTTTGGTATTGCGCACCCGGATACGGTCGTTGAGAGCGCCGTCGGAGAGCGCCTCTCCCGCCATGCGCACCTCGATACCTCCACCGGTAGCGACGATCACCACCGTCTGCCCTCGTTCGACCACCCGCGGTGCTGTCATCGCGTTGGGAGTCAACACCGTACCGGGTGTCACCGAGCGCCGCAACGCTTTGCCAACGGCCTGCGCCGGGTCCGATACGTAACCATAACCCAGTCGCGAGATCTCCTTTTCTTCGAGTTGGATGTCGTTTTCGGTCAGTAGTGCGCCACGCGCCATGGCGTGTGTGGCGGTGACTACTGGTTGGTAGACCTTGATCGCGACGGGAAGATAGAGTTTCCAGGGCTTGGGTCCCGGGCAACGGACCCCCAAGGTGGTGTGGCCTGTGGTTCTGCTTCCCGGGGCGGGGAACACCTCCAGCGCTGCCGCGCATTGCTGCAGGCGCAACCGGGTGTCCAGATAGCCGATGTTGATCTCGAAACGGCCCTCCGCAAGCGGTGGATTTTCGTCCAGATACTGGTGTGCCGCCTGGCGTATCGATTCATGCGATTGCAGCGGTGCCGCCGTTGCGGGCAACGCCGTCGCCAGCGCTATGAGGGCGAAAGCCGCTACCTTCCCTCGGCGCCAAACCCGGCTCGCGCAGAGCGCTTGTAACCGATTGATGGGCTTCCTATGATCACGATGTGTCGACCACGGACGTGACGTGAGGGTGTCGTAACACCCAGTGACACCGCGGATCGCGGTACGGTTTGCTGGAAACAACAGGGTTGCGGTTCGGCTCATGGGCGCATGAATCGTCAAGATTTCGTCGTGATGACCGATATTTGCAAGTTGTATGCCCAGTTTTCATTTGAGTGAGCCGGGTGGCCACGTCAACCGCAAGGGGTCCAGACAATGAGTAAGCTCCTCGAAGGGGTCGATCTACGTACACAACTGGCCGGTCAGAACCGCCTGGAACTACTGCTGTTTCGCCTCAAAGGGCAGCAGATCTATGGTATCAACGTCTTCAAGGTGCAGGAGGTGATCCACTGCCCCGAGCTGACCAAGATGCCCAAGGCCGACCCCAAAGTGCGCGGCATTGCCAACATGCGCGGCAAGACATTGCCGGTCATCGATCTGTCCATGGCCATCGGCGGTCCCGAACTGGGGGGAGAGGGCGGTTTTGTGGTGATTACCGAATACAATCGCTCGCTCCAGGGGTTTCTGGTGAGCTCGGTGGACAAGATCGTCAACAAGCAGTGGGCCGAGGTGTTGCCGCCGCCCAGGGGGACGGGCAAGGGCAGCTATATGACTGCTGTGACCGACGTCGACGGTCAAATGGTGGAAATCATCGACGTGGAAAAGGTACTGGCCGAGATCAGCAAGCGCAGCGATGAACTGCCGGATACGTTTCAGCCTCCGACCTCGACCGCCGAAGTCGGGCTGCCGATGCATGTGTTGGCTGCCGACGACTCGATGGTGGCGCGGCGTCAGATTCAGAACGCGCTCAAGAAGATCAACGTCGAGTGCACTATGGCGAAAAACGGCCGCGAGGCCCTCGAAGTGTTGAAGAAGTGGGCAGGCGAAGGCCCCATCAACGAGCGCATCGCCCTGGTGATCTCAGACGTGGAGATGCCGGAGATGGACGGCTACACGTTGACCACCGAGATCCGCAAGGATCAGCGGTTGTCGGGGTTGTACGTCATTCTGCACACCTCGCTGAGCGGTGTCTTCAATCAAAGCCTGGTGGAAAAGGTGGGTGCCAATCGCTTTCTGGCCAAATTCGACGCCGAAGAGTTTGCCAACGTGGTCCTAGGCACTATGCAGGATCTCGGCAGCGGAGCTGCGGCAGGTTAGGTAGGTACTGCGCGGGGCGTGCCGGATCGGAAAGACCGGCCGATCAGCGGGGGGACGGGGTAGACTGCGGCACTGCAGGTTGCAGCCCAGGATACAATCAGCATTCGCCAACGATTTACGCAGCAGCCAGAGTATTGGGAGCGACTAACCTTTGAATGCCACCGTTTCACCGGAAGCCTACCGCGGGTTTCAGCAGTTTCTGGAAGAGTCCTGCGGCATCGTTCTGGGTGACAACCGCCACTATCTGGTCAGCAGCCGACTGCACCGCGTGATGCAGGACAACAAGCTGGCGTCGCTGGAAGAGCTGCTGGTGCAGCTGCGACGCAGCCCCAACTCCGGGCTGCGCGAAGTGGTCATCGACGCCATGACCACCAACGAGACCTTTTGGTTTCGCGATGTGTACCCCTTCGAAGTGCTGAAGAGCCGCATCTATCCCGAGCTGGCCAAAACGGTACGAGGCCCCGTGCGCATCTGGTCGGCGGCCTGCTCCTCGGGGCAGGAGGCCTACTCGATCAGCATCGTGACCCAGGAGTGGCGTATGTCCAATCCCGGCGCGCTGATGGGCGACGTGCAGATCATCGGCACCGATATTTCGCCCAGCGTGCTGCGCCAGGCCAAGGAGGGTCGATACGACGAGGCGGCCATCCGGCGCGGGGTGAGCACCGAACGCCAGCAGCGCTATTTCCGCAAGGTGGCCGACGAGTGGGAGGTGCGCCCCGAGATCAAGGCCCGTGCCGCGTTCCGCGAAGTCAACCTGTTGGCCAACTACTCGCTGCTGGGGCGCTTCGACGTGATTTTCTGCCGCAACGTGCTGATCTATTTTTCCAACGAACTCAAGCGCGACATCATCGGGCGCATGTCCAAGGTGCTCAATCCGGGCGGCTACCTTTTTCTGGGCTCTTCGGAGTCCATTTCGGCCCACTCCGACGCCTTCGAGATGGTGCGCTGTAACCCGGGTGTCGTCTACCGCCTGCGCGCCTGAGGCCGCGTTTTTTCCGCTTCAGCCCTTGCCGCGGGCGGCAATCCTTGCCGCCTCCACCCTGTGCCTTATCCGTTAACTCATTGAATAAAAAAAAAGTAATTCCACTTGGCACAAGCGTTGCTGAGATTTCGGCCAAACAGGCTAAAGTCCGGAGAGTAACGTGCCGATAACCGTCGATTCCGCCCTGGGTGTCTACGCCGATGCGCTGGCCCTGCGTGCCAAGCGTGCGGAGGTGCTCGCCTCCAATCTGGCGAACGTGGATACCCCCAACTACAAGGCGCGCGACTTCGATTTCCACGCGGTCCTGGCCCAGGCCCAGCAAACGGCAGGTTCCGGGACGCTGACGGTCACCCACGCCAGCCACATCTCCGGCGCCGGTGCGAACGGCGCCCTGCCTGAACTGGTTTATCGCGTTCCGCTGCACTCTTCCCTGGACGGCAACACGGTCGATGCCTCCCAGGAGCAGGCGGCGTTCGCAGACAACGCGCTGCACTACCGCGCCACGCTGACCTTTCTCAGCAGCCGCATGCGCGGCCTGCTCACCGCGATTCGGGGAGAGTGATCATGTCGCTGTTCAAGATCTTTGATATCGCCGGCTCGGCGCTCAGCGCCCAGACGGTGCGTCTCAATACCACCGCCAGTAACCTGGCCAACGCCGAGAGCGTCTCCAGCAACGCCGGCTCCACCTACCGGGCGCGTGAACCGGTGTTCCAGGCCGTACTGGACGGCATGGGCGATCCGGCCGCCACCGGTGTGCGGGTCGCCGGCATCGTGGAAAGCAGCGCACCGCTGGAGCGACGTTACGAGCCCGGCAATCCGCAGGCCGATGCAGACGGTTACATCTTTCTCCCCAACGTCAACGCCGTGGAGGAGATGACCAACATGATTTCGGCGTCGCGCTCGTATCAGAACAGCGTGGAGGTGTTCAACACCTCCAAGGACCTGCTGCTACGTACCCTCACCCTGGGCCAGTAAGGAGTTGACCATGGCAACCGCGGTTCAAAACGACCTCTTCGCCACGCTGGGTATCGGCGCGACGCAGACTCAATCCTCCCATGGCAACGACAAGCTGTTGCAGGACGATTTCCTCAAACTGATGGTGGCGCAGCTCAAGAACCAGGACCCCATGAAACCGATGGAGAGCGGCGACTTCCTCGGCGACATCGCCCAGTTCGGCACCGTCTCGGGTATCCAGGACCTGCAGGAGTCCTTCGCCTCGCTGAGCGGCTCCATACAGTCCAATCAGGCGCTGCAGGCTGCAGCGCTGGTCGATCGCAGGGTGCTGGTGCCGTCCGCTATCGGCCAGTTGCCGAGCGGCGGCAGCCTCGCGGGCGCGGTAGAACTGCCGGCCAGCACCTCGCAGCTCACGCTGGGCATCTACGACAGCGCCGGCTCTCTGGTGCGCCGCATCTCGCTGGGCAGTCAGGCGGCGGGACTGGCGCAGTTCCAGTGGGACGGCCTCACCGACAGCGGCAGCTACGCCGACCCGGGACTCTACGAGGTGCGTGCCGAGGCGCTCTACGGGGGGCAGGCCACCGCCGTCTCCAGCCTGGTGGAGGCCGATGTTCGCAGCGTCACGCTGAGCGGCAGCGGCGGACTGACGGTAGACCTTGGGGCACTCGGTTCCGTGAACTTCTCCCAAGTTCGACAGATTCTGTAACACATCGATTAGCCGGTAGGGATTAGGAGACAACACCATGCCTTTCGAAATTGCATTGACCGGATTGAACGCCGCCAGCGCGGATCTGAGCATCATCGGCAACAACATCGCCAACAGCAGCACCACCGGCTTCAAGCAGTCGCGCGGCGAGTTTGCCGACATCTTCGCGGTGAGCAACCTGGGTACGACGAGCAACGCCATCGGTCAGGGCGTGCAGCTGGCCAACGTGGGGCAGCAGTTCACGCAGGGCAACCTCAGCTTCACCGAGAGTCCCCTCGATCTGGCGGTGAGCGGCGAAGGGTTCTTCCGCCTCAGCGACAACGGGAACCTGGTCTATACGCGCTCGGGTGCCTTCCATGCCGACAATCAGGGCTTCATCGTCAACAACCAGAACCAGCGTCTGACCGGTTTTCTGGCGGACGCGGCGGGCAATATCACCGGCGCATTGGGCGACATGCAGATCTCGACGGCCAACATCGCTCCCTCCGCGACCACCGAGATGGATCTGGAACTCAATCTCGACGCCAACGCCTCCATCATCGCGGCCGCCACCGCCTTCAACCCCGCCGATCCGACCACGTTCAACCACTCCACATCGGCGACGGTCTACGATTCGCTGGGCAACGGCCTGCTGGCGACCACCTACTACCGGCGCACGGCCGCCAACACCTGGAACAGCTGGCTCTACGTGACGCCGCCCGGCGGTTCGCCCACCGAGATCATCCCGTCGGGTGGGGTGGCCGGCGATCCGGTGGTCATGACGTTCACCAACGCCGGCGTGCTGAACACGGTGGCTCCGGCGGGCACGGTGGCGGGCAGCGCTGCTTACACCGCCACTGCACCCGGCACCGGTGCCAACAACCTGGCGCTTGAGCTGCGTTACTCCGGTACCACCCAGTACGGCAGCGATTTCACGGTCAGCAGCCTCACCCAGGACGGCTACCCCACCGGGCGCCTGAGCTCCATCGACGTGGAACAGGACGGCACCATCTTCGGCCGTTTCACCAACGGTCAATCCCAGATTCTCGGGCAGGTGGCGCTTACCAATTTCAACAACATCTCGGGTCTGCGCCAACTGGGCGACACCAGCTGGGCCGAGTCGTTCGAATCGGGACCGGCGCTGACCGGCTCTGCCGGTACCGGCACCCTGGGCCTGATCCAGTCCGGCGCACTGGAGGAGTCCAACGTCGATCTGTCCGAACAGCTGGTGAAGCTGATCACCGCGCAGCGCAACTTCCAGGCCAACGCACAGGTGATCTCCACCGCGGATCAGGTCACCCAGACCATCATCAACATCCGCTGATAGCACCTGAAGGGGTAACACCATGGACCGCATGATCTATCTGGCCATGAACGGCGCCAAGCAGATAACGCTGGCGAAGGCGGCCAACGCCAACAACTTGGCCAACGCCAACACCACTGGGTTTCGCGCCGACCTCAACCACTTCCGCGCTCTGGCGCAGTACGGGCCGGGAGTACCGAGCCGCGCCTGGTCGATGAGCGAACGCCCCGGAATTGACATGTCCTACGGCTCAATGGAGCAGACCGGGCGCGAGCTGGACGTGGCCGTCGCCGGTGACGGCTGGATCGCGGTGCAGGCTCCCGACGGCAGCGAGGCCTACACCCGAGCCGGCGATCTGCGCATCTCGCCCTCCGGTCTGTTGACCACCGGCGCCGGCCATCCGGTGCTGGGTTCGGGCGGCCCCATCGCCGTTCCCCAGGCGGACAAGGTCGAGATCGGCGCCGACGGCACCCTCTCCATCCTGCCGGTGGGCCAGTCGGCCACCGCGCTGGCCGAGGTGGATCGCATCAAGTTGGTCAATCCGCCCAAGACCGATTTGGAGAAAGTCGGCGGCGGTCTGGTGCGCCTGCGCGGTGGGGCGATGGCCCCGGCCGACGCCGAAGTGCGTTTGGCCTCGGGTGTGGTGGAGTCGAGCAACGTCAACGTCAGCGAGGCGCTGGTGAACATGATCGAGTTGGCGCGGCGCTTCGAGATGCAGATCAAGATGATGAAAGAGGCCGAGGACAACGACGCCTCGTCGGCTTCCATGATGCGGGTGGTCGGCTAAGCGCCGCCAGCCATAGCAACCAAGGGGTAATGCGTTATGAGTAGTCAATCCATGTGGATCGCCAAGACCGGGCTGGAGGCGCTGCAGACGCGCATGTCGGTCATCTCCAACAACCTGGCCAACGTCAACACCACCGGTTTCAAGCGCGGGCGCACGGTGTTTGCCGACCTGCTCTACCAGAACGTGCGCCAGCCGGGCGGCCAGACCTCACAGGACACGCAGCTCCCCTCCGGCCTGCAGCTCGGCACCGGGGTGCGCACCGTGGCCACCGAGAAGACCTTCACCCAGGGCAGTCTGGTGCAAACCTCCAACTCCCTCGATGTCGCCATCCAGGGGCGCGGTTTCTTCCAGATCCTGATGCCCGACGGCAGCGTCTCCTACAGCCGCGACGGCTCGTTTCAAATGGATTCCCAGGGGCAGTTGGTGACCTCCAGCGGGTATCAGTTGCAGCCGGCGATCACCATTCCGGCCAATACCCAGAGCATCACCATCGGCACCGACGGGACGGTTTCGGCGCTGGTGGCCGGCAACACCTCGCCCACCGCGGTGGGCAGCATCCAGCTCAGCGATTTCGTCAACCCGGTGGGCCTGCAACCCATCGGCGACAACCTGTTCAAGGAGAGTGCCGCCAGCGGCACGGCGCAAACCGGCACGCCGGGGTTGACCGGCCTGGGTACGCTGGTCCAGTCGTCGCTGGAGTCCTCCAACGTCAACGTGGTGGAGGAGCTGGTCAACATGATCGAGACCCAGCGCTCCTACGAGATGAACTCCAAGGCGATCGCCACGGCCGATCAGATGATGCAGTTCGTCACCAACCAGTTGTAAGGGATAGCGGGGTCGGGAGTCTGCCATGAAACAGCTGCTGCATTTCGTACCGCTCGGTTTGCTGGCCTGGTTGCTGGGTGGCTGCATGGTCAGCCAGCCGGTGCGCGATCCGGCCTACGCGCCGCCGCGTCCGGTCTCGGCGGCGGTGACCCGCGTCAACAACGGCGCCATCTACCAGACCGGCTACGGCGTGCGGCTGTTCGAAGACCAGCGCGCCCGGCACGTGGGCGACGTCATCACCATCGTGCTGCAGGAGACCACCAGCGCCAGCAAGAGCACCAGCACCAAGACCACCAAGGACAACGCCGTCAACATCGGCGCGCCGACCGTGTTCGGCGGTCCCGTGACCTACAACGGCAACGAAGTGCTGGGCGCCAGCATGGACTCCACCCAGGAGTTCGACGGCAGCGGCGAATCCAGCCAAAGCAACAAACTGACCGGCAGCATCACCGCCACCGTCGTCGAGGTGCTGCCCAACGGTTACCTCGTGGTACGCGGCGAGAAGGTGCTGACGCTCAATCGCGGCGATGAGTACGTGCGCATCTCCGGCATCGTGCGTCCCACCGACATCCGCGCCAACAACAGCGTCTACTCCACGCAAGTGGCCGACGCGCAGATCATTTACTCGGGCGCGGGCGAAGTGGCCGACGCCAGCAAACACGGCTGGCTGTCGCGTTTCTTCCTCGCCTTTTGGCCGTTTTGATAGACAGCGTCGCTAGCGGTGACGCAACGAGAGCGCAAGACCATGAAACGGTATCTCAAGTTGACGATGGTGTTACTGGCAGCGGCTGTGATCGGCGCTGGCCCGGTTTGGGCCGAGCGGGTGAAAGACCTCGCCTCGCTGGCTGGCGTGCGTGACAACCAGTTGGTGGGCTACGGCCTGGTGGTGGGCCTGGACGGGACCGGCGACCAGACCAGCCAGACCCCGTTCACGGTGCAGAGCATCAAGAGCATGCTGGCCCAGTTCGGCGTCGTGGTTCCGGCCGAGACCAACCTGCAGCTCAAGAACGTCGCGGCCGTTACCATCCACGCCACGCTGCCGCCCTTCGCCAAACCGGGCCAGAGCATCGACGTGACGGTCTCGTCGCTGGGCAACGCCAAGAGCCTGCGCGGGGGCAGCCTGCTGATGGCGCCGCTGCGCGGTGCCGACGGCGAGGTCTACGCCGTCGCCCAGGGCAACCTGGTGGTGGGCGGTTTCGGCGGCTCGGGATCGGACGGCTCCAGCATCACGGTCAACATCCCCAGCGCCGGACGTATCCCCAACGGCGCCACCGTGGAGCGCGCGGTCGCCAACCCCTTCCTGGAAGGCAGCCAACTGACGCTCAATCTGCACCGCGCCGACTTCACCACCGCCTATCGCCTGGCGACGGCGGTCAACCGCGTAGTGGGCAAGGGCACGGCGCGTCCGCTGGATGCGGCCTCGGTCCAGGTCAACGTGCCGCAGGAGCCGGGGCAGCGCGTGGCGTTCGTGGCGCTGCTGGAAGGCATCGAGCTGGAGCCGGGGGCGGCGCCGGCGCGGGTGATCATCAACTCGCGTACCGGCACCGTGGTAATCGGCAGTCACGTGCGGGTGATGCCGGCAGCGGTCTCCCACGGCAATCTCACCGTGACCATCCGCGAAGCGACCGATGTCAGCCAGCCCGCCCCCCTGTCCGGTGGAACCACCACCGTGGTGCCGCGCAGCACCGTGGAGCTGAGCCAGGAGAAGAGCCGCATGTTCCTTTTCGATCCGGGCGTGCAGCTCAACGACATCGTGCGCGCGGTCAACCAAGTGGGTGCGGCGCCGGGCGATCTAGTGGCCATCCTCGAGGCACTGCGCGAAGCGGGGGCGCTGCAGGCTGAGCTGGTGGTGATCTGACGGAGCGTACTCGTGGGCAGCAGCGCATCACCTGCCGTTTTCTCCGACTTCTCCGGCCTTGCGGAGCTGCGCCGGCGCGCGCACAGCGACCGCCAGGCCGCGCTGCGCGAAACGGCGCAGCAGTTCGAAGCCCTATTCATGCAGATGATGCTGAAGAGCATGCGCGCGGCCAGCCTCGGCGAGGGGATTTTCGACAGCGACCAGACCGAGCAGTACCGTGACATGCTCGACTCGCAGCTCTCGCTCACCCTCTCGCAAGGGCGCGGTCTGGGGTTGGCGGATGCCATCGTGCGCCAGCTGGGGGGCGGCATGAACGTTACCACCCCGGATTCGCCGTCGGCGCGCCGTTATCCGGGATCGGCGCAGTCGCCGCAGCAGGTTGCTCCCGCCGGATCGCTGCAAGCCGCCGCGACGGAAGCGGCGGCTGCGGAGACGGCAACCGCGCAAACGCAGGCAACCGAAGAGGCCGCGACGGGCTCTCCAGCACCCACGGCGACCGACCGTTTCGACTCTCCGGCGCACTTCATCCAGGCGCTGCTGCCCTATGCCGAGAAGGCGGCGCGTCTGCTGGGGCTGGGGCCGGAGGTGCTGATCGCCCAGTCCGCCCTGGAGACGGGGTGGGGACAGGGGGTGATCCGCGATGCCGGGGGTGCGAGCAGCCACAACCTCTTCAACATCAAGGCGGACAGTCGTTGGGATGGACCGGTGGTGGCCAAGCAGACGCTGGAGTACGTGGACGGGGTGGCGGTGCGTGAACGCGCGCTGTTTCGCCGCTACGACTCGCCCGAGCAGAGCTTCCAGGACTATGTCGATTTCCTCAAAAGCAGCGGCCGCTACACCCACGCCCTGGCCCAGGAGGGCAATCCGGAGGGTTTCGTGCGGGCGCTGCAGGATGCCGGCTACGCCACCGATCCGGCCTACGCCGCCAAGATCAACGCCATTCTGGGTCGGTTCAAGTCCGGTGAGCTGCCGCCGATACCTTCGACGTAGGAGTGACCCCCATGCGTTCAGGCTCGTCCACCCGTCTGCCCAATATCACTGAGGAGGTGTCCCATGGCCTCCGGTGACGTGCTGGGTATCGGGGTATCGGCACTGCTGGCCTACCAGCGGCAACTGGCCACCACCGGTCACAATATCGCCAACGTCAACACCGACGGCTACAGCCGCCAGCGCACCGAAATGACCGAGCGCGTGCCGCAGTTCAGCGGCAGCGGGTTCATCGGTACCGGCGTGGAGGTGGTGACCACCCAGCGCTACTACAGCGAGTTTCTGGTCAACGAGGTGCGCAGCAGCACCACCGCCTACAAGCAGATGGAGACCTTTTATCAGTTCGCTTCCGGGGTCGATCAGCTGCTGGCCGACAGTCGGGCAGGGTTGCAGCCCATGCTGGACAGTTTCTTCAATTCCGTCCAGCAGCTCTCCGACTACCCATCGTCCTCGGCGGTGCGGCAGACGGTCTACAGTGAGGGCGAGTCGCTGGTGGCGCGATTCGATGCGCTCTACCAGCAACTGGAGACCATGCGCGATTCGTCCAACCTGCAACTGCGTAACTCCGTATCGGAGATCAACGGCCTCGCCGGCGGCATTGCCGCGCTGAACGAACGCATCGTTTCGTTCCGCGGGACATCGGGGCAGGCGCCCAACGATCTGCTGGATCAGCGCGACGAGCTCGTACGCCAGCTCTCCGAACGCGTGCGGGTAACCACCGTGGCCCAGGACGACGGTGCGGTGAACGTCTTCATCGGCAACGGCCAGGCGCTGGTCACCGGCGGCCGCACCAACACGCTGACCACCTCGCCCAGTGTGTTCGATGCCAGCCAACTGGATATCTCCCTGTCCCAGGGCGGGACCAGCGTCCCCGTCACCAGCCAGATCTCCGGTGGCGTGCTGGGCGGTTTGCTGCAGTTTCGCAGCGACGTGCTGGACCCCGCCTTCAACGAACTGGGGCGGGTAGCGGTGGGACTGGCCGATGCCTTCAACGACCAGCACCAGCTGGGGCAGGACCTGCTCGGTAATCTGGGCGGACTCTTTTTCAACGATCTCGGGGCGGCGACGCCGGTTACCTACTCCAATGCCGGCAATACCGGTACCGGGGTGATCAGCACCGCCATCACTGACGTCAATGCGCTGACCACCAGCGACTACCGCCTGAGCAATGTCGCCGGTACCTATTCGGTGGTGCGGCTCTCGGACAATACGACGGTGGCCTCGGGTGCAACGCTGGCCGCGGTGGCGGTGGACGGGCTGTCGTTCACGTTGGCCAGCGGTGCCGTGGCCGCGGGCGACAGTTTTCTCATCCGCCCGACGCACAACGGTGCCGGCGATATCGCGCTCAACATCGTCTCGCCCGAGGAGATTGCCGCCGCCGCGCCCATCCGCACATCCGCGGCGCTGGGCAACACGGGCAACGGAACCATCAGCGCCGGCACGGTCAACGCACCGCCGCCGCCGGATGCCAACCTGCAGCAGACGGTGACCATCACGTTCAACAATCCGCCGACCACTTTCGACGTCGCGGGTACCGGTACCGGCAATCCCACCGGGGTTGCCTACACCAGCAGCGGCTCGATCACCTACAACGGTTGGACCATCCAGATCGGCGGCACGCCCGCGGCCGGCGACGTCTTCACCGTCGAAGCCAACACCGGCGGCGTGGGCGACAACCGCAACGCCCTGCTGTTGGCGGGGCTGCAGACGCGCAACACCCTGCAGAACGGTACCGCCAGCTTCCAATCCGCCTACGCCTCGTTCGTCGCCGACGCCGGTGTACAGACCCACCAGGCCGACATCAGTCAACAGGCGCAGAAATCGCTGTTGGACCAGGCGACGGCGCAGCGCGACTCGTTGTCGGGGGTCAATCTCGATGAGGAGGCGGCGAATCTGATCAAGTTTCAGCAGGCCTACCAGGCGGCGGCGCAGGTCATCGCGACGTCGAACACGCTGTTCGATACGCTGCTGGGGGCGGTGCGATAGTGAACGGCCGCGAGCGGTGCGACAGTTTCCTACCCACCGCACCGGGCGGCGGAAGGTAAAAATAGCCATGCGCATCTCGACATCACAGATCAACATCCAGGCGACCAGTGCCATCCTCGAGCAGCAGGCGAAGCTGAGCAAGACGCAGCTGCAGCTGGCTACCGGACGGCGCATTCTTACGCCGGCCGAAGACCCGGTGGGCGCGGCGCGCATCCTCGCGCTGGGACAGAGTGTGGCGGTGACCGAACAGTACCAGGCCAACAGCGACGTGGTGGAGCATCGGCTCAAACTCGAAGAGGAGTCGCTGGGCGGTATCGAAGACGCCCTCCAGCGGGTACGCGAACTGGCGATCCAGTCCAACACGGACGGCCTGGATGACACGCAGCGCGCGGGTATCGCCCTGGAGGCACGCGAGCTGCTGAGCGAAATGGTGCGCGTATCCAATACCGTGGACGAGACGGGTAACTATCTGTTTGCCGGGTATCGTGGACAGACGATGCCTTTCACCGGTAATGGTTCCGGCGGTTACACCTACAACGGCGATGCCGGACAGCGCATGCTGGCCATCGGGCCCGGCCGCCAGATCGCCGACGGCGACAGCGGTGCCGATGTCTTCATGAATATCGCCAACGGCAACGGTTCATTCCGGGTGACCCCCGGTGCCGGAAACGGCGGCAGCGGCATCGTCGATCAGGGGTCGGTGCTGAGCAACTTCACGTCCGACAACTACCAGCTCACTTTCAGTCAGGCCGGCGTCGGTGCACCCATCACCTACGAGGTCAGGCGCGATCCGGCCGGCGCCAACACCCTGGTGGCCAGCGGCAACTATCAGGCAGGGGATGCCATCGTTTTCGGCGGTACCCTGGGTGCCGCGGAGGCACAGTTCACCGTCACGGGAACGCCGGCCGACGGCGATACCTACGCCGTTGCCCCGAGCAGTGCGCAGGACCTGTTCACCACGGTCGATGATTTCGTCACGGCGCTGGAGAGCAGCACCGCCACGCCTACCGCCAGAGCCGATTTCCACTCGGCCATGAGTCGCTTTCTCACCCAAATCGATCTCGCCCAGGATGTCATCGTCGGTACTCGCGCCAAGGTGGGCGCACGCCTCAACGCCGTCGAGCAGCAGCGCGACATCAACGCCGAGTTCAAACTGCGCATCGAGGAGACCCTCTCTGCGGTGCAGGACGTGGATGTCGCGGAGGCGGCCAGCCGGCTCAACCTGCAACTGGTCTCGCTGCAGGCGGCGCAACAGAGCTACGTGAAGATTCAGGGGCTGTCGTTGTTCAACTACTTCTGACCGTATTCCTTCCGCCGCTTCGGCGTCCGCCAAGATTCCGTCGGCGCCCTCTCTCCCATTCCGCTGAAT
>JBNKCG010000119.1:0-103309 GCA_050287605.1 Gammaproteobacteria bacterium | reverse complement strand
AATCGGGTAGGTTTCGCGCTTCAAATTGATCAATGCCCGAATTGGGTCTCCCCAGTCCCCGTAGTTGAGCCCTCTCCGACTGGGCGATGACACCTCCGTTTCAGCTGCCGGCGCCGCGCGCCGCAAGTGGAGTTTTCCGCATGGCCCAGACCCAGAACGCCGATATTCACCTGCCCGATCTGGCCAAACTCTCCGAGACCATGATCGGCATCGCCGAGCAGAGCCAGCGCATCGTCAACGACTGGTTGGGCAGGCAGGTGTCCCAGGGCCACATGGGCATGGGGGAGCGCAGCAGCCTGGGTCAGGCCTTTCTGCAGTTGACCGAAAAGATGCTGCAAAACCCCGCCAAACTGGCGGAAGCCAACTTCTCGTTGTGGCAGGGCTACCTGGATATCTGGCACAAGAGCGCCGCTTCTTTTTTTGGCATGCAGGTCGAACCCGCCATCGCCCCCAACGAGGGTGACCGGCGTTTCAAGCACGAGGCGTGGGAAGAGAACTTCTTCTTCGACTTCGTGAAACAGACCTACCTGCTGACTTCCCATTGGCTGCAGAACACGGTAGCCGAAGTGGAAGGCCTGGACGACAAGACCAAGAAGAAGGTGGAGTTCTACACCCGCCAGTTCGTCGACGCGCTGGCGCCCACCAACTTCCCTATCACCAACCCCGAGGTGCTGCGCGCCACGGTGGAGTCGGGTGGTCAGAACCTGGTGCACGGCCTGAAGAATCTGCTCGACGACCTGGAGCGCGGACGCGGCAAGCTCAACATCCGCATGACCGATCTGGAGGCGTTCAAGCTGGGCGAGAACGTGGCCACCACCAAGGGCAAGGTGGTCTACCAGACCGACCTGATGCAGCTGATCCAGTACGAGCCCACCACCGAGCAGGTCTACCAGCGGCCGCTGTTGATCGTGCCGCCGTGGATCAACAAGTACTACATCCTCGATCTGCGCGAGAAGAACTCCTTCGTCAAGTGGGCGGTGGATCAGGGCTTTACCGTGTTCATCGTCTCCTGGGTCAATCCTGACGCGCGGCTGGCCGAGAAGCGTTTCGACGATTACCTGCTGGAAGGTCCCGTCGCGGCGCTGGACGCCATCGAGAAGGCGACCGGTGAGAAAGAGATCAACGTCATCGGCTACTGTCTGGGCGGCACACTGCTCGCCAGCACCTTGGCTTGGCTTAACGCCAAGGGCGACGAGCGCGTCAAGAGTGCCACCTTCCTCACCACCCTCATCGATTTCGCCGAACCCGGCGAGTTGGAAGTGTTCATCGACGAGGACGAGCTGGATGCGTTGGAAGCCAAGATGCAGCAGGCCGGGTTCCTGGACGGCAGCGAGATGGCCGCTACCTTCAGCATGCTGCGCGCCAACGATCTGGTCTGGTCGTTCTTCATCAACAACTACCTGCTGGGCAAAGAGCCGTTCCCCTTCGATCTGCTGTTCTGGAACTCCGACTCCACCCGCATGCCGGCGGCAATGCACACCTACTACCTGCGCAACATGTACCAGAAGAACCTGCTGCGCGAACCGGGCGGTTTGACCCTGGCGGGCGAGTCGATCGACCTTACCCAGATCAAGACGCCGGTCTATTTTCTCTCCACCATCGAGGACCACATCGCGCCGTGGAAGGCGACTTACGCCGGTGCCCAGCTCTTCGCAGGACAGGTGAAGTTCGTCCTCGGCGGCTCCGGCCACATCGCCGGGGTAGTCAATCCGCCGGTGGCGGGCAAGTACTGCTACTGGACGCAGACCAAGCTGGCCGACAACCCCGAGGCGTGGTTTGCCGGCGCTAAGCGGCAAGAGGGCTCCTGGTGGAACGACTGGTACAAGTGGTGCTACCGCCGCGCCGGCAGCAAGGTGGCGGCGCGTGTTCCGGGAGCGGGTGATCTACCCGCACTCGAGGATGCCCCAGGCTCGTACGCCAAGGTGCATTTACACAAGTAGCTACGCTTTTTTTGCGGCTGTGCACGAACGGCGGAATCGGATGATTCCGCCGTTTTCTTTTCCAGACACCAACCTTCGTTGAATGCGCTACCCTTGCGCCCATGGATTGCGGCGTCGGCCGTATTCGAGAGAAGCGAATTCTCTATGCAGTTCTTGGCGCCCTTGGCGTCTTGGCGAGAGGAAAGGGTTCTATGGTTGCATTGAGTGACGTCCAGGCTGCCCGCGAACGTATCCGCGACGCCGTGTTCTTCTCCCCCTGCGCGCGGTCAGAGACTTTGAGCCGTATGATGGGCTGCGAGGTCTATCTCAAGCTGGAAAACCTGCAAATGACCGGTTCCTACAAGGAGCGCGGTTCGCTGAACAAAATCCTGTGTTTGAGTGATACAGAAAAGGCGGCGGGCGTCATCTGCGCCTCGGCCGGCAATCACGCCCAGGGGCTGGCGCACGCTGCGCAGGTGAGCGCCATCCGCGCCGTGGTCGTCATGCCCGAAACGGCGCCGCTCGCTAAGGTGCGCGGTACCCGCGACCTGGGTGCCGAGGTGGTGCTGTACGGCAAGAGCTACGACGATGCCTATCGGCACGCCTGCGAACTGCGCGACCAGCACGGCTACACCTTCGTGCACGCCTTCGATGATCCGGAGGTGATTGCCGGGCAGGGCACCGTAGGGCTCGAGATTCTCGAGCAGGTCCCCGACCTCGACGCGGTGGTGGTGCCGGTGGGCGGAGGCGGACTCATCGCCGGTATCGCCACGGCGCTCAAGGCGCTGCGCCCCGGCACGCGCTTGGTGGGGGTCGAGGCCGACCGCATGCCCGCCATGCAGGCGAGTCTCGCCGCCCGCAAGGTAGTGCGCGTGCCCAGCGTCAACTCCATTGCCGATGGCATCTCCGTGGCCGAGGTGGGGCGCCACACCTACCCGGTGGTGGAGCAGTACGTGGAGCGCATCGTCACGGTCTCCGAAGAGGAGATTGCCAACGGCATCATGGTGCTCCTGGAGCGCGAGAAAACGCTGGCCGAGGGCGCCGGCGTGGTGGGCTTTTCGGCGCTGCTCAACGGCCGCATCGACGGTGTGGCGGGCAAGAAGGTGGTGGTGGTGATCAGCGGCGGCAACATCGACATGACGGTGCTGTCGCGCATCATCGAGCGCGGTCTGGAGAGCGACGGACGCATCGCGCGTCTGAGCGTGGTGGTGGCCGACCGGCCCGGCAGCATGGCGGAGCTGGCGCGCGTTATCGGCGAGCAGCAGGCCAACATCCTGTACATCTCGCAGAACCACTACGCCAGCGAGGTGCGTCTCGAGGAGGCGGAGGTGGAGATGAGCCTGGAGACGCGCGGCCGCAGCCACGTGGAGGAGATCGTCGCGGCGCTGCGCGGTCAGGGCTTCAAAGTGCGCTAGCGAAACGCCCGATGGAGGGTGCCGATGCCGCTGGCTGGATGCGGTGGTAGGTGGTATCCGTGTGCTTGAACGGTGCACCCGCCTGGTTTCTCGGTTCGCGCTGCCACTCCTCGACCTCCAACAGTAGGGCGGCGCCCGAGGCCAGTGCCACCTCGGCGATCCGGTTGAGGTCGTCGACGTTTTCCAGGTGCTGATAGCGGCCGTCCACGACGATGCCCGTCACGGTGCGCACCTCCATCAGGTACGACTGCAGGAACGGTCCCTGGCGGAAGAACTGGTGTTGGGAGCTGAGCACCCCGGCGCGGTGGGCGGGCCCGAGGCTGGTCACGTGCATGATGACCGGCGATTTGAATGCCCCCTTTTCGTCCTCCTCATCGGACCAGTTGGCCAGCTCCAGGCCGAGATAGCCGTCGTAGTGATCGACCTTGGGCGGTACGGCGCGATTCCAACCGTTATCCACGCCTACCGCCACATGCTCGGTGATTCCGTCGCGCACCAATTGCAGGTCCAGTGTGCTGCCGGGCGTGGCGCTGCTGATCAGCCACTCCAGGTGGGTGAGGCCGCGCAGCGCGACGCCGTTGACCGCGAAGATCACGTCGCGCGCCTGGAGCAACCCCTGGGCGCTGCCTTGCTCCGGATCGCCGATGAGGGCCACTGCCGAATGACCGCCCGGGACCTGGAACATCTCCGCTGCCGCAGGTTCCAGTTCGGTAAGTAGGTCGCTGAGGCCGATGTCGCCCCAACTCGGCGTTCCGGCGCGTAGGTGTTCCACGGCGCGGCGCACATTGTTGATGGGAACCGAATAGCTGACACCGGTGCCGCCGACGTTGTTGTCCGTGGCCACCGCAGAGTTGATGGCGATCACCCGTCCGGCGCGGTCGAACAGTGCGCCGCCGGAGTTGCCGGTGTTGATCATCGCGTCGCTCTGCAGGTACTCGATGCCGCCGCGCAGCAGGCGGTGGGTGTGCGAGACGATGCCGCGGCTGACCGAGTCGGGGTTGCGGCCGAAGGGGTTGCCCACCGCGTAGACTTCGTCGCCGGCGCGCAGCCGGTCGGAGTCGCCCACGCGGGCGGGCTGCAGCCCGGAGCAGCGGGCCAGACGCAGTATCGCGACGTCGGTGTGTGGATCGGAACTGACGACGCGCGCCGGAATGCCGTCGGGCTCAGCCCAGTCGCGGGGCAGCACCTCGATCATTGCCGCCTCGGCGACCACGTGGTGGTTGGTCCAGACTTCGCAGGGCTGTGTGGAGACCAGGAACCCCGATCCGTAGCGTTTGGACCAGACGGAGTCGCCCAACTGGTCGATCTTCACGTGGGTGACGGTACGGATGGCGACCGAGGCGTTCAACATCGCTTCGACGGCCGGCTTGCGCAGGTGATCGATGCCGGCGATGCCGATGGCGACCCCCGCGGCCAGCCAAGCCGAACCGCCCAGGAACTTGATGATCGGCTTGTAGGTGGTCATTGCATCACCCCGCTGCTGCCAACTCTAGGAGTGCGGACAGTGCTGCTGCCGCACGGCTTCCGGGGGATTTTTGGGGCAGAGCAGACGCTGGGTTCGTTGTGCGAAACTGCGGGTCGAGCCCTGCCGGGTTCTTGACTAAGATATCGACGAGGTTGACAAAAACTGTATGGTGTTGCGCGGTCTGTGCGCCGTGCAGCGCGCTATCACCCCTCTCACTTAACCAGGAGCCGATCGATGGAAAGCAGGAGAATTTACGGACTATCCGGTGTGGTTATGGCGTTGGCCGCCGCGCCGGCAACGGCTGACACCACGCTACAGATGGATATTCGTTCCGCGCACCCCATGCAGCAGACCATCCAGGTGAGCCAGGGACGGGTGCGCGTGGACACCGGAGTGCAGGGGCGCGGAACGGTCATCCTCTACCGCGAAGGGTCCGACCAGTACCAAATACTGGACGGGCGCGAGAAGACGGTGATGACCATCACCCGCCAGCAGGCGCAGCAGACCATGCAGCAGGCGGCGGGGATGATGCAGCAGATGCAGGCCATGATGGCCGAGCGGATGAAAAACATGCCGCCCGAACAGCAGGCGCAGATGGCGCAGATGATGGCGCAGGCGCCCGGAGCCGGCGGCGCCCGCCCCAAACCCGAAATCCGCACGACAGGGCGCAGCGACAAAGTGGGCTCGTGGTCGTGCAAGATCGTCGAAGTGGTGGAGGCTGGTCAGGGCACCAGCGAACTTTGCATCGCCCAGCCCAAGGCGCTGGGCATCCCGGAACGCGACCATCAGACCCTGCAGGGGTTTTTCAAGCTGATGGCCAGTCTGGCCGATTCGGCTCGTCGGGGGATGGGCGGGGGCGGACAGGCGCCGTTTTTCGGTCCCGATGCGCTGCCCGGGGTGCCGGTACGGGCGGTCCACACCTACGGCGGCAAACAGAGCCGCATGCAACTTACCCAGGTCGCCACCGGCCAGCTCAGCGGGTCGTTGTTCGAGGTGCCCAAGGATTACCGGCCGATGCAGATGCCGATGGTGCCGGGCGCGCCCGTGATGCGTTGAAGAAGATCGCCTGCTAGTGAAAATCCCGCGAACGGGTCTCCAGGTCGCCCAACAGCGGGTTGTAGTTCTCCAGCCGGTGAGCGATGAGGTGCGTGACACCATCCTCGGTCTGCACCTCGCCGCTCACCGCCAGCAGTTGCGACTCCAGCAGCGCGCGGCGCTGGCGCTCTGCCAGCCGCCCCCAGATCACCACGTTCACCACACCGGTCTCGTCCTCCAGGGTGACGAAGACCACACCGGTGGCGGTACCGGGCCGTTGGCGGGTCACCACCAGCCCGGCGGTACGCGCTCGGCGGCCGGTGGGCAAAGCGTTGATGATTTCCGCGGTAACGAGGCGTTGTTGGGTAAGCTGCTCGCGCAGCAGCGCTACGGGATGGCGACCCAGGGTGAGGCCCAGGCTGCGGTAGTCCGCCGCCACCGCGGCGCCCTCGCTGGGTGGCGCCAGCATGGGGGTCGCTTCGGCGATGGCGTTTTCCACCCGCAATGGGGTGGGGGCTTCGATGCCCAGGGTCTGCCAGCGCGCCTGGTGGCGGTTGCCGGCCAGTCCCGCCAGCGCTCCGGACGCCGCCAGGGCGTTGCGGTCGCGCCGATCGAGGCGGGCGCGACGCACCAGGTCGGCCACGTCGGTGTAGGTGCCTTCGGCCCGTGCGGCGACGATGCGTTCCGCGCCGTCGCGGGACAACCCTTTCACCCGCAGTAGGCCCAGGCGCAGGGCAGGTTGTGCTTTTGTGCTGGCAGGAGTTGTAGGTCGGGTTAGCGCAGCGTAACCCGACATCCTTGCTTCCAACGTGCACTCCCACTCGCTATGGCGTACGTCCACTCCGCGTACCTCCACGCCGTGGCGCTGCGCATCCTGCACCAGCTGCGCCGGGGCGTAGAAACCCATGGGCAGGCTGTTGAGCAGCGCCGCGCAGAAGGCGGCCGGCTCGTGGCGCTTGAGCCAGGCCGAGGCGTAGGCCAGCAGCGCGAAGCTGGCGGAGTGGCTTTCGGGGAAACCGTATTCGCCGAAGCCGAGGATCTGCTGGTAGATCTGGCGTGCGAATTCCTCGGAGTAGCCGCGCTCGCGCATGCCGTCGATGAGCCGCTGCTCGAAGGGTTCCAGCCCGCCGCGCCGGCGCCAGGCGGCCATGGCGCGGCGCAGGGCGTCGGCCTCGCCGGCGGAAAAGCCGGCCGCCACCATGGCCAGCTTGATCACCTGTTCCTGGAAGATGGGCACCCCCAGCGTGCGCTCCAGCACGCCGCGCAGCGCATCGCTATGGTAGGTGACCTTTTCGATCCCCTGGCGACGGCGCAGATAGGGGTGGACCATGTCGCCCTGGATGGGGCCGGGGCGCACGATGGCGATCTCGATCACCAGGTCGTAGAAGCAGCGCGGTCTGAGGCGCGGCAGCATGGCCATCTGGGCGCGCGACTCGATCTGGAATACACCCACGGTGTCGCCGGCACAGATCAGATCGTAGACGGCGGGGTCTTCGGGGGGAATGGTCTCTAGGGTCAGGGGGACGCCTCGTGTTGCGGAGACCATGGCCAGTGCCCTGCGGATGGCGGTGAGCATGCCCAGCCCCAGCACGTCCACCTTGAGCAGGCCTAACGCCTCCAGGTCGTCCTTGTCCCACTGGATCACCGTGCGCTCGGGCATGGTGGCGTTTTCCACCGGCACCAGCTCGTGCAGCAGGCCGCGCGAGATGACGAAGCCGCCCACGTGCTGGGAGAGGTGGCGCGGGAAACCCAGCAGCTCGTTCACCAGCCACAGCAGGCGGGCGATTACCGGGTTGTCGGGATCGAAGCCGGCGTCGACGAGACGTTCGGCGATCTCCTTGCGGCTGACCCACCCCTTCAGGGCACGCGCCAGACGCTCGATCTGCGCCCCGTCCAGTCCCAGCGCCTTGCCCACGTCGCGCACCGCGCTCTTGGGGCGGTAGGTGATGACGGTGGCGGCCAGCGCGGCGCGCTCGCGGCCGTACTTGGCGTAGAGATACTGGATCACCTCTTCGCGGCGCTCGTGCTCGAAGTCCACGTCGATGTCGGGCGGCTCGTCACGCTCCTTGGAGAGAAAACGCTCGAACAGCGTCTCCATGCGCGAAGGGTCTACCTCGGTGATGCCCAGGGCGTAGCAGACCGCCGAATTGGCCGCCGAGCCGCGTCCCTGGCAGAGGATGTCGCGGCTGCGGGCGTAGTGAACGATGTCGTGCACGGTGAGGAAGTAGGGCTCATAACGCAGCTCGGCGATCAGCGCCAGCTCGTGCTCGATGAGCTGGCGCACCTTGGCGGATTCGCCCTGCGGCCAGCGTCGGCGCACCCCCTCTTCGGTGAGCCGGCGCAGCCAGGTGGTGGGGGTGGCGCCGTCCGGCACCAGCTCGTCGGGGTATTCGTAGCGCAGCTCGGTGAGGGAAAAACGGCAGCGCTCGGCGATGCGCAGGCTCTCGGCCAGCAGTTCGGGCGGATAGATCTGCGCCAGCACCGAACGGTGGCGCAGGTGGCGCTCGCCGTTGGGGAATAGCTCGTAGCCGCATTCGGCTACTGGCCGGTTGAGGCGGATGGCGGTGAGCACGTCTTGCAGCGGGCGGCGCGCGCGACGGTGCATGTGCACGTCACCCGCAGCCACCAGCGGCAGGCCGGTCATGCGCCCCAGTTCGCGCAGCATGGCGAGGCGCGCGGCGTCGTCGGGGCCGTAGTGCAGCTCCACCGCCAGCCAGGCGCGGTCGGGGAACAGACCGCCCACCCAGCGGGCGGCTTCCACGGTGGGCTCTTCATCGGGGAGCAGCAGGGCCAGGCAGTGCTCCAGATCGAAGGCTTCCACATCAATGCGGCTCAGGCGGTAGTCGCCCTTGGCAGCGGCGCGCCGCCCGCGGGTGATCAGGGCGCAGAGCGCGGCGTAACCGCTGCGGTCGGTGGCCAGCAGCACCAGCCGCGGCCCGTCGGCGAGGCGCAGCTCGCTGCCGACGATAAGCTGGAGCGCTGTCTCGCGGGCGGCCAGATGGGCGCGCACCACGCCCGCCACGCTGCATTCGTCGGTGATCGCCAGAGCGCGGTAGCCTTCCTCCACCGCCCGCTGCACCAGCTCCTCGGGGTGCGAGGCACCGCGCAGGAAGCTGAAGTTGGTGAGCGTATGCAGCTCGGCGTAATCGGGCGGGGACGGCATCGGAACCACGGGTCGTATGGATACTGTACTAATATACAGTAAAACCGCCGATGCAACAGATGAATATCGAAATGGCGAAAGCCGTTAAAAGGCCGAGATCGCCAAGAACTGCAAGCCTTTGCGCTCTTCGCGGTTCCCTCCGCTCCTACGGTGGGTCGTCGAGGCGCACCACCTTGCCGGGGTTCATCCGATTGTGCGGGTCCAGCGCCCGCTTGATGGCCTTCATGAGATCGATCTCGACGGGGCTTTTGTAGCGGCGGATCTCGTCCACCTTGAGCAGTCCCACGCCGTGTTCGGCGGAGATGGAGCCCTCCATCTCCACGACCAGGTCGTGCACCACCCGGTTCATGGCCTCCCACTGGTCGAGATACGCCGCCTTGTCCATACCTACCGGCTGGGTGACGTTGAAGTGGATGTTGCCGTCGCCCAGGTGGCCGAAGGGGCAGGGGCGCGAACCGGGAAAGGCCTGGGTGACGGCGGCGATGCCGCGCTCGATGAATTCCGCCACCCGCGACACCGGCACCGAGACGTCGTGTTTGATGGAACCGCCTTCGTGTTTCTGCGCCTCGGGAACCGCTTCGCGCAGGCGCCAGAAGCGGTCGGCCTGTTCCAAGCTTTCGGCCACCGCGGCGTCGGCGATGATGCCGGTTTCGTAGGCCTCCTCCAGCAGCCCTTCGAAGACTGCGCGCAGGCCGGCGTCGGGGCGTGAGGTGGAGAGCTCGATGAGCGCGTACCACGGATAGGATTGCCCCAGTGGATTGGTGCATCCGGCGCTATGGCGTTCGGTGACCTCCATGGCGAATTGCGAGATCAGCTCGAAGCCGGTGACGGCATCGCCCGAGCGGGCGCGCGCCCGCGACAGCAGGCGGGTGGCGTCTTTCACCTCGTGCAGGCCGCACAGCGCGGTCTGCTGCTCCACGGGTTTGGGGAAGAGCTTGAGCACCGCGGCGGTGATGATCCCCAGGGTGCCTTCGGCGCCCACGAAGAGGTGCTTCAGCGCGTATCCGGTGTTGTCCTTGGCCAAGCGTCTCATTCCGTCCCAGATGCGACCGTCGGGTAACACCACCTCCAGGCCCAGCACCAGTTCGCGGGCGTTGCCGTAGCGCAGCACGTTGGTCCCGCCGGCGTTGGTGGCCAGGTTGCCGCCGATCTGGCACGAGCCTTCCGCGGCCAGGGAGAGCGGGAAGAGGCAGTCGTGCCCGTCGGCCGCCTGCTGGATGTCGGCCAGAATCGCGCCGGCCTCGACGGTCATGGTGTAGTCGAGCGGATCGACCGCCAGGATGCGGTTCATGCGCGCCAGGTTGAGGAGGATGCCGCCGTCGGGTACCGCGCCGCCGCAATGCCCGGTATTGCCGCCCTGGGGCGTGATGGCGACGCCTTCGGCAGCGCACAGCTTGACCACGTCCGCCACCTCTTGCGTGTTGGCGGGGCGCACCACTGCCAGCGTATGGCCGTGGAACCTGCCGCGCTGCTCCTCCAGGTACGGGGCGAGTGCGGCGGGGTCGGTGACGAGGCCCTTGGGCCCCAGCAGCGTGCGGAGTTGTTCGATCAGTCGGGTCACGGCGTTCGTTGGGCTGAAATCGATGGCACTAGAGCATACCCGAACTGCGGGTGCGGATGCTGGCCCGACGCGGCGGTTGTGTCGCACCGAGCGTGCCGATAAAGTCCTGCGGGACACCACGAAGCGGGAGCACTGGGAGCGAACATGGACCAGGTGGGTGCGGTGGAGCACGGGGCATGGCTTAGGGCGCAATTCGACCTCTTGCAGCAGGCGGTGGCAGGCGATCCCTATCCGGACTATCGCACGCGCGATCGGCGCCTGGCCGCGCTGGAGCGCCTGGTGCACGACAATATCGGGCCCATGGCCGAGGCGATCCGCCAGGACTTCGGCAATCGCTCCCTGCACGAAACCCAACTGCTGGAGGTGTTTCCCGCGCTGGAGGCGATTCGCCATGCGCGGCGCCACCTGCGCGCCTGGATGAAGCCGCAGCGTCGCCCGGTGTCGCTGTGGTATCTGCCGGGGCGGGCACGCGTCGTCCACCAGCCGCTGGGCGTGGTGGGGATCATCGTGCCGTGGAACTACCCGTTGTTGCTGGCCGTCGGTCCGCTGGTGGCGGCGCTGGCCGCCGGTAATGGCGTCATGATCAAGATGTCGGAATTCACGCCCGCGTTTTCCGCGCTGCTGGCCGAGATGATCGGGCGTTACGTTGCCGACGGCACGGTGTCGGTGATCCAGGGCGACGGTAAGGTGGCGCAGGCGTTTGCGCAGCTGCCGTTTGGACACCTGCTGTTCACCGGATCGACCCAGGTGGGCTACAGCGTCATGCGCGCGGCGGCGGAGAACCTGACGCCGGTAACTTTGGAGCTGGGCGGCAAGTCCGCCGCCATCCTGGGCGCGGGGTTTCCCGTCAAGCGCTTCGCCGAGCGGGTGATGATCGGCAAGACCATGAATGCGGGCCAGACCTGCGTGGCGCCCGATTACGTCATGGTGCCGGCGGGCAGCGAGCAGGCGTTCATCGCCGCGGCACGCGAGACGGTGGCACGCTGCTATCCCGATCTCATGCGCACGCCCGATTACACGGCCATCGTCAACGAACGCCACTACCGGCGGGTTACCGCGTTGCTGGACGAGGCCCGCGCGCAGGGCGCCGAAATCGTACCGTTGGCGGCGGGCTGCGATGCGCCGGATCCGGACACGCGCCGTGTGCCGCCGGTCGCGGTGCTCAACGTCAACGATGGGATGCGCATCATGCAGGAGGAGATCTTCGGTCCGCTGCTGCCGGTGCTGCCATACGATGACCTGGATCAGGCGCTGCGCTACGTCAACGCCCGCCCCAATCCGCTGGCGCTTTACTACTTCGATGACGACCGCGGGCGCGTCGAACGGGTGCTGCGTGAAACGCTTTCCGGCGGTGTCACCATCAACGACACCATCCTGCATATTGCGCAGGATGCGCTGCCGTTCGGCGGCGTGGGCGAGAGCGGGCAGGGGCACTACCACGGCTTCGAGGGATTCGAGACCTTTTCCAAAAAGAAGGGTGTCTTCCATCAGTCGCGCTGGAACGGGGTGGGGCTGTTTCGTCCGCCCTACCGTCAACGTTTTGCCCGTTTGATCAAGCTGCTGCTGCGTTGATGGTTTCGCGGCGCACCTTCCTTAAAGCGGGGCTGCTGGGGGGCGTTGCCCTGGGCGGGGCCGGCGTGTGGTTTCGTTGGCAATACGGCGCTGTAACGCCGGGGGTACTGGGCGCGCGCGAGCGGGAGATCGTTGCGGCGCTGGTACCGGCTGTGTTGGATGGCACGCTGCCCGGTGATGAGAGCCGCGCGGAAGCCATCGAAACGACGGTCGACGGCGTGGGTGTCGCGATCGCCGGCTTGTCCGCCGCGGCGCAGGCGGAGATGGCTGATCTTTTCGCGTTGTTGAACTTCGCACCGACCCGCGTCCTGCTCGCCGGTGTGGTCTCGCCCTGGCCGAGTGCGTCACCCGAGACGGTTGCCGCCTTTCTGCAACGCTGGCGCGGCAGCCGTTTCGCGCTGCTGCAAAGCGCCTACGCCGCGCTGCACGATCTGGTGCTGGGCGCCTGGTACGGCAGAGCGCGCGCCTGGCCGGCCATCGACTACCCCGGTCCACCGCGGCTGACCACATGACCAACCCTATCCACGATCCCATTGCAACAGGCCTTCAATCCGGCTGGCGGGTGCTGGACGGCGCGCGTCTCTCCGCGGACAGCACCGAAGAGGCCGACGTGGTGATCGTCGGCACCGGTGCGGGCGGCGGGACCGCGGCCGAGATTCTCGCCACCGCCGGACTGCGCGTGGTGCTGGTCGAAGAGGGGCCGTTGAAACACTCGGCCGATTTCAAGATGCGCGAGGCCGACGCCTACCCGCAGCTCTACCAGGAGTCGGCGGCGCGCAAGACCGCCGACAAGGCGATCAACATCCTGCAGGGGCGCTGCGTGGGCGGCTCCACCACGGTGAACTGGACCAGCTGTTTTCGCACACCGGCGCAAACGTTGGCGCATTGGCACAGTGAGTTCGGACTCGAAGCGCTGAACGATGCCGCGCTGGCGCCGTGGTTCGAGCGCATGGAGCAGCGGTTGGGTATCGCGGATTGGACGCTGGAGCCGAATCGCAACAACGACGTGCTGCGTCGTGGCGCCGCAGCGTTGGGTATTCCGACGGGACGTATCCGGCGCAACGTGCGCGGGTGTTGGAACCTGGGTTATTGCGGCGTCGGTTGTCCCACCAACGCCAAGCAGTCCATGCTGTTGACGACGGTTCCCGCGGCACTCCAGGCCGGGGCGACGCTGTACCAGCGGCTGCGCGCCGAAAAGCTGATCATCCGCGGTGAACGTGCGGTGGAGCTGGAGTGCGTGGGCATGGAGGAGCGGGGCATACACCCCACGGCGAACCGCGTACGAATCCGGGCCACCCATTTCGTCCTCGCCGGCGGCGCCATGGGCACACCGGCATTGTTGCTGCGCAGTGCCGCGCCCGATCCTTACGGCTTGCTCGGAACGCGGACTTTTCTGCACCCGACCACTATCGGTTCGGCATTGATGGCGGAACGCGTCGAGGCGTATGCAGGCGCACCGCAAACGGTTTACTCGAACCACTACGTCGAAGGCCGTCCCGTGGACGGACCCATTGGCTTCAAACTGGAAGTACCACCGCTGCACCCGGTGTTGTTTGCCACCACGCTGCAGGGTTTTGGTACGGCGCATGCGCAGCTGATGGAGGGTTTCGCCCATACGCATGTGATCATCGCGCTGCTGCGCGACGGTTTTCACCCGCAAAGCACCGGGGGCAGGGTGCGGCTGCGCGATGACGGCACGCCGCTGCTCGACTACCCGATCACCGATTATCTTTGGGAAGGGGTGCGCCGTTCCTGGTTGGCGATGGCGGAGATTCAATTCGCCGCGGGCGCGAAGGCGGTGCTTCCGGTGCACGAGCAGGCGACCCTTTGGTCCAGTTGGGGTGAGGCCAAACAGGGCATCGAACAACTGCCGCTGGTGCCCCACCAGACGCGGGTCGTGAGCGCGCATGTCATGGGCGGATGCGGGATGGCCTCCGACGAACGCCGCGGTGTCACCGATGACACCGGGCGCCATCATCAGTTGGCCAACGTCACCGTCTGCGACGGATCGCTGTTTCCCACCAGCATCGGAACCAATCCGCAGCTTTCGATCTACGCGCTCGCGGCGCGCAACGCCAGTCGCTTGGCGCAGGCGTTGCGCGGCGCTTCGACGTAGCAGGGCCGCCGGAGGTCCCGTCGCGTGATCCGTTGACGGCGCCATGTGGGAGTTCCTCAGTTTCGGCATCGTTTTGGGCGCCTCGGCGGGGGTGTCGCCCGGCCCGCTGTTGACGGTGGTGATCGCGCATACCCTCCGTCATCACGTGGGAGAGGGCATCAAAGTCGCCGTTGCGCCGCTGATTACCGATCTGCTTATCATCGCGCTCGCGCTCTGGGTGTTCACCCGGTTACCCGATCCGCGGTCGGTGCTGGGTGTGGTGTCCTTCGTCGGAGCGGCGGTGGTCTGCTACATCGGCGTGACGAGTCTGCGGCAGGGGCCGGTGGAGGGCGAGTCCCGCGGTGAGGCGCCGCGCTCCCTGCTGAGCGGCGTGCTGGTCAACGCGTTGAGTCCGCATCCCTATCTGTTCTGGTTCGCCGTGGGCGTGCCGACCATCATCAAGGCCCACCACCAATCGCTGCCTGCTGCCGTGGTGTTTGTCGTCGCCTTTTTCGCCGCCCGGGTGGGATCGAAAATGGCGGTGGCGTTGGCCGTCGACCGCTCCAAAGGATTTCTCTCCAGCGCCGTTTACCTCTGGGTGCTGCGCTTGCTGGGGCTGTGCCTGATCGGGTTTGCGCTGCTGCTGGTGTGGGATGGCTGTTCCTATCTGGGGCTTATCTGACCGGGACGGGCGACGGCGAACTGTGGCATAGTCTGGCCGCGGGTCGTGTCGGCAAGGAGCCTGCTGTGAATCTCGATTTTCTGTTGACCTCGTTGGTGGTCGTCCTGATCCCGGGCACCGGAGTGATCTACACGGTGTCGACCGGCCTGTTCCAGGGCTGGCGTGCCAGTATCGCGGCGGCGGTGGGCTGTACCTTCGGTATCGTTCCGCACCTGCTGGCGAGCATCCTGGGGTTGGCCGCGATTCTTCACATGAGCGCCCTGGCGTTTCAGACGCTGAAGTACGCCGGTGTCGTCTACCTGCTTTATATGGCGTGGACGATGTGGCGGGACACCGGCGTGCTGACGTTCTCTGATCCCGGCGGCGGGCACCGCTTCCGGCAGATCGTGATCCGCGGGATTCTGCTCAACATCCTCAATCCCAAGCTGTCACTGTTCTTTCTGGCGTTTCTGCCGCAGTTCATCACCGATTCGGCCGCGCATCCGGTGCGCGAGCTGCTGGAGCTGAGTGGGGTATTCATGGCCATGACACTGGCGGTGTTCGTGCTCTATGGTGCCGCTGCCCACGGTGTACGCCGCTATGTCGTCCGATCGCCGCGCGTGACGCGCTGGCTGCAGCGCGGCTTTGCCGGCATCTTCGCCCTGTTGGGGGCCAGATTGGCGCTGGCGGAACGCTGATTCAGGAGACAACCGATGCTCATCCGACACGCCGACCACACGCCGACGGTGCATCCCACCGCCTGGGTGGCTCCCGATGCCACGCTGTGCGGCGACGTGACCATCGGTCCCCACTGCCGAATTCAATACGGGGCCAAGCTCATCGCCGAGGGGGGCAGTATCGTCATCGGCCAGTACGGCATCGTCATGGAGAATGCGGTGATCCGCAGCACCGCGCGGCACAGCACGATGGTCGGCGATTATTGCCTGATCGGTCCGCAGGCGCATCTGGTGGGCTGCACCCTTGATGCGCAGGTTTTCATCGCCACCGGCGCGGCGATCTTTCATGGGGCGCATGTGGAGCAGGGCGCCGAGGTGCGTATCAACGGCGTGGTGCATCTCAAGAGCCGTGTCGCTGCCGGTGCCGTGGTGCCCATCGGCTGGGTAGCGGTGGGCGATCCCGCCGAGATCCTGCCGCCGCATGAGCACGACGCGATCTGGGCGCTGCAGAAACCGCTCAACTTCCCCTGGGAGTCCTACGGCATCGAGCGAGATGAGGCGGATATGGTCAAGATCACCCAACGGGTGGCGGAGCGCTGGGCAATCCATCGCGACGACAGCGAATGCGAATGACCCGTCTCCTTTGATCGCATAGGGTTCGCCTCTTATCAAGTGAGCGCTTTGCTATAGAATAGGCGCCCTCGGGGCCGATCCTGGGATCGGCCCCGATCTCTTTTTTGCTATCGATTGCCGAACTCATGACCGAACACCAACTGGAAAACCTCAATATCTCTGCGGTTCGCGTGCTGATCAGCCCCGAAGAACTGCACCACCGGGTGCCCACCTCGGAAGCGGCGGCACGAACCATCGAAGCCGGTCGGCGCACCATCGAAGCGATACTCGACCGGGAAGATCCGCGCCTGCTGGTTATCGCAGGGCCCTGTTCCATCCACGATCTTGCCGCGGCAAAAGAGTACGCCGAACGGCTGAAGCGGTTGAGCGACGAGTTGAGCGATGTGCTCTATATCGTGATGCGCGTCTATTTCGAGAAGCCGCGCACCACCGTCGGCTGGAAGGGCTTCATCAACGACCCGCACTTGAATGACTCGTTCGATATCGAGGAGGGCATGACCCTGGCCCGCGAACTGCTGGTGTGGCTGGGTGATCTGGGCCTGCCTACCGGCACCGAAGCGCTCGATCCCATCAGCCCGCAGTACATGGCGGATCTGTTCAGCTGGTCGGCCATCGGTGCGCGCACCACCGAGTCGCAGACCCACCGCGAGATGTCCAGCGGCCTCTCCACGCCGGTCGGTTTCAAGAACGGGACCGAGGGGCAGTTGGACGTGGCCATCAACGCCCTGCAGTCGGCGTCGGCCCCGCACCGCTTTCTCGGCATCAGCCCGGGCGGCCAGGTGGCGGTGATCGAGACCGCCGGCAACCGCTACGGCCACATCATCCTGCGCGGCGGCAGGGAGCCCAATTACGATTCGGTCAACGTGGCGTTGGCGGAGCAGGCGCTGGAAAAGGCGGGCATGCCGCGCAACATCATCATCGACTGCAGTCACGCCAACTCGCACAAGAACCACGAGCTGCAACCACTGGTGGCGGAAAACGTCGCCCAGCAGATTCTCGAGGGTAACCGCTCCATCGTCGGCATTATGCTGGAGAGCCATCTCCAGGCCGGAAACCAGAAACTCGCCGCCAACCCCGCCGATCTAGCGTACGGTGTCTCCATTACCGACGCGTGCATCGACTGGGAAACTACCGAAAACTTGCTGCGCAACATGCACGCCAAGCTGGGTGATGCGCTGAAGGCGCGACGCGCGTTCGCCTAGCGGGTTGTCGCACGAAGTCGCCCACTCTGCGTTGAGCGCGGAGGTGATCGGATGGACAAAGTCGTCGTCATCACCGGTGCGGCGCGCGGCATTGGTGCCGCCACCGCCCGCTTGGCAGCTCAGCGCGGATACGCGGTGTGCGTCAACTATCGGCGGCGGCGGGACGCAGCGGATGCGGTTGTGCGCAGCATCGAAGCGAGCGGAGGTCGGGCGCTGGCGGTTTGTGCGGACGTCAGTGTCGAGGAACAGGTGGTAGATCTGTTCGATACGGCGCAGCGTGAGCTGGGGCCAGTCACTGCGTTGGTCAACAATGCAGGCATTCTGGAGACCCAAACCCGGGTTGACGCCATCGACAGCGCACGTTTGCGGCGCATCTTTACCACCAACGTCATCGGCAGTTTCCTCTGTTCGCGCGAAGCGGTGCGCCGGATGTCCACGCAGCAGGGCGGGAGCGGGGGCGCCATCGTCAACGTTTCGTCCCTCGCCGCACGGGGCGGTGCGCCGGGCGAGTACGTGGACTACGCCGCCTCCAAAGGGGCTGTCGATACATTGACCGTCGGGCTGGCCAAGGAAGTGGCGGCGGAGGGAATCCGCGTCAACGCCGTACGTCCCGCGTTTATCCATACCGACATCCACGCCGACGGAGGCGAAGCGGGGCGGGTGGAGCGCATTGCGGCGCAACTCCCAATGCAGCGAGGCGGCAGACCCGAAGAAGTGGCGCATGCAATTCTGTGGCTGCTCTCGGACGAGGCTTCGTACGTTACCGGCAGTTTTATAGATTTAACCGGTGGGGCGTGAAAGCGTGTGGCTGCCCCTGGTCTCTCCATACCGAGTGACGAATTGGGGGTTCTTGTCGCTGAGGGAGGCTAGTGGCCGGTGGTTGATATTCTATTGATTTTGCTTGGATGATGGCTTTGTCGCGGATGCGCATCATGCGAGTTGAGCGATAGACTGTGCTAAACCGACTGTATCGCAAGGACGCGGGTCATGCCTCTTGCCAGCTAGGCAAGGAATGCCGAGGAGTATCGGCCGACTGGCAGTTACCAGCGCCACCGGCCCGATCAGACCCATGAAGTTCATACGAGGAATCGGCCGATGGCGTAACGGGCCGATGTGCCTGAACGGCGTCTTTCTTTTTGCCATCCTCCCGCTTTCGGGGGCCGATATATCGGTGAAGCTGCGATAAACTCGCAACATTGCCGCCTACGGTCAACATGAAATCATGATCCGATTTTGTCGTCGCATGGGGTTGTTCATCCTGTTGCTCGCTGTTGTCCTCACGAAGGCGGCAGCGGCGGGCGAGACTTTGCGCGTTCTCGCCTGGCCCGGTTACGCCGATGCGGATCTCGTCAAGGCATTCGAGGCGCGAACCGGCGCCAGGGTCGAGGTGACCTTCATCGACTCCGACGACAGCATGTGGCAGAAGATCAGCAGCCACCAGGCGGAGGATTTCGATGTTTTCGCGGTGAATACCGCCGAGCTCCAGCGCTATATTCCGCGCGGGTTCGTAGTCCCGATCGACATCTCGGCAATTCCCAATCTGGCAACGCAACTGCCCCGGTTTCGCAACTTGGGGGCGATCCCTGGCCTCGTTCATGGCGAATCGGTCTTTGCCATCCCCTACACCTATTCGGACATGGGCCTGATCTACGACCGGCGGCAGATCAAGCAAGCGCCACAGTCGATTACCGCACTGTGGGATCCGCGCTACCAGGGCAAAGTCCTGGCCTACAACGGCAGTACGCACAATTTTTCCCTGGCCGCCCTGTCGCTGGGGAGTTCGAACGCCTTCCATATCGCCGACGAGGATTGGCAGGCCATGGCCGAGCGCCTGATCGCCCTGCGTCGCAACGTCTTGACGTTCTATACCGAGCCAACGGAATCGGTTGAACTGTTCACCCGGCAGCACGCGGCGCTGATGTTCGCCAATTACGGTTCGCAACAAGTGCAACTGCTCAAGGCGGCGGGGGCCGATGTCGGATACGTGATTCCCCGGGAGGGAGCGCTGGCTTGGCTGGACTGTTGGGCAATTACGCGCGGTGTGCGCAACAAGAAGCTTGCCGAGGCCTGGATAAGCTATCTGCTGGAGGCGGCGCCGAGCAATGCTTTGGTGAGCCGACAGGGGCTGTCCAACACGATCGCGCCGACGCCTTACTACCGAGGTATGGATCGCCTTCACTGGCTGGAGCCGGTCGAGGATGCGGATCGCAGAGCCCGGCTCTGGGGCCGGATTCTTTCCGGTTACCGTATCGGCAAGGTGATGGCACCGTGAGATTCGGGCTTGCATCCAAGCTGGCGCTGCTGCTCACGGCGATCGGGATTCTGGCCGCGGGTTTGACCGGCTATTACGTCGATCAGGCGAGTCGGGCCTTGCTGGTCCAATCGGCCAAGAACGATTTGCTGACCTCGACCCGGGTGCTGGCCCGCCGCATAGCGCTGACCCGCGAAGAGATTTCCCGCAACCTGCAGATCTTGGCCGCACACCCGGCGGCCATCGCCGTGTTGCGCCGGCCGGACTCCACTGGGGAGCGGGAGTTGGCCACCCTCTTCGAACTGATGATGGCGGCCAATCCGGGCTATTTCGAGATGCGCCTGATCTCGGCGGCCGATCACGGGCTGGAACGGGTGCGCGTCGACCGCGACGGCAAGCGGCTGCTGCGCGTCATCGGCGACGATCTGCAGGAGAAAGGCCACTACGCTTATGTCTATGAAACCTTGAAACTGCCTGCCGGCAAGGCCTATATGTCGCGCTTCGTCATCAATCACGAACGCGGTGCCCACGCCGGCCTCGACCAACCGACGGTGCTATTGGCGATGCCGGTGGCGGACGGGCAGGGCGGCACGCTCGGCATCGTTGTCATCAACGTCGATCTTGACGGCACCTTTGCGCTGCTCGCCGCCGACCTGCCCAAGGACTTCCAGCTCTTCCTCGCCAACAGCGAGGGGGACTACCTGATCCATCCTGACGTGACGCGCACCTTCGGGTTCGACAAGGGGCGGCGCGTGCTGATTCAGGGCGAATTCCCGGCAACTGCCGGTCTGGTCGACGGCAAGCGCGATCAGGTGCTCGTCGAAGCCAGTGCCGGGCGCTATGCCGAGACCCCGGTTGTTGCCGCCTTCGTCGATCAGAAGGTGGCGGTCGCCTCGGACGAGCCGCGCTTGGTCCTGGGTCTGGCGCAACCACTTGCCGCTGTGCTGGCGCAGGCCGACCGGTTGGGCGAAACGATTCAGCACATCGTCGTCGTCATCTGTCTGGTCTGTATTCTCGTCGCAGTCCTGATGGCCCGCGCCTTGACGCGGCCGATCAATTCGATGACCACTTTCGTCAAGCGCTTTGCCGAGCAGCGCGAGGCCAGCGGCCTGCCGTTACAGCGAACGGACGAAATCGGTGCGCTGGCCCGCGGTTTCGACGAAATGGGCAAGCAGATCAACCAGCAACTGGCTGACCTGCAGCAGAGTCATTTCGAACTGGAGCAATTGGCGCAGCACGACTCGCTGACTGGGCTGCCGAACCGGGCCTTGTTCGACGACCGCGTGAACCAGGCGCTGAGGGTTGCCCAGCGGGACCAGACCCGGTTGGCGCTGATGTTCATCGATGTCGATCACTTCAAACCGATCAACGACGGCCTTGGGCATGCCATCGGTGATCGGTTGCTGCAAGAAGTCGCCTACCGCATCCGTCAATCGATTCGCGAATCCGACACCGCGGCGCGTTTCGGTGGCGATGAATTCATCGTTCTGCTGCGCAATATCGTGGACGGTGACGGTGCCTTCACGGTGGCGGAAAAAATACGCCTGACCATCAACCAGGCCTTTGACTGTGAAGCGCACCGACTCGTCGTCTCGGTCAGTATCGGTATCGCAATTCATCCCGAGCACGGCGCCGACATTGTCGAATTGTCGAGATGTGCCGACGAGGCCATGTATGAGGCCAAGGACAGGGGGCGTAATACGGTCGTCGTCTACTCGCCGCCGTCCTAGCCCGCATCTTGCGCTAAGGCGGACCTTGCGAGGCGGCATTCTCGCTAAACGACGGGTAATTGGGGCAGATTGCTGAGTGCCTCTCTGTGTGCGGCGATCCCTAGCCCGCTAGATCAACGGCTAACCAAACATCCCATGTAGAAACCACCGCAACGAGCCGCGCAGTTCGCGGAATAGCCACAGGCGTGCGCCTTTGCGTTCCGCCACGAAATAGTCCCGCGCCAGGTCCTGGCCGTCCCACCATCCGCTTTCGATACGTTCCGGTCCGGCCTGCAGTTGCCAGCGGCCGCGCAGCGGGCGCGGTTCTTCCAACAACCAGAGCGGGCGCGCGAGCGTCGGGGCGCCGTTGGCCGCAGCGCCACGTTGGTCGTTGCGCCAGGCACGCTCGGGGCGGTGATCGGCGGCCGTTGCAAGCCGCTGCACCGCGTGACCGCCCAGGCGGCTGCGCAGGCGGTCGATAAGCTGAGCAGCGCTCAGGCGATCGCCCACCGCGGGGGCGAAAAAGTCACGGCGTTCGCTGCGAAACGGCTGGATGGCGGGGGCCTCCAACGAGAGTTCCAGTACCGGGGCGGGGAGTTCAAGCCGCTCCAGACGGTGGTCCAGCAGGCGCTGCAGTTGGGTGAGTTCGCGCCCTGGCGCCGACAGCCCCAGGGTCAACACCGTTGGTTCGCGCTTGAGGTGGTGCAGCTTCAGCGTCAATTGCTGGACTACACCGTCGCGGCCACGCAAGACGCCGACCAGCTCGCGCAACAGGCGATGCAGCGCGAAATGCAGGCGCTCGGTGGTGTGGGTCTCGGCTGGCAGCACCAGATGGCCGGCAAAGCCCTTGCGTGGGGTGAACAAGGGGCGGGGATCAGGGGTCTGCCCCAACGCCTGATCCAGGCAGTGGAGCAACGCGGTGCCGAGGCGGCGGTTGAGTCCGTCGCGGGGCAGGCGCAGGCAGTCGCGCACCCGCTGCAGGCCCAGGTCGCGCAGAGTGGCCAGCTCATCGGCCGGAAGTTCCAGCACGGATAGCGGCAAGGCGCCCAATTGGCGGTGCAGTGCGTTCGGAGTCAGTGCGGGGCGCTGGTCGCCGCTGCGCGCCAGCAGCCAGGCGCCGAGGGGGGTGGGAGCGATGCCGCGCCGGGCACGGTAGCCCAGTTCGGTGAGATCGCGCTGCAGGGTAAGCAACAGATTCTCCAATCCCCGATACAGGCGCAGGCTGCCGGAGACCTCCAGCAGCAGACCTCCCGATTCGATGAGACTGATATGGGAGCTGAACTGGTAGGCCCATTCCGCCAGCCGTTCCAGCGCGGCAGCCTCGACCATGGCGCGGCGCGGCGCGGTGTGCAGCCGGGGCGCCAGGCTTTGCGCGGCGCTGAGGCGTTGGCCCGGCTTGACGCCGGCCGCGGCGGCGGCCCGGTTGCGCTCCAGGATGCGACATCGACTGCCTTGGCCTTCCACCACCGCAAAGGGCTCGGTGGTGGGTGTGGCGCGGGTCATCACCTCCAGCGCCAGATGCGGGAAGTGTAGGGCGAGCCACAACGGGGCATGCGCGGCGGTGCTGTGCGGGTTCGCGGCCGGAGCGGGATCCGGATCCCGCGGGGGTGGCGGTGGCGGAGCGGACGGCTTGCCCGGTGCGGCCGGGGGCGGTGTCTCTACGGGCGGTGGAAAGAGGTCGATTACCTGCTGTTCCATAGGGGAACGCCTCCGGGTGGGGGGTGGGGTAGGGCGTCGCGACGCCAGGTGCCGCGGCATTTGACCACCTTCAGGCTCCATCCCTGGGGCGTTGGCTGGATACTGAGACGTAGGGCAGCGGGTGAGGGTTCGTGGGCACTTTCCAGCGGCCGGTAGAGCACCGCCAGCACCTGGCCGTGCTCGGCCGCCAGTTGCAGGCGCCGCAGGCTGCGGTCGTTGAGATGTGGGGACCAGCCCAATACGGCGGCGCAGGTGCCGGAGCGCAGGGTTTGTTCCAGAGCCCACAGGTTTTCCTGCGCCTTACCGGTACGCACCCACAGCAGGCGTTCCAGGCAGATGCCGTGTGCAGCCAGAGATGGGCCGTAGGGGATCAGCGGCGGATCGACCCAGGCGATCCAACGTTCACCGCGACTGAGTCGTGCCAACGCGGGCAGTAGGGGTTGCAGTTCACCCACCCCTTCGAAGGGATAGAGAATCTCGGTCAGCGCGCCGATGGGCCAACCGCCGTTCGGCAAGTGGGTATCGAGCGACGCAAAGCCGGTGCTCAGAGTCGCATGCCGGGTGCGGGGGGCAGCTTGCCTGCCGCGCCAGAGATCGGCACGTTGCAGCAGTTCGGCCAACATGGTCAGGCGAGGGCCGAGAAAAGAGACGCCGCCCCGCCGCGGTGCCAGGAGGCAGCGGAGGATGTGGGATGGTGGGCGGGGCGGCGGAAACGTGCCATGACAGGCTATTTGGGCGGATGGTCGCGGAGCACGCCGACGGCAATGCCTTCGATGCTGAGTTCCTGCTCGCGCAGGTCGACCTCGATGGGTTCGAAATCGGGATTTTCGGGTAGCAGCCAGGCGCGGCTGCGGGTGCGGCGCAGGCGTTTGACGGTGACCTCGTCCTCCAGACGCGCCACCACGATCCGGCCATTCTCGGCGCTAGGGGTGCGGTGTACGGCCAGTAAGTCGCCATCGAGGATGCCGGCGTCGCGCATGCTCATGCCGCGCACTCGCAGCAGGTAATCGGCTCTGGGGTGGAAGAGGGTGGGGTCGACCCGGTAGTGATCTTCGATATGCTCGGTGGCGAGGATGGGACTGCCAGCGGCCACACGTCCGACCACCGGCAATCCGCTCCCTTGGGGCAGACGGATGCCACGCGATGAGCCGCTGACCAGTTCGATGGCCCCCTTGCGGGCCAGCGCCTTGAGATGATCGACGGCGGCGTTGATGGAGCGAAAACCCAAGGCATCGGCGATCTCGGCGCGGGTCGGCGGCAGTCCTTCTGCTTCGATATGCTCACGGATGAAGTCCAGAATCTCAGCCTGGCGCGGCGTCAGTTTCTCGGTCATGGCGGGGCCTGTTTTAATAGCCAGTGCTGTTATTATGACCAGTAAAAATAAAAAGGCAAGTCACACCCCCGGGGGAGGGGGTGGCATAAAGATGGAATGTGGGGAAAGCGCCGGTTAACCTACGTTAACTAAACACGTTAACTATTTGTTTAATATTATTTTTAGCTTGAATGATCAACCAAAAGTGACCCGAATACAACGCATCACCGCGGGAGCACCCCAAGGACCGTGTCAGGGGGAGGCGGATTGGCCGCGGTGCTCGAACATCGCATCGTTGAGATCGGCACGGTGGTGCAGCCACTTGCTGTGGTGACGCTCAAAATCCGCCAGGATCGATTCGTAGGGCACATCCTCGAACACGCCGCGTTCGCGTACGTACTCCATATGGCGGTGGCCGGCTTTATTGAATTGCTGAAACAGCGAATCGGTACGGCCATCGAATTCCAGTACGTGCACCCCGAAACGTTCGCACAACGCTTTGTTGAAAGCGGGGGTCGCTTTGACCCAGTGCCCGTCCAGGAACAGGTCGGTGTAGCTGTGCCAGGTGTAGACGTTACCGCCGACGAGTTCGTCCAGCTTCTCCGTCGAGAGGTGATTGCGCACGTCAGCGTAGCCGACCCGTGCCGGGATACCCGCCACCCGCGCGCATGCCGCCAGCAGCGCCGCTTTGGGAATGCAGAAGCCCCGGCGTCGCTGCAGGCAGTCGCTGGCGCGGAAATAGCGAAGATCTGGCCCCACGAAATAGGGGTCATAGACGATGTCGTCACGCACTGCCAAGTAGAGACGCACGGCGTTTTCGCGTGGCGACTCGCCGCGTGCGATATGTGCGTGGGTGAAATCTTGGACGTCGGGATGATCGGCGTCGACGTAGGTGCCGGATTGCAGATAGTGCACCGGCTCCAGGGGCTGGTGTGCTTGACGGTTCATACGACGGTACCTCCTCCTAAGAACAGGGTACTGGAGACGCCGCCGGTGATCTATATTCCTGATGGCCCGCCGGGTGTCGCAGTGCTCCGGCTCACGAGTCTCTGCGGGAGTGAGGGGCATTGCCGCTGGTGAAGCGCGCTGCTGCAGTCGCCGCGGCCTGGGTCACCGTACATGGGGTTGCGCGGCGGCCACTTGCGTGTACAAACAGAGTTGGGTGTGGGCCGGAGTTGGCCGCGAATGTCGTGATGGTTTCTGCTTTTTATTTGTTGAAAATCAATGATTAAAGCGCTGTTTTTCAAGTTGTCTATCGTGTTGACGGTGGTGCTGGTGCTGCTCATCGCCGCGATCTTTGCCATGCCCTCCGCCCTGCGCTGGGGGGGTGAAAAGTGGCTGCGCGACCAGGGACTGGAGGCGGCCATCGAGCGCGTCGATCTGGATCTCAGCGAGGGATGGCTTGTGGTGCAGGGTGCGCACGGCAAGGCACCCGACGGTGGCGGATTCCAGCTGGCGCAGCTGCGCATTACCTGGCGCTGGAGCCCCTTGTGGAACCGGGAGCTGCGCATTGCCGGCATCGAAATCGACGGACTGCAGATCGATGCCACCCGAGGGGCGGATGGAGCTTGGCGTGTGGCGGGGTTATCGGTTCCCGTGGCGGGCGCCCAGACCGCGGCGCCATCGCCCGGCGCCGCAACGGAACCTTCTCCCTGGCGCTATCGCCTCGGTGAGGTACACATTGCCGATCTACGGGCCTGCTACCGTGACCCGTCGACCGCGGCGCAAGACGACCCGCTACAAAGCGGATTCGCCGACGTGTGCGCACGCTGGGACGATCTCACCTGGCGCGGCGAGGTGGTGGCGGGACCGCAGTCGCCGGAGGCTGACCGGCAGCTGCCGTGGGAGGTGAACGGCTCGTTGCGCTGGCAGGGAGTGGAGGTGGTCGCCCAGGATGCGCAACAGCCGCGCGCCGCTTTCAAGGGACTGACCGTCGATGGGCTGCACGCGCAGACGGATGGCTCGGTGGGTGCCGAGCGCGTCACCCTCCGCGGATTGCGGTTGGCCGATCCGCTGCATCGCGCGCACCTGCCGGAGTGGTTCACCCTCGCCGAACTGGAGCTGGGGGAATTTGGGGTGGTGCGGGGCGAATTGCTGCAACTGCAGGCGGTACGGGCGCAAAATGCGACGTTGCGGCAAACCCAGGGACCGCACACGGGACAACCCATGGCGGGAATCGAAGCCCTGGCGTTGGAGGCGCTACGCATCGAGGGGCTGGGTGGTCAGCGCAACGTGACGCTGCAGCAGGCGACGGCCAGCGGCATCAGCGCCCTCCAGCGTCAGGCGCCGGCCGACGGGACACCTGCCAGCATCGCTACGCTGCAAACCGTCTCCGTCGCGGGACTGGCTATGCCCGACCCCACGCAGCTGCGCATCGATCGACTGCACCTGGAAACGCCCAAGTTGTGGTTTGCCCGCAGCGCGGCAGGGCAATGGGAAGTGGTCGATTGGCTGGCCGCGCCGACCACTCAGGATGTACCTGCGCAGGACGAGGCGCGCCATCCCCTGCAACTGGTCGTCGGCGAGTTGCGCATTGATGGCGGCGGCGCCGTGACGCTGGATGATCAAAAGGTCGCGCCACCCTATCGCGAAACCGTTGGCGGCATCCGCGTGACCGTCGAACGGCTCGACAACAGTGCCCCCAACCAAGCCTCGCCGCTGACGGTGGAGGCGGGCATCGGCGAATACGGCAAACTGGCGTTGTCCGGTGAGGTGAAACCCTTCGCCCCGCGGCTCGATCTCAAACTCAGCGGCACCCTCAGTGGCGTGGATCTGGCGCCTGCCACCTCGTATGCACGCGATACGCTGCAGCAGAACATTCGCCAGGGCAGCCTCGACGCCGAGCTGAAGATCGCCATCGCCGACGGCCGGCTGGACAGCACGGTGGAGCTGGAACTGCAGAAGCTGGAACTGAGCCCTATGTCGGAGAAGGAGCTGGCGGGCTCGGCGGAGCAGGAGCTGGGGATACCGCTCAACGCCGCGCTCTCGCTGCTGCGCGATAGCGACGATGCCATCCGGCTCAGCCTGCCCATTGCGGGGGAGGTGGGCAGCCCCGACGTCTCGGTGCGCAACGTGCTGGGCAAGGTGATGGGCAAGGCCATCAAGAGCGCCATCGTCGCCTACTACTCACCGTTCGGCCTGCTAAAGCTCGTCGGTGCGGTGCTGGATCTGGCCACGGGGTTGAGTTTCGAGCCCGTCGCCTTTGCCGTAGGCGATGCCGCGTTGCCGGCCGCGGCACACCAACCCCTGGGTGAGCTTGCCAAGCTGCTCCGCGAACGTCCCCAGGTGCGGCTTGTCCTGTGCGGCGAGGCGACGCGCTCCGATTTCGAGCGGCTCTTCCCCGCGCCGCCGGCCGTGAACCCGGCGCCGGCCGCCCAGCCCGCCGCCGCCGAGGAGAACGCGGCGCCCGCTATTCCACCAACTCCCTCCCAGGCGACTCCGGCTGCGCGCGAGCCCAATGACGAACAGGCCAAAGCGCTGTGGGAACTGGCCGCGCGCCGCGGTCAGGCGGTCAAGGCGTATCTGGTCAAACAGGGCGACGTGGAGCCCAAGCGCCTCATCGTGTGCAATCCCGAGCCGGTGCTCGGCGACGAGTCGACGCCGCGGGTGCGCATCTCTATCTGACCGGGTTTACGCCGGAGGCACCAGAAACGCCTGCACCGCCTCCGCGACCGGTTCCGGGTTGTCCATGTGCAGGTGATGCCCGCCGGGAAGACGGCGGAAATCGAGATCGGCGACCAGCGCCTTGCGCTCCTCCAGATGTTGGCGCGGCGAATCGAGCCCCGCTTCTCCCCAGATGAGCAGCGTCGGCGCCGCAATGCGTTTCAGAAACGCGCGCACCTGCGACTCGGTGAGGTAGATGGGCGAGCGGTAGGTGAGGCGTCGATCGCTGCGCCAAGTGAAGCGATCGCCCACCTTAAGCGTCCCGCGCCGCGCCAAGGCCAGCGCCGATTCGAAGCTGAGGTCCCCCGCGTTCTGGCGCGCCCGTGCCGCCTCTTCCAGCGAGGCGTAACGGGGTGCGCGCTGGCGCTCTTTGTAGAGCAGGTGACCGGTGGCTTCGGCCAACTGTGCGGGACAATCTTCCGCTTCGCCCGACCACGGCCCCAGCCCTTCGATCAGGGCAAGGCGTTCGATGCGCTCGGGTACCGTTCCGGCCGCCACGGCGGCAATGCCGGCGCCTAGCGAGTGCGCCAGCAGCGAAAACCGCCGCCATCCCAGGGCGTCGGCGATGGCCACCACCTCGGGGATGGAGTCGATGAAGTGATAAGGGATGCCTGGCGGACGCGGCTCGGAGATTCCGTGACCGGGCATGTCCACCGCGATCAGGTGGATGCCATTCAACCGCGGGGCCAGCATGTCGAAACTGGCCGCGTTGTCCAGCCAGCCGTGGAGGGCCAGCACGGGAATGCCGTCGGGATCGCCCCACTGTTTGGCGGCGATGCGCAGGTAGCGGGTCTGGATCTCGATGTCGCGGGGCATTGCGGGTTTCATGGATAACGTCGTCGGTCCGCTCGGTCGGGGGCGGCTATCGTAACCCACCCGCGGTAGAATCGCCCCAGCCTGCAACCGACGGATAACGATCGACCGATGAGCTTTACCGAACCCTGCGCCGCCGAGCTGTTACCCGGCGTCGGCGAACACCCGCTACGCCGCACACTCACCGACGAGATGCACGCGCGTCCCTACGAGATGATGCCCCCACCGGCGCGCGCCTCGTTTGTCGCCTTGCATTCGGGTGAGGCCGCGGCGCGCACCGAGTGGGAGGCGGTGTGCGAGCTGTGCCGTCGCTACGGCGTTGCTGGCCCGCCTGAAGGGGCCTCGCATGTAAGCGTCGATCTCGGGGTATTTCGCCTGCGCTGGGAGCGCCATACGGAGTTCTCTTCCTACGGGTTCATCAAACTGGGCGAGTTTGCGCAGCCCTTCGCCGCGCCGGTGATCGACGAGGTGCCCGCCGATTGGCTGGCAAAACTGCCCGGCGAGGCGCTGGTGGCCATCCACGTGGCGGTAGAGGATCGCCGCAACGGGGCGCGTGAACTGGCCGAACTGGCCCCGCTGTTCAGCGGCAACACCGTGGCTGGCAGCGTGGTGGCCGGCGGAGCGGCCAAGGCGTGGACCGATTTTCGTCTCCACAGCGACGGGTTTAGCCGCCTGTTGGTGGAGGATCTCGATCTACGCGTGCGGCAGGTGGGACGCCTGGTGCAGCGCCTGGTGGAGATCGAAGCCTATCGCATCCTGGCGCTGTTGGCCTTTCCCGAGGCGCGGCGCTACGGCCGCGATGTGACGCGCATCGACGAGCAGTTGGTCGCGCTCACCCAGCGCATCACCGAGATCCACGCGCTGGAGGACGAGCAGCAGCTGTTGGCGGAGCTGTCGCGCTTGGCGGCGCAGGTGGAGCGCATCGCCTCGGCCACCGACTACCGTTTCAGCGCGGCGCGGGCGTACTACGCGCTGGCCTCGCGGCGCATCAGCGAACTGCGCGAAGAGCGCGTCCAGGGTATCCAGACCTTTTCCGAGTTCATGGAGCGCCGTCTGGCGCCGGCGATGCGTACCTGCGAGTCGGTCAGCGAACGCTTGGCCGGGCTGGCCGACCGCGTGGGGCGGGCCGGCAGCCTGCTGCGAGCCCGGGTCAACGTGGCGTTGGAGCAACAGAACCGCGATCTGCTGGCCTCCATGGACCGCCGCGCCCACCTGCAGTTGCGTCTGCAGGAGACCGTGGAAGGGCTGTCGGTGGTGGTGCTGAGCTACTACTCGGTGGGGCTGGTGGGGTATCTCGCCAAGGCGCTCAAGGCGGCGGGTTTGGCTATTGACACCGATTTGGTGACCGGCGCTTCCATCCCCTTGGTAGTGGCGGCGGTGTTCTTCGGTGTGGGGCGGCTGCGCAAGCGGCTCTCCAAAGAGCCGGGGAGCTGACGCAGGCGTCGGCGGTACGGTGAGCTAGTCTTAGGGATAAATACCCACGGAGGCGGACACGGATTGTGCCGACACCCCATGCGCCACTACCTCAGACATCCCACCGACATACCGCTGCGCTACTGCCTCGCCGACCGTTCGTGGGGCGGCCGCGAACTGATGCGCAACGTGGGCCACGGCGGCCTCTGTTTTCGCAACGCCGATGCACTCGCCGTCGGCACTATCCTGCACATCACCATCGCGCTGCATGGCCTGCCCTTTGAGGCCGACGGCGTCGTGGTGTGGTGTGTTGCCGCGGACGGGGATTACGAAATCGGCGTACGTTTCCGCGACGAGGAGACCGATTTCGCCGTGCGCATGGTTGAGCAGGCGTGCCAGATCGAGCACTACAAACACGAAGTGCAGAGCAAGGAGGGGCGGCGCCTGAGCGGAGAGCAAGCGGCAGTGGAGTGGATCGAACGCCACGCGGAAGACTTTCCCGCGTGACGCGTCCGCCGGGCAGCGTCGGCGACGAGTGCAGCAACAGCGGTGCCTACTGTCTACTGATCACTCTGACGCGTCCCGCTATCATCGTACCCGGTCGGTTGGGAAAGGTGCGATTGGAGGCGGGGCGTTACTGCTATGTGGGCAGCGCACGGCGCGGATTGCGCCAGCGCGTGGCACGCCATCTACGCACGGCACAGCACAAGCCCGGAAGCGGCCACTGGCATATCGACGCGCTACTGAGCCATCGCTACGCCCGCATTGCCGATGCGGAGCTGCTGCCCGGGTCCAACGAATGCGCCGTGTCGCGCACGCTGGCGGAAACGACCGGCGTCAGCGTGCCGGTGCGCGGCTTCGGGGCCACCGATTGCCGCGCCGGTTGCGCTGCGCATTTGTACCAGTTGAGTGCCGCTTGACCGGAGTGTCGATAGGCTCACCTTGATCGCGGTCCCCGTTGTATGGCCTCGCTGCGATCCTCTCTCTATAATCGCCCCCTTTGAGCCGTTGAGCCGGAGATGCGCATGAGCGCGATACTGGATGAGGTGCGTCGAGTGGCCGCAGAGGCCGAGTGCCTGTTCACGCGCGATGAGGTGGAGGCGGCGTTGGATCGCATGGCCGCCGCCATCGCGCGCGATCTCCAGGATCGTGATCCGTTGCTGCTGTGCGTGATGTTGGGCGGTATGCTGCCTGCCTCCAAACTGGTGGAGCGGCTGCAGTTTCCCTTCCAATACGACTACCTGCACGCCACCCGCTACCGCGGCGGCGTACGCGGCGGCAGCCTCTACTGGCTGACGCGCCCCAGCGTCGCGGTGCGCGACCGTTGCGTCCTGGTGGTGGACGACATCCTCGACGAGGGGCTCACCCTGCAGGCCATCGTCGAGTATCTACGCGCGGAAGGCGCGGCCGAGGTGCGCAGCGCGGCACTGGTCACCAAGTTGCACGACCGGCGCCCGGCGGAGATTCGTGTCGATTACTCGGGACTCGATGTGCCCGACCGCTACGTCTTCGGCTACGGCATGGACTACAAGGACTATCTACGCAGCGCAGCGGGCATCTACGCCTTGCGCGACAGTTGAGGATTGGATCAATGGCGGAAGTGGCGATTATCGGCGGTACCGGTCTCAACTCGCTCAGCAATCTTGAGCAGACCGGCAAAGAGGTAGTCAACACGCCCTACGGTCCGCCGTCGGCGGCGCTGCGCCGCGGCGCGCTGCAGGGCCACGAAGTGGTGTTTCTGCCGCGCCACGGTTCGGCCCACACCATCCCGCCGCACAAGGTCAACTTCCGCGCCAACCTTTGGGCGCTGAAGCACATCGGCGTCAAACGCGTCGTCGCCGTGGCAGCCGTAGGCGGCATCCGTTCCGACATGGCGCCCGGACAGATTGCCTTTCCCGACCAGATCATCGACTACACCTGGGGGCGGGCAAGCACGTTTTTCGAAACCGACCTTTCGGAAGTCACGCATATCGACTTCACCTATCCCTACACCGAGTCGCTGCGCCAATTGCTGATCACCGGTGCGCGTCAGGCCGGCATCGATGCCGTTGAGAACGGCGTCTACGGTGCCACGCAGGGACCGCGCCTGGAGAGCGCCGCCGAGATCCGGCGGTTGGAGCGCGACGGCTGCGACGTCGTCGGCATGACCGGCATGCCGGAAGCGGCGCTGGCCCGCGAGTTGGAACTGGAGTACGCCACCTGTGCCGTGGTGGCCAACTGGGCCGCGGGGCGTGCGCCGGGCACCATCACCATGGAAGACATCGATCGCAACCTGAAATCGGGGATGGAGAAGGTGAAGCGGCTGCTGACGGAAGTGATTCCGACGCTGTAAGCTGCAAGAACATTTTTACCACGAAGTACACAAAGTACACGAAGTAATAACCCCAAAATTGGGGGGATGGCGGCCACGTAAGCGGTGGCGGCTTCACGGGCCGTCACGGCAAACCACTCATGGGTTTTATTCAGTAACTTTGTGTACTTCGTGGTGAAGCTTTCTATTGACGCAACGGCTGCGCGGTCGCCTTGCCGGGGTTGGTGACGGGGACGGGGGGCTGCACCGGTTGGGCCGGAGCAACGGCGGGGACGGCTTCGGCGGCGGGCAGTTCGTAGGCCGAGACCTTGGCCAGTACGCCGAACATGGGGTGATCGAAGTAGTGCAGTTCGTCGCGGCGCAGCCGGCGGTCCTCGTTGAGGCGGTACGACTGCAGGTAGGTACTCGGCATCCCCAGAAAATCGACCATCAGGTTGGATCCCAGCGACGGCTCCTGCAGGGCCGCGGGTGAGGTTTCGCTGCTGAGTGGCGCGATGCCACCCGCCGCTTGGCGCGCGCGCATCATCTCCGGCGGCAGCGCCATCTCCTTGCTGTACAGCAGGTCGACGTCCAGGTGCAGGTAGCGAGAGACCCGCAGGCGGATGATGCCCTCGATACCCGGCACCAGCGGAGCGGCTTCCGCAGCGGCGGCCTCGCCAATAGGGGACAGCGACGGCGGCTCACCCGGCGCGGTGGCGGGCGTGTCCGCCGTCGGCTGCGCTTCGGCAGCGAGCGTTGCCGCGTCGGGTGCAGGCGGTTGCAGCGGCACCTCGATGCGCACCGGGGGGAACTCGCTTTGGTTCTCCGCCACCGGTTCGCGCCAGCCGGTGTGCAACAACGGGCGGTAGTGTCCCGAACGCTGCAGTTTCTCCGCCAGTGCACCGAGTTCCAGATCCTCGGGCGGCAGCAACTGGAACGGCACCAGGCCCGCCGCCGCCTCCGGGATGGGCTGCAGCGTCACCGCATCGTGCAGATCCGGTCGGCCGGGATCGCGCGACCACTCTTCACGGGTCACCTGGGCGGCGGTCTGGTTGAGAAAGACGACGATCTCCACTTGGTACCAACGCGGCTCGGATTCCTGCGCCGACGCGGGGAGCGCCGCCAGCGTGGCAATGAGTAGCAGCAAAACGCGTTGGATCATGGGGGCAGGGATTCCTTGAGTGGGCCTATGCCGCGGCTTGTTGCGCCAGGCTGTCGAGCAGATCGTCGATGACCTGCACGCGCAGCGTGGGATCGCTCAGATCCTGGATAAAGCGCAGCCGTTGCTGGGCATCCATTTTATACACATCGGGCCGGGTTTGGATGAGCTGGATCACACGCAGCGGGTCGATGTCCGGTTTGTCGATAAAGCTGAAACGCCCACCCGCGGCCCCCGCCTCGATTTTGCTGACCCCCAGGACCTGCGCCTTGAGCTTGAGCCGGGTTACCTCGAACAGTCGTTTCAGCGGCTCGGGCAGCAGGCCGAAACGGTCGATCATCTCCACCTGCATGTCGCGCAGCTCGTCGTCGTTGGCGGCGCTGGCGATGCGTTTGTAGAGCACCAGGCGGGCGTGAACGTCGGGCAGGTAGTCCTCGGGGATCAGTGCCGGCACTCCCAGCTCCACCTCGGCGCCGCGGTGCAGCGGCTGTTCCAGCTCCGGCTGGCGGCCCGACTTGAGCGCTGCAACGGCGCGCTCCAGCATCTCCATGTAGAGGGTGAAGCCGATCTCGTGCATCTGGCCGCTCTGCTCCTCGCCGAGGAGCTCGCCGGCGCCGCGGATCTCCAGATCGTGGCTGGCGAGCATGAAACCGGCGCCCAGATCTTCCAGCGATTCGATGGCCTCCAGACGCTTGACCGCGTCGGCGGTCATGGTGCGCGCCGGCGGCGTGATCAGATAGGCGTAGGCGCGGTGGTGTGAGCGTCCCACGCGGCCGCGCAGCTGGTGCAGCTGGGCCAGCCCCAAGTGGTCGGCGCGGTCGATGACGATGGTGTTGGCGGTGGGGACGTCGATGCCGCTTTCGATGATGGTGGTGCAGACCAGGATGTTGAAGCGGCGGTGGTAGAAGTCGAGCATGATGCGCTCCAGCTCGCTCTCGCGCATCTGGCCGTGGGCGACGCGTAACGTGGCCTGGGGCAGCAGCTGCTCAACGCGCTGGGCGACTTTGTCGATGCTCTCGACACGATTGTGCACAAAGTAGACCTGGCCGCCACGCTTGATCTCACGCAGGCACGCCTCCTGCAGCAGCGCATCGTTCCACTCGCTGACGAAGGTCTTGATGGCGGTACGCCGCGCCGGTGGGGTGCTGATCAGCGACAGGTCGCGCAGCCCGGACAGCGCCATGTTGAGGGTGCGTGGGATGGGGGTGGCGGTGAGCGTCAACACGTGCACGTCGGCGCGCAGATTCTTGAACGCCTCCTTCTGACGCACGCCGAAGCGGTGCTCCTCGTCGATGATCACCAATCCCAGGTTTTTGAACTTCATGCCACCCTGCAGCAGCTTGTGGGTACCGATGACGATGTCCACCTTGCCGCTGGCCAGTTCCGCCATGATGGCATCCTGCTGCTTCTTGGACTTGAAGCGCGACAGCACCTCGATGCGCACCGGCCAGTCGGCGAAGCGGTCGCTGAAGTTGTTGAAGTGTTGCTGGGCGAGCAGCGTGGTGGGCACCAGCACCGCCACCTGCCTGCCAGCGGTGGCGGCCATGAAAGCCGCGCGCAGCGCTACCTCGGTTTTGCCAAAACCGACGTCGCCGCACACCACCCGGTCCATGGGCAGATCGTGCTGCAGATCCTCCAGCACGGCGTCGATGGCGCCCTGCTGGTCGGGGGTCTCCTCGAAGGGGAAAGCGGCGGAAAACTGGGCGTACTCGTCTGCCACCGGTTGCAGCGCATGGCCTTTGCTGGTGGCGCGGCGAGCGTAGAGATCGAGCAGTTCCGCCGCCACGTCGCGCACCCGTTCGGCGGCGCGGCGCTTGGCTTTGGCCCACTGTTCGCCACCCAGCTTGTGCAGCGGCGCGGCCTCCGGTGCCGCGCCGGTGTAGCGGCTGATGAAGTGTAGTGCAGCCACCGGCACGTAGAGCTTGTCGCCACCGGCGTATTCCAGTTTGAGGAACTCGCCTTCCATGCCGCCTACCGTGAGGCGTTCCAGCCCCAGATAACGTCCCACGCCGTGCTCTTCGTGCACCACCGGTGCGCCCAATTGCAGCTCGGTGAGGTTGCGCACGATGGCGTCGGTGTCGCGCTGTTTGTCGCGCCGACGCCGTGGCTGCGCGGCGCGCTCGCCGAAGATCTGCGGCTCGGTGACCACCGCCAGGCGCGGCGCTTCCAGCAGCAGGGCGCGCTCCAGCGGCGCCACGGTGAGCGCCACCGCTTCCGAGCTCTCGACGAAGGCCGGCCAATCTGCGACCGGTGCGGCGTCGATGCCCCAGTCGCGCAGCAGGTCGCGCAGCACTTCGCGGCGTCCGGGCGACTCGGCGGCGAAGAGGATGCGCCCGTCGAAACCGGCGACGAAATCCTGCAGCATCCCGGCGGGGCGCGCGGCGCGCGGCTGAAGGGCCAAGGCGGGTGGCGCGGCGGCGGCGTGGTTGACCGCGGCGGCGGCGGTGGCCTCAAAGCTCTGTTCGGCGATGCGTGGGAAGCGTTTGCAGTGGTGGCGCAACTCGTCCACTTCGACGAACAGACGCCGCGGCGGCAGCAGCGGGCGTTCGATGTCGTGGCGGCGCTGTTCGTAGCGCGCCTGCAGTTCGTTCCAGAAGCCCTCAGCGTTATCGAACAGCGTCTGCGGTCCCACCAGCAGGGTGTGCTCGGGCAGGTAGTCGAAGAGGCTGGCGGTCGCTTCGAAGAACAACGGCAGGTAGTACTCCAGTCCGCCCGGCGTGATGCCGTTGCTTACCTCGCGGTAGATCTGGCTGCGCTGGGGATCGCCTTCGAAGGCGCTACGCCACGCTTGGCGGAACTGGCGGATGGCCGTTTCGGTAAAGGGGAACTCGCGTGCCGGCAGCAGCTCGACCTTGTCTACCTTGTCCAGGGAGCGCTGGGTCTCCGGATCGAAGGTGCGGATGGACTCCACTTCGTCGTCGAACAGATCGATGCGGTAGGGCAGCGGTGCGCCGCTGGGGTAGAGGTCGAGCAGCGAGCCGCGTACCGCAAAATCGCCGTGTTCCGCTACCTGCGGCACGCAGTGATAGCCGCCCGCCTCCAGGCGCACGCGCATGGCATCCAGATCCAGCCGCTCGCCTACGTCCAGCACCAGGCTGGCGCCGCTCAGGTAGCTGCGCGGCGCGAGGCGATGCAGCAGATTGTTGATGGAGACCACCAGGATGCCCCGTTCCAGGGCGGGCAGGCGGCTCAGCGTCCACAGGCGGCGCGACACGATGTCGGGGTGGGGCGAAAAGACGTCGTAGGGCAGTGTCTCCCAGTCGGGGAAAGCGAGGATGGGCAGTTCGGCGGCGAAGACCTGCAGTTCGCGCTCCAGGCGGTCAACGTCCGCGGCATCGTCCACCAACGCCAGTACCGGGCCCGGGAATCTGCGCGCCGCGTTGGCGATGGCCAGCGCCGGGGCCGCGCCCGGCAGCCGTCCCCAGGTCAGGCACTGGCCGGGCTTGCTGGGAAGTTCGGGATCGAAGACGGAGGTGTATTCGGAGTTGGACATCGGGTTCAAAGGCGAAAGACTAAAAAGCGATTTACCACAAAGTACACAAAGTTCACGAAGTTAAACCCAAAAAAGCCGCAAGGAAGCGCAGCGTTTCACTCGGATGGGTGTGGAGTTGTGGAAGAAGTAACTTTGTGTGGTTCGTGTACTTTGTGGTTCAGAAGTATGTATCTAAACAATTCCGTCGAACGGCTGCACCTCGACGACGTCGCCCGGCTGTGCCCCTTCGCTGTCGCGCGGCAGGATGATGAAGCAGTTGGCGCGGCTCATGGAACTCAGAATCCCGGAGCCCTGTTCGCCGGTACTGCGCACCACCGGCTGGCCGCTGGCATCGCGTTCCAAGATGCCGCGCTGAAATTCGGTCCGTCCCTTGCCTTTTTTGAGCGCATCGACCACGGGCAAGCGGAAAGTGGCGGTGCTGGTGTCGCGGCACCCCATCATGCGCTTCAAGGCGGGCAGGGCGAACTGGTAGAAAGTCACCATCACCGAGACCGGGTTGCCGGGCAGGCCGAAGAAGACCGCGCCGTCTACAAAGCCGAACGCCAACGGCCGTCCGGGTTTCATGGTGATCTTCCAGAAATCGACTTTGCCCAGCTCATCCAGCGTTTCCTTGACGAAGTCGGCCTCGCCCACCGATACGCCTCCCGAGGTGATCACCACGTCGCCGATGGCGGCGGCGTCTCTAAAGGCTTGGCGGGTGGCTTCGCGGTCGTCACGGATCACTCCCATGTCGATGAGGTCGACGCCGAGGCGCTTCAGCATGCCGTGGAGGGTGTAGCGGTTGGAGTCGTAGATTTCACCTTTGGCTAGCGTTTCGCCGATGGAGCGCAGCTCGTCGCCGGTGGAGAAGAAGACGACACGCAGCCGCCGCCGCACATTGACCTCGGGCACGCCCACCGAGGCCAGCAGGCCGATGTCGGCGGGACGCAGCCATTGGCCGGCCTCCAGCACGGTGCCGCCTTGGGGCAGATCCTCGCCGGCAAAGCGCACGTTTTCGCCGGGCCGGTGGCGCGCCTGCAGCGTAATGGTGTCGCCGTCGCGCTTGACCGCCTCTTGCATCAGCACCGTGTCGGTGCCGTCTGGCACAGCCGCACCGGTGAAGATGCGGGCACATTGTCCGCGCGCCACGATACCCTCGAAGGGACGCCCGGCCCACGAGGTGCCGACTACGCGCAAGCTCGCCTCGCCGGTGTCGGGCAGATCAGCCGAGTTGACTGCGTAGCCGTCCATCGCGGAATTGGTGTGGGAGGGGACATCCACCGCCGCGTGCACGTCTTCTGCCAACACCCGCCCCAACGCCTCGCGGATGGCGACGCGTTCGATGCCGGCAATCTGCGGCACGGCGTGTTGCACGCGTTCCAACGCTTGTTCGACGGTCAGCGTGCCGCTGCTGGGAACGTCATCGCAACAAGAGGTGGAGGGGGCGTGTTTGTGGCTCATGGGGATCCTCGCTTCGCGGTGGCCTGACTCAGGCCGCCATAGCTTAACGCATTCACCGCGTGGAGCGGAGACCGTACCCCCGAGGGGGCGGCGCGGGTCGGTGGACGGCTATTTCAGTATGAACTAAAGGGAAATGCGTGAAGCGACTTCTGCGACAGGTTCTAAGGTATGGACTAGAGCGAAATCCGTACGACCTTCCGCATCCACACGATTTTTCTGCGACTTCGAAAAAGTGGCGTTGAGTGGGCACTGCGGGTGTACACAGGTGAGGTCACTGCGGATCTTGCGTGAAACGACGGCGACCGCCGTCCCGGTACCTGCCGGATTTGCCCGATGGGTCGCCGGCGCCGGCATCCATACGGGGTCAGGTGGAAGCCAGCAACCACATGAGTGGCGAATGCAGCGATCCCGCGACCAGTATGAGAAGCGCGCCACACCAGATCAGTACCTCCAAGATGCGGCGAATGCGTCTGGCGCGGGGGTCGATGGAATGAGGTAGCAGACAGTTCATGCTCTTTCTCCGGCGCGAGGGAAATGTTTCCGGGACGAGCAGAATCCTACGCGCGGGGTCTGAAATCGGACTGAATGGGCGTTGCGATATGACATCTCTTTCGGGATAGAGGGGGATATCCTCAGTGTTCAACCTTTTTCGGGGGCAGGTTGGGAGATAATGATCGATAGGGAATTGTCGCCGGCGGACGTTTGTCGCGTCGCCCATGGGTGGGGTTATACTGATTCCAAGTGTGTAAATCGGTGTGAAGTCGCCGCCGCCCGATGCCGCAACAACGAATAGGCAAGCCTCCCCGGTCGGCAGGATACCGAACCGGTGTGTGCATAGCGACCGTGGGGACTCGGTATGACCCATTCAGTTGGCGCCGCGGATACCAATCTCAACGCCATCATCGAAGGCCTGGAGTATCTGGACCATGGCCTGAGCATCGTTGACCGCCACCTGCGCCTGGTGGCCTGTAATCGGCGCTTCCTCGCACTGTTGGACCTCCCCCCCGAGCTGGGTGTCCCCGGCACGCCCATGGAGTCCTTCTTGCGCTACAACGCGCAGCGCGGTGAGTACGGTCCGGGCGACGTCGAGGAGCTGGTTCGCGAGCGCCTAGCGCTGGCCCGCCGCCTGGAGCCCCACTGTTTCCAACGCGTACGCGCCGATGGCACGGTGCTGGAGATACGTGGCAACCCGCTGCCCGACGGTGGATTCATCACCACCTACACCGACGTGACCGAACGGCGCCGAGTGGACCAAGCGCTGCAGACCAGTGAACAGCAGTACCGCACACTGGTGGAAAACCTGCCCGACTTCGTCGTCCGTTACGACAGAGCACTGCGACGTCTCTACGTCAATCCGGCCTGGGAGCGGGGCAGCGGTCTGTCGGCCGACGAGGTGGTCAATGTCATGGCGGACGAGATTCCCAACGTGCCCCAGGCGCTGGCGAGCGACTATGTAGCAGCGCTCAAACGCGCCTTTGCCACCGGTATTCGTCAGACCATCGAGTTCTCCTGGGTCAACGCCTTGGGTGAAACGCTGTACCTGCAATATCTCGTCGTCCCGGAAAGCAGCAAGGACGGAACGGTAGAGACGGTGCTGGCGGTAGGTCGCGATATCAGCGAACTCAAACGCGCCGAGCGCGAGAACATCGCTAATCTCCACTATTTCGAAAGCATGGATCACGTCAACCGGGCGATGACCGGGAGCAACGATCTTGAACGAGTGATGAGCGATGTTCTCGGGATTGTCCTTTCCGCGTTCAATTGTGATCGTGCCTACCTAATGTATCCCTGCGACTCCAACGCGACCTCTTGGAGCGTGCCAATGGAGCGGACGCGACCGGAGTACCCCGGCGCCCAAGGGTTGGGCGAGATCCCTATGACCAAACCTGTTGCGGATACGATCAAGGTTGCGTTGAGCAGCGGAGGTCCTATTCAGCAGGGATTGGGCAGTGCGCAGCCCGTTCCCGCCGAGATGGCCGAGCGATTCGGAATTCAAAGCGCGATGATGATGGTGATTCGCCCGAAGTTGGGCAAGCCGTGGCAGTTCGGAATCCACCAGTGTTCCAGGCAGCGGCAGTGGACGCCGGAAGAGGAACGATTATTTGACAAGATCGGTCTGCGCCTCAGCGATGCGCTGACCGGACTGTTAGCGTTTCGTAGCCTGCGCGAAAACGAACTAAGGCTCAAGGAGGCGGAACGCATCGCTCAGATCGGGTACTGGGACCGTGATCTGCGCACCGATCAGCTCACCGTTTCCGAGGAAACCTATCACATCATCGGCGTGACGCCGCTCAACGCCGACCCGGCTTTGGCCCGAGGCGACGTGCCGTGGCAGCGGTTGATACACCCCGAAGACAGCGACCGCATTGGGCAGGCGGCGAAGGCTGCGCTGAGCGACGGTCTGCGCCTCGATGTGGAGTACCGCTTGCGGCGGCTCGGTGGCGGGGAGCGCTATATTCACATGCAGGGCGAAGTGACGCGCGACGGTGCGGGGCGTCCCACGCGCATGTTCGGGACGGTGCAGGACATCACTGAACGCAAAACGGCCGAAGATACGCTGCGCCGGGTGAATCGCGAACTGCGGGCCGTCAGCCTCTGCAATCAGGCCTTGATTCGCGCCGAAGAGGAGCATGCGCTGCTGGACGAGATCTGCCGCCTGGTCTGTGAGGAGGCGGGCTACCGCATGGCCTGGGTGGGATACGCGGAGCACGATGCCGCTAGAACCATCCGCCCGGTAACCTGGGCCGGGGCGGAAGATGGCTACCTGGCGGAGGTCGGTTTCAGTTGGGGCGACATGGAGAATGGCGCCGGTCCTGCCGGCAAAGCGGTACGCAGCGGCGAGTACGCTTGTGCCCAGGATTTCACCACCGATCCCGAGGTCGCACCGTGGCGCGACAGCGCCCTGAAACGCGGTTATCGCTCGGTGATTGCTTTGCCGCTCAAGAATCCCATCGACGAGGTCTTTGGTGTGCTGGTGATCTATGCCGAACAGCCACACTTCTTCAATCTCCAGGAAAAACGGCTACTGGAGGAGCTGGCCGGCGATTTGGCGTTTGGCATCTCCGTGCTGCGCGCGCGCATCAAGTTCGATCAGTCGCGCCAGGATCTTCAGCGCACCAACGAGCTGATGAACGCCATCATAGAAGCGGCGCCGGTGGCCATTTTCGGACTAGACCTGGACGGAAACGTCCACGCCGTCTGGAATTCGGCTGCGGAGCGGATGCTCGGATGGAAGGCAACCGAGGTTATGGGCAAGAAGCCGCCGACGGTGCCCATGGACAAGGATCACGAGTTCGGCCGCCTTCGCGAGCTAATTCGCGAGGGCAAGAGTTTCCACGGCACGGAAGTATTGCGTCAGCGACGCGACGGCAGCCCCATCTATTACAGCGTCTACGCATCGCCGTTGCGCGACGCCGAAGGCCGGGTGAGCGGCAACATCACCGTGCTGGTGGACTCCACCCAGCGCAAACTGGCCGAAAACGCGCTGCGCAGCAGTGAAGAGAAGTATCGCCGTATCGTCGATACGGCCAACGAGGGCATCTGGATGCTGGGCCCGGAACGCGTGACGCTCTTCGTCAACGCGCGCATGGCCGAGATGCTGGGTTATCGCGGCGACGAGATCGTCGGTCGGCCGCTGCACGAGTTCATGTTCGAGGAAGATCTGCCAGAACTCGACCGCCTGCTGGCCAATCAGCGACCCGGCCAGCTCAAGGGCGTGGAGCTACGTTTCCGTTGCCGTGACGGTCTGACGCTGTGGACGCTAGCCTCGCTGGCCCACGTTTTTGACGACGATGGGCATTTCCAGGGCTCGTTCGGGATGTTCACCGACATCACCGAGCGCAAGCGCCAGGAGGAGCAGCTGCTGTACCAGGCCCACTATGATCCGCTGACCGGGCTGCCCAACCGGTTTCTTTCCCTGGACAGGCTCGAACGCCAGATCGAAGGCGCTCGCCGCCACGGTTGGCGCACGGCGCTGTTGTTTCTGGATCTCGACGATTTTAAAAAAGTCAACGATGCGCTGGGCCACGAGGTGGGGGATCAGGTGCTGATCAGCGCGGCGGCCCGCTTGCAGGGCGCCGTGCGCGCCGAAGACACCGTAGGTCGGTTGGGAGGCGACGAGTTCATCGTGCTGCTCGACAAGATCGAGGATGCCGAAGACATCGCCCCGGTGGCTGAAAAAATCGTCCAAGCCTTCCAGGAGGTGTTCCCGGTCATGGGACGCCACGTCATGCTGACCGCGAGTCTCGGCATCGCCATCTACCCCGAGGATGGCACAGAAACGCTGCTCTTGCTGCGCAATGCCGATACGGCGATGTATCACTCCAAGAGCATGGGCCGCAACGCCTATCACTTCTTTACCGACTCGATGAACAAGAACGTTGCGCGTCGCCTGCAACTGGAGGAGCAGTTGCGTTTCGCGTTGGAACGCGACGAGTTTTTTCTCGTCTACCAGCCCATTGTCGCTGTCGCCAGCGGTGCGGTCGAGGGCGCGGAGGTGTTGTTGCGTTGGGAGAACAGCCAGCTCGGCAAGGTATCGCCCGACGAGTTCATCGATGTGGCCGAGCAATCCGGGTTGATCATCGAGATTGGCGACTGGGTGATGACCAACGCCCTGCAGCAGCTAGCCGAGTGGAGTCGTGAGGGCTTTTCGCAGCTGCGCCTGGCGCTCAACGTATCGCCGCGCCAATTCCGGCAGGTGGGTTTTGTCGAACTGCTTAAGCGGCGTGTGGAAGAGAGCGGGCTGCAAGGAACCAACCTGGAGTTGGAGATTACCGAAGGCGTCTTGCTGAGTGGTGAATGCGGCGCCGCGCAAGTGCTCGATGAAGTACGCAGATTGGGCATGGGCGTTGCCATGGACGATTTCGGTACCGGTTATTCGTCGCTGAGCTATCTGCGCAAATTCCCCTTTGATTCACTGAAGATCGACCGCAGTTTCATCCGGGATATCATCGAAGACCCGCACGACCGCGAACTGGTGCTAGCCTCGATCCGGATGGCCAAAGGGCTGGGGTTGAGAGTGGTTGCCGAGGGCGTGGAGTCCGCCTCCCAGTTGGAATTCCTGCGACAGGAGTCCTGCGACTACGCCCAGGGCTATTACTTCAGCCGTCCGCTGCGAGTGGACGACATGACGCAGATCCTGCGCAAGGGCGCGCTGCCTAACGGGAACTAGCGCAGACTATCCAGCGACTCGCGCACCTGCGAGACGCGCTGTTCGAGCTCAGGATGCAGGAAGCGGTAAGCGTCCAGCTCTCCCCGCAGTCGATCACGCAGTTCGGCATAGTGCTGCGAAAACTCGCCGTCGATGCGGTGAAAGATGTCGGCCAGATCCTCGCGCATCGGTTCGGTTTCGGTGAAATGCTCGTACTCGGCGTCCCACTTGTCGAACTGATCATGCAACTGGCGGGATGCGTTCTCCACCCACAGCCCGAAGCGGTGAAGCATTGCCCGCTCACCATCGGGGAGTGTCTGCGGAGCGGGTAGCTTGGCGATTTGGTCGAACCGCACGGATGCCTGTTCCAAAGCGAGCAGACGGTGTCGGGTACGCACGAACGACCGATGAAGCGAGGGGTTTTCGCCCTCCGTCTGCATATCAGCTGGCGGCTGACCGGTACCCGCCGCCGGGGCCGTCGTCCAGGCGGCCATCACCAGCACCGACAGACAAAGAACGGTCAAGACCCGTTGGGTGCGTTTGCGGGTGATGAGGTGTCCTCCCTTGAGTGGCGGTTCAACATCGCGCTGCCGATGCGGTACGCACAGGCGGCGGCGAATCGGCACGCCATTATGGCCGATTGGGCTCCGGGTTGTCCCGCTGGTTCCGCATGGGCGCCGTGAGGCTGCGTGACGGCCCCGACGACCACACGCGGGCGTCTTCTGCCGTTGACGGCCGTACCTTGGGCGCCCGAAGCCTCAGGCCGCTTTTTCTTTGGGAAAAGTGTTGGGTGAGGTGAGCTGGAATTTGCTCTCGCCAACTTCCGCATCGCCGGTGATGATCTTGTTGTCCTGGGGCGGACGATCCACATGGTTGAGCACGAAGAGCAGAATCACGCTGGCCGCAGCCATGAAGTAGGGACTGAAGAGCCAAAACACGAACGGCACCGAGAGGTAGTAGCTGCGCATGCCCAGGCTGTAGTAGTCACCGCCGCGATTGAGCAGACGCGCCACGTAGTGCTGATCGGCAGGGGAGGCCGGGTTGCCGGCCGCGTTGATCAGATAGCCCACATGGTTGTAGATACGGATCGCCAGGGAGAAGAAGAAGAATGCGGCGAACAGATCGAGCAGAAGGGGGACTAACTTCAGCAGGTGGATCAGCGAGCCGATCGCAGGAACCTCCACCGCAGCGTGCAGCAGCTGCGCAGGGACGCTGTCGTTCTGGCTCAGGTTGAGGACGCCGATGATGAGCAAAATGGCGGTAGAGGCGAGAAACGTTGCCGCCATGGTGGAGTTGCGCAGGGTCTGCACCGCCAACACGTCTTTGTTGGCATTGGACATGATGTTCTTCACCCAGGCGGTGCGGCCGGCGTTGTTGATGGCCTGAATGGTGTAGCGCGGGTTACTGCGCAGTTTGAAGCGTAGACGAAGGTGATAGGCAAGCAGCAGCACCACGCTGCCGGCGAAAGCAAGGATATCTGGATTCATGAGTAGGGCTTTAAGCATCAACGTTGTGTGTGTGGGATTAGTTGTGGTTGGCCGGTGCCATGGCGAAATGGGCGACGGCGGGCTCCGGTCCGTTGGGCGGTGTCGCAGCAGCGAGGGTCCGTAGCGCCAGCGTGTTGCCCTGCGCGGCCGAACGCTGCAGCCAATGGCGCGCCTGCAGGGGATCGCGCTCCAACCCCAGGGCACCGTCGCGATAGCGTATGGCAAGCTGGAACTGCGCGACGGCGTCGCCGCTTTCGGCGCGCCGGCGCAGGGCAGCAATCGATTGACCGCTGGGATCGAGACGTTGGAACAGGCGGTAGCCTGCGCCGATGAATCCGTTCAACGTCCACAGTGGCGGATCGCCGGCGGCTGGGGATGCGTTGGCCATCGTGCCGTTCATCTGCTCCAATTGCGTGGCGGCGTAGCGGTCGCCGTTTTTGGCGGCTCGGTGCAGCCAGTCGCGGGCCGCGGAGGGATCGCGCACCAAGCCGTAGCGGCCGTCGCGGTAGGCGAGACCGAGCATGCGCTGGGCGGACGGCTCGCCTGCACTGGCCTGGCCAAGCAGCTGGGCGCGCTCGACGCTGTTGTCGGTAGCGGCTTGTGGGGCGTTGGCGATGAGCAGAAGCAGCAGCGCCAGTCCGCCGACCACGAATGCGGCGGCACCCAACGCATGTCCTGCGACGGATGGCCCACGCAGTTGGACCAGGGTGGAAAGGTTGACGAAGCCTCGTTGGTTGTGGTGCTTATTGAACTCGCTGCAAAGTGGCATAGTGGCGCGTGTTAAGTGGGTTTATCCAAGTGTGTGTTCCAGAAAGGCAATCTCCTTGCCAAATTTTTCGTGAAACGGTAATCGTCGTAAAAACAATGACCTATAGACTTGTCGGTGCATCGGTTGAAAAGTAGGCGCAACCCTCCGCGTAGGGATCAACAAAATGCGTAGCATGCTCGGCTGGTTGCATGTCAATCGGCTGCAACGCAAGGTGTTGGCCGTAGTGACTGCCATCATCGTGGTGCCTATGGTGGTCACGGGAAGTCTCAGCGCCTCGTGGGTCAGCGCGCGGGTGGATGCCTCAATCGAGAACTGGCTGCGCGAATCAGCGCAGATAAATCTCGATTGGCTGCATACCCTGGTGCACAACGGACAGCTGTTCGCCGATGTCCTGGAGGAGTTCAACCGTGACCGCTGGGAGGTGGACCCGCACCATCCCCTGATCCCCGAACGCCTCAAGCCGCTGGCGCGGGAGTTGGGCATCAGTTTTGTGCAACTCTACGATTTGAAAGGCCGTCTGATTTATTCGTCGGCCCCGACGCGGCTGCTTACGCCGCTGGAACCGGGACGCCAGGAGGCGGTGGTTCGGGTGATCCAAGGCGAGGAGCGTCTGCTGGCGACAGTGGCGGCTATGGAGGTACCGCGCCGCGGTGAGGCGCGCTACCGCGCGGTGTTCGGCGCGCTGTTCGACAAGACGCTATTGCAGCGTCTGGGATTGATGAGTGGACTCAAAACGCGGCTGTTCTACCCGCGTGGCGACGACTTCGCCAAGGCCTTCGCCGAAGAGGAGAGCGCGCCGTTGCGGCTACGCCTGCCGAGCGAGGCGTTCGCGCGTCTGCAGCGGCGCGAGGAGTATTTCAGCGCCGACGCCGAAGAGGGCTCTTTCTGGGGGCTTTACACGCCGGTGGTAGGCTCCGACGGGGTCGTCGAAGCGGTACTGTTCAGCGGGCTGGCGCGCGAGCGCGGCGATGCCATCCTCACTGATCGCGTCACGCTTACCCTGGCCATCGCCCTGCTCGGCACGCTGCTGGCGGCAATCACCGGCCTGCTACTGAGCCGCTTCGTGGTGGAGCCGGTGGAGGAGTTGCGCGACGGTGTGCTACGCGTGGCAGCGCAGGATTTTCGTACCACCATTCCCGTCCGCACCCGTGACGAACTAGGCGACTTGGCGCGCGCTTTCAATACCATGGCCGAGCGCTTGCGCGAGGCGCGCGACGATCAGCAACAGGAGTTTCGCCGCGACAAGATCACTGCGCTGGGCGAGATGTCGCTAGCCATGGCCCACGAGATTCGCAACCCCATCGGGGTGATCAGCAGCGCCGCGCAGATGCTCGAAAAGGCCGCGAACGATCCGCAGCGCAAGGCCGAGCTGGTACGCATGATTCGCGAGGAGACGGCGCGCTTGAACAGCCTGCTGCGCGATTTTCAGCAGCTCGCGCGCCACCGCCGACCTGAGTTTTCGCGCATCCAGCCGGTGACGCCGCTGGAGCGAGCGCTGCGCCTGGCGTTGACAGGCCGGCCTGACGCGCGCCTCACGCGCGATTATCATCACGGCACGCGCCTGGTGATGGCCGATGCCGAGCTGTTGCAGCAGGCATGGGCGAACCTGATAAGCAACGCCCTCGACGCCATCGGTTCCAAGCCCGCCGTGCTGACGCTGCGTTCATGGGCACAGGAGGATGCCGTCTATATCGCGCTGGAGGACAACGGTCCGGGGATTCCCATGGAGCGGGTGCCGCGTCTGTTCGAGCCGTTCTATACCACCAAAACCCACGGCAGCGGCCTGGGGTTGAGCATCGCCAACACCCTGGTCGAGGCCAACGGCGGGCGCCTGGAGTACGCCCCCGGGCGCAAGGGCGGTGCCTGTTTCATGATGCGGCTGGTGGCGGCCGCGGGAGAGACCTGATGTCGCACACCATTCTGGTCGTCGAGGACGAGCGCAACATGCAGACAGTGATCCGCATGGCGCTCGAAGACGGCGGTTACCGGGTCATCACCGCCGGATCGGCGGAAGAGGGTATGACGCTGCTCGATGAGCCGGAGCTGGCTATCGTGTTGACCGATCTGCGGCTGCCCGGCATGAGCGGCGAGGAGCTGGTGGCCCACTGCCGTCAGGAACGGCCCGACGTGCTGGTCATCGTACTCACCGCTTACGGCTCCATCCGTTCGGCCATCGATTGCATCCAGGCCGGTGCGACCGACTACCTCACCAAACCGTTCGAGACCGAGGAGTTGCAGATCGCCGTGCAGAGCGCGCTGCGTCTGCATCAGCTGATGCGCGAGAACGAGCGGCTGCACGCGGTGGTCAGCAGCGCCCATCCACCGCGTCGCCTGCTGGGGGAGAGTCCCGCCATGCAGCAATTGCATCAGGAGATCCACAACGTCGCGCCGTACCGCAGCAACATCCTGATCACTGGCGAGAGTGGCACCGGTAAGGAGGCGGTGGCGCGCTGCATCCACGAGAGCGGTCCGCGCGCCGACCAGCCCTGGGTGGCCATCAACTGCTCCGCCATCCCCCACGGGCTCATGGAGAGCGAGCTGTTCGGCTACGTGCGCGGCGCCTTCACCGGCGCCACGCAGAACCGGCTGGGACGGCTGGAACAGGCCAACGGCGGTACGCTGTTTCTGGACGAGATCGGCGATTTGGATCTGGCGCTGCAGGGCAAACTGCTGCGCGTGCTGCAGGAGCGCGAATTCTCACCCGTGGGCAGCGATGCCGTGCGCCACGTGGACGTGCGCATCATCGCCGCCACCAACCGCTCGTTGCGCGAGATGGTGCAGCGTGGCGAGTTTCGCGAGGACCTCTACTATCGGCTGGACGTCTACACCATCAAGGTGCCGCCGCTGCGCGAGCGCCGCGAGGACGTACCGGAGCTGGCACAGGCGTTTCTCACCCAGCTGCGCGCCGAGATGGACAAGCATGTCGCCGGTTTCTCCGACGCCGCGCTACGGGCGCTCGCCGCCTACCGCTGGCCGGGCAACGTGCGCGAGCTGCGCAACGCCGTGGAACGCGCGCTATTGTCCTGCCGCGGCGAGTCCATCGACGCCTCCGATCTCCCGGGACGGGTGTTCGACGGCAAAGCGCCGCTCGCCACGCCGGCGGCCGAGGGACCCGGCGAGGAGGGACTGGAACGCTGGCTGGAGGAGCGGGAGCGCCAGGCAATCGTCGCCGCTCTGGCGGCTTGCGGCGGCGTGCAGGCGCAGGCAGCGCGTCAGCTGGGCATCACGGAGCGCAGCCTTTGGCACCGGGTCAAGAAGCTCGATATACGCATCGCGCGCACGGTGCGCAATCCGCAGTAAAAGGTCTGGCTCGGCGATACAGCGGTAGCTGCGTGGTCAGCGCCCGGCAAGGTATTCGCAGATGAACTGGGTAATCTGCGGCAGATCGTTGATATCCAGCAGGGGCAAGTGATCGGGCACGGTGACCGGGGCGTCGCTGGCTACCGCAATGACGGTACCGTCGTTGGGGAAGATCAACGGCTTACCCAGCGAGGGGCGGTGCAGCTCGATTTTGGGGAACCGCCCCAGTTTGAATCCTTCGATCAAAACCAGATCGATCCGTTCGAGATCGAGTTTGCGTACCAGTTCGTCGATCTGCGGCTCGTCCAGACCGGGCGTGTCCACCAGCAACGCCCACATACGCCTGGAGGCAACCAGCATTTGATCGGCGCCGGCCTGGCGCAATTCGTAGCTGTCTTTCCCGGGGGTATCGATCTCCAGGTTGTGGTGGGCATGCTTGATAACCCCGACCCTGATGCCGCGCTCGCGAAGCAAGGGAATCAGCGCGCGCAGCAGGGTGGTTTTGCCGGTGCCGCTGTAGGCGGCGAAACCGAGTATGGGTTTGGTGGACAAGCCGGGCATCCTCTCTACGGGCGTGGCGGTCAGCGCATTCGCGCTTCCAGCGCATTGCGGTCATCGGGGCGGTTAACGTTGAGGAACATCTCCGCGCGATCGGAGAAATCCACCTCCACCATGGGGTGGCGGGTATACCAACGATCGATCTTGCGCTCGCCGGCGTCGAGATAGGCGACCAGATCGGCGTGGAGATCGGTGCTGAGCAGTGCAAACACCGGTTGCAGTCGCTCATTGTCCCGCGCCACCGCGATCCTGGCATTGGCCTGCTCCAACGCCTCTCGCATGCGCGCAGCGTAGTCGCCGGCCATCAGCGGCGAATCGCAAGGCGCCGTCAACAGCAGACCGTCGGGCGCAGCCCGCAAAGCACTTGCCATGCCTGCCAGCGGCCCGCAGTAGTCCGCCATCGTATCCGTGACCACCGGCCAACCGTAGGTCGTGTAGCGTTGAAGATTGCGGTTGGCGCTGATGATGATGCCGTCCGCCTGGCCACGCAGCGCCTCCAGTACGTACTCGATCATGGGGCGGCCCGCCAGCTCGATCAGACCCTTGTCCTGCCCCCCCATGCGACGTCCCATACCGCCCGCTAGGGCCACCGCAGTCATGGGGAGGTGGGCGGCGGGGGGCGGCATATGGGTTCCTCTTCGCAATGGCCAATCGGGATCGGGAAAACGCTGTTGTCTCAAACCGGCACAGCGATTGCAACTCCAGTGATATGGCTAGGGAAGACAAAACCGTAGGCGTGGCTGCGTGGACCGCTCCGTAGGGGGATAGGTAACGGTTCAAGCCTGCAAATGACGTCAATATGACGCAGTAATTTCGTTGATGGTCTATATTGAACCAATCTATCCAGAGGTTGGTGGTCAAGAAACGGGTCGTTTAGATCCATGTGTCGGGGTGTTTAGCATGGCTATGTCACTTCCGTCCGATCAGCTAAGCGCTGAACCGGATACGGTGCATGAACTGTCTCACGAGTCGACCGAGCTGGCGTCGGTCCTGATCGTCGACGATGAGGCCGGCATGCGCCATCTGCTGACGCGCGCCCTGGCTGCCTGTTGCGAACGGGTGGAGGCGGTGGAGCGTGCCGAGGAGGCAGAGATGTTGCTCGCCGAGGCCGAGTTCGATCTCATGATCGTAGATATTCGCCTCCCGGGCCGCAACGGCCTGAAATGGCTGCACAGCCTACGCGAGCAAGGCAACCGCGCCGACGTGATCTTCATCACCGCCTATGCGGAGGTGGAGACGGCCATTGATGCATTGAGGGCCGGCGCCTCTGACTTCATCGTCAAACCCTTTCGCTTGGAACAGATGTTGGCATCGGTTCAGCGCTGCCTGAATCAGCGGCGCATGGCGCGCGAGAATTTCGTGCTGCGCCGCCAAGTGGCGAGCATGTACGACATGGGCGGTATGGTCGGGCACAGTCCCGCCATCCGTCGCGTCTACGACATCATCCAACGGGTGGCGCCTACGCCGTCCACGGTGCACATCGCCGGCGAATCTGGCACCGGCAAGGAGCTGGCGGCCCGCTCGATCCACGAGTTCAGCGGACGCAGCGGACCGTTCGTTCCCATCAATTGCGGGGCGATATCGCCCGAGCTGCTGGAAAGCGAGCTGTTCGGCCACATCAAGGGGGCCTTTACCGGCGCCCATTCCGCCCGCGAAGGACTCTTCACCTACGCCAACGGCGGGACGCTGTTTCTCGACGAAATCGGCGAAATGCCGCTGCCCATGCAGGCCAAACTGCTGCGCGTTCTGGAGGAGCGCACGGTTCGACCGGTTGGCAGCGAGCGCGAGACTCCCGTCGAAGTGCGGGTAATCGCGGCTACCAATAAACGTCTCGACAAAGAGGTTGAAAGCGGCGGCTTCCGCGAGGACCTGTTTTATCGACTCAACGTATTGACCATCACCATGCCACCGCTGCGCGAACGCGCGGAGGACATTCCCGAATTGGCCTACTTCTTTTCGGAACGCATGGCGGCAGAATTGAGCGTGCCAGCGGTGGCGTTTGACCAAGACGAACTGCACCAGTTGCAGACCTACGCTTGGCCGGGCAACGTGCGGGAGTTGAAAAACCTCATCGAGCGCTGCCTGCTGTTGGGTGCCCGACCGCGCGAATGCTGGCAGGAGCGCGGCGCAACAAAAGCGCAATCCGCCGGGCGCATCGGTTATCCCTCGGATTGGACCCTGGACGAAGTGGAAAAACGCCACATACTTCAGGTATTGGAAAGCGCCGGCGGCAACAAATCGGAAGCAGCACGGCGCCTTAGCATCGGGCGTAAAACGCTGGAGCGGAAACTTCATCTCTGGAATGAAGCGTAGTTCCAACATCACAAGATGCGAAGCCCGCAAGTACGGGTTAGCGACGAAAAGCAATACGCTGAATTGAAGTTGGGACGCGACCGCCAATCGACGGTGCGCTCCATTTTGGTACAGACCGGGCATATAAGCCCGGCCAGCGGTTGCTGATGGGCGGAGGAGGAGAGGGTGTATGGTCCGCACGATCTGGCGTGCCGTCACGGGTTCGGTACGCTATAAGCTGCTGGCGTTGACGCTGTTGCCGATTCTGCTGGTGATGCCGGCGGTGTTCGGACTGGCCGTCCACTGGTCCGATACCTTCAGTCGCCAGCAGTTGTTCATGAAGGTGACGGCGGATCTTGCAGTTTCGCACGACGTGTTCAAACGGAGTCGCGAAGACTATATCAGCACTCTGGGCCGGTTGGCCGACTCCTACCGTTTCCGTTCACTGCTCAACGCCCGTGACGATGCCGGCGTCACGCAGGAATTGCAGCGCGTGCAACGTCAAGCCAATCTCGCCTACCTGGATCTAGTATCGCCGCCGGCAGAAGGCGATTGGCAACACACCGCGTTGCCGGGCAAAGACTCTTCCCAATTGGCGCAGGTGCTGCGTGGCCAGCCATCGGGTGGGATCGAAATCTTCAGCAACGCCGAACTGGCGCAGGTCAGCCCGGAAGCGGCAGCGAGGGTGCGCCTGACGCTGCTGGAGACGCCGCGCGCCGCTCCAGTGGCGCGCCGCGTGGAAGATCGCGCCATGGTGTTGCGGGTGCTGTATCCGGTCAGCGCCCCCGACGGAACGATCCTCGCCGTGCTCGATGGCGGTCTGCTGCTCAATTACAACTTCGATTTCGTCGACGCCATCCGCGATCTGGTCTACGGACCAGGCAGTCTGCCTACGGACAGCGTTGGCACCGTGACGGTGTTTCTCGACGACGTACGCATCAGCACCAACGTACCACTTAAGCGTGGTGAACGGGCGCTGGGCACGCGCGTTTCGCGCGAGGTGCGCGAAAAGGTGTTGGAGCGCGGCGAGAAGTGGATCGAAAGCGCGTTCGTGGTCAACGATTGGTACATCTCCGCCTACGAACCCATCGTCGACGTGGACGGTCGACGTGTTGGTATGCTCTACGCGGGTTTTCTCGAGGCCCCCTTCGCGCGGGCCAACTGGGAGGCGCTGGGTGTGCTGGTCATCCTGTTTCTCACCGTGGCCGCGGTTACCGTCATCGTCGCCGTTGCGGGCGCGACCTCGATCTTTCGCCCCATCGAGAGCATGACGCGGGTGGTGCGTGCCACCCAACAGGGCAGAGCGTTGCGTATCGGAACCATCCCGTCACGGGATGAAATCGGTGAACTGGCGCGGCAATTCGACAACATGCTGGATCTGTTGCAGGAGCACGCGCGACAGATTCGGGAATACAGCGATGCACTGGAAGAGAAGGTGGAGGAGCGCACCGCGGAGTTGCAGCAGAAGAACGTCGAATTGCAGAAGACCATCGATCTGCTCCGTGATACGCGGGAGCAACTGGTCTCCAAGGAGAAGCTGGCAGCGGTGGGGGAACTGACCGCGGGCATTGCGCACGAACTCAACAATCCCACCGCGGTCATTCTCGGCAATATCGATTTGATCCGCGCACAATTGGGGGCGGCGAGCGGTTCGGTGGACGCTGAAATCGATTTGGTAGTCCAGCAATGCCAACGCATTCGGGCCATCGTCGATAACCTGCTTCAGTATTCGCGCCCCTCGCAGTATATCGGCCTGGTCAAAGAGGTGAGTGTCAATGCCGTCATCGACGACACGCTCATGCTGGTGAGCCATGCCGTCGACCAGAAAGAGATCACTGTCGTCAAGCGCTGCCGCGCCACGCGCCCGGTGCAGAACAATACCCAACATCTGCAGCATGTTCTGGTCAACCTCATCACCAATGCCGTCAACGCCATGGAAGAGCGGGGCGAGATCGTGCTCGGCACCTGCAACTGGAAAGACCAGGGCGTGTTGATCTACGTGAAGGACACCGGCGGAGGTATCGAGCGCGACAACCTGAAGCGAATTTTCGATCCTTTTTTCACTACGCATCAGAAAGGTACCGGTCTGGGATTACCGGTCAGCTATGCTCTGATACGGCGGTACGGCGGCCGGATTACCGTGAAATCGCGTCCCGGGCGCGGATCGATCTTCTACGTCTGGTTGCTGAGTACCGCTGAGATGCAGGACGAGGAGGACATGTTGCTGGCCAATATCGCCTGAGCCGCCGCGCAGCGCTGCGATGTACGACTGCCAGGGAATAAACTGCCGTGCGGTGGCGTTGAGAGCAGTGTCCACGTCAAAGGAGAGCGACTATGCGATCAGGTATCTGCAAGAAGGGGTTGTTTCTGGCACTTATCGCCGTCGGTATCGGCACAGCCACGGCAGACGAAGAGGGCGCCATCAAATACCGCCAGGGTGTGATGAAGGCGCAGGCGGGCTACATGGCCGCCATGGGCATGGTGGTGCAGGGGCGGGTGGATCACTGGAACAATCTCGCCGACCATGCCAACGGTCTCCACGCACTGGTAGGCATCGTACCGTCGCTGTTTCCCCAGGGTAGCGATTTCGGTGAGACCAACGCGCTGGAGGCGATCTGGAAAAACCCGAGTGATTTCAAAGCCAAGGCGGAGAAGGCCGAGAAAGCGAGCGCCGATTTGGTGGCGGCCGTCCGTTCTGGCGACCGCGGCAAGATCGGTCAGGCCTACAAGGCCGTGGGGCAGAGTTGCAAAGGTTGCCATGAGGATTATCGGCGCAAGCAGCAGTAGCTGCGCGTGCCGATGACTGCGCCGATCGCGCGCCGGCTTTGCGGTTGTCTCGCGCTGATGTGTCCGCTGTGGGCGCCGGCCGGCGATGCCGAACACGGCCGCTACGTGTTGGCGGCGGCGGGCTGCGCCGCGTGTCACACCGTCAAGGACGGGGCATTTCTGGCCGGGGGGCGTGCGCTACGCACACCCTTCGGCACCTTCTACACCCCCAATATCACTCCCCACCGCGAGTATGGCCTGGGGAAATGGACGGAGAGCGAATTCATCACGGCGCTGCGCGAAGGGGTGGGGCCCTCGCACCGCTATTTCCCGGTATTCCCCTATACCAGCTACACGCGCATGAGTCGTGCCGATGCCAGCGACCTCTGGGCCTATCTGCAGACCGTACCCGCTGTGGCGCAACCCAATCGCCCTCACGATCTGGCCTGGTACCTAGTGCGGCCGCTGGCGGTGCGTGCTTGGCAGTGGCTGTTTTTCAAGGAAGGGGCGTTTCAGCCCGATCCGACGCGTTCCGACGAATGGAATCGCGGCGCCTATCTGGTGACGGCGCTGGGTCATTGCGGCGAGTGCCACACGCCACGCGACGCCTGGGGCAGCATGGATGAGACGCGCGCCCTGTCCGGCAATGCCCAAGGGCCGGAGGGCGACCCGGTTCCCAATCTGACGCCCGATCGCTCAACGGGGTTGGGGCGCTGGAGCGCGCGGGACATCGTCTGGTACCTGGAAACCGGCGCGACGCCGGGCGGTGATTACGCCGGTGGTTTGATGGCCGAGGTGATCGATAACGACACCAGCCATTTGACGGCTGCCGACCGGCAGGCCATCGCGGTCTACCTCAAGACACTGCCGACCATTGCCAATCCGGCGCTGAAGAAACGCTAGTGGGTTCAGCGATGCTCAACCGGGCGCGGGTAGCGTCAGTTCGTCAGCTAGATCGAGAAAAGAATCCACGCGCTGCAGACCGTGTGCGCGCTGCTGAGGTGTCAGACCGGCGTCGAACTGCAGCAGCAGGGAAGGGGCTGCGCCGAACAGCGCGCGGCGGGCGGCGGCGAGCTCGGGTGACACTCCCTCGCGCTTTACCATCCACTCGTTGAGAAATACCTCAACGTTTGCGCGTGGTTCTTGTCGGCGCAGCATCGTCAGCAGCCGCTGCTGTTGTTCCATGCGGTAGTCCAACCACCCGTCCGCCATGCTGGGGTAGCGCAGCAGTTGCTGCGCCAGCCACCGCTTCTGCCGCTCGTTCAGATCGCCCACCCAGCGCTGTGCCACCTTGGTGGCCCAGCGCAGCCGCTTGGCGCGCCGCGTTTCGACGCTGTCGGTGAGCAGTTCGTTGCGATAGTCGTTGTTGCTGGTGGCGAACGCCTCTTCCAGTTGTCGGAGCTGGTCTGGAGAAAGCGATGTCAGCAGATCGGACACGATGGGGATCAGGCCGGCGATCACCGAGCGGTAGGCGTCGCGCAGTTCAGTAAGCAGCGCCTCGCTCTCTGAGGCATCCAGTCCGTCGGCGAACTGCACGCGCAGGGCGCGCAGGCGCTCGCGGATGCGGGGCAGTTGAACGCGGCGGTGCCAATCCAACCATCGGGCAAGCTGAGCGCGCAGCTGCTGCGACTGCGGATCGCTCAGGTCGAGATATTTCTCAGCGTATCTCGCGAGCAGGCTGTCGGCGTTCTGGTAGGCGATGCGCGTGGCGCTGCAGGCCCCGAGCGTCACCGCTAACGCGATGACGGGGACCAGCCGGCGGTACGCCTGTGGGCATGATGCGCGCACGATCGGCACCTCCCGGCGCGATGAAGGGGTGGATCAAGTATGGACCAGGGAGTGCGAAGCGTGCATCAGCGGCGCGGTCGCCGCCATGCGTAGGGGGCGAGATCGAGATCGAGCGGTTGGCCCACCACGCCGGCCGCCACCAACTTGCCGGCACCGGAGGAGAGCGTCCAGCCCAGGTGTCCGTAGCCGGTGGCCAGATGCAGTCCCGCGATGGGCGAGGGGCCGAGGATGGGGACACCGTCGCTACTCATGGGGCGCAGGCCACTCCATTCGCCGATCTCCTGGTCCGGCGCCGGAATCGGGAAGGTGGGAAATATGCGGCGCACGAACGTCACCAAGCGGTCGATGCGTGCGCGGCGAACCCGGGTGTCCCAGCCGGCGAGTTCCGCGGTGCCGGCAATACGTAGCGCATCGCCCAGCGGGGTGGCCGCCAAGTGCAGGGTCTCGTCGATGAGCGGCATCCGTGGGCGCGGCCGCCACTCGCCGAACGGCAGCGTGATGGAATAGCCCTTCACCGGACGCACCGGGAGGTGGATGCCCAACGGTTTGAGCAGCAGCGGCGCGTAGCTGCCCGCAGCCACCACGCAGGCATCGGCGTCCAGGTGTCCGGCGTCGGTTTCGAGCGCGCGAAAACGGCCTTTTTCGACGATGAGACGCTGCACGTTCTCGCCGTAGCGGAACTCAACGCCGTGCTCACGGGCCCGGGCGGCTAGGCTTTCGCAGAAACGCCGCGCGTTGCCGGATTCGTCGTCGGGAAAGTGCAGCCCGCCTGCCAGTTCGGATTGGATGGGCGCCAGGCTGGGTTCCAGGGCGACCACTTCGCCGCCGTCCAAGGCGCGAAAGGGGACGCCGTGGGCGCTCAGCATCTCCGCGAGCTGGAGAAACTCGCTATAGGTTTCTCGGTCGCGAAAGAATTTGAGCGTGCCATTGGCAAGAGCGTCGTATTCGATGTTGAGTTCACCGCGTAGCTGGCGCAGGGTCTCCAGACTGTAGCGCGCGAGACGCAGGTTCTTAAGGGTGTTTTCCCGGTGGCGCGCCGGCGTCGAGTGACGCAGAAACTGCACGCCCCATCCCGCCATCACCGGTAACGCGGACGGACGCAGCACCAAGGGGGATTCTTCACGTCCGATCCACTTGATCAGCTTGAGCAGCAACCCCGGGTGATTCCACGGATCGGACATGCTGGGGGTGAGCATGCCGGCGTTGGCGTGGCTGGTCTCCATGGCGGCGGCGTTGCAGCGATCCACCACGGTGACCTGCGCACCGTAGTGGCGCAGAAACCAGGCGCTCGCCACGCCGGCGAGGCCGCTGCCAATGACAAGAACGTGCATGATGATTCCCGGATGCGCATGCCGCGCAAGGCGGCACGCCAAGTCTTCAAAAGCGACGATGCTATGATCCCCGGCCCGTAAGGGCAACCTTGCGAATCACGCGTCGCCTGAGACCGTCTCGTAGGCCAGTACGGCCGCCGCCAGATCCTCGAGTGCCGTACCCACCGATTTGAACAGCGTAATAGCGTCGGCGTCGCTGCGCCCCGGATGTTCGCCGCGACACAGCTGGTAGAGATCCGCCTGCACCGATTCCGCGGTGATCAGACCAGAGCGCAGCGGCTGGTTGAGGTCGCCCGCTTCGCTGAGAGCGCCGTCGCGCGTGTCGACGAACAGTTGCGCGCGCGTGATGCAACGATCGTCGGCTTCACGCATGTCGGGCCGGAAGCCCCCCACTAGGTCGAGATGAGTACCGGGGCGCAGCCAGTCACCGTTGACCAGAGGGTCGACCGCCAGGGTGGCGGTGGAGATGATATCGGCATTGGCGCATGCACCCTTCAAATCGTCAACGGCCCTCGCGGCGATCCCCGTCGCCGCCGCCTGGCGTGCCACTTCGGCCGCCTTGGCCGGCGAGCGCCCCCACACCATCACCTCACGGATGGGCCGTACCGCGCAGTGAGCGGCGATCAGGTTGAGGCTCAGACGCCCGGTGCCGACCACCAGCAGACGCGTCGCATCCGTGCGCGACAGATAACCGGCGGCAAGCGCTGATGACGCCGCCGTGCGCCGCGCCGTGAGCTCGCTGCCTTCGAGCAGTGCCAGCGGCTCGCCGCTGCTACCGTCGTACAGTTGGTAGGTGGCGTGTACGGCCGGCAGGTTGCGCTGACTGTTGTCGGGAAACACCGCCACCGTCTTGACGCCCAGGTAGCGGCCCGCCTGCCACGCCGGCATCAGCAGCAGAGTGGCATCGGCTTGCTGCGGCATCGGTACCGTGTGGTGCTGACGCAGGGGAACCGTGCACTCACCGCGGAAACCCGCTCTCAAGGCCTCGATCAGGGATTCCCAGGGGAGCACGCGGCGCAGTCGGTCGGCATCGATCTGCAGCAGACTCATGGGCGAATCGCCGTTTCGTTGGAATCTGAAATCATTGCGCTCCGATTATGGTTCATACTTTAAGATTCTGACCGACCATACCCACCCGAATCAGGAAGGGCAACCGATGCCGACCCGAGTCGATTTCTTCTTTACACCCATGTCGCCATGGAGCTTTCTCGGCCTGGAGCGGTTGCTGACCATCGCGCAGCGCCACGGTGCGACAGTCTCCTTCAAGCCGGTGGAATTGCCGCGCATCTTTGCCACCGTCGGCTATCTGCCTATCGCTCAACGCCCGCCGGCATTACTGGCCAACCGCATGCAGGAGCTGCGTCGCTGGCGCGAGTTCCTCGGTGTCGAGTTCAATCTGGAGCCCAAGTATTTTCCACGCCCCGACAAACTCGCCTGTCTGACCATCGCCGCCGCTCAGGAGCAGGGCGACGACGGCATCGCGCTCACGCGTGCTCTGATGCGCGCCTGCTGGGTGGAGGAGCGTGACATCGCCGACCCCGGCACATTGATCGCCGTCGCCAACACGGTGGGACTGGACGGAACCGCGTTGATCGCGGCGGCCGAATCGCCGGCGGCCGCGCGGCGTCTGGACACCCATACCGAGGAGGCAATCGCCCACCAAGCCATCGGTGTGCCCACGTATGCGGTGGGTGAGGAAATCTTTTTCGGACAGGATAGGCTCGATTTCGTGGATCGCTGCTTGGCGAAACAGCGGGATTCCGGACTGTAAATTATCGTTAATTATCAATAAAAAAGGTATTTCAATTAAAGTAACAAGTTAGCCTTTCCCAATCACGCTCATCAGCAGAAGCTGATAGCCGCATAATAAAAAGGGAATTTACAGCTGCCGCGTTTGATGTGAAATAAGGGCGAGGCATAGCGAAGGAGGACGCGTCATGGCCATGGCAAAGCGGCAGTCAGCGGTCGTAGTCCGGGGAGCACAGCTTAGCGACGTCATCGAAATCGCAGCACTATCCGAAGCACTGGGATACTCGTCATCGCAGCGTGAGATTCGCGAACGCCTGCGAACCCTGTTGGCCAATCCGCTCAACCAAATCTTCGTCGCCGAGACGGCAGCCGCGGGTGTGGTGGGTTGGGTGCACGTCTACCGTGTGGACCTGATCGAGATGGCGCCGTTCGCGGAGATCGGCGGTCTGATCGTTGACGAAGCATTTCGCTGTTGGGGCATCGGCTCGCAGTTGATCGAGGCCGCCCAGCGCTGGACGCGCGATGGCGGTATGTCGGACCTGCGGGTGCGCAGCCGCGTCGAACGCGAACGGGCGCATCGATTCTACTACCGCCACGGATTCACGTTGCGTAAAACTCAGTTGGTGTTGACCAAGTGCGTGGACGAAGGTCGTGGCGACATCGTCGACCATCCGCGGCGCCGCGAGGCCAGCCGCGCCTTCGTGTGAAATCGTTCCTCTAGGGAGTCGCGGAGCGGATGCGCCGGGGGGACGCATCCCGCTCCAGGTTCTCATCTCCGTGAAATACCAGGAAATGGTCGCCTTTGGCGCGGCCGATCATGGTCACTCCCAATTGGCGCGCCAGCGAGAGCCCCATCTCTGTGATACCTGAGCGGGATAGCAGCACCGCAATCCCCATCTGCGCCACTTTGATCACCATCTCCGAGGTGAGGCGACCCGTCGTATAGAAGAGTTTGTCATCGCCCGTCACGCCCTCCAGCCACATCCAGCCGGCGATGGCGTCCACCGCATTGTGGCGTCCCACATCTTCCACGAAACAGAGGATCTCACTCGCGGAGCAGAGTGCACAGCCGTGCACCGCCCCGGCGGCGCGGTAGACGTCGTTGTGCCGGGCGAGCTGCTCCAGCAGGTGGTAGACGATCGACTGGCGTAGCCGCGGGCGCGGCAGCCGGATCTCGGCCAACCTCTCCATTAAATCGCCGAACACGGTGCCTTGGCCGCAGCCGGTGGTGACGGTGCGGCGTGCCAGCTTTTCGTCCCAGCCGTCGACGCCATGCTGGGTGACTACCGCCACCGAATCGGTCTCCCAGTCCACCTGAATGGCGCGGATCTGCTCGATGTCGGTGACGAAACCCTGGTTGCGCAGATAACCCAGGGCCAGCGCTTCCGGGTGGCCGCCGAGGGTCATCAAGGTCACCACTTCGCGTTTATCCACGTACAGGGTCAGCGGGCGTTCGCCGGCGATGTTGACCTGGTGCGGCTCGCCGCGCTCGTCGTGGGCCACCACGGTGTGGGTAGGCGCGAGGCCGGCGTGGGTCATCTCGGGTCGGTAGGGTGTGCTCATGGCCGTCGGCAGGGGGGGAATGGGTGAAGTATGGCGCGGGAAGGAGCCGCGAGGCAAAGTCCGCACCAGCCCGCAGTGGGGGCTACCCGCCGGTCACGTTCATGTGGCGCAGAATGACGGGGCGTTCGGCGAGGTCGAAATCGTGGCCTTTGGGTTTGATGGTCATGGCGTCGACGATGGCCTGTTTCAATCGCTCGCGGTCGCCGGGGTTGGCGCGGATGACGCGGCGCAGATCCACCGAGTGCTCCTGGCCCAAGCAGAGGAGCAAACGCCCCTCCGCCGTCAGGCGTACGCGGTTGCAGTCGGCACAGAAATTGTGGCTGTGCGGCGAGATGAAGCCGATGCGCGTGGACTCGCCGGCGATGCGGAAGTAGCGCGCGGGACCGCCCGTGGTCTCCGCGGTGGGTACCAGCTCGAAGCGCCGTTCGATATCGCTGCGTACGGCATCGCTGGAGTAATAGGCGCCGAGACGGTCGTGACCCTCCACGTCGCCCAGGGGCATCTCTTCGATGAAGCTGATGTCCAGGGCGCGGGTGCGGGCGAATTCGACCAACGGGAGTATCTCGTCGTCGTTGAGGCCTTTGAGGATGACGACGTTGAGCTTGATGCGATCGAATCCGGCCCGTTGTGCGGCGTCGATCCCTGCCAACACCTCGTTCAGGTTGCCGTTGCGGGTAATGCGCCGAAAACGCTCGCCATCGAGGCTGTCGAGGCTGATATTCAGGCGTTTCACCCCGCTGGCGCGCAGTCCCGGCGCCATCTGGGGCAGCAGCGCGCCGTTGGTGGTGGTGGTGAGCTCGCGCAGGCCGGGCAGAGCCCCCAGATGCTCGAAAAGCCAGAGGATGTTGTGGCGCACTAGCGGTTCGCCGCCTGTTACGCGGATCTTGGTCACGCCGAGTTCGGCGAATGCCGCTCCGATCTCGGCCAGCTCTTCCAGCGTCAACAGCTGTGCTCGCGGCAGAAACTCCATCTCCTCAGCCATGCAATAGAGGCAGCGAAAGTTGCAGCGATCGGTCACCGAGACACGCAGATAGGTCACGTGGCGACCGAAACGATCGACTAGCCCGCTCTCACCAGATTGCGGCATACCCGTCTCCTCCAAAGAACCACAAAAACAGAATGAACTACTCGGTTATTGTAGCCGCTATAGGCGAGAGCTCACGGCTGACAAGTTCTTCGCAAGATCCGTTCCCAAATAATTCAGCGCTGTGAGAGCCCGTGCCACAAGGGTTTCACAGCGCGGTTGGTCAAACTGAGCTGGTTCAAAGTGACCCAGCAGGGCGGTGACCGGGTCAAATTGGCCGAACATCAGGTCGCTCGACGAACCTTGAGTGTTGACGAGAAATTCCCGTTAAACAGAAGGTTAACGAGGATGGCGGCCATTGGTATGCAACTTGCCATGATCATAGGACACCGATCGAGAAGGGCAGTTGAGATGCCGACCCGCAATGCTGCACCCGACCAATGCCGTGTTTCGTTGCGTCTGACCCGACGCAACGTACGGGTGGGGCGCTGGGATTCCGAGCGCTGGCACGTGGTGGCGCTGGGGACCTGCACGCTCCCCGAAGGCGAGGCGCCGCAACGAGTTCGGAGTTGGGAGAACGCGGAAGGCGAGGAGCACCTATGGGATGGACTCACCCTGGCGCTCTATCCCGACGAGACCGCCCACTATGCGCACAACTTGGCCGGTCAACAGCCGGTGCTTTTCGTCGTTTGCGCCCAGGATGAAGCGCACGGTGGCATGCGCCCGGTGCTGCTCACCCTCAGCCAAGACGAAGCCGTCTCGCACATGGAGGTCGACGACGAGGTGCTGGCGTTGCCGCTGCCCCGCGAGATCAGCGAATGGGTCAGCGCCTACATTGAGCGCGTGGGTATCAAACGCGAACCGCGCCGCAAGCGGGCGAACCATGGCTGAGGGCAAACACTATCGGTTGGGGACGCGACCCGATGCCCGCTCGACCGAGAGCGTCTTGCAGCGCTGGGTCAGACGCAAACGCCACGTGGCGGAGGAGGCCGTGCTGCCTCCCGACTCCGCCGCCGCAGAGCCGCCCACCGAGCTTCCCCCCATCGACTCGTTGACCGGCGAGTCCGACTTTAGCGCTTTTCTCTCTCCCGAAGTGGACGAGGCCCTGCGCCGGGCGGCGCTGCGCAAGCTGTTCCATCTCGCCGATTTCAACATTACCGATGGCTTGAACGACTACGACGACGATTACTCGCTCTTCGAGCCGCTGGGTGAGACGGTTCCCTACCACATGAAGCAGTGGCTGGCTGCGAAGGCCGAGGAAGGACAGGAGACGCTGGAGGCGTCGGTCCAACGCACCGTGGTAGGAACGGAGGACGAGGAGCACCCCGAATCCACAGCCACCACCGATCCTGTGGGTGATCTGTCGTGAGCGCCACGTTGGCCAACGAACGTCTGGAACTCGATCGACGCGGCCGCGACGCGGCGTTGAGCGCCATCGGGGGGCTGACCACGTCGGATTCCGACGCCGTGGAGTACCAGTCTTCTGGCCACCTGCTGATCGTCGGCGATGCGGCACGAGTCGCTGCCGTGGTGCCGCGCATGGATAAGCAACGACGGTGCACGGTGCTGGTGTCGGACGGCGCTGCGGATGTTTCGTGGCCATCCCACGTCCAACGACTCGCGCATACACTGACCCGCTTGGAGGGTTACCTCGGTCGATTCAGCGCCTACGTGCTGGACAGTGAGAGCGGTGCTGAAATCGAACTGGCCCCCTTGGTGGGATGCGCCCATTTTGACGTGGTGCTCGATCTGGGAGCGAAGCCCACTCTTCCCGCCGATTTGCCACCGCCGGGCTATCTGGCGCCAAGCGATGCGGATGGGCTTGATGCGGCACTTGAACAGGCGCGCGATCTGGTGGGCGTTTTCGAAAAACCGCGTTACGTCCGCGTCAACAGCGATCTGTGCGCGCACAGCGCCAGTGGGCTGCTGGGGTGTACGCGATGCCTGGACGTCTGTCCCGCTTGGGCCATCCATCCGCAGGGGGAAAAGGTCGGCGTGGACGTTCACCTCTGCCACGGTGTCGGAAGCTGCGCCAGCGCGTGTCCCACCGGGGCCATCTCCTACAACCTTCCCGACCGCCGCATGCTGCTGGATCGCGTCCGTACTCTGCTGCAGGCGTTTCACGCCGCGGGTGGGGAGGGTGCGGCGCTGCTCGTCCACGACAGCACGGATGCGCAACGGGTTAACGAATCGCTGGAGACGTTGCCGGGGCGTGTTCTGCCGCTGCAGATGGAGGAGATCGGTGCCGCCGGAATGGAACTGTGGCTCAGTGCTCTGGCGTACGGTGCCATCGAAGTGCTGCTGCTGGTCGGTGACCGGACACCGCCGAGCGTGTTGCGGGTGTTGGACGGGGAAATCGATGTGGTCCGGGGCTTGCTGGCGGGTATGAGTGATGCACGCAGCGTACGCCGCGTGGGCTGGGAGGCGCTGGCCAGGCTACCCGCTTCGACTGCGGCGGCACGCTGTCCGGTAGCGCGCTACGCACCGTTGGAGGACAAGCGCGAGGCCATACACATGGCGCTCGATCACCTCTCCCAACCGCATACCCCTCGCCCTGGGGCCGCCAGCCTGCCGCAGGGGGCCGCGTTTGGCGCCGTGTCCGTCGCGGCGGGGTGCACCCTGTGCATGGCCTGCGTCTCCGTCTGTCCGCCCGGGGCGCTGCAGGGCGGCACCGAGAGCCCGCAGCTCAAGTTCCTGGAGCATAACTGCGTGCAATGTGGATTGTGCGTCAAGGCGTGTCCGGAAAAGGTGGTTACGCTGCAACCGCGCTACCTCTTTGACGGTGAACTGCGCCGTACCGCGCGCACCCTGTGCGAAGACGAAGCGGTTTGCTGCCTCGATTGCGGCAAACCCTTCGCACCGCGGGCCTCCATTGCCAAGCTGCAGCAGCAATTGGCGGGACACCGCATGTTCGCCGGCGCCGCGGCGCGACGTTTTGAACTGTGCGACGCCTGTCGTGTGAAAGACATCCTGCGCGCCACCGGCCAGGGGTGAATCCGGGGAGTCCAATCCATGCCTGCATTAGCCGAAGACCATACCGATCACGAAATCCCCCAGTTGCGCGCCGATCTCTACGGTCTGTTGGGCACGCTGCTGGGGCGCCCGCCGGAGGGCGCACTGCTGGCGGCGCTGTGCGGCTTGTCCGTCGATGGTGGCGACAACCCGATCGAGCGGACGGTGGCGGAGCTCGTCGCTGTCGCCCGCGACGCTGATCCCGACGAACTGAGAAGTACCTACACGGCGCTGTTTATCGGCGTGGGGCGCGGCGAGGTGGTGCCGTTCGCCTCCTGGTATGCGGGCGGATTCGTCCTGGATACACCGCTGGCGCGGTTGCGCACGACCCTGGCAACCCTGGGGTTCGAGCGGGAGGAGGGTGTGCACGAGCCTGAAGACCATATCGCTGCGCTGTGCGAAGTGATGGCCCATCTGGTCACCGATGCGGGCAGGGAAGGGCTGGAGTTGCAGCGCGATTTCTTCAACCAACACCTGCTGCCGTGGGCAGCACGCTTCTTTCAGGATGTGCAGAACGCCCAATCGGCCGATGCCTTTTACTGCCTTGTCGGTCGACTGGGTGAGCAGTTGATAACTTCAGAAAAACAATATCTTGAAGCTGTTATTTAAAGTCATTTAGCGGAGAAGGGAGAGACAGATGAGCCAGAAACAGCGTGAAGGCATGACCCGTCGAGCGTTCCTGCGGGGAACGGCGGCGGCAGGCGCCGCAGCGGCGGCGGTCGTTTCCGTCGGCGGCGAGGCCACTGCGGCCCCGGCCACGGAAAAGGTGGTGGAGAAGGGCAAGGGCTACAGGACCACGGAGCATATCAAGGCCTACTACCGGTCGGCGCGTGCCTGAGGCAGACCCCAAAGGTCAGAGCCGCGTTCGATAACGCAATCACGAGGATCACACGATGAAGCTGGTTAAAAAACACCACGAGGCCTCCCGCCAGGCAGCGGCGCAGCCTCGTCAGGGCACGGGTATGACGCGACGCAATTTCCTGCGCGCCTCCGGCGCCGTGGCGGGCGGTGGAGTCGCCGCAGGACTGTTTTCTCCCCACCTGATGCGCAAGGCAGAGGCGGCCACGGCCGCCAGCAGCGGCAAGAGCGAGGTGGTACGGACCGTCTGCACCCACTGTTCCGTGGGTTGCGGAATCTACGCCGAGGTGGAAAACGGCGTCTGGATTGGGCAAGAACCGGCGTTCGACCACCCCTTCAACCTGGGCGGGCACTGCGCCAAAGGCGCGTCGGTACGCGAGCACGGCATGGGCGAGCGGCGCCTGAAGTACCCCATGAAGCTGGTGGGCGGCAAGTGGCAGAAGGTGGGCTGGGAAGAGGCCGTCAACGACATCGGCGACCAGATGCTCAAAATACGCGAGCAATCCGGCCCCGACTCGGTGTACTGGCTGGGATCGGCCAAGTACAACAACGAGCAGGCCTACCTGTTCCGCAAGTTCGCCGCCCTGTGGGGCACCAACAACGTTGACCACCAGGCGCGCATCTGCCACTCAACCACGGTGGCCGGCGTGGCGAACACCTGGGGTTACGGGGCGATGACCAACTCGTTCAACGACATCCACAACTCCAAGGCCATCATCCTCATCGGCTCCAATCCTGCTGAGGCCCACCCGGTCGCCATGCAGCATATTCTGCGCGCCAAGGAGCGCAACAACGCGGCTATCATCTGCGTCGATCCGCGTTTCAGCCGCACCGCGGCCAAAGCCACGGAGTTCGTGCGCATCCGCCCCGGTACCGACGTGCCGTTCATCCACGGCCTGCTGTGGCACATCTTCGAGAACGGATGGGAAGACAAGAATTTCATTGCCCAACGGGTCTATGGACTGGACGACATCCGAGCCGAGGTGGCGAAGTGGTCGCCGGCAGAGGTCGAGAACGTCACCGGCGTTTCCGCCGACCAGATGCGGCGGGTTGCCAAGACTCTGGCCGACAACCGCCCCGGCACCATCGTGTGGTGCATGGGCGGTACGCAGCACACCATCGGCAACAACAACACGCGCGCCTACTGCATCCTGCAACTGGCGTTGGGCAACATGGGCGTGTCAGGCGGCGGGGCGAACATCTTCCGCGGCCACGACAACGTGCAAGGCGCCACCGACATGTGCGTGCTGTCGCATTCGCTGCCCGGGTACTACGGCCTGGCAGAGGGTTCGTGGAAACACTGGAGCCGGGTGTGGGATCTCGACTTCGAGTGGGTGAAGGCGCGTTTCGATCAAGGTAGCTACGAAAAGAAGGGCGACAAGGATCTGCGGCCCATGAACACCGCCGGCATCCCGGTATCGCGCTGGATCGACGGCGTGCTGGAGGATAAGGGCAACATCGGGCAAAAGGACAACGTACGCGCCATGGTCTTCTGGGGACATGCACCCAACTCGCAGACCCGCGGCGTGGACATGAAAAAGGCGATGGAGAAACTGGATCTGATGGTGATCATCGATCCCTATCCCACCGCATCGGCCGTGATGCACGACCGCAAGGACGGCGTCTACCTGCTGCCGGCGGCGACGCAGTTCGAAACCTACGGCTCGGTGACCGCCTCCAACCGCTCGCTGCAGTGGCGCGACAAGGTGATCGATCCCCTGTTCGAGTCCTTGCCCGACCACACCATCATGTACAAGTTCGCGAAGAAGCTGGGCTTCGCCGGCGAGTTGTGCAAACACATCACGGTGAATGGCGACGAGCCGCTGATCGAGGACATCACCCGCGAGTTCAACAAAGGGATGTGGACCATCGGCTACACCGGCCAGAGTCCGGAACGGCTCAAGGAGCACCAGAAGAACTGGCATACCTTCAACTCGACTACGTTACTGGCCGAAGGCGGTCCTGCCAACGGCGACTACTACGGTATGCCGTGGCCATGCTGGGGAACGGCGGAGATGAAACACCCCGGCACGCCCATTCTTTACGACACCAGCAAACCCGTCGCCAAGGGTGGCCTCAACTTCCGCGCCCGTTTCGGCGTGGAACGCAACGGCGTCAGCCTGCTGGCGGACGGTTCCTATCCCGTAGGCAATGAACTCAAGGACGGCCATCCCGAATTCACCGCCGACATGCTGAAGAAACTCGGCTGGTGGAACGATCTGAACGCCGCAGAACAAGCGGCCGCGGAGGGCAGGAACTGGAAGACGGATCTCTCGGGCGGAATCCAGCGCGTGGCGATCAAGCACGGTTGCGCACCGTTCGGCAACGCCCGGGCGCGCGCCATCGTGTGGACCTTCCCCGATCCAGTGCCGGTGCACCGCGAACCGCTGTACGCACCGCGCCGCGATCTGGTGGCCAAGTATCCCACCTATGAGGATCGCAAGTCGCACTACCGGTTGCCGACGCTGTACAAATCCATTCAGGATCAGGATTTCAGCAAGGACTTCCCGCTGATTCTCACCAGCGGGCGCCTGGTGGAATACGAGGGCGGCGGCGACGAATCACGCTCCAATCCCTGGCTGGCGGAACTCCAGCGCGAGATGTTCGCGGAGGTCAATCCGGTGGATGCCAACAACGCCGGGATTCGCGAAGGCGCCAACATCTGGGTCGAAGGGCCAGAGGGATCGAAGATAAAGGTCAAGGCGATGATCACCCGGCGCGTGGCGCCCGGCGTGGTCTTCCTGCCGTTCCATTTCGCCGGCCATTTCCAGGGCAACGATTTGCGCAGCAAGTATCCACCGGGCGCAGAGCCCTACATCCTGGGCGAGGCCGCCAACACGGTGCTTACCTACGGTTACGACTCGGTGACTCAGATGCAGGAGACCAAGGTCTCACTGTGCCGGATCACGACGGCCTGAAGCGGAGAACATCGATATGGCACGCATGAAATTCATGATGGATACAGAGCGCTGCATCGAATGCAACGGCTGTGTGACCGCCTGCAAGAACGAGCATTCGATCCCGTGGGGCATTAACCGGCGCCGGGTGGTGACTATCAACGACGGCGAACCGGGTGAACGCTCGGTGTCGGTAGCCTGCATGCACTGTTCGGATGCCCCCTGCATCGCGGTGTGTCCGGTGGACGTCATCTACCAGACCGAGGATGGGGTGGTGCTGCACGACAAGGATCGCTGCATCGGCTGCGGGTACTGTCTGTTCGCCTGTCCCTTCGGGGCGCCGCAGTTCCCGGCGCAGTCGGCGTTCGGATCGCGCGGCAAGATGGACAAATGCACCTTCTGCGCGGGCGGACCGACCGACGACGAGCGCAAATACGGCCGCGACCGTCTCTCCGAGGGCAAGCTCCCCTTGTGCGCGGAGATGTGCTCGACCAAGGCGTTGCTGGCCGGCGACGCTGACGAGGTGTCGAACATCTACCGCGAACGCGTGGTCTACCGCGGCTCCGCGGGCGGCGCGTGGGGTTCGAATCTCGCTTACGGCTCGCGGGAGCGCAAGTAAACCTCGCCGACGGCAGGGGCCGGCGGCACGGACACTGCCGCCGGTCTCTTCATACCCATCCTTCTGCTGAGGAACCCGCCATGCTGCGACGTTTATTCATCCCCTTGAGGCACAGCGGCGCGCGTACCGGTGTACCGTTGTTGGTGGTCCTGCTGCTGGCAGTATTCGGCGCTTCCCTAGCGACAGAGGCGCTGGCCGTACAGAAACGCGCCGAGTCTTCGGAGCAGGTGCCCGGAGCCTCGCTGTGGCGTGACGTCCGCCAGGGCAACTCCGGCGTCACCAACAGCCCGGGTGCCGAGCACGGCATGCTGATCAACCACGGTGGCGAAGAGTGGCGTCAGACGCGCAACGGCGCGATCAACCGCTACGGCGGTTGGGTACTTGGCGCCGCGGTGCTAGCCATCGGCATCGTGTTCCTGACCCGCGGCCGCATCCGCCTGGACAACGGCTATTCCGGCAAGACCGTCGAGCGCTGGACCGCGGCCGACCGGGTCATCCATTGGTTTGTCGCCATCCTGTTCGTGGTTCTGGCGCTGACCGGGCTGACTCTGCTCTATGGCAAGGCACTGCTGTTGCCGTGGATGGGCAAGGCGGCGTTCGCGGCCTGGGGTGCGCTGGCCAAGACCCTGCACAACTACGGAGGTCCGGTGTTTGCCGCCGGATTGATCCTGATGATCGTAAAGTGGATGCGCTTCAACGGCTTTCGCAAGGTAGACGCCGTGTGGTTGGCCAAGGGCGGCGGTATCTTAACCAAGGCGCATCCCTCTGCGGAGTATCTCAACGCGGGCGAGAAGCTGTGGTACTGGCTGGTGGTGTTGGTGGGGATGGGGATCGTGATCACCGGGCTGATACTCGATTTCCCCAATTTCGATCAGACCCGCGCCACCATGCAACTGACCAATATCCTTCACGCCCTCTTCGCGCTGACGCTGTTGGCAGTGTTTCTGGGCCATGTCTACATCGCGACCTTGGGTACCGAGGGGGCCATGGAAGGCATGGTGACGGGACACGTGGACGTGGAGTGGGCCAAGCAACACCACGACCTGTGGTACCAGGAGCTGACGCAGGGCGAGACGGCGAGCCGCGACAGCAGTCCTGACAGCCCGCCATCGGGGAAGCCGGCCCCGGTATAGCGTTGGGCCGTTAGTTTTTGGCCATTCCCCTTGAAGGACAGCCCGTGGGCTGTCCTTCGCCGTTTGCGGTTGCTAACCTATGAGTCCATCAGGGGATGGTTCCGGAACGTTGCCCATGCCGATTCGAGTCAAATATTTTGCCAGCCTGCGCGAACGTCTGGGACGCGGCGAAGCCAGTGTCGACGCCGCCACTGTGAGCACGGTGCTGGACGTATGGAACAGTGCCACGCCGGGTCAGGCGATGCCCGGTAATCTGTTGGCGGCGGTCAACCAGGAGCACGCCGAACTGGACCACCCGGTCAAAGACGGCGACGAAGTGGCGTTCTTTCCGCCGGTCACCGGCGGCTGAGCGGGCGGTTTCATGAAGGTTGAAATTTTCGATACCCCCTTTGATCCGCTGCAGGCGGTACGCGAGCATCAGGAGGCGATGATGGCCGCCCGCGGCAGTTACGGTGCGGCGGCGTTGTTCATCGGCACCATGCGCGATCTCAACGAGGGCGACTCTGTACGGCGCATGACGCTGGAGCACTACCCGGAAATGACGCGCAAACACCTGGAGCAGATCTCGCGCGAGGCGTCGGAGCGCTGGAATATCATCGACACCCTGGTCATCCATCGCGTCGGTGAGCTGCACCCCAACGATCCCATCGTGCTGGTGGCTGCCTGGTCGGCTCACCGCGGCGAAGCCTTCGCGGCCTGCCGCTACCTCATCGAAGAGCTGAAATCCCGCGCGCCGTTCTGGAAGAAGGAGTATCTGGAGCAGGGCGAGCGCTGGGTGGAACACAACACGTCCGGCTAACGCCGCGTTCCGCGTCGCGCAGGCACTCTAGGGCAGATCCTCCAATAGCAGCGCATCGTTGAGATAGAGAGCTTCGATGTTGGCCGCGCCCAGCAAGAACATCGCGGTCACGAATTCCCGCCTGAGTTGTTCGATCACCGCCACCACCGCCTCGGGCGATTCCATGGCCGGCTTCAGAAACGGCGCGGCCAGCCCGCAAAGCGAGGCGCCGAGGATCACCGACTTGACCATATCGATGCCAGAACGGATTCCCCCGCTGGCGATCAGCGTCGCCCGGCCCGCGTACGCTCTCGCTTCGCGCAGCGCCAATGGCGTGGGGATGCCCCAGTCCTGAAACAGCAATCCCAGGCGGGTCTGAGACGATTGCGGTGCGCGGTGGTGTTCTATGCGACTCCAGGAGGTACCGCCGGCGCCGGCCACGTCGAAGTAGCGCACCCCGTGGTCCAGTCCCAGCGCGATGTCCTCCTTCGACAACCCCGCACCCACCTCTTTGAGGATGATCGGCACCTCCAGTTGCTCCGCCAACTCGCCAATCCGCGCCGCCAGCCCGGAAAAGTCCGTATCCCCCTCGGGCTGAACGGCTTCCTGCAAGGGATTGAGGTGCAGGTAGAGGGCGTCGGCGCGCAGTTGCTGCACTGCTGCACTGCACTGCTCGATGCCGAAACCGCAGTTGAGCTGAACGGCTCCGAGGTTGGCCATCAGCAGGGTCGACGGTGCCCATTGCCGCAGATCGAAACTCTCCGCCGCCTGGGGCGTGCTGAACATGACGCGTTGCGATCCCACCGCCATGGCCACGCCAGCGGCTTCTGCGGCGATTGCCAGGTTGCGGTTGATGCGGCGGACCACCTCGTGATCGCCACCGGTCATGGAGGAGATCAGCAGAGGGAAGCGAAGCGGCTTGCCCATGAACTCGCAGCGCGGATCCACCTGGGTCAGCGCGAGTTCGGGCAGAGCGCGATGGCGTAGTCTGATGCGCTCGAAGTGTCCCTGGCGGCGATCCGAACCGGCATCCTCTTCGAGGATGCGGATGTGTTCGAGCTTGCGGTGGTTGGTGGGATCGGATGTCAACGCCCAGGCTTCCTATGCATACAACGTCTCCACTCCGAGAGGAATTGGCAACGGCGAGAGTAACTACCCGTCTGATCACAGTATCGATGCAACGGGACAGATGGCAAGCGCGTCAAGAGCAGTCGGGCCGGCCTGCGCCTCATGGCCGGTAAGATCCGAAGCGCGTTTTCATGAACAAGAAATATCGTTGTAACCAATGTGTTTTTCAGGTGCGTTGTCGGGTGGGCGTCTCCTTGAACCTCGCCGACATTGATGCTAGCTTGCTGCGAACAACAGGTGGTTAACATAAGGAGGCAGCGGATGCCCGAATGGCACATCAGTTGTACTGTTTTTCCCCCGACACAGCAACGGACAGGCGGGTAGATTTCCGTGCGCGCTGACGGACACTTCAGCAACGAAATCGGTTCGCAGCGCGTTGACGAGCTGATACCGGTTTACCGCGCTGCCGCCGCCGCGACCCTCGATCCCCTGATCGATCAGTACTACCCGGAGTTGCGGAACAACCAGAACAACGAATACCGCAAGCTGATCGAGCTCAGCACCAAGATGACCTTGGTGGGACACGCCTGTACGGAAATCGCCGGTTACGAATACGATGAACGGCGCAGAAGTCTCGGTAGCCTGTTCGGCGGCTGCTGTTTTCTGGCGGACAGTTTTCTCGACGACTTCGGCGTCGAGGCGACGCGGGAATACCTGCGGCGGTTCGAGCGGCTGTTGACCAAGGGCTGGTTTGAGATCAACTCGCCCCGCGAGAAACTGTTCTACATTATCCTGACCCGGCTGTTTGCCGAACGCGACGTCTTGGACCCAACCTTGCGGCAGGCGATCCTGCGGCTGTACGAAGCGCAAAAACGTGACGTGGAGTTGCGCCTCGACCGCACTAACTTCGATCAACTTTCGCGTCGCCGACAGCTTCAGCAGTTGAAGCGGTTTGCACGCGATCGCAGCGGACACGCCATACTCGTGCTGTCGGCATTTCTGGTTCCCAATCTGCCCCTCTCGTTTTGTGCGTCGGTATTCACCGCTGGCGCGTTGATTATGCACATCGACGATCACGGCGACTGCCACGCCGATCTGCACGATAAGCGCATCACCTACATGAACCAGGTCAAGGCCCCGGTACGTACGCTGCGTTCAATATTCACCACCTCCATCGATCGTCTGGTGCGCGGGTTGTCCAAGGGATCGGGCAGTGAGTTGCTCATCGCCTTTCTTACCCGCTACTACCTGACGCGCCTGGAGAAACACGCGCGCCAAAAGCGTTACGGTGCGACGGCATGGGCGGTCTATGAGTAGGGAAACACCCACCGGTGCGGCATCGTTGGGCGACGCGTTCGCGCTCAAGCTGCAGGAGCTGCAGCGGGCAAACCGACTGCGCGGCAATCAACCGTTGTTGAAGATCGACAACCGGGAAGAGGCGGCGCAAGCGCCGTACCAATTTGATACCGCACTTGGGAAACTACACAAGCGAGGATGCAAGGCCATCCCCGAGAGCTCCAAGAGCGCGCTCTATGGCTTGTGGAAGATCGGCGAGCAGGAGCACAAGTACGCCTGCACCGTTTGTCAGCCGGCACCGCGGGAACCGGCGCCCAGCGAAGAGCGCAATCACACCGACCTGCTCTATGGTCTGCTGTCCATCGTCGACCAGTTTAGCGGGGTTCTGATGGAGCGCGGCCGCGAGTACCGCAAGAGCCAGGAGGGCAGAGATCTGGGCGCGGGTCTGGAGGGCGTCTACCGCGAGCTGGATCATCAGGAACGGCAGATCGTCGATGTCGTCATCTCGTCGCTGGACGGCATCATCGGCGCGGTGCGTCGACTGGACGATCAGATCAGCGAAGGTGGCGAAGCGGATCAAACGCAAGACGGCAGGGATCCGCCGACGGAGAGATAGATCACGACCAACCCGTTTGGGGAAGAGGGCACGATGCCAAATATGACATTGAAGATACGTCTGGGACCTTTGGTCTCATTCGAGGTGGAGGGGGAGAACTGCACGGAGATCGCAGAGGCCCTCAAGGGGTTCGACGATCTCAACCGGATGGTGGATGCCATGTGCAGCGACCTGGCCGAACGCGTCTATCCGCAGGCGAGCGCGATGTCGGAGGGGCAAGAAGGCGGGGTGAGTGAGCCGGAGGAGAAACGATGAAATTTCAATCGCGGGCGGTCGTCGAGGGGTGCCCGGAATTCAAAATCAACATGCACTCGGATCCGCTGGCGTTCGACGTCCAGGGGGAGGCGGGCTTCCGCTTCAAAAGCCAGCCCATCACCGCTCAGGTCAGCGCCATCCCCATCCGCTTGACGATACCGTTTCTGCGCCGCCACTGCGGAGTGGTCACCGTCGCGTCCATCAGCCCCTTCGGGATTCGCCTCGATCCCATTGAGGCCGAGGTACAGGCCTTTGGCGTGAAATTGGGCGGCGTGCTGGGTAAAGAGGGAATGAACTGCCGGCTCGACGGGACGGTCGCCTGCAAAATGGCCGTCGATTTCGACGCCAAGATGCCCGGTCGCGTCACCAAGGCGGCGATCGAACTGGCCGCGGGCGACGACGTCGACTGCCTGGACGACTGAGAAAGGCGCGCATGAGTTCGTTTCCCCACGGTCCGCCCCAACGGGGTCGTCCACATCGGGTGATCGATGTGTACCACCACATCGAATGCCGTCATCGGGTTGAAGTGGAGATCTGGCCGCCGCGCGCCGAGGTGAATTTCCGTGACGAGCGGTTCGCCAATCCCGCCACCACGCAAGTACGCTTCGAAGCGGCCGTCACCAACTCAAACCGGGGTGTGCGCTGGGAGGTACTGGATCTCTCCGGCAACCCCGGCGCCGGCAGCATCGATGCAGGCGGCGTCTACCGCGCCCCCGTCAAGGGCGCATTGAGCAATGGTGCGACCGACATCGTGGTCGTGAGTTCGCGCGAAGACCCGCTACGCAAAGCCTACGCGTGGGTGACGCTGGTCGGCGTCGGGCCCGAACCCGTTGCTGAAACCACTCTCCAGCTGTGGCCGAAACACGCAACACTCTATTACCCGCAGGGCCAGCACAACGCCTACATCGACAAAAGCAACACCCAGCAGCTTTTTCACGCTGCGCTGTGGAACAGTACGACCCGTGAGATCGAATGGCTGGTGAACGGGGTACTGCAATTCAACAACGAACCGTTTCATCAGTTCCGCTATGAAGTGGCGGGGTCGGGCAGCACCAAAACGGTGGTGATCCGCGCACGCAGCAAACATCAGACGTCGGTTTACGAAGAGGCAAAGATCCTGGTCATCAACTACAACTGGCCGGGAATCTGATCCGCCGGCGCCGCCGAGGGAGAAGCGTATGGGCAACGTCAACGTCACTCACGTCAAAGACATCGCCGATGTCACCATCGACACGATCCGAAAAATCGAGAAGATTGAAAAGATCGCACCGGCGGCGATTCACGTCAAAGAGCTCAACCACATCGATCCCATTTCGGTGGAATCGCTGCGCATCGACCATGTGCGCAATCTCGATCCAGTGCACGTGGAGCGGCTCAACGTCACGCATGTGCCGACGGTGAACCTGGCCATGAGTCGCATGCCGGCCATGGACGTCAACCTGCGGCGTATGCCGCCACTGGCCATCGGCCTGAATCAGGATTTTCAGCTGCCGTCGGAGTACACCGTGCATGCGCGTTTCCTCGGTATCGAGATCCTGCGCCTCAACATTCACGGACAGAGCTGGTTGAAGCCGCGTGACCGGATCCGTCGCGAGCAGGTCAAAACCCATGAGCGCAGTTACGCGGAGATCGCCGCCGTGGGCAATCCAGCGATTCCGGTCATCCGCACCGAGCGCTGTGTGGAAACCAGGACGCGCGTTGTCGACGCCCCCTCACCGCACGCAGACAGCGTCGCGGTGCACGATCGGAACGGCTGTTGGGGACTGCGGGTCGGCGGGGCACCCAGCCACTTCGCGGTCGGCGACAACCGACCCCACGAACCCGTCGCTGCCTCGGTGCAACCGGCCGTCAGCGGCATCGGACAGGGGAGGTGAAACGAATGAATCACACGCGTCAGGAGTGTCTCGCGCACCAGAGCGGCGCAGCCCTCGGTGAGCTGGTGGGAGGCGCGCTGGGCCTTGCGTTCGGCGCACTGCGGTTCGGGGTTGTTGCCGCACGCAACACCGTGGAGGGGTTGGCCTGGGGCGGTCTGTCCGCTGTCAACGTGCATCACGCTGCTCATGGATGTTGCGAGGTTCATCATCACTACCGGTACCACCACGTACCGGAGTGTCATTGCGATACGTGCGGTTGCAGGTAACTCGGGATCGGGAGAGCGCTATGGCGGAGTCGAAACGGGCGAACGGCGGTGAGACGGGGACGGCGGGCGGCACCCGCTCCCAGACGGGGCGCGCGAGCGGGGACGGGGGGCGCGGCCCCGGAGTGGCGGCTTCGTTTTCGGGCAAGGCCGATCAGATCGGGTCGCTCTTTTCCAAAGGGCTGGAACTGGCCGAGGCGGGACTTAGCCTGGGATTGACGGTCATCGACCGGGTCGGCAGCGTCGCACAGCAGAAGCTCTTTGACGGGATATCCATCGGCGGGGCCTCCCCGCCCCCGACAGCGCAGGATGGCGCCGCGCCCGACGCGGCCCCGACCGAGCCGCCGCCGGCGCCCGAACCGGAGATGCCGGTGTACTGCATCACCAATCGGCTGCCGTTGGCGCCGGGGGGCGTGGTCAAAGTCTCGTTTTCCATCAACAACGATTCGCTGACCGAAACCAAGCGGGTAACCGTCGCCTTCGAAGGCATGGTGGGCGAGTCCACCGGCCATCCGGTTCCTCCCGATGCGTTCACCGTGAAACCGCCCAAGAAGAGCATTGCCCCCATGGATTTCGAAAAGTTCGTGCTGCAGGGCGCACTGGTACCGGAGACCCCACCGGACATCTACCTCGGTTCGGTGGTGGTCAGTTCCGATGAGTCGTTTCGGATACCGGTGCGCATCGTGGTTGCACCCTAGACGGACGGGAAGCTCGCACCCGTGATCTACGACGCCATCATCGTCGGCGCAGGACCCGGCGGAAGCAGTGCGGCCGGCTTTCTGGCCCGTCACGGCGTGTCGGTTCTGCTTCTGGACAAGGCGGCGTTTCCGCGCGACAAGGTGTGCGGGGACGGACTGACCCCGCAGGCCCTTTACTGGCTGGACCAGTTGGGTTGCATCGACGCGGTGCTCGCGCAGACCGAAGCCTGCTTCAAGGAGTGCGATCTCTATATCAACGACCGACATGTGCTGCGTGGCAGATTTCCGGAAAACAGCCGTTATCCCGCGTTTGCCACGCTGCTCGATCGCCGCCGCTTCGACGCCACGGTGATGGAGCATGCGGTGGCTTGTGGCGCCCGCTTCGAACGGGCGCAGGTCAAGTCGGTCACAGCACAGCGCGATGCCGTCGAGGTGCAGGCACAATCCGGCAAGAACCTCGTCAAGTACCGGGGCAGGGTGGTGATCGGTGCCGATGGCGTGGCGTCGGTCGTGTCGCGCTGCATCGGCAACACGCTGCACGACGGCGCCGAGGCGGTTTCCATTCGCGCCTACTTCGAAAACGTCGCGGTGGAAGGTGCGCAGGTGAAGGTCTACTTCGACCGCAGCTACTTCCCGGGCTACGGCTGGCTGTTCGTGGACGATGCCGGATTCGCCAACATCGGTATGGGCTACGCGTTCGATCCCACGTTTCCCATTCTTGACGGACTGCGCGACACGTTCAAACGATTTCTCGCCACCTCGTTGGCTGTCCCGCTGGCAAATGCCAAACAGTGCGGACCATTGGGCGGCGGATCGGCAGCGTTCTACAAACCACTGCGCATCGTCGCCGACCGGGTGCTGCTGGTGGGTGACGCGGCCAACCAGATCGATCCGCTCAACGGGGGCGGTATACACAAGGCTATGGAGGGAGCCTATTACGCGGCCGAGGCCGTGCGCCACGCCTTATCGGTGGGAGATTTTTCGCGGCAGACACTAGTGCGATACGAGCAGCTACTGCGCGAGCATGTCGAGCTGGATTGGCGTACGGCAGAGCTCTTTCTCACCATCGCGAAAAACCCGGCGATGAAGGACTTCTGCCTGTTTTTGCTGACGCAGATCGGTCGCCTGGGTGAGGGAGATCCTGCGTTCCAGGATTTCTGCAGCGGGGTGTTCAGTGGTGTCGTGTCGCAAAGTGCGTGCCTGTCGCCGCGGGCATTGTACGACGCGTTTCCCAAGCGGGCGGGAAGCTGGCTGAGCCTGCTGGAGCACTCCCGCGGCAAGGGGGTCGGGGCCCTGCGCCTGGCGGTGGACACCTACGCCAGCATGGCCAGCGTAGGGCGCTCCATGAGCCGCCGTCCGCTGGATCATCTAGACTGGGGGCTGGAGGTGGCGACCAACGCCGTGAAGCTGGTGGAGCGGCGTTTGACGGCATAAGCGGCAAACAATCGGGCGTCGGCGATCGGCGCTGTTGGGCTATATCGAAGGAGACGGCTATGGCTTCCATATTGGGCTCGGTCAACCGAATCGTACACGACGTATCCGCCGGCTTAATCGACAGTCAGGTGACGGACAAACTGTCGGATGCGGCCACTACGGTGGTCAAGGTCGGTTTCGAAGTGGCGGGCGACGTATTGAAAGCGGTCAGGGATCTGACGGCACCCGAAGAGACGGAGGCCGACGAGTCGTAAAGGAGAACGATCATGTCTCACTATCACTCACACTGTTGTTCCCCGGGTCACGGTTACGGAGATCACCACTGGGGCCAACCGCCGGGTTGCGCCGGGGTTTATCTCTATTACGTGCCGGTGCCGTACCCGGCCATGCCCGCAGCCCCTGGCTGCCACGTCCCGCAAGTGATGCCGCAGGAGTTGACGGCGGATCCCGCGGCACCAGGCGAGACGATCGTCGGTGGATTCTCCGGGGTGCGGCTCACGCTTGAGACGTACGTCGAGGCGGGAGCGGCGGCGCCCGAAGTGAAGGTAACCGTCGTCAAGGACGGTACCTCCACCACCACGACCAGCGGCGGGCTGCCGGAGGGATACCAAATGGACGAGGAGTTCCTGGCGCTGGATCCCGGCGCCAAGGTCACGCTGGAGGTGGTCGACGCCATCGCGCGGTTGCGCTGGTGCGAAACCGTTTGCCGCTGATTGACGATTGAGGAGGGAGGGTTAGCGATATGCACCGAGGACACGGCGTAACACCACGATATACCGGACATCCCTATGGACACTGGGATGCACATGCTCACCATCCGCATCCGCATCCGCACCACGGACACGGCGGTTTTTGCCACAGTTGCTGCCACCCGGCGTCGCAATGTTGCTGTCATACGCGGGAGTGCCGCAAAGAGTCCAAGGAGCTGTTGGTCGAGTCGACGCTGAGCGCCAACGACTTGAAGGAGAACCCGCAATTGGCTGCCGATTTCCGCGTCATGGATGCGGTCGCCAAAGTGGTTGCCACCACTGCGGCGGAAAGCGGAGTCGAAGCGAAGACGAGCGCTGACGAAGCGAAGAGTGCCGAAGCGTTCTCCGAGATCAATCTGAGCAGCGTCAGGGTGGAAGCGATCGCCATCGGCTCCCGGGCGACCAACAGGTTCGGATTGGGCAGAGCGTTTATCGGTGGTGGGTGCTGCGTGCATCTCTCCATCGAATACGTGCCCGTGGCGGCGACGGCCGTCTCCTTGGTCGGCGTTCTGGTCACCGACAGCGAGGGCACTGCATTGGTCTGGGGGAAACGGGTGGAGCAGGGCAGCGGCTACCAGATCTGCGAAGGCATTCTCACCACCAAACCCGGTGCCAACCTGGCAGTGGTCGTGGTCAACATGACGGCACGTATTCGCTGGTGCGAAGTGTTCAGCTGCTGAGGACTGTGCCAAGGAGAAATCGCATGGCAGTTAAGAAGAGTCGCCCGAAAGGCGCAACGGTCAAGAAAAGCGCATCCCCCACCAAGGCCCAGCTGGAATTCGATCGCCACAAGGCGAAATACGAAGCCGCCCAGGCCGAACGCGGTGACGCGCCGGGACAGGGTTCGGCGATGCCGCCGCCGTTCGCGGCCGCCTACGCGTACGTCCCGCAGGGCGGGCCTTACTACGGTCCAGTGCGTTGGGGGCTTCCACCTTCCATGGCGCCGCTGCCGGTAACACCGGGCACGGGGGTACCGTTACCGGGAATTCCCGTGGGCGCGGGAGTCACGACTGGCCCGCTGGGGGACCGGTTGGGCTCCACTTTGCGGCAGGGCATCGAGGTGTTGAACGCTGGTTTGGCCGGAGGGCTGCGATTTCTGAGCGGCCTGTCGTCCGCGGCTTACCCATCGGGTGGTTGGGACGCTCCCTATGCGGACTATCCGTGCGCAGAGGCGGCACATGGCCAATGCCACGTTCATGACTGTTGCGACTGCTGCCATACCCACCACGCAGCGTGCGGCTGTCAGCCCAGCGTCGGTAACTGCTGCTGCTAAGCGGGCGACAGGGCGTTGTACCGGCGCCCGAAGCTGCGACGGTTGCGGATGAGTGGCATCGCGAGGCGATCGTCTATCAGATATTCGTGGATCGGTTCGCCCGGGGGATTTCGCATCGCTCATATCCGGGCCTGGTTCCCTGGGGAACGCCGCCCACGCGCGATCACTTCATGGGCGGTGATCTCGCCGGCATCATCCAAAAGCTGGACTACATCCGTTGGCTGGGTGCCAACGTGGTGTGCCTGACGCCGATTTTTCTCTCCCGTTCCAATCACCGCTACAACACTCGCGACTACTACAGCATTGATCCCCGGGCGGGCGATCTGGGGACGTTCAGAAGACTGTTGAGCGAAGCGCACCGGCGGGGAATACGCGTGATTCTGGATGGCACCTTCAATCATTGCGGGCGTGATTTCTTCCCGTTTACCGATGTGGTGCAAAAGAGCGAGGGCTCCGTCTACAGGGATTGGTTCTACGTCGACGGATTTCCGTTGTTCATCGGCGGCAAACACCGCTACGCCGCGTGGCAGGACGTGGCCGATCTGCCGGAGCTGCGTCTCGCCCACCCGCAGACGCAACGATACTTTCTCGACGTGGCGACGTACTGGACCCGGTGGGGCGTGGACGGCTGGCGACTCGATGCCGTACGCCACGTGCGCCATCGTCCTTTCTGGCGTGCCCTGCGCGATGCAGTGCGCCGGGTGCGACCGGATGCCTATCTGTTGGCTGAGATTTGGGAGGATGCGCAACCTTGGCTTGATCGCGGAGACTTCAGCGGCGCCACTAACTATCCGCTGCGCGAAGTGCTGTTCGAATTCGTGGTGCACCACCGGCTCGCCGCATCGCAATTTGCGCGGAGCATCGAACGGCAGCTGCAGCGCGTTCCGTGGCAGACCACGTTGGGCATGTTGAACCTGCTGGGTTCGCACGATACGCCGCGGTTGTGGAACGCCACGGGTGGAGATGTGGACACGATCAAGCTCCTTGCGCTGCTGCAGTTTGTCATACCCGGCGTACCGGCCATCTATTACGGCGACGAGGTGGGGATGGAGGGCGGTGAGGATCCCGATAACCGGCGCGCGATGATCTGGGATTCCTCGCTCTGGAATACGGAACTGCAGAGCCACATGCGCTGCTTGAGTGCACTGCGCAGATCGCGGGAGGCGTTGAAGGCGGGGGATTGGCGATGCCTATGGAGCGACGATCAACGGCAAGCCGTCGCGTTTCTGCGTCGCACGCGCTGCGATATCGCCGTCATCGTGATCAACGGCGGAAAACAAGCGCTCGACTGTTCCCTTCCACTGCCGCTACGCGGCAACCATCTCCCGTTCGCCGACGCGCTCGGGGCAGCCGAAGCCACCCAGCGTAACGGGAACCTGCAGGTAAGACAGGTCGCGGCGCGAGGCGGGGCGATTTTCGTGCCCATCGAAGCGTAAAGCCGCGGAAATTCGCGCGACGGCGCGGCGGCCGGCGTCGTGCCAGCACGGCCGGGCATCGCATTCACCGGATCGAGCGGACGATCTCCCAAGCCCTGGCCAATTGCTCCGGCGAGACGTAGAAGTGCGGCGAGAAGCGCACGCCGCCGCCGCGCACGGCGGCGAGCACGCCATTGGCCTTGAGATGGCTGTTGATCTTCGTCGCCGAATGGTCGCGGTGGGCGAAGGTGACGATGCCGGATAGCCGCTCGGGGGTCGGGTTGGTCAACAGCGTAAACCCCTCGCTCTGTGAAACGAACTCGGCGATCAGCGCGCTGTTGCGCAGCACCCGATCACCGATCGATTCGATGCCTTCGTCTTCGATGAGTGCCAAGCTCGCCTCCAGTGCATGGATGCCCAGCATGTTGGGGCTGCCGCACTCGAAACGTTTGGCGCTGCGAGCCAGTTCCCACTCCGACTGGGTGTAGTCGGCGATGGCTTCGGCGCTGTGCCAGCCGATTTCCGTCAAACGCAGCTGCTCGCGCAGTGCCGGTCTGACCCAGAACAACCCGATTCCCTCGGGACCCAACATCCATTTGTGCCCGTCTGCGGCCACGAAATCGGCCTGAATGCGCTGGACGTCGAAGGGTAGGGCACCGATGTGCTGGATGGCGTCGACGCAGAACAGCACACCCCTGGCACGGCAAAACGCGCCGATGCGTTCCAGATCCATGCGCAGGCCGGCGCCGTACTGTACGGCACTGACGCTGATCAGTCGGGTGTGTTCGTCGACGCGCTCGAACAGGGCCGCTTCCGGGTCCGCACTGGCGGTGACGGCTGCAAAGCGGGTCTCCACCCCCACGCTGCGCAGAGATTCCCACACCCAGCGGTTGGATGGGAACTCCTCGGCGCAGCTCACGATGTTGTCACCGGCCCTCCAATTCAGGCCGTAGGCGACGAAGGAGAGCGCTTCGGAGGTGTTCTTCACCAGTGCGATGTCGTCGGGCGCCGAGGCGTTGATCAGCCTCTGGAGGCGCTCGCGCAGGCGCTGCTCGACCGTTTCCCAGCGTCGGTAGTGCCACGAACCCCAGCGCGCGTTCTCCTCCCCAAAGCGCGCCACCGCTTCTGCGGCACGGGTCGGCCAGGGGGCCACGGCGGCATGATTGAGGTAGATGAGTCCGGGTTCGAGTTGGAAGGCAGTGGTGCTAGCGGGCATGGCGCGGTGCAGCGAGTAATGGTCGGATGAGCAGTATGACGGAGCACCGGTTCAGGGACCAATGCAGGCCCTTTCTCGGCGCGATAATCCTGACATTTATCAATAAATTCGTGGCACAATATCAGTGAATTGGGTCCCCAGGTACCGGTTGACCAGAAAATCCCCAGATCCCAGGCAGATCCAGGGGATATCGGTACCGTGCCGGAACAAGTTGGCGGATCTCTGATTGGCTCCTGTAGGAGGGGTGTTTTGTACTACCGCTTTTTGCGACGCGGCGTAAACGCTGCTGCCGTGGTATTGGTGTTTACGGCGCTGCTGCTCAGTTCGGCTTATCTCTGGCACGACCGCGTCGTAGTGGAACGACAGGGCCGTGAAACCCTACTTGTATTGGGGGTGGCGGCAGCCGAGCAGGTGAGCAACCGATTCCACGCGGTCGATATGTCCCTCTCTTATATCGCGCAACAGTTGGCGGGTACCCCCCGGAACCTGGACGCGACTGCGGTCCGTGACCTGCTCCGGGCACAGATCGACGACCTGAAGATCGTGCGCTCGATGATCGTTCTCGATGCCAACGGCCAGCTGATCTACGACTCCGATTACGACATACCACCATCCATGGATCTGTCCGACCGCGCCTATTTTAAAGCGCAAAGCGGTTCAAACGATCCCGGGCTCTACTTCGATGCGCCGCTCACCGGGCGCGATTCTGGGCGGCGGTTCCTACCCATGAGCCGGCGCTGGCAGGACGCATCCGGCCGGTTTGCCGGCGTGGTGGTCGCCGTCGTCGAGCCGAAGTCGTTTCGCATCTATGCCCAGCGGTTGAGGCTGACCGAGGCGGAACGCTTTGAAGTGCTGAGCCGCGACGGCGCGCCGGTGTTCAGCAACGAGCTTGGGGCGCAGTCCCTCGGTATCCCGTCATCGTCCGCCAGCTCATCGACCGAGACCCAATGGGTGACGCTGGACGGAGAGCGCTGGCTGTCTACGTATCAAGCCATCTTCAATACACCCCTCAGTGTTCGAGTGGGCCGCTCGGAACAGGCGCTATTCGCACGCTGGAATGACCGCGCCGCGATCCTTGCCGTACTGGTCGCTCTACTCGGCGTTCTGGTCGCCGGTGGAAGAGCGGTGATCCTGCGCCAGCTGATCCGAATGGAGCGGGTGCAGAGTGCGCTTGCCGACCAAGAGCATCAGTTTCGCACCATTGTCGACAACGCCCCGGAGGGCGTTTGGATGATCGATGCCCAGCGCCGTACGATCAGCGTCAATCCGACGTTGTGTCGCATGCTGGGCTACGCGCCGGAAGAGATGATGGGACGCGTACCGACCACATTTGCCGATGACGGGAACAGCCGCTTCTTCGACTTGCAGAGCGCCCGGATCGAGGGCACCGACAGCCGTTCCTACGAGACCGTTCTGCGCTGCAAGGATGGCACGCCGCTGCATGCCCACTTCAGCGTCACGACGGTTCGCGATGAACACAGCAAAGTGACGGCCGCCATCGCGTTCGTCATCGACCTCAGCGATCGATTGACGATGGAAAAACGTCTACGTGAGGCGGCGACGGTCTTCGACAGCACCACCGAAGGCGTTGTGGTTACCGATGTGCGTGGCGGTATTTTGTCGGTGAACCGCGCCTTTGCGTCGATTACCGGCTACACGGAGGCGGAAGTGCTGGGACGCAACCCCAGCCTACTCAAATCGGGACGCCACGACGACCGTTTTTACTCCACCCTTTGGCATTCACTGGAGCAGACCGGCCAGTGGCAGGGAGAGATCTGGAATCGGCGCAAGAACGGCGAAGTCTATCCGGAGTGGCTCACCATCAACGCCGTGCATGACAATACGGGGCAGGTGAGCAACTATGTTGCCGTGTTTGCCGACATCACCAAACTCAAACAGTCGCAACGCGAGATCGACCACCTGGCACATCACGATCCGCTGACCGCGCTACCCAACCGGCTACTGCTCAACGTCACTCTTTCGCAGTCCCTGCGCCACGCTGCACGAGAGGGGCAGCAGGTCGGGGTGCTGTTCCTCGATCTCGACCGGTTCAAAGTGGTCAACGACAGTTTGGGGCATCCGCTGGGCGACCAACTGCTCGTCGAAGTGGCGCGGCGGCTCTTGGGTCTGGTGCGCGCCGAAGACACGGTGGCCCGCTTGGGTGGTGACGAGTTCGTGGTGGTGTTGGAAGAGCTGCGTCAGGCGGAGGATTCGGCCAAGGTCGCTAAAAAATTGCTGGAAGTACTGCATCAACCCTTCCGTGTCGATGGGCACGAGCTCTATCTGTCCGGCAGTGTCGGTATCTGTCTCTATCCTAACGACGGACGCGACGGCCAGACGTTGCTCAAGAATGCCGATGCGGCGATGTACAAGGCCAAAGAGGAGGGTGGCAATCGGTACCGTTTCTACACCCGTGAACTTTCCGTCGCGATCAACGAGCAGCTCGCCATGGAGAACGGTTTACGTCAGGCGTTGTATCGCAACGAGCTAGTGCTGCATTTTCAGCCGCAAGTCACCGTCGAAGGCGGCAACGTCGTCGGCGTCGAGGCACTGGTGCGGTGGGCCCATCCCGAGCGTGGTCTGATCTCGCCCGACAGATTCATCCCCTTGGCCGAGGAAACCGGCCTGATCGAACCGTTAGGCACTTGGGTATTGAATGAGGCGTGCGCTACCGCCAGCCGTTGGCAACAGCGTGGAATTCGCGACATCCACATGGCGATCAATTTGTCGCCGCGACAGTTTGCGCAGCCCGATTTGGCTGCGCAGGTACGACAAGCGCTGCAGGTATCCGGAATCGAACCCAATCAGCTCGAATTGGAGATCACCGAGACCGCCCTTATGGAACAGCGCGAGCATGCGCAGAGCATTCTCTTCGCTCTCAAGGAGGTCGGTGTTTCGATCGCCGTCGACGATTTCGGTACCGGTTACTCTTCACTTGCCTACCTGAAACAGTTTCCGCTCGACCGGCTCAAGATCGATCGTGAATTCATTCGCGACCTGCCAAAATCGGAGATGGATGGCAAAATTGCCGCCACCATCATTGCTCTGGGAAGAAATCTAGGGCTGGAGGTATTGGCCGAGGGGGTCGAAGCCCCCGCACAGCTCGAGTTTCTGCATCGCGAGCGCTGCACGCTCTATCAAGGATTCTATTTCGGTCCGCCGTTACCTGCCGATGAGTTGGAGGCGCACTTGCTACGCAACAGGGTCGCCTGACCGAGACAAGGTCTGTATGGCCGTGCGTGGGTCGAACTACTCAGTGTGCACTCTGGGATGAATAACCGCGTAAAGCGGAATCGCTAAAACCAGGACCGTTTTCGTAACCCTGGTTAAGGGTTACCATCCAGCTCGGCGACGTATGCGGCATCTGGCGGGCGAAGTCCTCGATGAGAATGACGAACACCCGGTAAGCCATCAACTGTTGGCTGACTTCACCGGTTCCCTCGATCTCCACCAGGTATCCCCAACTGTCCCAAAGATCGCGGTAGTTGGCGCGGTTAAGGTAGAGCCGCACGGCGGCCGGCGAGTCGCAGCGATAGGCGATTTCGCGCAACGTCTGGGCATCGAGGCGCGAGTAGTCGAACTGGGGATCAGTGCAAGCCGGATGCCGCGGAAGAGGTTCGCCTGCGAAGGCGACCATTGACCCACAAGCCAATGTGGCAGTTAAGATAAGCGCAGCGGGGAGGGAATGCTTCATGATCCGACTCCTGACGGGCATCTACTGGTCGTATCGGCCGTATACCTGCGGTCCCTGAGTCATAAGTTTGTCACAGATTCGAAATATTGCGGAGAATAGTCGAGTATTCGACCCATGGGCCATCCAACATCGTGAAATCGATCAACAAGAACAGGATCGAGACCGTATTCCTGGCGCCCACACCGTATGTCCAGCGCTCCGGCGACGTGGACCGACGGTTGGCACAGCGGTTCAAGCTGGTGGAGACGCCGGAGATCGCAGACCTAGTGGTCGTATATGGCGGCGACGGCACCATGCTGCGCGCCATTCGCGAATACCGGCATCAGAACAACCACTTCGTCGGTATCCACGGCGGGACAGTAGGATTTCTGATGAACGAATCCACCGAGGCGGTGGTTGAAGCCGACGCGTACTATTTCGATGGACTGTGGATGGTGGAAGGCGAAATTGTCACCGACGAAGGCATTCAGAAGATCTACGGCTTCAACGACATCTGGATCGAGCGCAGCACCGAGCGGGTACTCAAAATCCGCTTGAGCATCGACGCGCGCGAAGTGCCACAGCTGATTTTCGCCGACGGTATCGTGGTTTCGACCCCTCAGGGCAGTACCGGATATACCCGGGCAGCGCGCGGCAAGGTAATCATGCCCGGAGTTCCGGTGCTGCAGCTGACGCCCGTGGCTGCCATGGTCGACAAGACACCGCTCGGATCGCTCATTCTTTCTGAAAACTCGGAAGTGGTACTGCGGCTGGAAGAACAAGACGGCCGACCGGCACGAATCATGGCGGACAACCTGATGTACGATCTACCGCGCTGGAAAGAGTTGCGCATTCGCAAAAGCGACCAGCGAGTTAACCTGGGATTCGTAAGGCCCAATGTGTTCCTGGAGCGGATCTTCGGCGCTCAATATCACATCTAATAGTGCGCATAATGTATATTATGTTAAATAACGTAAAGCAGCCCCACGATTAGTAAAGTGCGACCTCAACCAACTCCATATCCAAGACGTCAAAAGACAGTTTCCGTCCACTGAGCAGTTTCCCCTGCCCCAGCAAGATTTTGCAGACTTCGCTGACCTGAAAACTGGCGGCCAGTGCCGGGGTAAAGGAAGGATTGCCAAGGGCCGCCTCGACGCCTTTCCCACCCTTCCAATGGCGGTAGATGGTCTGCAGCGAGTTGTCTCCCGGCAGCACCGTTGTCACGTGCCCGTACCAGCCAGCGATTGCGCCATGCACCAGCGGAATGCCGAGTTCGCTGCAGGATTCGGCCAAGTCGAGCCGGGACGCCACGCTATCGACCGCGTCTACCGCGCAAGCGGCGTCGGCCAAGAGCTTGGCGGCATTCTGCCGATCGAATCGCGTCCGAAACGGAGAGACGGTGACCGCTGGGTTGATTTCCGCCAGCCGCTCCACGGCGACGTCAACCTTGATCCGGCCCAGCTTAGCCGGCGACGAGAGCAACTGGCGATTGAGATTGCTTTCCTCGAACACGTCATCATCGACAATGACGATATGGCCGACTCCCAAGCGCGCCAGTTGTTCGAGAATATACCCGCCGAGTCCGCCGGCACCGATAACCACGACCCGGCTGTCGAACAATTGCTTTTGCTGGGCCACGGATATCATCTGCCGGTTGCGCTGATACCGCGCCGGCAGCAATCCCAGCGCCAGGATCTCCCGCTCCACATCGGCGATTCCCAGATCGAACTGCCGGGCCGCGTCGAGTTGCTGTTCCCAGGAGATCAAGCCATCCGTGGCCAGCTGGGTCAACAGATCCTGCAGAGCTTCGATTTCAGCCACCTCCGACCAGCGGGAAGATTGCCAGGGTTTCCCCTTCGACAAGGACCCGATCGAGGTCGACATGCTTATTGTTGACCATCAGGATTCCGAGTTTGTCTTCCGGGAGCTCGAGATCCTTGACCACGTCGCCAACCTTTGTCTCGGCGGGATAGTCACGGGACTCGATATCGAACCGCCCCAGGCGAAAGGTTGCAAACAGTTTCACGGTGATAATCATGATTCCCGTTCACCAAAGTCGATTTTCAGCGCCACCAGCTCTCCTGAGTTTTCCATTTTCCCCATTTCCAACAAATAGTCCGCCGTCACGGGCTTGCCGTCCAGCCGACAACGTCTCGGACAGAAATCTTTCGATTGCGACACAGTCAGTTCGCGCAACCGCTGCCAGCTGAGCAGGATTCCGTGCGACAGAAATCGGGGTCCGAGTTCTTCCAGCAGCAGGTTGAATAGCTTGATCCTGATCCGGCCCTTGTGGCAGGACGAACTTACGTCTTGCTCGTCGCTCCGGTAGGTCATGGCGCCGCGCATGGCGGCATAATACCCGCCGCTGCGCATGGTGGCTCCGACCAGTCCCGGCATGGCGCCCGACAAAGCCAGAACCGAGTCGTCATGGATGAACGCTTGCGCCGTATCGTCAACCGCCTTGCTGTTGAGAAACAGTGTGCTGATGCGGCTGGCAATGTAATCGGTGCTGAGGCCGAGTTGTTCGATTAACAGCGCCTTGACGGAGACTCCGACTTCAACCTCGATGTCAACTCCCTGCTGCAACAGCGGGAAGAACATCCGCAGTGAATCGGGTACCAGTGTCAGCTCGAGTGATCGCACAATCGCCGCCCTATTCTCTTGTGCCCGGCTGACGAGGCCCTTCTTAGGATCGCAGAGTGGGGAGAGGCCCATGGAGCCTCTCCCCTTTTCGCGGGATTCAATCAATCCCAGTTGAAGACGGCGTCGAGCTCCTCATCCTTCATGCCGAAGGTCTGGTTGTGGGGAGCAACCGGGTCGGTGTAGAAGAACCGCGGCAAGCGGTCATCGGCGGCGGTGAATCCTGCGCGCCTGTTGAAATCGCGCTCAGCCGACAGTACCCGCTTGCCCAAGGCCACCACGTCATCGCCGGTCAGATTGGTCCCGTAGAAGGCGTTGAGCATATCGAGCATCGCCTGGAAGGTATCCTCCTGATCCAGGATGGCGAAGGCGATGAACAGGCACATGCCGGTGGAGTCGATGGCGGCGGTGGCGATCTGCAGGTTGCGCGACAGGTCCACCTGCCCTTCGGTCTTCAACGGATCGACATCGCCGCCCACCTTGAGAATATTGGTGGCGATGGCGTAACCGGCGGTGTGGTCGGCCCCCATGGTACTGGTGGCGTAGGTGACGCCGATCCCTTGGATCGGGCGCGGGTCGTAGGCAGGAATCGCTTGGTTTTTGACCACCGGAACCTTTTCGACGCCGAAGATCTTGCCGGTGATCGCGGCGCCGCAACCGAGAATGCGTCCCAGCGGGGTGCCCTTGCCTACTTCTTCCATCAGCTTGATGGCACTGTCGCGGCTGCCGAACTCGGCCAGCCCGGCGTCCATGGCCACGCCAATGGTGACGCCCATTTCGATGGTGTCGAGCCCGAAGTCGTCTTCCATGCGGTCGAGCTTGGCGATGGTGTCCAGGTCGTCGATGCCACATTGGCCGCCGTGGGACCAAACCGTCTCGTACTCGGGCTGTTTGGTGACGTAATTCCCCTCCTCGTCGTTGAAGATCCCCGAACACTGGATGACACAACCGCGATGGCAGCCATGAGTGGCACTTCCACCGCGCTTGATCTCCAACTCGGCTTGGGCTTCGCCGCTGATCTTCGTGGCGCCCTCGAACACGCCCGACTTGAAGTTTCGGGTCGGGTAACCACCGGCCTCGTTGAGCACATTGGTCAGCACGTTGGTCCCATAGGCCGGTAGACCTTCGCCGGTGACCGGGTGTTTGCGCAACCCTTCGGTGAACTTGCGGTTGGCATCGCGGTACTTGGCGGGATCTTTCGGTGCGCGGCGCTTCAAACCCGCCTCATCGAAGACGATCGCCTTGACCCTCTTGGAACCCATTACCGCGCCGACGCCGCCGCGGCCGCAATGGCGGGTCGGGCGTAACTCCGGATCGGTACAGGCGATGGAAGCGCCGAGCATCAGCCGCTCGCCGGCCGAGCCGATCGACATGTAGGCGACCTTGTCGCCGTACTGAGCGCGCAGTTTGTCGATCAGCTCGTAGTTGTTCATCAGTTTGAGGCTATTGTCGACTTCGACTTTGACCTCGTCTTTGTTAATAACAATCTTGTAGAGATCATCCCCTGCCGGCTGCCCTTCCAGAATGATTGCCGCATAGCCCATACGGGCCATGACCTGCGCGGCCTGACCGCCGGCGTTCGATTCTTTGATGGTTCCGGTGAGTGGGCTCTTGCAGCCGACCGAAATCCGGCCGGTCATGGAGCCGGTGCTGCCGCTTAGCATGCCAGGCGCGATCACCAATTTGTTTTCCGCGCCCAGCGGATGGCAACGAGGATTTACCTCCTTATTTACGATTAACGAGGTGGTCGCTCGGCCACCGAGACCGTGATATTCACCGGCTGGTTCGGTGGTGACTTTGGGGCTGCCTGGGGCTCCCATGTCGATTCTGAGAATCTTATCCATTGCTATATTCCCCTTTAGATGAGACGAAACCAGTGTCCGAAAAGCAGGCGGAAAAAACTGTTTCCGGCCTTGCTCGTTGGCCTTTTGCCCAAGGTCACTCTCTTCAGCAGCCAAGCCCGGATAGTTGCTCTAATTTTCGGCCCAATTCCCGTGCATTTCCAGTGGCATTCCGCCGCTATGATGCCAAATGTTGATTTTCGTCAGACATGTGAATGCCATTTTCTCGAGCGCCAAATTAGACCAAAAGACTCAATAATGACCTTCGAGAAAAGAACTGACCAAGCACCGTCGGCCACCACCACCGACTAGGCCGTGATCTCGCCTTGGTCGATGGCAACGGCAAACGCGAACGATCACGGCTGGAACCTGCGCACCGCTGGCAGATCAGCCAGATGTAGCGCTCCCGGCTCTATCGCAGGCAGTTGAGGATCCCGGAAGGCCAGGGGCAATCGCAGCACGGGATCGTATTGGTATGACAATCCTGCTCGAACTCAATCCCGTCGATATAGTCGCACGGCGAAAATCCGCAATCGCCGCAATACGGGAATTCGTAACGCAGAACGCTGCTTCTGAATGCGCTGTAATCCGCCGAATTCCAGATGTCGATCAAGGGCGTGGATTCGAGATTCCCAAAACAAACAGGCTGCACGACTTTCTTGCGCCCTTCGGGATAGCAGGCGTACTGATGCCACGTGAAATGGCAGGGATACACCGCTCCATCCCAGGCCACGAAGACGCCACCTTCTTCGATAAAGGGGCAATGGCGCGCATGGGTTGGTTGAAGCGCTGGCAAAACGAGATCCATTCCCATCGACCGCGCCGTCGCCACGGCCTCTTCAAAGATGGCACCCACTTGCGCAATGCACTCCTCCGGAGTCGCCATCAACCGCCCCAGATCCAATGAGATTTCCCTTCTGCAACCTTCCGTCTTCATCGCCTCCACCATTTCGATCAGCTTTTTCTCATCGGCGGTACGACGTTTGTAAAACTTCACCGAGGCGGCGGGATAGTCCTCTATCCTTAATCCGGCCCGGTCGATTTTTTGTCGCCATTGCTGGAACAACTCAATGGAAGCGTCCGAGCTCACCGAATAGGCCGTCCGACGAGAGGAGGCAACATCAAAGGGCAGCAAATGGGAGACGATGACAAAGTCGACCCCCAATCTCCCCGCCCATTCGAGAACCGGGGACAAATGGTGCATATTGTCCTGCATCAAAACGAACTGCACGCCCACCCGCGGTATGGAAGCTGACCGACCCTTTCCCGCCTTGCCCAACATCCCCAAGGCCGATTCAAGCTGCTGAAATTTCGCTCCTGCCCGTAGCGAAGCAAGCGTGTCCGGATTCACAGCGTCAACGGAAACGCAGATAGAATCCAATCCAGAGGAAACCAACCGCTCAACTCTACCGGGTTTCAGAAGCGTGCCATTGGTTTGCAGACCCACCGAGCCGGATGACGGTAAGTGGGCTTTAATCTCACCGATAAAGGTTTCCAGCAAAGGGTGCAACAGCGGTTCCCCAACGCCGCTGATGACGACCGCGTCGAGGCTGGCAAGGCCCGGCTTCAGTGCCTCGAAGGTGGCCGGGGTCAGATCGCCAGAGACGATGCCGTTGTCGCACGACTGTTTGACGCACATCTTGCACCGCAGGTTGCAGCGGGTTGTGACTTCGAGGAACAGTTTCGAAGGATGCGCTCGATTGATGATCTGCTTGTAGGACGACAACATCGGTTTATTCTCAATTGTTCGGATTGCACGATCTGCAAGCTAACCGCTACTTTTGATTACTTGTAGCGGCAACCCGCTTACAGATCATTGATTTAGGTCAAACGCTCTCCGGGCGTGGGTGACGAACCGACGAGGACCCGAGAGGGATGACCACACTTTGAACTCGGCAAAATGCAGGGGCCACATAATAACAACGGCACGGTCTGCGGTGACGGTGGTCAAAGAGTGCGACTACGAATCCCCGGGAGTACGACACCATGACTGCAAGCACCAAACACGGTCAACCCACCCCTTCTCCACCACCCACCCTCGCCCAGCATTTTGAAGAACTCCGAGCCGATCGCGCCGGCCTGACCCAGGCAGAAGCTCAGGTTCGACTGACCCGCTACGGGCACAACGAACTGGTCGAGGAGCACGTCTCCCTAGTCGCACGATTCATGAGGTATTTCTGGGGGCCGATCCCCTGGATGATCGAGGTAGCCGCGATCTTGTCTGCGGTACTGCGCCACTGGGCAGATCTCGCCATCATCCTCACGTTGTTGATATTCAACGCCGTCGTGGGTTTCTGGCAGGAGTATCAGGCGGGCAACGCAATTGAACAGCTCAAAAAACGCCTCGCCCTGCGCGCCAGAGCGCTGCGTGACGGACGGTGGGCGGACGTACCTGCACAGGAACTGGTCCCCGGCGATATCGTGCGCCTGCGATTGGGAGACGTGGTGCCGGCCGACATTCAACTGGCCGAAGGCGACTATCTGAGCGTGGACCAATCGGCGTTGACGGGAGAGTCCCTACCGGTCGATCGTAAACTCGGGGATGCCGTCTATTCGGGTTCGACGGTCAAACTGGGTGAGATGATCGGCCTGGTGACCGCGACTGGCATGCAAACCTTTTTTGGAAAAACCGCCCAATTGGTGAGTTCGGCCCACACGGTCTCCCACTTTCAGAAAGCGGTTCTGACTATCGGTGACTACCTGATCTATCTCAGCCTGGGGCTGGTCGCTCTCCTGGTGTTGGTGGGTGCTGAGCGGCACTGGCCGTTCCTGGAGTTGGTACAGTTCGCCTTGATTCTCGCAGTGGCCGCCATCCCCGTCGCGATGCCGGCGGTACTGTCGGTAACCATGGCGGTAGGTGCCATGGCACTGTCGCGAATGAAGGCGATTGTTTCGCGCCTGGAGTCCATCGAAGAGATGGCGGGAATGGACATACTGTGTTCCGACAAAACCGGCACGCTCACGCAGAACCGGCTGACGGTTGGCGATCCGAGCACATTTTCTGACGCCACCGCGGATGCCGTCGTTGTCGCCGCAGCCTTGGCATCGGAGCGTGACAACCCCGATGCCATCGATGGCGCGATCCTCGACGCGCTGCCGGATGCTTCGGTACTCGACAACTATCATCAACTGGCATTTGTCCCCTTTGATCCCGTACACAAGCGCACCGAGGCCGTCGTCACTTCGGCCGATGGTATGGCGTTCCGCGTCAGCAAAGGCGCGCCGCAGGTGATCCTCGATCTGTGCCATCCCGATGACGGGTTGATTGACGATGCCCGGAACGAGGTCGATAGGCTGGCACGGCGCGGATTCAGGGCACTGGGCGTGGCACGCAGTGACGACGACGGCAAGGTGTGGCGTTTCCTGGGACTGTTGCCCTTGTTTGACCCGCCCCGGGAGGATGCCGCCACCACGATTACCGGTGCCCGCCGACGCGGTATCGACGTGAAGATGGTAACCGGAGACAACCTGGCCATCGCCAGGGAGATCGCGGGTAAGCTGAATCTGGGAACGAACATCCTGCGCGCCGATTCGCTGGACAGCCGTGACGGCAACGCCCAGGCCGCTGCACCGGAGCAGGCCGATGGATTCGCCGAGGTCTTTCCCGAACATAAGTACACGCTGGTCAAAACTCTACAGGCGCGCGGCCACTTGGTGGGCATGACCGGCGACGGGGTAAACGATGCCCCTGCGCTCAAGCAGGCCGACGTGGGCATTGCGGTCTCCGGAGCCACCGACGCTGCGCGGGCCGCCGCCGATCTCATACTCACCGCGCCGGGGCTTAGCGTGATCGTTCAAGCGGTGGAAGAGGCACGGCGCATCTTCGAGCGCATGAACTCCTATGCCATCTATCGCATCACGGAAACCCTGCGCATCATGATCTTCGTGGTGCTGGCGATGATCGTATACAACGTCTACCCCATTACCGCCGTGATGATCATTCTGCTGGCGTTGTTGAACGACATACCCATTATGGCCATCGCCAAAGACAACACTTGGTTGGACCCCAAACCGGTACGCTGGGAGATGCGACGAGTGTTGACCGTCTCCACGGTTCTGGGGCTGACCGGTGTGGTGTCAAGTTTCGGCATCCTGGTCATCGCTCGATCGTGGTTGGGACTCAACATGGATCAAGTCCAATCCTTGATCTTTCTCAAACTCGCCATTGCCGGACACCTCACGTTGTTCGTCACGCGTACCCGGCAGTCGTTCCTGCAACGCCCTTTCCCCTCCCCGCTGGTCCTGTGGTCGGCGTTGGCCACCAAAGTAGCGGCCACCTTGATTGTGGCATTCGGCTGGTTCGTAACACCATTGCCGTGGGCGGATATCGGATTGGTGTGGGGGTATGCGATCGTATGGTTCGTTGTCGCCGATGGGGTGAAACTCGGGGTGTATCACCATCTCGAGCACAGCGCGCCACGCCATCAAGGATTTCTGCGGATGTTGCGTCACCCAGTACTAAGCCATAGTGCCCGACGTAACCGATAGGAGGAGCTGTCAATGAACCACACTACCAGGCCTGCGCGTAGCGATCAGGACTACAAAGAGGCACTGCATCGGTTGCAGGTGGAACTGGTCAAACTGCAAAATCACCTAATCAGACGCAACGACAAAATATTGGTGATCTTCGAGGGACGTGATGCGGCTGGCAAGGACGGCGCCATCAAGCGCATCGTGCAACATCTCAGTCCGCGCGAAACACGTGTCGTGGCCCTGAGCAAGCCATCTGATCGGGAACAAAACAGCTGGTACTTTCAGCGCTATGTCCCGCACCTTCCCGCAGCCCAGGAGATGGTGTTATTCAACCGAAGTTGGTACAACCGTGCCGGTGTCGAACGGGTGATGGGGTTCTGTACCGAAGAAGAGCACCGAGCGTTTTTAGAAACTGTTCCACGCTTCGAAGAGATGTTGGTGTTTTCGGGTATCCGCCTTTTCAAGTTCTATCTGGACATCGACAAGAACGAACAGATCAAACGTCTCAAAAAGCGGCACGACGACCCGCTAAAACAATGGAAGGTCAGCCCAATCGACGAGCAGGCAACCAAGCGATGGGCCGCATACAGTTTGGCGCGTAATGAGATGTTCGCGCGTACACACACCGCGGTAGCGCCATGGTTCGTTGTTCGCGCCAACAGCAAAAAGCAGGCACGGTTGCAGATCATCAAGAGTCTGCTCACGCGTCTCGAATACGCGCAGAAAGACGACGCGTTGGTCCTGCCTGATCCCGACGTCGTGTTTGAGTATCACGAATCCGCTTTGGCAAAGCGCACGATTGCTCCCTGACAGAAGGCCAGGCGATTCCCGTCCGCCGTTGAACTCACAGACGGTGTATCTCCCATCGGATAGCCCGCAACGTGGCTCCAAAACGCGCTGAGGACGGTATGAATATTCGGGCTGGCTGCAATTGTCGCTCAGCGCGCTGCTGCCATCTCTTCGGAACTTACTCGATACTGCGCGAAAATGCTTCGCAAAGTACCGTCACTCCGCACTTGACCCATAGCGTTTGCCAGTGCATCGCGCAATTTGGGATTGCCCGACGCGACAGCCAGGCCCACACTCCATGCGCCGCGAAACAACCCCTGCATCTCGATGGGGCTGATGCGGAAGTCATCGGCGGGAGCATTCGCCAATCCGTATTCAATTTGCGGCTTTGGTGCCACCACTGCCGTTACGCGACCGGAGCGCAGCGCGTCGGTGGCCTGCGCAACATTGAGAAAACGTACCAGGCTCGCGCGGAAGCGGCCGCCATACGCGGCGGATAGATAGTGGTCCGCGATGGTGTCCAGCTCCACTCCGATCTTGAAGTGGTTGAGATCCATGAAATCCGTTCCGATCTCCACACGCTTTGCATCAACCGCCACTGCCACATGTTCGGCAAGGTATGGCGCCAGGATTTCGACCTTGCGGTTTTCTTCGGCGAATCGATGATCGACGGGCACGTGCATCATGACGTCGGCAACGCCCCCGCCCAGGTAATGTCCCTTCCAGATCGCGTTGCGCAGATCATCTTCCATGTTTTCGTCAGCGGTGATGGGCATCAAGTCGACACCCAGACCCATGCGCTTGGCTAGCGCGCGTGCCACATCTACGTCGATTCCCCGGTAGTGTCCCTGCTCGCTGAACGAGTAGGGAGGGAAATCACGATAGACAGCGACTCGCAATACGCCTTTTTCGTGAACACGATCGAGACGGTCGCCCTCCTCATCCGACGCCTGCGCGAAGCCGGCGACCGCTAGAATTAAACATAGACAACCCGCATAAACGCTATTCTTCAACATGGAGCGTCTCCAGATAGGCGCGGATGGCCCACAGCGCTTCCTGGGGAAGGTAGTCGGCCATACGCGGCATGTAGGTGATTCCATTGCGGATCGCGCCTTCGCGCACCCGGTAGGCGAACCACTCGTCACCTTCGTCCTCGGGTGGCAGATACCGCAAATCGGGAGCGATACCGCCGGAAATTGCATCCAGACCATGGCAGCGTGCACAATTTTGGTTGTATGCAGAAGCGCCGATTTCGATGGCGGTCTGGTTGCCGCGATACGGGTTGGATTCTTTCCACTCCTCGCCCAGGGGCGAAAGTCCGGTGGTGTCGACCGGCTGCGGTTGAACGTTGCCGTGCCCGAAGGCGGTCGCGGAAATCAGCAGGCCCAATGCAAAGATGGTGCGGGCCACGGTATCGGTTGCAGTGTGTTTCATAACCAGCGTATCCCAAGAGATTGCAAACGAGTGATATTGTCCAGTTGTTGGGCGGGGTGCTCGCACACCCCGCCCGCCACGGCGTATTACGATTTGGCGAGTTTGAAGACCCACAGGCTGCCGCCCTGATTGAGCGTCTTGATGCGTTTGGCCACTTCTCCGCCCCACAGCGGAACCGCACCGCCCCAGCCGGAGGGAACGGCGATGTACTGCTCACCGTCCATCTCCCACGTCACCGGACTGCCCACCACGCCGGATCCGGTCTGGAATTTCCACAGCTCTTTCCCGTCCTTCGCGTTGAAGGCCTTCAGGTAACCCTCCGGCGTACCGGTGAAAACGAGGTTGCCCGCCGTAGCCAGTACTCCGCCCCACAACGGCGCGTTGTTGTGGTATTCCCAAACGATCTTGCCGGTTTTGGGATCCATGGCACGCAGCGCGCCGATGTAGTCTTCGTACAGCGGACGGATGTTGAATCCTGCACCCAAATAGGCCGCCCCTTTCTTGTAGGCGACCGGCTCGTTCCAGATGTCCATACCCCACTCGTTGGCAGGTACGTAGAAGAGTTGGGTGTCCGGGCTATAGGCCATGGGCATCCAGTTCTTGCCACCCAGGAACGACGGCGCGGCAAATACGGATTTGCCTTTCTTGTCGCCCTTACCCTCGGCAGGATTACCGGGGCGGTTCTCGGCCACGTAGTTGGGTCGACCGGTTTTGAGATCGATGCCGTTGGCCCAGGTGGTCTTGGTCACGAAGGGGGAAGCCGACAGCAGCTTGCCGTTGGTGCGGTCCAACACGTAGAAATAGCCGTTGCGGTCCGCTGTGGCCGCCGCCTTGACGGTCTTGCCATCCTTGTTCAGATCAAACGCCACCAGTTCGTTGACGCCGTCGAAATCCCAGCCATCATGCGGGGTGGTCTGGTAGTGCCAAACGATCTCACCGGTATCGGCGTTGATGGCCAGACGCGACGCCGAGTACAGGTTGTCGCCCGGACGCAGGTGCGAGTTCCACGGCGCCGGATTGCCGGTACCGTAGAAGATGAGGTTGGTCTCGGGATCCCAGGTACCGCCCTGCCACGTGGCTGCGCCGCCCCACTTCCACATGTCGCCGGGCCATGAGGCATTGAGCTGACCGGTGATGCCATTCTCTTTGCCCTTGAGGTAGCCCATGTGGCCTTCGACGGTGGGCCGCGACCAGATCAGTTTGCCGGTTTTGGCGTCGCGCGCTTCGACTTTGCCAACGATGCCGAATTCACCGCCAGAGACTCCGGTCACCACCATACCCTTGACGATCAACGGCGCGGCAGTGAACGAATAGCCCCCTTTGTAGTCTCCCAGCTTCTCGCGCCACACCACCTTACCGGTCGCCTGGTCGAGCGCCACCAGCTTGGCATCCAGCGTGCCGAAGATCACCATGTCCTCATAGAGGGCGGCGCCACGATTGACCACGTCGCAACAGGGCAGAATGCCGTCGGGCAGGCGGTGATCGTACTGCCACAGCTCTTCGCCGGTGCGCGCGTCAATGGCATAGAGGCGCGAATACGATCCGGTTACAAAGATTCTGCCGTTGTGTACCAGGGGCTGCGACTCCTGGCCGCGCTGTTTCTCGCCGCCGAACGAAAACGACCATGCCGGCACCAGGCGTTTGACATTACCGGTGTTGACTTTGGTCAGCGGACTGAAGCGCTGCCCGTGGGGGCCCATTCCCCATCCAACGACGTCGTCTTTCGTCGCTTGGTCGTTGATGATGTCCTGGTCGGTGACACCTTTTGCAAACACGCCACTCGATGCGGCCGTCAGCGCCACCCCCAGGCTGGCCACAAGCAGAGGCTTGCGGAATGTATTGGTTTTCATGTGCGAACTCTCCTCCGATGGATGCGTGTGCTGTACTGCTGTCGAGGTGCAACCGCTCCTCGGAGGAGCACCAGAGCAAGGAGAGTGCCAAAGATTGATATTTGTCAAAGTAGCCGCGCCCAAACGGTGCGCAAAATAGCCTCAGTTCCGTTTCAATAGTTTTCGTGAATACAACCACTTAGTGATTCGCGAAACGGGCGGATGCGGGAACCTCAAAGCGTTGCGCGGCGGTCTAAAACGAGCCTTGATGCAGCGTGTGCAGCGTGATTTTCGCGATCACCTGTTTCAGCACTAGCACACCGCCGCGGTGCAAGGTGTCGCGGCCATGTTACAGAGCGCGGCGGTGTTGTCGGGATGAAAAATCGTCGCGGTGCGACCGGCGGAATGCGGGAACGGAGCGGCGTGCCAGATATGGGACAGTTTGTCACCCCCGGGCGCGGCGACGCAGTTCATGGAACGCTAGATAAACGTTTCAGTCGGAAATAAGAACCAGAATGGGGTTGTGCAGCGCTTCCAACAAAACATTAAGTATTCATTATTTTTCAGCCTGTTATAGCGTGATATCGGTTGGGATATGGCGATACGGCATGTATATTGAATAGGTACGTAGTACGATCAAGAATAGGCAAACGACGGAGGGCGGCGATCCGTGCCCTGCGCTCCGTAGCGACAACGTAAAGACCGCAGCAAGCGGCTATAGGATATTTCGACTCGTGCAGGGATCGCACCGGAGGTGATGCTTCCAGGTTTTCGGGTGTCGGTTCGAAACCGGGGGGTGCGCAGGAGGAGGATAGAGTTCAATGTCAGTTAACAATGCGTTTCAGCATCTGCGTCGCGTGGAAACCGCCGTTGTGCACCCCGATTCGAATGAACGCAACGCGCGAACCCACGAGGTCATCAGCTCTTGGGAGCGCTGTCTGCAGGGCTTCCAGATCGAGCCGGGCAACCACCCACGCACACTGGTAGTGGATACCCACGACCTCAAACAACGCCGCGCGCGGTTGGGTGGAATCCTGGATATCGCCCGACTGGAGATGGAAAACCTCTACCAACAGATCGCCGGATCGGGATTCGCCATCATCCTCACCGACCACGATGGCGTCATCGTCAACTACATCGGTGATCCGACTTTGGAGAAAGAGTTTTACCACTCCGGACTGATGATCGGAGCGCAGTGGGATGAAAACAACGAGGGGACCAACGGTATCGGAACCTGTATCGCCGAGCGCACTTCGGTGACAATTCACCGTGATGATCACTTCTACAGCCACAACACCGGCCTGACCTGTTCCGGGGCACCGATCTTCGACACCTCGGGTCAACTGATGGCGGTCCTCGACGCGTCATCGGTCAACACCCGCGACACGAAAGAGAGTCAATTCCACACGTTAGCGTTGGTCAACATGTCCGCGCGGATGATAGAGAACTGCAACTTTCTGCGCGCGCATCCCGATGACTGGATACTGCGCTTTCACAGTCGTTCCGAGTACGTCGGTCTGCTGAACGAGGCGATCGTGGTGGTTGACAACGGCGGCAGTATCAAGGCCCTCAACATAAGTGCCAAGCATCAATTGGAGTGTCGTGAGCAAAATGAGCTCATCGGTACACCGATCGAAACCGTCTTTGATATCACGCCCAGCATGATGCGTGACTACGCCGTTCAACGTTCCCACACCGTGTGGCCATTGCGGCGGCGTGATGACGGGCGCCGGTACTGGGCCATGTTGCGCAGCCCGCAGCGCTTCAAGGAGGTCGGTGGAATCACGGCAACGAAAAACGGTGAGATCGCCGTGCCGTCCACCGGCAAGCTCAAGCAGCTCTCGCTGCATTCGCTCGCCGGTGATGATCCGCGTATGGCGTACAATGTCCGCTGTGCCGAGCGGGTCATCAACAAGGGTATCAATATCATCCTCAACGGAGAAACCGGAACCGGTAAAGAGGCCTTTTCACGCGCTATGCACGATGCTAGCGAGCGCGCCGAAAATCCGTTTGTGGCGGTGAATTGCGCGTCGATACCCGAATCTCTCATCGAGAGCGAGTTGTTCGGTTACAAGCATGGCGCGTTCACCGGCGCACGCAAAGAAGGCATGCGCGGCAAGATCCTGCAATCCAACGGAGGCACCCTGTTTCTCGATGAAATCGGAGACATGCCCCCCCAGCTCCAGACCCGACTGCTGCGCGTACTCGAAGAGAAGGAAGTGCTGCCGTTGGGGTGCGACAAGCCCATCACCGTCGATCTGCACGTAATCAGCGCCACTCACCGTGACTTGCCCGCGCTGGTGGCGGATGGGACGTTCCGCGAAGACCTCTATTATCGATTGAACGGCATCACACTGGCACTACCGCCGTTGCGAGATCGCGAAGACCGCGACAATCTGGTTCGGTTTGCGCTCGCCGCAGAGAATCAAAGCGATGGCGATGTCTCGATCGACGAAGCGGCATTTCGAGTATTGCTGAGCTATCCGTGGCCCGGCAACATACGCCAGCTGCGCAACACGCTGCGAACGGCGTTGGCGTTGTGTGACGACGGCGTCATCCACATCGCCGATCTTCCAGCCGATATTGTGAGTGCAGTTCAATCGGGAGGGAGCGATTCGACTGCTCCGGCCGGCCGCAAGGGCGACAACGTGTCAGCCGAGCCCCAAAACCCGCTGCTGTGTGCGGAAAAGGAAGCATTGATGACGGCACTCGAGAGCAACCGTTGGAATATCACCAATACGGCGGAGAGCCTCAATATGAG
>JBNKCG010000118.1:0-17167 GCA_050287605.1 Gammaproteobacteria bacterium | reverse complement strand
CGCGCCATGAAAGAGGGCCGCTACCAGTACCGCATCAGCGAGCGGCGCAACGACGAGATCGGCAACCTGATTACGGCCTTCAACTCCATGGCCGACGGACTGCTGCAAAAGGCGCAGGTGGAGGATGCCTTCTCGCGCTACGTCTCGCCCACCGTAGCGCGCAACGTACTGGCCAATCTGGGCAACGTCCAGTTGGGCGGACAACGCATCGACGGCAGCATCCTGTTCGCCGACATCGCAGGCTTCACCAGCCTCTCCGAGCAGATGAAACCCGAGCAGGTGGCGGAGCTACTCAACGAATACTTCTCCTACATCGCACGCGCCAGCTCGGTCTACAACGGCACCGTGGACAAATACATCGGCGACTGCGCGATGATTGTCTTCGGTGTTCCCGAAGAGGATCCCGAGCACACCTTCAAAGCGGTAGCGTGCGCCTGTCTGATCCGCGCCGTCGTCAAGCGCCTCAACCAGCGCCGCAGCGCCCGCGGCCAGGAGACCGTGGAATTCCGCTTCGGCATCAATGCGGGGCAGATGCTGGCCGGCAACATGGGCTCGCGCGACCGCATGCAGTACACGGTGGTGGGAGACACCGTCAATCTGGCCTCCCGACTCTGCACCTACGCCGAATCCAGCCACATCGTCATCAGCCGCGAACTCTACGCCCGCCCGCCTGTGTTCAAACGTCTCGCCGCCCACCAGCACCGCGAAATCCAGGTGCGCGGCAAAGCTGAATCGGTGGCCATCTACGAGGTGGACGGTCTGATCGAGCCGTACAACAGCGACATCGAACGCGAAGCCGACAAGATCGTCAGCCGCCACCTGTGGCCGCTGAGCTGATCGCGCTCAATGCTCAGCTTCCTCCGTCTCACTCTTCCGTTGCTGCTCATCGCCGTGACGGGATGCTCCACCATAGGCATCTACCTGCCCGGCACCACCAGCGAAATCGACGAACTGCTGAACCAACAACGCTACGGCACCGCCCTGGCGCGGCTGCAGGCGTTGTCCCAGAAGCAACCCGACAACGAGCAGTGGGTGAAACTACGTTACGAGGCCATCTATCAGGCCTTTCGTTTCGAACAGCAGATGATCGCCGAAGCGCGCGCGCGCCAGGACGAAGGCGACTGGAAGGGAGCGCTGGACACCATGGACGAGGCGCTCGGCCGCTATCCCGAGAGCACGCCGCTCCAACAAGCGCGCGCCGATTTGAAGGTTGAACAGGACCGACGTCTGGCCGATCTCGACGTCGACCTGACGCTGGCGCGCAGCGGGTGGCTGCTGCAGCAGCGCGGTGTCCTCGAAAAACGTCGTGCCCTGGCGGGCACCAGTTGGAGCGACGACTGGAAGATCACCGATATCGACAGCGAATTGTCGCGCCTGCAACCGGTGTTGATCGCACAGGGCCAGCAAGCCTTCAAAGCAGGGAATCACACGCTGGCCGAACGTTGCTTCGAGCTGGCACAGCGCATCGCGCCGGACGCCGCAGCCAGCGCGGGGCTGGACTCAATTCGCCGCACCCGGGAAAAGCAACAGACCGCCACCCGCCAGCGCCAGCATACCGAGCAGGTGCGCCAAGTACGGCGCCAGTACCTCAACTACCTTGCCACAGCGCGCAAAGCACTGGAGGACAACGACCTGATTGCCGCGCGCGACGCGCTGGCGGCAGCCCGTGCCGTGGATAGCTCGGACCCGAACTTTCTCAAACTCAACGACGAGTTCGAACGCCGTCATGACGCCCAGGTCGAGCAGTGGCTCAGCGAAGGCAGCTCGCTATACCGGCGCGGCGAGTTTCGTCAGGCCCGCGATCTATGGCAAAAGGTGGTGACGCTGGACCCGCGCAACACCCTCGCGCAGGCCCGTCTCGATCGCGCCAACCGGGTGATCGAAAAACTGGAGCGGCTGCGCCACCAGCAACAGGCCGACCAAGCCAACTAGCCGATCAGCTTCCCGTTTCGACTTCGACCCGATCGACGTTCTGAAATCCGCGCGGCAGACGCCCGCCGCGCTTGCCGCGTTCACTGAGCTGCGCAGCGAGGTCAGCGTAGCGCAGATTCATGTGCCGCTTGCCGCAGTAGAGCGTCAACACCCCACCGGCCGGGACGCTGACCGCTGCGATCATCACCTCCTCACGGCTCTTGACGCGCGCCGGCGGAATTCCCAGCAGCTTATTGCCCTTGCCTTTGCTCAGCTCCGGCAACTCTGCAGCGGGAAACACCAGCAGATTGCCGCGGCTGCTCACCGCGGCGACAAGATCGCTATCAGGGTCCACCACCCGGCTGGGCGTAAGCACCTGGGCGCCGCGCGGCAATGCCAGTACCGCTTTACCCGATTTGTTTTTTGCCAGCAGCTCGTCGAGCTGCGTGATGAACCCGTAGCCGGCATCGCTGCACAACAGAATGCGCATGTCCGCCGCCCCCATCAAGACCGCGCGGAACGTGGCGCCCGATGGCGGTGTCAACCGCCCGGTGAGTGGTTCGCCCTGACCGCGAGCCGAAGGGAAGGAGTGCGCGGGCAGCGAATAGCTGCGCCCGGTGGAATCGAGAAAGATCGCCGGCTGGTTACTGCGCCCGCGCGCGGCGCTCAAGAAGCCGTCGCCCGCCTTGTAGGCGAGCGTCGTAGGATCGATCTCGTGTCCTTTGGCGGCCCGCACCCAGCCCTTGTCGGAGAGCACCACGGTGAGCGGTTCGGTGGGGACCAGTTGCGTCTCGTCCAACGCCTGCGCAGCGCGCCGCTCCACCAGCGGCGAACGTCGCTCGTCACCGTAGCTCTCTGCATCGGCAGCGATTTCGTCGCGGATCAAGTTGCGCAAGCGCTTGGGGGAGTTGAGTACTTTTTCCAGGGCATCGCGCTCGTCGGCCAGCTCCGCCTGCTCGCCGCGAATCTTCATCTCCTCCAGCTTGGCCAGATGACGCAACCGCAGATTGAGTATCGCCTCGGCCTGGGTATCGCTCAGCCGGAACCGCGCCATGAGCACCGCCTTGGGGTGGTCCTCGTTGCGGATGATGGCGATCACTTCGTCGATGTTGAGGTAGGCGATGAGCAGGCCGTCGAGGATGTGCAGCCGCTCCAGCACCTTGTCCAACCGCCACTGCAGACGCCGGCGCACCGTCTCGGTACGGAAGCTCAGCCACTCGCCCAGAATCTCACGCAGGTTACGCACCCGCGGCCGGCCATCGAGACCGATCATATTGAGGTTGACGCGGTGCGAACGCTCCAGATCGGTGGTGGCAAACAGATGCGACATCAGCCCTTCGATGTCGACGCGGTTGGAGCGCGGCACGATCACCAGACGGGTGGGATTCTCGTGATCGGATTCGTCGCGCAGATCTTCCACCATGGGCAGCTTCTTGGCCTGCATCTGCTGAGCGATCTGTTCCAGGATGCGCGCTCCCGAAACCTGGTGGGGCAACGCTGTGATCACCACGTCGCCGTTTTCCACCTCCCAGCGGGCACGGCTGCGAACCGATCCGTTGCCGGTCTCGTAGACCCGCAGCAGCTCCTCGCGCGAGGTGATGATCTCCGCCTCGGTGGGGTAATCAGGGCCCAGCACGTGTTCGCAGAGTTCCGCCACGCTGCTCTTGGGCTCTTCCAGCAGACGGATGGCCGCGCTCGCCACCTCGCGCACGTTGTGCGGCGGGATATCGGTGGCCATGCCCACCGCGATACCCGTCGCACCGTTGAGCAGCACCGTCGGCAAGCGTGCCGGCAACACCCGCGGCTCATCCAGGGTGCCGTCGAAATTGGGCCCCCACTCCACCGTGCCCTGACCCAATTCGCTCAGCAGCACCTCCGCGAATCGGGTGAGCTTGGCCTCGGTATAGCGCATGGCCGCGAAGGACTTGGGATCGTCCGGCGAACCCCAGTTGCCCTGGCCGTCCACCAACGGGTAGCGATAAGAGAACGGCTGCGCCATCAGCACCATGGCCTCGTAGCAGGCGCTGTCGCCGTGGGGATGGAACTTGCCGAGCACGTCGCCCACGGTACGCGCCGACTTCTTATACTTCGCCGCCGCATTGAGCCCCAGTTCCGACATGGCGTAGACGATGCGCCGTTGCACCGGTTTCATGCCGTCGCCGATGTGGGGCAGCGCACGGTCGAGGATGACGTACATGGAGTAGTTCAGGTACGCCTGCTCGGTGAAGGTTTTGAGGGGGAGTTTTTCTACGCCTTCGAAATTGAGTTCGCCGGATTCGTTCATTGGATTTCGATTGTGATGATGCGGCTACGCCGCGTTTCGTGGGTTCAGGGATGCCCCTCGTTCGATCAACTTGCGGCGTAGCCGCATTGCCCCCTCAAACCTCCGCTTTGTCTCCCTTCTTCTCCAACCACTCCTTGCGATCCGCAGCACGCTTCTTCGCCAGCAACATATCCATCAGCTTGTTGGTGTTGTCACCCGGCTCCAGCGTGAGCTGGATCAAGCGCCGCGTATCGCGCGCGATGGTGGTCTCGCGCAACTGCAGCGGGTTCATCTCGCCCAACCCCTTGAAGCGCTGTACGTTGACCTTGCCGCGGATATTCTCGGCGGCGATCCGGTCCAGCACACCCTGCTTTTCCGCGTCGTCCAGCGCATAGTAGACCTCCTTGCCCACGTCGATGCGGTAGAGCGGCGGCATGGCCACGTAGACGTTGCCGGCGAACACCAGCGGCCGGAAATGACGCACGAACAGCGCGCACAACAGCGTCGCAATGTGGGCGCCGTCGGAATCGGCGTCGGCGAGGATACAGATCTTGCCGTAACGCAGCCCGGAGAGATCCTCGGAGCCGGGCTCGACGCCGATGGCCACCGAAATGTCGTGGATTTCCTGCGAGGCCAGCACCTGCGACGGATCGACCTCCCAGCTGTTGAGAATCTTGCCGCGCAGCGGCATCACCGCCTGGTACTCGCGGTCGCGTGCCTGCTTGGCAGACCCGCCGGCGGAATCGCCCTCCACCAAAAACAGTTCCGTGTCACGAGGATTCTGCGAAGTGCAGTCAGCCAACTTACCGGGCAATGCGGGGCCGCTGGTCACCTTCTTGCGCGTCACGGTACGCCCGGCGCGCAACCGCTTCTGGGCGTTGGCCAGCGCCAGCTCGGCGATGCGCTCGGCCATGTCGGTATGCTGGTTGAGCCACAGGCTGAACGCGTCCTTGACCACGCCGGAGACGAACGGCGCGCATTCGCGCGAACCGAGCCGCTCCTTGGTCTGGCCCGAAAACTGGGGATCGGACATCTTCACCGACAGGATATAGGCGAGGCGTTCCCAGACGTCGTCGGGGCTGATCTTCACCCCACGCGGCAGCAGGTTGCGAAACTCGCAGAACTCGCGCACCGCCTCGGTAAGACCGGTGCGCAGGCCGTTGACATGCGTGCCGCCCTGCGCGGTGGGAATCAGGTTGACGTAGCTTTCGGTAACCAACTCGCCCGCCTCGGGCACCCACACCACGGCCCAGTCGGCCACTTCGCGATGCCCCTCCATATGCCCGACGAAACCTTCGGGTGGCAGGCATTCCAATCCGTTGAGTTCGCCCAGCAGGTAGTCACGCAACCCATCCTCGTAACACCACTCCAGGCGCTCGCCGCTGGCTTCGTCGTGCAGTGATACAAAAAGACCGGGGCAGAGTACTGCCTTGGCGCGCAGCACGTGCTTGAGTCGCGGCAGCGAAAACTTGGGGCTGTCGAAATAGCTCGGATCGGGCCAGAACCGCAGCGTGGTGCCGGTATTGCGCTGGCCCACCTTGCCCACTTCCTCCAGCGGCGACACCACCGCACCGTCGGCGAAGGCCATGTTGTACTCCTTGCCGCCGCGACGCACCCACACCTCCAGGTGCTTGGAGAGGGCATTGACCACCGAGACGCCCACGCCATGCAGTCCGCCGGAAAACTCGTAATTCTTGTCGGAAAACTTGCCGCCCGCGTGAAGCCGGGTCAGGATCACCTCGACGCCGGGCACCTTGAGCTCGGGATGCAGATCCACGGGCATACCGCGCCCGTCGTCGACCACTTCCAGGGAACCGTCCTTATACAGCGTCGCCTCAATGCGCGTGGCGTAACCGGCGATGGCCTCGTCCACCGAGTTGTCGATCACCTCCTGCGCCAGATGGTTGGGGCGGCTGGTCTCGGTGTACATCCCGGGGCGCTTGCGCACCGGATCCAGACCGGTCAGCACCTCGATGGCGGAGGCGTCGTAACTCATACTGCTCCTCGTGGTGTGGGGCACACGCGACTCATCGGCGCCCCTCGTTGAACCGCGCATACTGCCTGAAGCGTGCCTCGATCTGCTCGCGGGACAAGGGAGCGATGAGATCGCTGCACAGATAGTACTCAAACAGCTCGCGCCGGTGGGGCGAGCCGCGCACCAATCTCACCGATTGCCACTGCGGATAGGCGGCGGCGTGCCACTCTCCCTGGCTGCCGTAGGCATAGGTCTTGTACTCGCCGCTCTGACAGCGGATGCCCTCAAAAAAGACGTTCTGCGCACCCGTTTGGGAGGTGATCACGATCGCGTAGCGGGTCACCCCATCGTCACCGACGGCGAGCGAGTCAAGATCCAACCAATAGGTGAAATCGCTCCCATGCAGCGAAAACTCGGCGCCACGCATCTGAGCGACGTCGGGGAACGGGGGCAAGTTCCAGGACTGTTCTTTCCAGTCCGGTTCGGTGGGCGTCAGATCGGGGACGGACGTCGGTCGACGGGAGCCAAATTCGCCCCCTTCGCTTTCGGCATGGCCGGGCGTGCCCCCTCCCAGCACCAGCGAGAGCACGATAGCGGCAATTGAGATGGAATAGAGAAGGCCCGATTTCACGACGGGCGCTAGTCTACCCTGCGATAGGCAGCGAAGCGAGGGCCTTCTACCGGTTATTCGGAGGCGTTAGTGCGAGGCCACCTCGAGGTCGTCGACGAGGCTGGCATGGGTCTCCGGTGTCATTTGCGGCACGGAATAAGTATAGGCCTCGTGATCGACGCCCATGGCGATACCCGCCGCGTTACGGGCCGAAACCGCCATCTCCGGACTCAGTTCGAAACGCAGAAAATGGACCGACGAGGTCTTGCTGGCGCTGCTGCGCTCCAGATCCTCATCCGCAATGGCCCACACGCGTTCGAACCCTTCCACCTGAACCCAGACCCGGTGCTCGATGCCGGTCATACGCGTCAGTGCGACGCGGCGCTCGTCCACGTCCGGATACTCGATCATCATGGTAGCCTTCCAGTTGCAACCGTCTGGAATCAGCGGGTTATAGACGTCGAGCTCCTCTTGGATACCGTCGGCCTCGAAGATGCGTTCCACCCGCAGCATCTCCTGGATCTGGTACTGCATGGTGAGCCGATCTTCGAAATAGAGGGTAATGTGCTCGCCCAACGCCACGCTGCGAAAGCGCTTATGGGCCATCACCTTGTCCCGGAAGGAGTGACGCATCTCGGCGTACTGCTCCAGCGGGTAGAGATCGGAACGGCTCAATTTCTCCATGGGTCAACTCCGGGGGCAGGCACCGCTAGTCGTGCGCGATGGGTTTGTCGGTGAACAGATAGTCTTTGAGTTCTCTGTCGAAACTGGGGTCGCGGCGGCGAATCCACTCCAAGACCATGGCCGCATGCTCTTTCTCTTCATCGCGGTTGTGCGCCAGAATCGCCCTCAGGGCCGGATCGCTGCAGGCGTCAACCCGTTGGTTGTACCAGTCCACCGCTTCCAGCTCCTCCATCAGCGAGACGATGGCGCGGTGCATGTCGCGCGTCTCATTGCTCAGCTCCGCAACCGGCTCGTGATAACCTTCGTTGGCCATGTTTCCCCCTGTTCGATGAATGTTCGTCAAATGCCGTAGGCTTTGCGCAGCAAGCTCATAGGATGAGTGGGTTCGCTGCCGTCGCGCAACCCGTTCTCGATCTGGTGTCCGGCCATGGGGCAGTCGCTGGCGTAATAGTCGGCACCGCTGTCGCGCACCTTGTTGGCCACCGGGCGGCCGATTTTCATCGCGATCTCGTGAAACTCCTTTTTGACCGCGTAGGTGCCGTCGTGACCAGAGCAGCGCTCGATCACCTCGATCTCGGTACCGGGGATCAGCTGCAACACGTCGCGGGTCTTGAGCCCAATGTTCTGTACCCGCAGGTGACACGCCACGTGGTAGGCGATCTTGCCCAACTGGGAGGGAAACTCGGTCTTCAACGCCCCGCCTTTGTGACGCAGATGGAGGTACTCGAAGGGGTCGTAGATGGCATCGCGCACTTTGGCGACCTGGGGGTCGTCTGGAAACAGCAACGGCAGTTCCTGCTTGAACATCAGCACGCACGACGGGACCGGCGCCACGATGTCCCACCCGGCGTCCACCCAGCGCGCGAGTTCGGGGATGTTGACTTCCTTGGCCTTCTCGACCGCTGCGAAGTCGCCCAACTCCAGCTTGGGCATGCCACAGCAGCGCTCGGTCTCTGGCAGGCGCACCACGATGCCGTTGTGGCGAAACACGGCGACCAGATCCTCGCCCACCTGCGGTTCGTTGTGATTGCCGTAACAGGTGCTGAACAGGACCACACGGCCTTTGGTCTCACCCACCGCTTCGCCCGACCCTTCGTCGTTACTGACACGCCGCCGCAGCGTGCGGCTGTGATAAGGCGGCAGCAACGCCTCGCGGTGCACACCCAGCGTCGACTCCAACACCTTGCGCATGGCGGCGTTGCGGTTGACGGCGTTGACCGTCTCCGCCACCACGGGAATCGAGGCGATACGCCCCACCGCGTCGGTAGAGGTAAGAATCTTGTCGCGGCGCTTGTCGCGTCCCTGATCGTGTTTGACCGCCTTGGCACGCAGCATCAGGTGCGGGAAGTCGATGTTGAACGCGTGAGGCGGAACGTAGGGGCATTTGGTCATGAAGCACAGGTCGCACAGGTAGCAGTGATCCACCACTTGCCAGTAAACCGGATGGCCGATCCCGTCGATCTCGCCGCTGTCCGACTCGTCGATGGCGTCGAACAGCGTCGGGAACGCGTGACAGAGGCTGAAGCAGCGTCGGCAGCCGTGGCAGATATCGAAAACCCGCTCCATCTCCTTGAGCAGCGGCCCCTCGTCGTAGAATTCGGGGTCGCGCCACTTGAGCGGGTGACGCTGCGGTGCTTCGGTACTGCCCTCGCGCACTGATTCCTTACCGGTGTCTGCCATAACCTCCCCTATTGTTGCGTGGATACGCCAAACAAGCGGGGGCGGGAAGGGTGCCCGCCCCCAGCATCGATCAGCTGTCCAGCTCGTCCAGCGCCTTCTGGAACCGGCGGGCGTGGGAGCGCTCCGCCTTGGCCAGGGTCTCAAACCAATCGGCGATCTCGTCGAACCCTTCGTCGCGCGCCGTCTTGGCCATGCCGGGGTACATGTCGGTGTACTCGTGGGTCTCACCAGCGACGGCCGCCTTCAGGTTGTCGGAGGTGGCGCCGATAGGCTCGCCGGTGGCCGGATCGCCGACCGCTTCCATGTACTCCAGGTGGCCGTGGGCGTGACCCGTCTCGCCTTCGGCGGTGGAGCGAAACAGGGCGGCGACGTCGTTGTAGCCTTCCACGTCCGCCTTGGATGCGAAGTAGAGATAGCGGCGATTGGCCTGGGATTCACCGGCAAACGCGGCTTTGAGATTGTCGTGGGTCTTGCTGTTCTTGAGTTCCATAGGATTACCTCCTGTCTTGGGGAAATAGCATCGGCGCCATATGGCGCTGACGATAGTTTAGAATGAGTCTAAATACCTCGGCCGAAGTATAGCAGCTCCCCCCGCGTGTCAAGCAACAGGCTCCGCCGCCCTATCCTTCACCGATGTCGCCCCCGGCCGGCGTCACCGGCCACCCCCGTTTGACCATATTACGCGCCCTAATGTAACGTTTAGGCCCCTTTGCGCAGAGGTTCAAGCCGTGGCCAAAAAATCGCCCCCCAGCTTCGAGGAGGCGCTTGAGGAACTCGAACGCATCGTCGCACAGATGGAGCAGGGTGAAATCAGTCTGGAGGATTCGCTCAAGGCCTTCGAACGCGGCATCCACCTGACCCGCACCTGCCAGCAGGCGCTTCAGGAAGCCGAACAAAAGGTGCAACAACTGGTGGAAAAGAACGGTACTGCGCAACTGGAACCCTTTGGACGTGACCAAGACTGACAGCGACCGCTTCCGCGAGCTGCTCCACCGCTACCAGGCCCGCATCGAGCAGGTACTGGGCGAGCGGCTGCCGGCCCCGGAAGCCCACCCCAGCCGCCTGCACGAAGCCATGCGCTACGCGGTGTTGGGCGGTGGCAAACGGGTACGCCCCTTTCTGGTGTATGCCGCCGGCACGGCGCTGGGGGCGGATCTACAAACGCTCGACGCCCCCGCCTGCGCGGTGGAACTCATTCACGCCTACTCCCTGGTCCATGACGATCTGCCGTGCATGGACAACGACGAGCTGCGCCGCGGCCGCCCCACCTGCCACATCGCCTACGACGAGGCCACCGCGCTGCTGGTGGGCGACGCCCTCCAGACGCTGGCCTTCCACACCCTCAGCCGCGCTGACGGCGCCGCTGTGGAACCGGCGCGCCGCGTCGATATGATCGAGACCCTCGCGCTGGCCGCCGGCTCCCGCGGCATGGCCGGCGGCCAGGCCATCGACCTCGGTTCGGTCGGCCGGCAACTCGATATCGTCGAACTGGAGGACATGCACATCCACAAGACCGGAGCGCTGATCCGCGCCTCCGTCCGCCTCGGTGCCTTGGCCGCGCCCGCCGCCAACGATCAGACGCTGCGTGACCTGGAGCACTACGCCAAGTGCATCGGTCTCGCCTTCCAGATCCGCGACGACATCCTCGACGAAGAGGGCGAAACCGCGGTAATCGGCAAGCTGCAGGGCGCCGACCGGGCTTTGAACAAACCTACCTACCCGAGCCTGCTGGGCCTGTCCGAATCGAAACGCCGGCTGGGGGAACTCCACGAGCAGGCGCTGGCAAGCATCGCAGGTCTCGACGCAGGGGCGGACCCGTTGCGCTGGATTTCCCACTACATCGGCGCCCGCAGCCATTGAGCGACGCCCCGGTATCACTCTTCGGGAATGGCTTGGCGCTTGATCAACAGGCTATAATCGCAATTCTCATCAATTTCCTAGCAATTCGCTAAACTACTTCCTGCGCCAGCGACTCTAAGCCGAGAAGCGGCAGTGACCGCGTGGCCCCAAGGAACCGTGACGGTATGACGCAAGCAACCAAAAAGCTCTCAAAACAGGCTCCCATCGCCGACGTGCAGGGCAGCCGGGATACGCGCCGCATCCCCATCAACAAGGTGGGGATCAAGGACATCCGCCATCCGGTACGCGTGCGCGACCGCAACGATGGCGAGCAGCACACCATTGCCAACTTCAACATGTACGTCAATCTGCCCCACAACTTCAAAGGGACGCACATGTCGCGCTTCGTTGAGATTCTCAACCGGCGCGAAAAGGAGATCTCGGTGGAGTCGTTCAAGGAGATGCTGACCGAGATGGTGGAGGTGCTGGACGCCGAAGCGGGTCACATCGAGATGCAGTTCCCCTACTTCATCAACAAGAAGGCGCCGGTCTCCAAGGTCCAGAGTCTGATGGACTACGACGTCTCGCTGATCGGCGAGATCTGCCGCGGCGAGATCATCACCACCATCAAGGTCGTGGTTCCGGCCACCAGCCTTTGCCCCTGCTCCAAGAAGATCTCCGACCGCGGCGCGCACAACCAGCGCTCGCATGTCACCGTGCAGGTCAAGACTCGCGGTTTCGTGTGGATCGAAGAGCTGATCGAGATGGTGGAGCGCGAGGCTTCGTGCGAGCTCTACGGACTGCTGAAACGTCCCGACGAGAAATTCGTAACCGAAAAGGCCTACGACAATCCCAAGTTCGTGGAGGACATCGTCCGTGACGTGGCCGCACGTCTGAATGACGACGACCGGATCGCGGCCTACGTGGTGGAATCGGAAAACTTCGAATCCATCCACAACCATTCCGCCTACGCCATGATCGATTACGACAAAGAGCGCCCGCAAGCGTCGCTGGCGGCAGCGACCTGAGCGCCTATCGCGGTCAGAATTTCTTGCGCAGCACCAGAGCGTCGTCCGTATTGGCCATCTCCACGCGGCCCAGAAACGACATACCCAGCAAGACTTCGCCGAGGTGGTTGCCCTCGATCACGAGGGCGTCGACGTTGGACAGTTCGATATCGCCCACCTTGACGCTGGCCAGTTTGACCGCATACGCCCGCGCGAATCCGGAAGCCGTGCTTACAGCCGTGGGATTACCACTGACGCGGTAGTCCACTCCCAGGCGCCGCGCCTGCGCAGCATTCATCGCCACTTGGCTCGCGCCGGTGTCCACCAGAAAATTCACAGGCAATCGGTTGATGCTGCCGACGGTGCGAAACATGCCGTGCGGGTTACGGTAGATACGCACCTCCGGCGAATCGGCCGGTTCGCGGTACTGCCCGCCGATGGCACGATCCAGCGCCAACTCCACCGTCTTGCCGTCGACTTCCAGCACCGCGGTGCGGCTGTCGGCGCGAATCAGCGTCACCCCTTCCGGACTGCGTTGCCCCACCGCAAGCAACCGTTGCTGACCGTCGATCCGCACCACGGCCCGATTCTTGAACAAGCCCATGATCTGGATGCGCTCCACCGCACCTGCGCCGCTGGTGATCCCCACCAGGAGCGCAATCCACGCGGCTTTCCATCCTCGTCCGTTCATGCTATTCACTGCCCTCGGCTCCTAAAGGGAACGTCCATGAAACCCATCAGAATCTTTCGGCACATCGAATGCGAAGGCCCCGGATTCTTCGCGGAAGTTCTCGACGAACAGGCAATCCCCTACCAGATCGTCGCCATCGATAAGCACGCCGCCGTACCCGCTTCCCTCGACGACGTCTCGGCACTGGTGTTTATGGGCGGCCCCATGAGCGTCAACGACCCACTGCCGTGGATCGAACAGGAGTGCCAGTTAATTCGGGACGCCTTCAAGCAGGATATCCCAGTGCTGGGGCATTGTCTCGGAGGCCAACTGATCGGCAAGGCGCTGGGCGGTCGCGTGGGCCCGAATCCTGTCCGGGAGATCGGTTGGCTTCCGGTACGGAAAATCGCGTCGCCAGCGGCCGACGACTGGCTGGCGGAGCTTCCCGATGAGTTCACCGCCTTCCACTGGCACGGCGAAACGTTTTCCCTTCCAGCGGGAGCCACACCGCTGCTGGAGAGCGACCACTGCCGCCATCAAGGCTTCGCCATCGGCAAGGCATTGGCGCTGCAGTGCCATGTGGAGATGACGGCCGCCATGGTGGCCGAGTGGGCAGAGCGCTACAGCGACGAGCTGGCACAGCCGTCGGAAAGCGTTCAAGGCCGGGAAGCGATGCTACTCGATATCGATCGACGCGCCGAATCGCTGCAGCAGGTCGCACGCGCGCTCTATCAGCGCTGGCTGAAGGGTATCTCCGGTTAGCGCCGCCGGACCCGAAAGCGTGGCCCTTCGCTCTGTTTCAGATCCACCCGAACCGCGTCACCCCAACCATGGACCTTGTCGTGGGCTTGTACCTTCAGCGAAATGACCGACGCCGGTATCGCGATTCCCGAGAGCGTACGAGTGAACGGCTGCTCGCCCTGGTGCGGGTGATAGAGGGTGCGGGTCACCAACACTTTGTTGTCCGGGGTTACGATGCGCCACGCATCCGCATAGTGCTTCCATCCGACGTCCTCGTGCCGCACGGTGACATGCGCAGTCCACGATCCGTTGGCCATTTCGAGTTCGACGAACTCCACTACCGGTTGGTTGGCGAAGGCGACGCCGCTCAGCGCGCTGAGCGCTAGCAGCAAGGCGATACCGTACGCACGGTTGCATCGCCTCAGACGAAACGCCAAACTGCCACCAGATTCGCCAGTCAGCCAGATTGCCACTGCCATGCCGTCAGCCCCCCTTGTGATTGAGATTCCCACGCCGCAGCACCAGGCCCTGGTACCGATTACGCAGCAAGTTCAACAGGCCGTCAGAGAACTCGGACTAAGCGACGGGATCGTCCACCTCGCAGCTCAGCATACCACCTGCGGATTGATCATCAACGAAAACGCCGATCCCGATGTGTGTCAGGATGTGCTCCGTCGTTTGGAGCATCTTGTCCCCTGGCACGATCCCGCCGATCGCCATGCCGAGGGCAACACCGCAGCCCATCTGCGTAGCATTCTCACCGGTTGCACGCTGACCATCCCGGTGCGGAACGGGGCGCTGCGACTGGGCACTTGGCAGGGTATCTTCCTCGCCGAGTTCGACGGCCCACGCCGACGTCGCGTCCTCATCACCCCCCTTGCGGCGACGGCTGAGTAATGGAGCAACGCAGTTTTCTCGCTCTGGGTCCGCACGGTTTCCATCGGCTGGCCTACACCAGCTGGGGATCCGAGTCCGCATCCAGGACCATCGTCTGCGTCCACGGACTCACCCGGAACAGCCGCGATTTCGACTCGCTTGCATCAGCGCTTTGCGCGGAATACCGCGTCGTCTGTCCCGATATGCCGGGGCGCGGACTCAGCGACTGTTTTTCGCACAGCGAAGACTATCAATACCCGGTCTACCTGCAGGCTTGCGCGGCGCTACTGGCACATCTGAACACGGAGGCCATCGATTGGATTGGCACCTCAATGGGCGGCCTTATTGGCATGATGTTGGCTGCCCAACCGGGAACACCCATCGGACGCCTGATACTCAACGACATTGGCGCCCGTATTCCCGGGCAGACGTTGACGCGCATCGGGGCGTATATCGGCCACACTGGTCCGTTTCACACACTGGCCGATCTCGAACAACGTCTGCGCGCCGTCCATGCGCCGTTTGGCAACTTGACCGACGAGCAGTGGCACCACTTGGCAACGTACAGTCATTGGGGTGATGGAGCGGGTGGGTTCCGGCTAGCCTACGACCCGGCGATCGCCGAGGCGTTCAGCGGGGCAGAGATGACCGATATCGATCTGCGACCGGTCTGGTCCGCCGTACGGTGTCCGGTGTTATTGGTCAGGGGCGAGCATTCGGACCTTCTCCCCGCTGCGGTCGCGCAAGAGATGATGGCTGCGCACCCCGCCTGCGACGAACTGACGGTTGCCGAAGCGGGTCACGCCCCCGCCCTCATGGCATCTGATCAGATCCTGGCGCTGCAGGCATGGCTACGCCAGACCCCGCCGCTGTGAAGACGGCCTACCAAGGCTCGACGACCCGGGAGATCTGAATCGCGTCTCCTTCGCGCACTTTGCGCAACGCCTGAGTGTCGCCCTCGATCTGCCCCAGGATACTGACGGGTTCCACCAGCCGGCATTCATCGGCATGTGATGCCGGGGTAGGTCCAAACGGGATGGCCAGTGAGCCTCCGCTCTCCCAGTAACACACGGTCCCAGGCTCGACCACATCCACAGCCGCAGGATCGGCGGCTGAAGAGAGCGGAAGCTTGAAATAGACCTCATCGCCCCACAGGTGCGCCTCAGAACGATAAGGCAGCGTATGGAGCAAACGCCGAGTGGTCGTTGACTCTTTCAGGCGCGCCACCACCTGCCCGTTATCCCACGAAATTCGAATACGCATACCACCCTCTCCTTGATGGATTAAAGGCTAAGCCTCCTCCCGCTGGCTAGCGGACGGAACCAATATTCGACTCTCTGCAACCACATTCCCACAAAAAAACCGATTTTCCCTCTATACTCATCAGCGCAACCGTTCATATCAACTATAGGATGCGATCTACGCATATACAGGAACAGGGGATATGTCAATTACGCCCAGTGAAGCCGAGCTCTTAGAGGCGCTCGAATACCCGACATCCATCATCCGCGACGAAATCGATATCTCCACGTGCAAGCACAGTGGCACGTTCCACCGCGAGGACGCGGAGTGCATCACGTGCTATCAAACGCCAGAGTGCGAGTGGCTGATGGTTCACGATCACGCATCCGGCGCACCCCAGCTCAACCACACCCAGCTACTCGCAGCACTACAGTTTGCCTGTGATTATATGCATGCGCGGCTGTCCATCGGCAGGCATGCCCCCGCGGAATGCCCCTGCGAAGGTTGCACTTGGTGGCGAGATGCATCGCAGATCCTCAAGCAGCGCCGAGAGGTACCTGCATAGGCGGACGATGAAGACGAGCGTCCGCCCCACAGAGAGATCACCACGCTAGTGGCGGACGGGGTCCGGGCGTTGGCAGCTTGGGCCGTTCAGGCGTCGCCGCAAAAGGGCGAAGAACACACCGAAGTCCGCCGGCGCTATGCGGGGTTCGTGGGGCGAGTTCGGCAGTACCAGACGCCACACAGTCGCAGCTAGGATCGCGCATACCGGAAAGTGTAGGGCTGATCTACTCGGGGCGGGGACTCGCTCCGCAGCATCTCATGGGCTTACGCAATAGGTTGCACGCGCGGCCGCACACTTGGTGTAGCTGCACAACCAGCGGAGTTTTCCCGGCACAAAAAAGAGAAACCCCGGTGGTTCAGGTGAACCACCGGGGTTGGTGTAAGAGCCTGGCAGTGACCTACTCTCGCATGGGGAGGCCCCACACTACCATCGGCGCTGAGCAGTTTCACTTCCGAGTTCGGGATGGGATCGGGTGGTTCCCACTCGCTATGGCCGCCAGGCAAACTGTTTGCAGCATCGCTGCTGCGAATTCGGCAAAGTTGTTGTTGGCGCAGGTATGCGCACTCGACCAACCCAACGCTACAAACTGCTTGGGTGTTATATGGTCAAGCCTCACGGGCAATTAGTACTGGTTAGCTTCATCCATTACTGAACTTCCACACCCAGCCTATCAACGTGGTGGTCTTCCACGGCCCTACAGGGATCTCAAGGATCCAGAGAGACCTCATCTTGGGGGGGGCTTCCCGCTTAGATGCTTTCAGCGGTTATCCCGTCCGTACATAGCTACCCGGCAATGCCACTGGCGTGACAACCGGAACACCAGAGGTACGTCCACTCCGGTCCTCTCGTACTAGGAGCAGCTCCCCTCAAGTCTCTAGCGCCCACGGCAGATAGGGACCGAACTGTCTCACGACGTTCTAAACCCAGCTCGCGTACCACTTTAAATGGCGAACAGCCATACCCTTGGGACCGACTACAGCCCCAGGATGTGATGAGCCGACATCGAGGTGCCAAACACCGCCGTCGATATGAACTCTTGGGCGGTATCAGCCTGTTATCCCCGGAGTACCTTTTATCCGTTGAGCGATGGCCCTTCCATACAGA
>JBNKCG010000117.1:0-6939 GCA_050287605.1 Gammaproteobacteria bacterium | reverse complement strand
CCCCAGCCCAGAGCTTGGCGGGGTCGATCATGTGCCGGGCGCCGCGCGGGTGCACCACCAGCCGCGCATTGGGCAGCGCCGCCATCAGGCTGCCGGCGCCGCCGGCGTGATCCAGGTGCACGTGGGTGGGAATGACGTAGTCCACCGCGCCACGGTCGACTCCGCGCGCCTCCAGCGTCGCCAACAGATGCGGCACGCCGCGCGCCGTACCCGTCTCGATGAAGGCATAGCGCCCGTCGGCTCCCACCAGGTAGCTGGCGGCCATCTCCGGCTGCAAAAAACCGGTATCGATGCACAGGATGTCGTCCGGCAGTTCCCGTGGGGGTCGGAATTCCATGGCGAGTCTCTCGGCGCTGAGGGGGTCGGGGCATGCTGTCACGGAGCGGCTCGCAGCGTCAATTTCCCACACGCCACCGTCGCCTCACCGACGCACCACTCTGGACCGACCAGCGACCTCACGCCCAACACCGGAGCAGCGCAACCGCTTCTATTCGCGTTCTGCCAGATCAATATTTCTCATAAATACAATACCTTGAACAAACCCCCGGTGGCTGGCACGAAATTCGCCTTCCCTCTCGTCAGACCGGTCTGACTGGTCTGAACAGTTACGATTCGGAGCTCCGAGACATTGCACAGCGTATCCAATCACGTCGCCCAGACGCTGCAACGCCGCATCCTCGACGGCCAGTACGCCGCCGGTGCGGCGCTGCCGGCACAGCGTGAACTTGCCGAAAGCCTGGGCGTAAGCCGCGCATCACTGCGCGAGGCGATCTCGATGCTGGAGGCGCTGGGGCTGTTGCGCTCCTTCGCCGGCAAGGGGGTGTTCGTCACCACGGGCCAGACACCGACCGCTACCGAGTTGCCGACCGGTCCGAACGCCATGCCGCCGGACGCCGTGTTCCAGATGCGCTTCGTCATCGAACCGGCCAACGCCGCGCTGGCCGCCCGTCGACACGACGCTCACAGCATTTCCGAGCTGCGCACCAACGTGGACGAGATGAAAGCCGCCCTGGGCGCAAGCGATCTGGTTGCCGCCGCCGAGTGCGACCTGCGCTTCCACCTGGAGATCGCCCGCCTCTCCGCCAATCCCGCCCTGGAGGCCATTGCCCGGCATTTCCAGGGGCAACTCGCCTACAGCCTGCGCCTGCCGTTCGCCGACCGCCGTCACATCTGGCAACCGTCCGACGAGCACGCCGCCATCCTGGCCGCCGTCGAATCGGGCGACGTCAGCGCTGCGCGCAAAGCGATGCAGCAACACCTCCTTGCCGCCGCCGGCCGCGTCGGCATCCGCTTCACCCAACCCTGACCTCTCACGTAGGAGCTGCACCATGAAAAAACGTCTGTTCTTGAAATCCCTGCTGGCCACCGCGCTCTGCGGCAGCCTGCTCAACACCGGCATCGCACAGGCCGACGTGCTCAGCGATATGAAAAAGAGCGGTGTGCTGCGCGTCGCCGTACCCCAGGACTTTCCCCCCTTCGGCTCCGTGGGACCCGATCTCAAACCGCGCGGCTACGACATCGACATGGCCAACCTGATCGGCCGCGAACTCAAGCTGAAGGTGGAACTGATCCCGGTGAGCAGTACCAACCGCATCCCCTATCTCACCACCGGCAAGGCCGATCTGGTCATCTCCAGCCTGGGCAAGAACCCCTCGCGCGAAAAGGTGATCGACTTCTCCGCCGCCTACGCCCCCTTCTTCAACGGCATCTTCGGCCCGGCCGACGCCACGGTGAAGAGCGCCGCTGATACCGCCGGCAAGGTGGTAGGCGTCACCCGCGGCTCGGTGGAGGATCTGGAGTTCAGCAAGATCGCCCCCGCCAGCACGACCATCAAGCGCTTCGAGGACAACAACGCGACCATCTCCGCCTACCTCTCCGGGCAGGTGGAGCTGATCGCCACCGGCAACGTGGTCGCTGCGGCGATCAACGAGCGCTCGCCGGCGAAGCGCCTCGACACCAAGTTCCTGATCAAGAACTCGCCCTGCTACGTGGGCGTCAACAAGGGCGAAGCGGCGCTGCTCGCCAAGGTCAACGAGATCATTGCCAAGGTGAAAACGAGCGGCGACCTGAACAAGGTCTCGGAGCAGTGGCTGCAACTGCCGCTGCCCACCGACCTGTAATCGCGATCCGCGCCGAGTCTGTCATGGCCTACACCTTCGACTTTGCCGCCGTCTTCGACTACGGGGACACGCTGCTCGCCGGTACGGGACGCACGCTGGCGCTCACCGCCATCGGTTCGGTCGTCGGGATCGCCATCGGCATACTCGGCGCGGTCTCCCGCGCCTGGCGCATCAGCCCCTACGGCCACCTGTTCGCCGTCTATGTGGAGCTGATCCGCAATACGCCGTTTCTGGTGCAACTCTTCTTCATCTTCTTCGGACTTCCTGCCATGGGCGTGCACCTGGACGAGTGGCAGGCGGCGATACTCGCCGTCGTCATCAACCTCGGCGCCTACACCACCGAGATCGTGCGCGCCGGCGTCGAGGCGACGCCCCGCGGGCAGATTGAGGCGGCCGAGTCCCTGGGCATGACCCGCGCACAAACCTTCCGCCATGTGGTGCTGATTCCGGCACTGAACCGGGTCTGGCCTGCCGTCTGCAGCCAGGTGGTGATCGTCATGCTCGGCACCTCGGTCTGTTCGCAGATCGCCGCGGAGGAGCTCACCTTCGCCGCCAACTTCATCCAATCGCGCAACTTCCGCGCCTTTGAGACCTATTTCGTCGTCACCGCCATCTACTTCGCGCTCGCCGTCGGGGTGCGCCAGCTACTGCTGCTGGCGGGGTGGCTGCTGATCGTCAGGAGGCGATGATGAACGACATCCAGCTCTCCGACGTCATTCGCAACCTGATCGACGGCGCGGCCTGGACCCTCGGCCTCTCCCTCACCGCCTTCGTACTGGGTGGGCTCACGGGTCTGGTGGTGCTGTTTGCCCGCATTTCCATAAACCCGCTCCCGCGCCGATTGGCCAAGGCCTATATCGAGCTGTTCCAGGGCACACCGCTGCTGATGCAGCTCTTCATCATCTTCTTCGGCGGCAGTCTGATCGGCTTGGAAGTGCCCGCCTGGCTGGCTGCCGCACTGGGGCTGACGCTCTTCACCAGCGCCTTTCTGGGCGAGATCTGGCGCGGCTGCGTGGAATCGATCCCGCGCGGCCAGTGGGAGGCCTCCGCCAGTCTCGCCCTCAACTACCTGGAGCAGATGCGCTACGTGATCCTGCCGCAGGCGTGGCGCATCGCCATTGCACCGACGGTCGGTTTCTCGGTGCAGGTGGTCAAGGGCACCGCGGTCACCTCCATCATCGGCTTCGTCGAACTGACGAAGACCGGCACCATGCTGGCCAACGCCACCTTCCAGCCGTTCCTGGTCTACGGCCTCGTCGCCGTGGGCTATTTCACCCTCTGCTATCCCCTCTCGGCCTACGCCCGCCGTCTTGAAAGGAGAACCCGTGGCCCCGGTACTCGTCCGCATTGACGCCCTGCACAAGCGCTTCGGCGACAACCACGTGCTGCGCGGTATCGATCTCGATATCGAAGAGGGCCAGGTCATCGCCCTCATCGGTCGCAGCGGCTCGGGCAAAAGTACGCTGCTGCGTACCATCAACGGTCTGGAAAGTTTCGACGAAGGCTGCATCGAGGTGGACGGCAAAAGCATCCATCCGCATGAAACGGACTTCCGCACGCTGCGTCAGAAGGTCGGCATGGTCTTCCAGCAGTTCAACCTGTTCCCGCACCTGACCGCCGGCAAGAACGTCATGCTGGCGACACGCGTGGTAAAAAAAATGCCGGATGAAGCAGCCCGCGATCTGGCCATGAGCATGCTGCTCAAAGTGGGTCTGCAGGACAAATTCGACGCCTACCCGGAGCAGCTGTCCGGCGGTCAGCAACAGCGCGTCGCCATCGCCCGCGCGCTGGCGATGCAGCCGCGCATCCTGCTGTGCGACGAAATCACCTCGGCGCTCGATCCGGAACTGGTCAATGAGGTGCTGACCGTGGTAAAGAATCTCGCTGCCGAGGGGATAACGCTGATCATGGTCACGCACGAAATGCGTTTCGCGCGTGAAGTCAGCGACAAGCTCATCTTCATGTACGAAGGGCGCATCCACGAGGCCGGCGATCCGCAAAAGCTGTTCGCCAATCCGCAAACTTCCGAACTCGCGAACTTCATCAGATCGATCAACTAACGTGAATCCGTCGCCTCCGCTCGCCGCCCCCGACGCGCCGCTGCCCGATTGGGCGCGCCGCCACATCAATCTGGCCGATGCCGTTCTCGGCGCCGAAGCCGTTGCCTGCTCGGACGATTTTTTCGCTCCCATGGCGCGCCTGCTGCAAACACGGCCGGCGATCTTCATCCCCGACAAATACGATGACAACGGCAAGTGGATGGACGGCTGGGAATCGCGTCGCCGGCGCGACGAGGGTCACGACTGGTGCATCGTCCGTCTCGCGCGTCCCGGCCGCATCGCCGGAGTCGACATCGATACCAGCTTCTTCACCGGCAATTTCCCGCCCGCCGCCTCCCTGGACGGTTGCCGCGAAGGCGGCGATCCCGCCCGCGACACGGACTGGGAATCGCTGCTTCCGCCCACGGCGCTCTCCGGCAACCAGCACCATCTCATGCCCCTGAACGCGGGCGATGTGACCTACAGCCATGTGCGCCTCAACATCCTGCCCGATGGCGGCGTCGCCCGGTTGCGCATCTACGGCCGTCCGACGGGGGAACCCGAACCCGGAGCGGATGGGCTGATCGATCTCGGAGCCACGCTCAACGGCGGCCACCCGGTGGCCTGGAACGACGCCCACTTCGGCGCCGCCGCCAACCTGTTGCGCCCCGGCCGCGGCGTGGACATGGGCGACGGCTGGGAAACCCGTCGCCGCCGGGAACCGGGCTTCGACTGGTGCATCATCGCCCTCGGCCGTCCCGGCCGCGTCCGCCGTATCGAAGTCGACACCGCGCATTTCAAAGGCAACTATCCGGACCGCTGTTCGCTGCAAGCGACTTATGCACCGGACCTCGGCGGCGACGCGCTGGTCGCCCAGGCACAATTCTGGCCAACGCTGCTTGGCGACACGAAGCTGGAAGCGGACCGAATCCACACCTTCGAGGCGGGTATCGCCCCCCTCGGTACGATCAGCCATATTCGCCTCAACCTGCACCCGGACGGCGGTGTTTCCCGCCTGCGCGTGTGGGGCGAGGTGGTACCAGCATGAACGACGCCCAGCCCCGGCTACTGCCGGTGAGTGCGCTGACGGCGGGAGCGTTCGCGCCGTTCGGCCAAATCATCGAATGCGAGGGGCATGCCGATTACGAGGTCAACGGTGGCACCAGCCGGCGCTATTCCGACCTCGCCCAGCTCGAGAGCGACCCCGCGGGCCGCCTCGCGTTGAGCATCTTCTGCGCCCAGCCGAGACAGGAACCGTTGCTTCTCACCAGCCTCGAACGGCACCCGCTCGGCTCGCAGGCGTTCATGCCGCTGGGCGAACAGACCTTTCTGGTGGTGGTGGCGGATCGCCCGACGCCCGATCGATTACAGGCGTTCATCAGCAACGGCAGGCAGGGCGTCAACTTCCGGCGTGGCGTCTGGCACCATCCCCTGCTGGCGCTGAGCACGTGCCGATTCCTGGTGGCAGACCGCCTGGGACCGGGCAACAACTGCGAGGTAATCGACATTTCCCACTGGCGGACCGGCTTGCTGCGCTGAGACCCGGCGCCCCATAAGCCGCGACGATGGAAGGAGCCGGGCTCACGGCAGGAACAGCGTCTGCAGCAGCTCCGTTTGGTGATCGAAAATCCAGTAGTGCCCGGCATCGGGCATGAAGGTGGCGTGGCATTGTGGCAACTGCCGCGCCATGTAGCGCCCCATCGCCACAGGCACGTGCTCGTCGGCCTCGCCGTGCCACAGGTGTACCGGCACCGTGATTTCTCCCAGGTGAAACCCCCAGGGTTGCCCGAACAGCACCACCTCGTGGCCGGTGCCTTGTGCGCCGAGTCGAAACGCTTCGCCGAAGGCCTCCAGCAGGCAGCCCTTCACCGCCGGGCGATGCAAAATACGGCGGTCGTTTTCGCTGGAAACCGCCAGCAGGGATTCAAAGATCCGCTCCGGGAAATGCCGCACCCCGAAGGCCACCGAGGCGGTCACCGCGCGTATCAGGCGCGGCGCACGTTGCAGGAGCACCAGTGCGGCCATGGGCGTATGGGTCAGCGCTGCTTTGAGGCCGGACTCTGCCACCGGCCCGATGGCGCTTACCACCCCCACCGCCGTCAGCCGCTCCGGGATGCGGTGGGCGCAGGCCAGCGCGTAAGGCCCACCTCCCGAAACACCCGCTACGGCGAAGCGCTCCAGCCCCAACCGGTCGGCCAGCGCGCGGACATCGTCCGGCCAGTCCAGCAGGCGGCGCCGGGGTTGGAAATCGGACAGCCCGAAGCCGGGCCGGTCGGGAGCGATGATGCGCACCCCCAGTCGACGCGCCTCGGCATCGATGATCCGGATCATGGTGCGCGCGCCCGGTGTACCGTGAAAGGCAAACAGCGGGCGGCCGCCCGGATCGCCGTACGCCGCGTAGCCCAGCCGGCGACCGTCGGGCAGAGTGGCGACGACATCGCAGATGGTTCTTTGCTCGCTCACCACTCTCCCTGTAATCTGGCGTCAGGCATAAAGTGTGGCGCGGCGGCGCCGACATACAGAACATTACCCCACAGGAGGGGAATGCCATGACCACAATGTATCGCCGTTACCCGCTGGCGCTGTGTCTGCTGACCGGCCTGTTCTGGGGAGCCGGAACCGTCCACGCCGCGGGGGTTGGGGCCAAGATGAGCACGCTGGGCGCCGGCATCGACCTGTCGTGGCCGATCAGCGACTCGGTGACGACGCGTCTGGGCCTGAACAGCTTTAAGTACAGCACCAGCCTCGACGAGGGCGGCATCAACTACGACGCCGATCTG
>JBNKCG010000116.1:0-30370 GCA_050287605.1 Gammaproteobacteria bacterium | reverse complement strand
CCCCAGGACCCGAACGACGATCAGGATAACAACGGGGTAAGTGACACCATTCAAAACCAGGTGGATGCGTTGCTGGGCCTTGCGGACAATCAATAACCGCCGCGCGACCGGATTTCAGTGACTGCTGTTGGCAAGGCGGTCACGACAAGCGCCACGCCGGTCCGCAGACCCGGCGAATTCCCGGCTAATCGAACCAGCGCCGCAACCTATCGAGGAAGGGGGAAGGCAGAGTGCCGCTGGCACGCCGCAGCTCGTCGAGAATCTCGGGTGTGACGGTCACTTCCGCCTCGTCGCCCGGCAAACGGAGAAAACGCGCCAATTCCACGGCGGTGCGCCTGCCCCAAACACCGTCGACCGGGCCGGGCCGATAACCCAACTCCTTGAGCGCGGACTGGACATAGCGGATGACCGGCGGCGTCATCCAACCGTCCTCGCCTAGATACACCCGCGCCACCGCGCCAGTGGCGCGGGTAGCCAACGCCTGTTCCAACTCGCGTGCTTGCGGATAATCCTGACGGGCGGCCAATCGCAGCCAAGCGCGGGCACGCGACAGCTCCACGGCGACACCCAAGCCCGAGGCGTAGCAGACTCCAAGACTGAATTGCGCGGCTGCCTTGCCCTGCTGCGCCGACCGCCCGTACCACATGGCCGCCCACGCCGGATCCGCGTCGACGCCCAAGCCATTCAGATAGATATCACCCAGGTGGTACTGCGCGTTGGGGTCCCCGGACATCGCCGCTCGCTCCAGCCAGTAACGCGCCCGCGGGTAATTCTGATGGGTACCGCGACCAACCAGGTATGCCATGCCCAGGAAGTATTGGGCCTTGTGATGTCCGTCTTCGGCCGCCCGCTCGAAATCGCGGTTCGCCGCCGCATAGTCCTGTTGCGGCTGCGGAGCGCTGAGCAGTGCCAAACCATGTCGATAGAACTGCTCGGCCTGGGGCGACGGCGGTGCCGTATCCCGCATCGATACCGATGCGCGCGGCGACACGCAGCCGCCGATCGACGCCGACAGCACCGCTATGACCAACCACCTCCACATTGACACCGCACCTCCTGTGCGAAAGGTGTCCCGCACCTCGGAAAACCTGTCGCTAAAACGCCAGCGAAACGTCGCGGTGCACCGACTGGCAGGAGGCGATTTCTTCCGCCTGCGCAGTGGTCAGGTGCTTCTGCTGGCGCAGACCGATCGATTGACGGATGGCACCCTCGTACTCCTTCAGCGCCGGGAGCAGCTCCTGCGCAGCGCGGGTCAACCACGCCACATCCGCAGAGTACTGCGCAATCCCCTTGTCCAGCCAATCCAGCGCAGCGTCGGGTTTGGGGTTGCTGCCGCGCAGTTCGCGGCGCGCCTTGTAGAGCAGCGACTTGGTGGCGGCGCCACCTTCGGTACTCTCCAGGGCCTTCTCGACCTCGCTGATGCGCTCCACCGCCTGCTCGGGCGGCAAGTCCGTAATCGCCGCGCGCAACCCCCGGATCTGTCCTTCCAGACCCGCAAGCTGCTCACTCTGTCCCATCAGCTTGATCAGCTCGACCACCCCTTGGTAGGCATCATCGACGTTGCGCCGGTAAGCGAACCGCGCCTGCTTCTCCTGATCGGCAAGCTGCGAATAGGCGCTGTGCCGCGCCTTCCAATCCTTGGGGATGTGATCGGCGAGACCGGCCTTGTCGGCCTCCAGACGCTCGATCTTCTCCTTCAAGCGCTTCGCCTTGCTTTCGTTGCCGCTGCTGGAAAACCAGTTGTAGTCGCGTTGCAGCTCTTCGATGTCCTTCTGCGTACGGCGAATCTCCGCCTGCAGTTGGCGCACCTCACGCTGAATGGGGCGGTACTCGACGGCATAGTCCATTGCCGCGGCCTCCGCCTGACGAACCTTGGTCACGTAGTCGAACGTTGCGGCGGCTTTGCCCAGACTTTCCGTCAGCTGGTCACGTGGTCCTTGCGGAAGGTAGCCGGAGTCGACGGTCCGGATCTTCGCGATGGCCTCGCGTAGCTGGTCGCCGCGGCGGTCATACAGATCGAACAGATAGTCCTCAAGGCACGCCTGCAAGCGTGGATTGATCGGCGGCGGTGCCACCTCGGAGGTGAGGTAGATACGCTGCGGCAGGTAGTTCACCAAGCTGGGATAGGTGCCGGCGACCGCCAAGCCGCACAGTTGCAGCAATATGAATGCGGAGGCCCCTTTGTAGATGTGCGTGGTCTTCACTTCCGGCGGCGACACGCCACGCAGATAGAACAGCGCGAAACCGAACGGCGGCGTCAGGAAGGAGGTCTGGATGTTGAGCCCCACCATCACGCCCAGCCACACCGCCGTTACGTTGGCGCTGGGATCGGCCAGTAGGATGGGGGCGACGATGGGCACCACGACCACCGAGATCTCGATGAAGTCGAGGAAAAAGCCAAGCAGAAAAATGACCAGCATGACGACGATGAATTGGGTCCAGAATCCGCCCGGCAGGCCGGTCAGGAACTCGCGCACCAACTCCTCGCCGCCGAAGGCACGAAACGCCGAGGTGAGCATCGCGGCGCCGATGAGGATGATGAACACCATGGAGGTGGTATGCGCGGTGGCCAACATCACCTCGCGCAAGGTGTTGTCGATCTTGTAGGCGCGCCACGCGCTCCACAGGGTTGCCACCAGCAGACCCACCACACCTACCGCCGCGATCATGATGGCGACGACATCGGTGCCACTGCGGATGTTCTTCACGTTGATGGTGAAAAAAGCGAGATCGACAAAAATGATGACCAGCGACACCACCGCAATAATGGCAGGGTAGTAGGCGTTGCGCTTTCCGGCCGTGAGCCGGTAACCGCCCATGACCATGGCCCCTACCGCGCCGATGGCACCGGCCTGGTTGACGGTGGCGATACCCAGCACGATGGAGCCCAGCACCGCGAAGATCAGCGACAGCGGCGGCACCAGGGCGAGCACGATCTTGACGAGGAATTGCCGGTCGTATTTCCCGTCGTAGTGAACCGGCGGTGCGGACTTGGGTCGCAGCAACGCGGTAACGAGGATGTACAGCATGTAGATGCCCACCAGGATCAACCCCGGAATCAGTGCACCCATGAACATGTCGCCGGCGCTGGCCGAAGTGATGTCGAACTGAGACGGCATCGAAAAGGCGCCGGTGGCCTCTTTGAAATCGGCCTTGCGCAGCGAACTTGCCTGATCCACGGCGCTGGAAAGCTGATCGGCCAGGATGATCAGCACGATAGAGGGCGGAATGATCTGACCCAGGGTGCCGGAGGCGCAGATAGTGCCTGTAGCCAGCGATTTGGAGTAGTTGTTGCGCAGCATCGCTGGCAGCGAGATCAGGCCCATGGCGATGACGGTGGCGCCCACAATGCCCGTGGTCGCGGCCAGCAACGCACCGACGAACACCACCGAGATACCCAGGCCGCCGGGCACGGGCCCAAACAGCTGCGCCATGGTAACCAGCAGGTCCTCGGCGATCTTCGAACGTTGCAACATGATGCCCATGAAGATGAACAGCGGAATCGCGATCAGCGTATCGCGCTCCACGTCCCAGTAGAGACTTCGGAAATTGGTGACGCCCGCCGTAAGCCACTGCTCCGGCCCTCCCTGAGCGAAGTAGGCATCGGGACTGCCCTGCACCAAATACCCGAGCGTCGCCGCGATAACAATGGTGATGATCGCGGACCCAGGCAACGCGAAAGCGACCGGAAACCCGGACGTCAGCGCCACAATCATCAGCAGCACGAGTAGCGCGAGGAAGACGAGTTCCATTGGGGTTATCGCTCTCCGACTTCAGTGGAATAGGCGTTCATGGATGCGGAGTCACTTCGGCACAATCCGGGGCCCCGGCGCGCCACGCGCTAAAGCTCCGCTCCCGCGGATTCTTCCTCACCGCCGGGTTCACCGCACAGATCGGCGGCGCTGTTTAGAAAATAGCTGGCGAACTGGATGGCCATGGAGACAGCAAACACCACCAAAAACCCCGCCATGAGATATTTCACATACATTCCATAACCGCTCTGCGAGATCTCAAACGACAGCAGCGGACTGTTGATGCTGCTGCCTTTGCCCGACATGCCGGTGCCGAGGATCACCCAGCACAGCGGCATTCCCAACAGCGCCGAACCCAACGCATTGGTCAAAGCCTTGCCACGCCGGCTGAAGTGGACGTAGAGCACGTCCACGCGCACGTGGGCGTCGTGTACCAAAGCGTGCGCACTGCCAAACAGAAACAGCGCCGCATACCAAAACCGCACCAGATCGCCCATGAAGGCCTGCTCGTAGGAGAAGACGAAACGCGACAGCACGATCTGCACCTCGGCCAACACCACCAGCATCGCCAGCCAGCTAAAACTCACGGTACGGAAAAAGAAGGCAATCACCATCGCTACGCCAACCAGCGGATAGTGGACGTAGAGGCCGCGGAAGTTGGGGCGCCCGAGGTCGCTGATCAGCGTATCGCTCATAAACGGACCCAACAGCTCCTCGACGCGCAGGAACGAAATCAGCATGTCGACCACGCCGACGATGACCACGATCCAAAACGCGGCGCGCACGATATAGGCGGCAACGGCCGACAGCAGGGCGGCATCGGTGCGCATGGCGCGCAGACGGGTGAGATACACCCCCACCGCGACACCGACGATCACCGCCAGATAACCGTAGGTTTGCAGGAATCCCAGAAGATAGCGACCGCCGCTCAGCGGATCGGCGGGAGCGTCGAATCCGAACCAACCCAACTGCCCAAGGAACGCGCCGGGACCTGGCCAGCCCCACCAGTTCGTCAGCACGTCGTTGACGATAAACAACAGGGTATTGGCGGCAGCGGATAGCGCAAAGATACGCAACAGCAGATGATGCAGCGCGCCCGCTTCATACGACGTAGACGCGGCATCGACACCCGATAGACTGTGCATGAATTATCCGGCACAAAATGAGGAAAGCGGAGTATGAACTCCGCTTTCCTCGGTTATTGCACTCTTGGAATCAGAGCCCCAGAACGCGGTTACGCTGCGCCACGTAGGCCTGGTCGGAGATCTTCGCCCAGGAACCGACGTCGGAACGCGCCTGCACGAAGCTTTCGTGGATGCGCTTGGCCAGCGGGCTGTGCGCTTTCACGGTCTCGAACACGGCATCGGCCGCCTCGCCGAAGCTGTCGTAGATCTCGTCGCTGAACTCGCGCAGCTTGACGCCCTGCTCTTTGATCAGCTTGGCGAGGTATTCACCGTTCTTGGCGTTGTACTCCGACATCATCACGTCGTTTTCCATGGCCGCCGCTGCTTCCACCATCAGCTTGTCGGACTTGGAGAGCTTGTCCCAGAACTTGCGGTTGATGCCCACCGCCAGCATCGCACCTGGTTCGTGCATACCCGGGTAGTAATAGTATTTAGCCGCCTCGTAGAACTTCATGAAATAGTCGTTCCACGGACCCACCCACTCGGTGGCGTCGATGGAACCGGAGATGAGGTTTTCATAGATCTGGCCACCCGGCAGCGAAACCGGCGAGGCGCCCAGCTTGGCCATGACGTCACCGCCCAGGCCGGGGATACGCATCTTGAGCCCCTTGAGGTCGGCCGCCGTATTGATCTCCTTGCGGAACCAACCACCCATCTGCACACCGGTATTGCCACACATCACGCCTTTGAGCCCGAACTCTTTACCCAGCTCGTCCCACAACTCCTGACCACCGCCGAAGCGCACCCATGCATTCATCTCGGTGTAGGTCAGACCAAACGGCACGGCGGTGAAGTAGGCGAAGCCCGGATGTTTGCCTTTCCAGTAATACTCCGCGCCGTGGTACATCTGGGCGTTGCCCGAAGCCACTTCGTCAAACGAGTCGAATGCCTTCACGCGTTCACCGGCAGCGTAGTAGTTGACCTGGATGCGTCCGTCGCTCATGTTGGTCAGGCGAGCGGCAAAACGCTGCGCGCCGGTACCCAGACCGGGAAAATCACGCGGCCACGTACTGACCATGCTGATTTCGATACGCTCTTTCGCGATGGCCGGCGCAGCAACGGTGGTCGCTCCCGCGACAGCACCCAGACCCACGGCGCCCTTCTTGATGAACTCGCGTCGCTTCATAGGGGATACCCTCCTCGACTTGCTCTAATTATGGAAGTGGAGAGGGCGTACAAACCCTCTCTGCGAACAGGGTTGAGCGTAGTCGACACCCAGTGGCAAAGCAACCGGGCAGCCCGGCGACCGCGGCCCTACCTGCAAGGCGTGTAGTGATACCAAGATTGCGACAGCGCGCCAAGCTGCAGCGCACCAATTGCGTCACGACGCGTCGATGGTCATACCACGGCAAAGGGCATACCCAAGGCACACTGAAATCGACGCGAACCGGCCGCCGCCATCGCCCACGCACGAACCGCATCCGCACAACCGACCGCGGCGGCTAGCGGCCCGTCCCGTCCCCCAACACCGCATGCAGCCAGACCGCGATATCGGCGATCTCCTCGGCGCACACCGCATGCTCAATGCGGTAGCGGTGTAGCCGCACCGGATAGCCCAGCTCTTCGAGCAAACGACAGGAGCGCTCTCCGTGTAGAAACGGCACGATGGGATCGTGAAGGCCATGCCCCATGAACACCGGCACATCACGGTTGGCCGCACTCGCCTCAGCGGCGAGATCGTCAGCCAGCGGCAGATAGGTCGAGAGCGCCAGTACGCCGGCCAGACGCTGCGGATAGCGCAGCCCCGCATGCAAAGCGATCGCCCCACCCTGTGAAAACCCCGCCACCACCACGCGCTCGGCGCGAATATTGCGTTCGCGCTCGCGCTCGACGAAAGCGACCAGGCGCACCGCCGAGCGGTGGATACCCTCCGCATCCTGGCGCGCCGTAATGTCCACTTCGGCAATGTCGTACCACGCCGGCATCACCATGCCGCCGTTGATGGTCACCGCCTGTTCGGGCGCATGAGGAAAGACGAACCGCACGCCGTGATCCGGCGCCAGTCCGAGTTGCGAAACAATGGGCGCGAAGTCATACCCGTCAGCCCCCAGCCCGTGCAACAGGATCACGGCGGCATCGGCCGGGCGCTGCGGCGGATCGTACTCCAGGGCGGCGAGGGGGAGATGGGGCATCGCAGTGCAACGGGATCGCAGGGGGATGGAAGAAGAATAGCAGCCGTTGCCGGCCGCGCTTGGGCACAGACTAGGGGACGTTTATACTGGCCGGCGCATCTTGGTCGCGAACCCGCAACGGAAGTTTCCCCATGCGAACTCCGGTATTCTCTGTTTCCGCACTGCTACTGGCGATGGTGATCGGGCTTAGCGCCTGCGGGCAAACCGGTCCGCTCTACCTGCCGGACGCTCCCAGCGATACCACCAAGAGCGACAAAAAACCCTCCACGCAACCCTGATCGTCGATACCCCATGGATCACTTCCACTACCGCAACGGCGTGCTGCACGCCGAAGACGTCGACCTGCACCGCATCGCCTCCCAGTACGGGACGCCGTGCTATGTCTATTCGCGCGCCACGCTGGAGCGTCATTGGCGCGTTTTCGACGAGGCGTTCCGAGGCACCGACCACCTGATCTGCTACGCGGTCAAGGCCAACTCCAACCTCGGGGTACTCAACGTGCTGGCGCGCCTCGGCTCCGGTTTCGACATCGTCTCGCTGGGCGAACTCGAGCGCGTCCTCGCCGCGGGCGGCGATCCGGCCAAGATCCTCTTCTCCGGAGTCGGCAAGCGCGTCGATGAGATGCGCCGCGCGCTGGAAGTGGGCATCCACTGCTTCAACGTGGAATCGGAGGCTGAGCTGGAACAGCTCGACCAACTGGCCCGCGCCATGGGCAAGCGCGCCCCGGTGTCGCTGCGCGTCAATCCCGACGTGGACGCGCAGACCCACCCCTACATCTCCACCGGGCTCAAGGAGAACAAGTTCGGCATCGACATCGCGGCCGCCGAACACGTCTACCAGCACGCCGCAGCAATGGACGGTATCGAGGTGATCGGCGTGGACTGCCACATCGGCTCGCAACTCACCCAGCTCAGCCCCTTCACAGAGGCGCTGCAACGCCTGCTGGCACTCATCGAGCGTCTGGCCGAGCAAGGCATCGCCATCCGACACATCGATCTCGGCGGCGGACTCGGCATCCCCTACCGCGACGAACAGCCCCCCGATCCGGCGCAGTACAGCGCGGCGCTCAATGCACACCTGGGCGCGCTGCCCTACACGCTGATCATCGAGCCGGGGCGCGCCATCGCCGGCAACGCCGGGGTGCTGCTGACACGGGTCGAATACCTCAAACACACGCCGCACAAAAACTTCGCCATCGTCGACGCGGCCATGAACGATCTCATCCGCCCGGCGCTCTACCAAGCGTGGCAGAACATCCTGCCGGTGCAGGAACACGGCCAGGGTGAGATGCGCCTCTACGACGTGGTGGGTCCGGTATGCGAAACCAGCGACTGGCTGGGCAAGGAGCGCGAGCTGGCGGTCGCCCCCGGCGATGTGCTGGCGGTACGTTCGGCGGGCGCTTACGGCTTCGTGATGAGCTCCAACTACAACTCGCGCCCGCGCGCGGCCGAAGTGATGGTGGACGGCGACCAGAGCTACCTGGTGCGCGAACGCGAATCGGTGGAGGAGCTGTTCGCCGGCGAGCACCCGCTGCCGCAGAGCGGGGGATGATCGCGACCCGAAGCGCGTCAAACGCGATGTTGAGAAGCAGCGATATCGCCGGGCGAACTCGGCCGCTTGGCGCGCAAGGAGCCGCGCGACTGCAGCGCCACCACGGCGCAGTTCCCTTGCCCTCCCGATCCCGGTAATCTGTGGCCATGCGCCTCGAATTCAGCAAGATGCACGGCCTGGGCAACGATTTCGTCGTCTTCGACGGGATTCGCCAGTCGGTGCAGCTCACGCCCGAGCAGATCCGCCGCATCGCCGACCGCCACTTCGGCATCGGCTGCGATCAGGTGCTGGTGGTGGAGCGCCCCACCGGCGAGCGGGCTGATTTTCGCTACCGCATCTACAACGCCGACGGCGGCGAAGTGGAGCAGTGCGGCAACGGCGCGCGCTGCTTTTCACGCTTCGTGCACGAGACCGGATTGGCCGACAAGGACGAGGTCAACGTAGAAACCTCCGCCGGCCTGATCCGGCTGTCGCGCCCCGTAGACAACCAGGTCACCGTGGACATGGGCATCCCCGAACTGGAGCCAGCGCGCATTCCCTTCGATGCACCGGCGCCCCAGCCCCATTACAACCTCAACCTGGACGGCGGGGCGGTAGAGATCGGCGCGGTCTCCATGGGCAACCCCCACGCGGTGCTGCAGGTCAACGACGTCGACACGGCACCGGTGGCGGAGCTGGGCGCCCTCATCGAGCGCCACCCCCGGTTCCCCCAGCGCGTCAACGTGGGTTTCATGCAGATCGTCGCCCCCGATTACATCCGCCTGCGCGTCTTCGAACGCGGCGTGGGCGAAACCCTGGCTTGCGGCACCGGCGCCTGCGCTGCGGTAGTGGTGGGCAACGTGCAGGGTCTGCTGCAGGCGCAGACCACGGTCGAGCTGAAGGGCGGGCGACTTGTGGTAAGCTGGCCCGGTGCAAACGCGTCGGTGCAGATGACCGGCCCGGCTGAATGGGTCTTTCGGGGGCAGATCGAACTATGAGCATGCAGCAGCAGCGCGACAACCCGCCCGACGCCATCACCGAACGCCTGGTTATCGAGTACCTGGAACAGCATCCCGATTTTCTGCTTACCCACCCGGGGCTGCTAACCGAGCTGCAACTCACCCACGACTGCGGTTCCGCCGTCTCGCTCATCGAGCGCCAGGTGCAGTCGCTGCGCGCCCAGAACCGCCAGCTACGCAACAAGCTGATGGAGCTGGTGGAGGTGGCGCGCGACAACGACCGCACCAACGAGCGTCTGCATCGCCTCACCATCGCGCTGCTGAGCAGCGGCGAAGCCACCGAGACCCTTGCCACCCTGAGCGACAGTCTGCGCGAGATCTTCGGCGCCGACGCCGTCACCGTGCGCCTGTTCGGCGATCCTGCCGGCGACGCGCTGGGAACCTACCGGGTAGCGCGCAACGACTTGGCGCTGGCACCGTTCATCGAGTTTTTCCGTACCCAGAAGCCGGTGTGCGGCCGCCTCAAAGCCGCACAGCTCGACTACCTGTTCGGCGAGCGCGCCACGGAGATCAAATCGGCCGCCCTGATCCCGCTCGCCGCCGACCAACCGCTGGGCTTTCTGGCGGTGGGCAGCCGCGACCCGGAGCGTTTCCTGCTCGCCATGGGCACGCTGTTTCTCACCCGCCTCGGCGAACTGATCGGCTACCTGCTCAAGCCGCACCTGAAATGAATCCGGTCGCCGAGCAGTGGCTGACACGTTTTCTTCAGCACCTGCACGACGAGCGGCGTCTCTCTCCGCACACCTGCAACGGCTACCGGCGCGATCTCGACACCCTGCGCCGGCATTGTGACAACGAGGGGATCGCGCAGTGGAGCGATGTTGATGCCCACGTGATGCGGCGCTACGTTGCCGCCCGCCACCGCGCTGGTAGCGGTCCACGCAGCCTGCAGCGCGCGCTCTCGGCGACGCGCAGCTTCTTCAACTACCTGCTGCGCGAAGGTGCGGCTAGCCACAACCCCGCGCTCGACATTCCCGCCCCCAAGGCGCCACGCAAGCTGCCCCACACCCTGGACGTCGATCAAGTGGCAGGGCTGATGGCGATCCCCGGCGATGACCTGCTGGTGGTGCGCGACCGCGCGCTGCTGGAGCTGGCCTACTCGTGCGGACTGCGTCTCGCTGAGCTGCTGTCGCTCAACCTCGGCGACGTGGATCTCGACGACGCTACGGTGCGCGTCACCGGCAAAGGCAACAAGACGCGCATCGTGCCGGTGGGACGTCAAGCGCGCACCGCCCTGCGCGAATGGCTTAAGGCGCGCACCCGTCTCACCGCCAACCCGGAACAGCGCGCGCTGTTTCTCAGCCGCCGCGGTACGCGCCTCAGCCACCGCGGGTTCCAAGAGCGCCTGCGCCACTGGGCACGCCACCAGGGCACGCCGGGGCGCATTCATCCTCACCTGCTGCGCCACTCCTTCGCCAGCCACCTGCTGGAATCCAGCGGCGACCTGCGCGCGGTGCAGGAGCTGCTCGGTCATGCCGACATCAGCACAACTCAGATCTACACTCACGTGGATTTTCAGCACCTGGCTCGGGTCTATGACCAAGCGCATCCGCGGGCCAAGAAACGCCGGGAGTGACGCTCGGGCTTGGGCCGTTCGTTTTCCTTGGCGCCAAGAACCGCGAAAGAATTACCTACACCCTCTTCGCAATCCCGACATCTGCGAGCCGTCGGGCAAGAACGCACGCCCTTACCCCACGCGACCCACCCAATCACGCGGCTTGAGAAAGACGGAGTAAAGCATCGATTCCGGGGTGCCCGGCTCGGGGTGCCAGTCGTAGCGCCACTTCACCAGCGGCGGCAGCGACATGAGAATGGACTCGGTGCGCCCGCCGGACTGCAGGCCGAAGGTCGTGCCGCGGTCGTAGACCAGGTTGAACTCCACGTAGCGGCCGCGGCGGTAGAGCTGGAAATCGCGTTCGCGTTCGCCGTATTCGGTCGCCTTGCGCCGCGCCACGATGGGCAGGTAGGCCATGAGGTAGTGTTCGCCGACGCTGCGCACGAATTCGAAGGTACGTGCAAAACCCCACTCGTTGAGATCGTCGAAAAAGATCCCGCCGATGCCGCGCAGTTCGTTGCGGTGTTTGATGAAGAAGTACTCGTCGCACCACTGCTTGAAGCGCGGATAAGTCTTGGCGCCGAACGGGGCACAGGCCGCCTGCGCGGTGCGGTGCCAATGGATGGCGTCCTCTTCAAAACCGTAATACGGGGTGAGGTCGAATCCACCGCCGAACCACCAAAGCGGTTCGCCCCCGTCGCGAGCTGCCATAAAAAAGCGCAGGTTCATGTGCGAGGTGGGTACGTAGGGGTTGCGGGGATGGGCCACCAGTGAAATCCCCGTGGCGCGGAAGCCGGCCCCCTGCAGATCGGGCCGTCGCGCCGTGGCCGACGCCGGCAATTGCGAGCCGTGCACGTCCGAGAAGTTGACGCCGACCTGCTCGAACACGGCACCCTCGCTCAGCACCCGGCTGCGCCCGCCGCCGCCCTCCACGCGATCCCAGGCGTCTTCGCGAAACTGGGCACCGCCATCCTCCTGCTGCAGAGCCTGGCAGATGCTCATCTGCAGGTCGCGAAAACAGCTGACCACCGCGTCCAGGTAGGTAGGCTCGATCATGGCTCAGGACGGATAGTAAGGGACCGGCACCGCGCTGCGGCACCGAGCGGATGGCCTAACGAAAGCGCGCGAACGCCGCGCAGACAGCTCAGGTACGATACCGCGGAACGGTCACTTCTTGATTTCCAATATGGTCGCGGCAACGCTATACCCCGTGCCTGCGGCAACCGGCTCGCAGCGGATCACCTGCGCCAGCGCCTCCAGTGCCCCGGTGATGCTGCTCTGGGGCTCGATGCGGATTTCGATGCCGGCACCCGCTTCCAGCGGATCGCTGATTTCCATCAACACGCCGCCCGCGCTCAGGTTGCGGCAAATACCCTGGCCCGCCTGCGACGTACCTCTGACCTGATAAGTGACCGTGCAATCCACCGCCATGCGGTAAAAATCGCGTTTCTCGTCGTAGTTTCGTTCGCCGCGATTCATGCCGTCCCCCCGCAGATGTCGTCGTACTCTGGTTGGTGTGCTTGTGGTTCAAGCATACTCCATTCACTGCGGTGCGATAAGACTCGACGCACAGAACCGGCCTCCCCACACGGTCGGCGCCCACCGGAAACGCGGACACTCGGGCGGCTCGGGGATACTCGACAGCCCGCAGGGCGTCGCCGCAAAGCCCCTGAAGTTTGCGGAAAATCCGCCGCGCCTTAAGGCACACGTTCCGCGCCAATCCAGGTACACTTACCAAGATAGCGCACGAAACCGAGGTTGCCGGGAGAGCGCGATGAAGCCGGAATTCAGCCAAGTGGCAGATCGTTGGGATGCGGTCGGCTGATTCCCCGGCACCCCTCGGCTGCGCCGACCGAGATCCCGTGTGCCGTGCGGGCCACGGCCCATACCGATAACGAGAAACACCGTCCGCTGCTGGAGCGTTCATGAAGTGCGTCGATGATTTCCGCCTGCAACTGGGCGGTGCCGAATATGTCCCGATCATGATCGGCGGCATGGGCGTGGATATCTCCACCGCCGATCTCGCCCTGGTCGCCGCCCGCCTGGGGGGCATCGGCCACATCTCCGACGCCATGGTGCCCACCGTCTCGGACAGGCGTTACCAGACCGACTACGTCAAGGGCAAGCTCAAGAAGTACCAGTACAACGTCGACAACCGCGACAAGACCAGCATCCACTTCGATCTCGGCGAGCTGGCCGAGGCCACCAAGCTGCACGCGGGCCGCACCATGGAGGCCAAGCAGGGCGAAGGGCTCATCTTCGTCAACTGCATGGAGAAGCTCTCCATGAACAATCCGCGCGAGACTTTAAAGGTACGCCTGGAGGCCGCGATGGACGCCGGTATTGACGGCATCACCCTGAGCGCCGGCCTGCACCTGGGTTCTTTCGGGCTGATCGCCGATCACCCGCGCTTCCGCCACTGCCAGCTCGGCATCATCGTCTCCTCGGCACGCGCGCTCAATCTGTTCCTGCGCAAGAACAACACCCTGAATCGGCTGCCCGACTACGTCGTGGTCGAAGGCCCCCTGGCGGGCGGGCACCTGGGTTTCGGCGCCGACGACTGGTTCAAATACGACCTGCGCACCATCACCGCCGAGGTGATGGCGTTTCTCAAGGAGCACGACCTTGAGATACCCGTCATCCCCGCGGGCGGTATCTTCACCGGCAGCGACGCCACGGAGTACCTGGAGATGGGCGCCGCCGCAGTACAGGTGGCCACCCGCTTCACCGTCACCCACGAGTGCGGCCTGCCGGCCAAGGTCAAACAGGAGTACTTCAAGGCCAACGAGGAGGACATCGAGGTCAACAGCCTCTCGCCCACCGGCTACCCCATGCGCATGATCAAATCCTGCCCCGCCATTGGCGCCGGCATCCGCCCCGGCTGCGAGGCCTACGGTTATCTGCTGGACAGCAAGGGCAATTGCGCCTACATCGAGGCGTACAATCGCGCCGTCGAGCGCAACCCCGGCATCAAGGGCAAGGATCTACACGTCTACGAGAAAACCTGTCTCTGCACCCACATGCGCAATTTCGCCTGTTGGACCTGCGGGCACTACACCTATCGGTTGAAGGAGACCACGCGACAGCGGGAGGACGGTAGTTATCAGCTGCTCGATGCCGAGCACGTGTTCAAGGACTACCAGCTCAGCAAGGAACACCGAGTGATGTTGCCGGAAGGGTCGGAGTAAGGGTTCGCGGCCGTCTCGCGGGGTGCTCTACCGGGCCCCACCTCGCCCGCAGCGTATGGCCCGCGCCACCCGACGTAGCTGCTGACTCGCCGGATTCGCCCGCAAGCGCCCTACTTGCTCGCTTGATCGGCCGGTGCCGTCGGGGCCGGTTCGACCTCACCGCCGGAGCCCTCGTATTTCGGAGAGCGTGGACCGTAAAGCAGGCCACCGTTGTGGTTGGCGCTCAACAGGCGCCGATTCGCTACCATACCCACACGGTGCCCAGCGTCGGATACATCGTTCATGATCTGCTCGACCACAGCGCCGATCAACGCCGCCAGCAATCCCTGGTTGTTGCTCCGTCCCTCTTGATTGCTGGCGGTTGCTCTACCCTCCCACAGCAGATCACCGCTGCGCAGATCCACGAGTCTGGCTTGGAGAGTTACTCGCACGTCGCTCGACAGGATTTTGAAAGCGGCGCCATAGTCCTGGATATTCATGTACAGGGCAGCATCGGCACCGAAAATTTCACGCAGTTTAGTGACCGGGATCTGGTGGGAATCGAAGGCGTTGGTGACGCCGTTTTCCTTGAATGTTTGCGACACCAAGGCCACGGGCAGCACGTAATAACCATCTTCGGCAACCGGGAAGGTGGCGCTAGAGAGAATGCTCTCGCCAGCATTGACCTCCGGAGATTCGTTGGTCGGTGGCAGGATGAGAATGGATTTGGGATTCGCCACGCGCAGCGCAGAGTAATCGTACTGGATTGGCGCGGTAACGCAGCCGCCAAGCGTCAGCAGCGCCAACGCGGACAACAACACTCTTCCCGCAACGGTGATGCGCCACATAGCGAGCTCCCTCTACCCTTTGAACTTGTTCAGCAATCTGTCCATGAACGGTGTCGATTCAGGAAACGCGGCTTTCTCGAGTTGAAACTGCTCGACCGCCTGATCGACCTTGCCCCGCGCGTAATACAGCATACCGAGATGAGCGCGAAAGCCCGGCGGGAGCGGTTTGTTCTGCGCCTTGGCCTTTTCGACGTCCGCCTCCAGCACCTGAATCTGCGCAGTCAGGTCACCGCCCTCTGGGCTCCGCAAATAGTCGTAGACCTGATCCTCGTAATCGCCCCAGTGGTAGAGCGTCGGCTGCGGCGCACAACCGGCCAGCCAAAACAGGCCGACCGCAGCGAAAACGGTAAATAACAAGCGCGGTTTCATTTCCCCCCCATTTCCCTGTTGCGGGTTCGCTGGGTGGAACAGCTAAGATCCGGATTGCACCTCGCCACCCCAGCGGCTCGCATCCTTACCTTCCACCAGGCGGTTGACCGCTTCGCGGATGGCCAGATCGAGCACCTTCCCATTCAGCGTAGAGTCGTAACTCGCGGTACCGCCGAAGCCAAAAACCTCGCGATTGGACAGCGTGTACTCCCCCGAACCCAGCGCTGAAAACACCACTTCCGAGGTCTTGATGTCGACCACGTTCAAAGCCACTTTTGCGTATGCCACCTGCTGCTTGCCTCGACCCAGGATTCCGAACAGCTGTCGGTCACCGACCTGCTTGCGGCCAAATTCCGTGACGTCTCCCGTCACCACGTAGCGCGCGCCTTTCACATGCTGCTGCGCACCGGCCAGCGCCGCCTCCTGCTTGAGTTCCTCGAGGTTGGTGCGATCGAGCACGTTGAAATGCCCGCTCTGCTGCAGATGCGCAACCAGAATGGTTTTTGCCTGGTTGCCCAAGCGGTCGATACCGTCGGAGAACAGACCGCGCATGAAGGCCGAGCGGTTGTCGAATTTACCCACCGCCAGCGCGGTGCGCGGACCGACGTAAGTAGTCTGGGCCGCCGTCACCGTGGGCGGTTCGATAGTGCGCGACGCCTCGGTCGCACAACCGCCCAGCAACAAGCCGGACACCACGACTGCCCAGCCCACGAACGCTTTGAAGGTCGGCATCCGCCACGCTATCCGCACGCTCATCCCTGCCTCCGACGATTGAAATTAGACCGCTGGATCGTACCATACATACACCTGGCGCCCGCAAGGTTATAGCCTCCTGCGTCTGACTCAGGCCACTCAACGCGACCCGCTGACTACCAGCGCTGGTCGAGGACGGTTAATGCTGTCCCAGGCCGATGCGGCAACCCCCGCCGTTGATCGATTTGGGCGCCGACGACGAGTGTCTCGCCGACCCGCTCTTCCTCTCAGGACTCGGAGGCATTCCGCGTCGAGGGGCTTCTTCCCCTCGCCCTACGACGGCAAGAAGGCTGCAACGACAGCTACCACTGCGTCGTCACGTTCATTGGCAGGCGTCTGGCCTATCACGTCAAAGCGCCGGTGGAATGACCTGCGCCGCTACTGCACGTAGCCGGCTAGGTTGGCCATGTAGCCGAGGATCGTCGGATCGTTGCACTGCGCGCGGTCTTTTCTGGCGAAACTCAGCAATGCGCGCTCGTCCTCGGTACGGCGCACCACGTTTCTGATCTTCTGCGCGACCATCGAGGTGCCCGGGACGTTGCGGATCAGCAGCCCTTTGTCGCGCAGCTTCTGCAACCCGCCGTCGCTCTCATCCGGATCGAACCAGCCGGTTACCGCGAAGTTCCCCGCGTACCTGGCGTAGGTGCCATGGTACTGGGCGGGGACTTTTACCAGATTGGTGCGTTTCTCCGTCAGATAGATGGCGTCCCACTCGTCTTTGCGTTCAACGTAGGTGAGCTGAATCGATTTCAGACGCCCTTGGTAGCTGTCCCCGCAGTAGTAGCTGTAGAGCTCGACGAAATCGGTGAAATGCGTGGCAATGGCGGCGCGCTGCAGCGCATCGACATCCCCGTAGCGGCCCCGGTAGAGGGCGGAGACGTATGGACTCACGGAATCCAAGGCCGCACTGTCCAGCAGGCTCTTGACCGACGGCGCCGCCGCATAGTGTGCCAACGGTTGCAGCGCCTTGGGCAGGTCGGCTATCTGTCGCACGGTGGGGTTGCGTTTGCCGTTGACCATATATCGCGTCAGGGCGATCAGATCGCTCCACGAACAGTTGCGGCAGTGAAAATCGGCGAAGTGAATCCCGGGGTCCCGTTTCGCCCCGTTGAGCGCCGCCTCCACCTTCGGTTGAGCGATTCCGATACGCTTCATTCGGGCGTCACCGATCAACGGCGCCCCACCGACACCGAGCTCGTGGCATGCCATGCAGGATTGCTCATAAAGACCCCGCACCATGGGTTCGCTGAGCGTGTGGCGTTCCTCATGAGCGTAGTAGTTTCCGCCGCCATAGGCTTCGCGGCCGCGGTTCTTTCTATCGTTGATCTGATACAGGTAGGTGTCGTAGGGCTCGGTCTCGCCGACGCGGTAGTTCTTCAATTCGACGAAATCTGCAGTCGGACAGGCTCCCGGAATGCGCCGCACAATCTTGTTCAACGCAAACTCCTGGTACGAATCGCCCAATACCTTGTTCCTGTCGGAGTGCTCCACCTCATAGTACACACTGAGCTTCATGGACGTGCCGCACCACCCCGCCTCCTGGGGAACGACGGAAAATCCCGGACCCGTTACCAGTGGCTCGAAAGCGAGCTGGGTCTTCTGTGTCTCGTTTTGTCCACTCGCCGCCACCTCTATCATACCGAAGAGTTTCTTGTAGAACGTCGGCTCAAAAATGGGCATGGGCATCCCACCGGGCCCCGCCGCAGGCACCCCCATCACGGTCTCCGTACGGCGTGCCTGGCCGAGCGCGCCGCATGGCACGTAGACCCCTTCCACGCGGCGGCCCACCTCTGGCTCAAGCAACGTCAACTCGAACGCACCCCAGCTATAGACGCCATCACGCGGGTTTTCGCAGACCCGTGTTTTGTCGATACCCGCCATATACCCGCGAACGCGGTAACGATAGTTGTTGCTGTTTTCGATATCGTCGCGAACGACCGACACCTCGCTGATCGTTCCCCCCAACTCCGAACCAAAGAACCCATCCAGTTGGCCGCCATCGTGGAGAACAAATACGACGTCATGCTTAGCGACGCCTTTCCCCATCAAAAGAGAGAAGGCGGCGACGTTCTGCTGTGCCTTCAGCGCGCCGATCCCCCTCTCTTCAAATTTCCAACCAAGGCTCTTTTTCAGTACGCCATACACCCTACTCCGACCGAAGAAGTCACCTTTTTCCGTCAATGAAACATAGACCTCTTCAGCGGCAGGACACTGCTGTTTCAGCTTGGCAATGGATTTGCCAATAAGCTTTTCCGCAATTGCCCGGATATTGACCTCCTTGGCGTTGCGCTCGATGTACCACACCTCCGCACTCACCTTGCGCTGGCAAACCGACGTGTACATCAGTTGCACTTCCCAGAAGGAAGGACGCGGTTTAGTGCTTCTCTCGAATTCGTTGATATTGATCTTGGCGTCCGCCGTATATGCCCACCCGCGTTCGGCGCAGAGGAGAGCCACCAACAACTGCACGACAAACGATCCGACGCGCATGAAACGACGCCCAATCGATGCTCGTGGCGGAGTGGGATAGCGATCCTTCTTCGACTCACCGGGATTATTCATGGTTGACTCCCTGTTGTTGACTGACGGTCCGTGACGATGGGACACCCGCCCGCGAAATCGACGGTTCCCACTTTTCGCGCTGGAGAAAGACCTACCTATCGGGCGCAAGTGCGACTGCAATAGATGGCCTGCGCCACGCCGATCCGCAATCGTGACCGGACTCGGGCGACTCAATATACACACGATCGGTTGGCTTAGAGAACCTCCGGATGTTTGCTGTCCGTCAGCTCTGCGTTCAACGCCCTTCCGCTCTCGCCGGTGTTCGGGACGCGCTGAATACACCGTCTCATGATGATTTCAAAAACCCTAGCAATTGGCTTGAGAATGTCAGACAACCGTCACTGGCGATACACGGCGATTTCACAAACCCGCCCTAGATTGGGTGGTGCCCCTTGTAACACCACCCATCTGGAGATGACTCATGCGTCAAATCGCTAGTACCGCTGTCTGTTCGGGTCTCCTGCTGGCTTGCGCCCAAAACGCCGCCGCAGGGACCGACATCTTCTTTAACCCGTTGACGCAGTCGGCCGCCGTTGCTCAGGTACCGAATCACGTCAACGAACTCAATTCGCCGTGGCAGGTGCCCGCCGGCGTCAGCTACAAGAACCTCACCAGCCTGAACGAAATCGAGGCCGACGCGAGTCAGTCGAGCGTGCGCGTTCCCGGTCTCGGCGCCAACGCGTCGATGACCGATATGAGCGCCTTCGATGCGACTGGGCGCTACATCTTCCTGCCCCACGAGACCCAATACGGTGCCGGCCTTACCCGCTACGACACCGAGACGGACAAGGCCGTCAACCTCTTCAGGGGCGACATGAACGGCGCCAACGGTGTCTGGGACGAAGACTTCGGCGCCCTCGATCCCGCCACCTGGACTCCCAAGAACACGTTGCTGATCGGTGAGGAGTGGTCCGGCCAGGGCCGCATATTCGAAGTCGTCAACCCCATGGCCGACGTGGAAGCAGGCGAGACTGTAGTGGTTAACGAACTGACCAGCATCCCCAATGTCTCCCACGAAGGGTTGCGCTTCAATCACCGCGGGACGGCGCTCTATTTCGTCGATGAAGATCGCTCCGGCTCGATCTACAAGTTTGTGCCCTCGCGCCCCGGCAACTATTCGAGAGGACAGTCGTTCGTGCTCGCCGTCGACGCATTCAACGGCGATGCTTCCATCAACTGGGACGCTGGCGTCAACGCCGCCGCCGTACGCACCGGCCGTGCCACCTGGGTTGCATTGACCGACCGCGACGGCAACGCCCTGCCGGGCATCTCCGATCCGTTCGACAACTTCACCCGCGGTGGTCGTGCGGCGGCCAACGACGTCAACGGCACGCCGTTCGGACGGCCGGAGGACGTGGAGGTCGGCTATCTCAGGAATCGTCACGAGGTGCTCTATTTCACGGCCACCTCCGAGCAGGCGGTCTACTCCGTTGAAGAGCTGGGTCACGGCCGTGCGATGGTACGCGTCGCTGCTGCAGCCGGCGTAACGCCCTACAACCTGGGCTACGAACCGACCACCGGCACCCTCAGCGATCCCGACAATCTGGCGCAGGATGCCCTGGGTAACATCTACATCGTCGAGGACAAGCCCAACGGCGACAACGTGGGGGGCGACGTCTGGTTTCTGCGCGATACCGACGGTGACGGCGTGGCGGAATCGCTGGATCACTTCATGAGTCTGCAGGTGAAGGGTGCGGAGAATACCGGCATGATCTTCAACCCCGCCATTCCCACGCAGTTCATCATCAACGTCCAGCACCCGGAGAGCACCCTGGACGCGGTCAACGGCATGGGCGACGCCACCTGGCTGATTGACCTCAGCGAGGTAGTCGCACCTCCGTGCATCGAGCACGAACAGCGGGATCGCATCACCACCTGCGACGAGTCCGATAGCACCAACTTCATCAAGAAGCTGAGCAGAACGGGACGGGGACACCGGTAACGAACCGGCTTCTCCCGCTAGCGGGCGATCGTTTGATGAAGACGACTGGTACCCGGTAGCAGCGCTTCACTACGTGTTGATCAAAACACGCCTGCCGCTAGGGCAGGCGTGTTTTTTATGGACTCCGGTGGCAATTCAACCGGTCGCCCGTCGACGGGAGGGGATCAGCTGATCGAGCGTTGCTACGATCTCGGCCGGCTCCATACGCTGGGTGTAATCGGCATTGACGAAGTCGAACACGATGCGCTGTTTCTGGTCGATGATGTAGGTCGCCGGGACGGGCAACTTGAAGCTCTGGTCACCGTTGTAAGCCGGAATGTCGAGACCGAACTTCTCGTAGATGGGGCGCAGTTCCTGGGGCAGATCAAAGACCAATCCCAAACGCTCGGCCACCCGGTTTCCCGTATCGCTCAGGATATCGATGGCAAGCCCGGCGCGTTCTGCCGTGGCGAGCGCCTTGTCGGGCATCTCCGGCGCCATGCCGATCAGACGCACGCCGCGCGCCTCGATTTCCGGCAAGGCATCGTGCAGCGCCTTCATCTCCATGTTGCAGTACGGGCACCAGCCGCCGCGGTAAATGTTCAGCACCACGGGTGACTCGGCCACGTACTCCGACAGGGAGCGGACCTGCCCATGCTGGTTGGGTAACGTGAAGTCTGGCATGACGTCGCCGGCCCTGAGCGCGCGGTCTTCGATACCCGATGCCTTCAATGCCTGGGTGGATGAGTCCATGACGGCGAGGATCTCCGCCGGAACTTGCTGCTGCTTCTTCGCGTTGTATTCGTCGATTGCCGCCTTAAGGCTTGCCATCACCAGATCTCCTGTTATTGAGTAGATGCTCAAATACTGGCACGCCCAAGCGGATGGGGCAAGCAATATTTGAGCATTCGCTCCACAATGGATAGAATGCACCCGTATTCGAGAGGAAACGCATGGGCAGACCGGCGGCATTCGAGCGCGAAGAGGTGCTCCAGAGGGCGATGAACGCCTTTTGGGAGTATGGGTATTCGGGTATCGGCGTAGCGGAATTGGGCAAGGTGATGAAGCTCAAGCCGGGCAGCCTCTACGCCGCGTTCCGCTCCAAGGAGGATCTGTTTCTCGCCGTTCTCGAAATGTACGGACGCCAGAGCATCACCCGGATCGAGGCCGCGCTGGCGGCTTCCGACTCCCCCGTCGACGGTATTCGGCGCTACTTTTTTCAGCTCGCAGACGAGATCGCCGGCGGCAAGGCCAAACGCGGTTGCCTGCTGGTCAACACAGTACTGGAGCTGGGACGGCACGGCGGCGTGGTGCAGGAGCACGTCAACAGCCATCTCCAGCGCATCGAAAAACTCTTCAAAGATGCGCTAACCGAAGCGCGTGACCGAGGTGAACTCCCGCCCGATAAAGACCCCAAGGCTTTGGCGGCGTTCCTGATGAGCGGTATCTGGGGGCTGCGCGTACTGGGCGGCACTTCACCGGGGCAAAAGCGGGCACGCGACGTCGTCGGGCAACTGCTGAGCGCGCTTCATTGAGGTGCAATGTGGTCGACAGACATTCACATCGAGCGCCCAGCTTCGATGATTCAGCGAGCTTTGGTACCTTCCAATCCCACTCGAGGCTTAAACACTGGGCCAAATATCCATTCACAGTCCACAGAGTTGGCGGACAACACGCCCTACGGCGTTGTTTAGCTATGAGTCAACCTCGCTTCGCCGCCCGTAAACATAAAAGTCCGCAAAGTTCTCAGGATAGGGATTTCTGGTGGTGGAGATAAGCGTCCATGACGGAAAACGCTCCGCCACGAGATCCGTGAACTTGTGGTGTCGCACGTGAACGCTGTCCGTTTCGCTGTCTTCCCTATCGGAACTCAGAACAACGACAAAGCGCTGCGCAGCCGCAAATAGCCGCTGCATGTAGGTCTTGTACACATCGTCTTCCACGAGATGAAATATGACATCGAGTGACAAGGCGGCATCGGCAACAAACTTGTCCGGGGCACCTGCTAGCAGGTGTGGATCATAAAGATGGAACTCCTTAGTCTCATCTTCGACAAAGCGCTTCCGACAACGATCAAGTACGGTTTTGGAGACATCCAGGCCAATGTATCGTGGATAGCGTACTAGGCTAAGCTGATTGCCATCGCCGCAACCAAACTCGATAACGCTCGTAATCGCATTCTCCTCGACAAACGTGTTCAGAAACTGTGCTTTGAACTCAGCATATTTTCCGTAGGAGCCGCTTCCCGATGTACGGCCTTTGCGGTATCGGCGTTCCCAATAGTCCGCGGAACCGGTGAAGGCGATCTTCTTGCGCAGATATTCGAGCTTTTTTCGCATTGGTTGCTCGCAAGCATTTTCCCGGCAGACAGTATACCCGCCGCATCATTGTCGAGTCGCACACGTCGTTCGCCGCGATTTACTCATGATACATTTGATTCAGTTCTCGATATCAGGTTCTATCGGTCGTCAGCACGAAAAAAGAGACGTCGGATGGGTAGTTTAGAGCCCGTTTCCGGCAATGTAGACCCGTCCGCAAAGACTCCGACCCGCCGCCAGTCGACCGATGCCGGCGAACTGGTGGGCATTGTCAATCTGATCGGGATCCAAAGTTGCGCCGTCCGCTCTCGGCACGCGTCCAACGCTACTCACGGGAAGTGGCGTCGTAGGTCTTTTGTGCCGCGAACACGGCATCCATGTTGCGCTCTGCCCAGTGCGCCAGGACGGATACGCTTTCGGTAAGCGTCTGGCCAAGTGGCGTCAGCGCATATTCGACGGTGACCGGCACTGTGGGAAACGCGGTTCGTGAGATCAGCCCGTCGCGTTCGAGTCTCTTCAGCGTCTGCGAGAGCACCTTTTGTGAAATCCCCTTGATGTCGCGTCTCAGCTGGTTGAAGCGCAGAGGTGCCTTTTCCAGTCGATCCAGAATCAGCAGCGCCCACTTGTCGGCCAGTCGATCCAGCACCATCCGGGTGGGGCAGCGACTTTCGTAAACGTCATAGGCCTGTTTCATCGTTCCTCCTCGCCACGAAAGAGAGCGTGCGGTTTCCTCTAGGAAACCAGGTTACCCAAAAGTGCTCTCTTTAAACGAAATCCCTAGCATAGTATATATGAAATACCTGGTTTCTATACGAAACCTTCTATTCATTGTATACCTGGAGATTCGAAATGACTAATAAGGTACTTGTCTTGGGCGCAACCGGTAACGTGGGTGCGCCACTGGTAAAGGCTCTCGTGGCCCGTGGTGAGAAGGTCAAAGCCGCGTCACGCACGGGGAAATCGATCGAGGGCACCGAGGGCGTGGTGTTTGACTACACGAACCCGACCACCTTTGGTCCGGCCTTCGACGGGGTTGATCGTGCCTACATCATGCTGCCTACCGGCTACGTCCAGTCCCGAGAGCTGCTGACCCCCGTGATAGAGGCAGCGGCGGCACGTAAGGTGAAGGTGGTGTTCCAGAGCGTATTCGGCGTCGACGCCGACGACTCCATACCCTATCGCCAGGTGGAAATCGCCCTGGAAAATTCCGGGACGCCCTACGTAATACTCAGGCCCAATTGGTTCTCCGATAACTTCCACAACTTTTGGAAAGCGGGAATCGGCCAGGGACAGATTGCGGTACCTGCCGCAGACGGGAAATCGAGCTTCATCGACGTACGGGATATCGCGGAAAGTGCGGCCGCAGCCCTCACCAGCGATCGCTTTAACGGCAGCGCCTTCGCTCTGACCGGCCCGGAAGCGTTGAGCTACGCAGATGCCGCCAAGATACTGTCGGACGTACTCGGCCGACCCATCGCCTACAATCCCATCGACGATGAGACCTTTATCGGCATTTTGACAGGTGCCGGAATCCCGGACGATTACGCCCAGTTCCTGGCATCAATCTTCTACCCGGTCCGAGAGGGATGGACGTCGGTGGTCACCGACGCCGTCGAGAAACTTACCGGAACGCCTCCGCGGTCACTCCGGACGTACGCGGAAGACCACGCTGCGGATCTGCAGGGATAGCCTCCCACTCTCTACCGTCCGAGCTTGAGGCAAACAACGCGATTGATCACCGCTTTCCGAAGCGGTGATCAATTCGGAGACTGCCCGAATGCCAGTTTTGGTGATCCAACGCGGAAGAGAGGCGCGATCCCGCCAATCCTGAGCGTGGTACAGCTCAGCGACAAACCGCGCCGAACGCTATATCGCCGTACCTAGGCCCGTTTCAGGGACCTTCGCCCCGGGCCTTTCCCCGTTTCCCTCTCGTGCGCTTGGAGAATCGACTCGAGCAGTCCGGGGAACCGCGCTTCCAGCTCCCGCGTGCGCACGCGGCTCGTGAGTTCCACGCCCTTACGCTCGCTGGCGATCAAACCGGCCTCCCTCAGAATCCGGTAGTGATGCGAGCAGGTCGATTTCGGCATCTCCACATCGAGCCGGCACGTCGTCTGCGTGCAATTCAAACCCGCTTCCGCTTTCAACAGTTCACTGACGATGGCCAGCCGCACGGGATCGGCGAGGGCGTGCAGAATGCCCGCCACGGTTACGTCTTCGATGTTGGGGTGCGCCAGTGGTCGACTCATAGGCTGCAAGGTTACCCTCACGAGGGTTGATTTTTCAATATTGCTGTAGTTCAATACTATTGAACTAATAACTGGGGGCCTTCTTATGACTACGCTTTTCGACCCGCTGCGCGTCGGGGATCTGCTGTTACCGAACCGTATCGTGATGGCGCCGTTGACCCGCAGCCGCGCGGGGGAGGCGCGTATGCCCAACGCCCTGATGGCCGAGTACTACGCACAGCGCGCAAGCGCCGGACTGATCATTACCGAGGCCACCTCCGTCACCCCGCAAGGAGTGGGCTATGCCGACACGCCCGGCATCTGGTCGGACGAGCAGGTGGCCGGATGGAAGCTCGTCACCCAAGCCGTACATGAGAAGGGCGGCCGCATCTTCCTGCAGCTTTGGCACGTGGGCCGTATTTCCGACCCGCTCTTTCTCAACGGTGAACTGCCGGTCGCGCCCAGCGCGATTGCGCCCGAAGGGCATGTCAGCCTGGTCCGGCCCGAAAAGCCCTACGTCACCCCGCGGGCGCTGGAGCGCGACGAAATCCCAGGAATCGTCGAAGCCTACCGGCATGGCGCGGCCAACGCCAAGGCCGCGGGTTTCGACGGCGTGGAGATTCACGGCGCCAACGGCTATCTGCTGGATCAATTCCTCCAGGACAGCAGCAATCACCGCACGGACGACTACGGCGGCAGCATCGAAAACCGGGCGCGCCTGATGCTGGAAGTCGCGGATGCCGTCATCGGCGTGTGGGGAAGTGGTCGCGTCGGTATGCATCTGGCGCCACGCGGCGATGCACATTCCATGGGCGATTCCGATCCAGCCGCCACTTTCGGTTACGTCGCCGCAGAGCTAGGCCGGCGCAAAATCGCGTTCATTTGTGCGCGCGAACACGTCGCGCCCGACAGCCTTGCCCCGAAAATCAAGGCCGCCTTCGGTGGCGTATTTATCGCGAACGAGGCCTTTACCCAGGAGTCGGCCGAGCAAGCGATCGCCAACGGCAACGCGGACGCCGTGGCATTCGGCAAAGCGTATATCGCCAATCCGGACCTGCCCGAGCGCTTCCGTCGGAAAGCGCCGCTCAACCCGCCGGACATGAAAACGTTCTATCGCGGCGGCGCGGAAGGTTATACCGACTATCCAACCCTGGACAGGGTGGATTCCCCCGTCAATGCCTAGCACCAAAGTGGCCGTCTGAACCACCGGCGTCAGGGTTGGGTTTTGCACTGGCGCATCGACGCAACAGCGAACGGCGTCGATGCGCCAGTGCGGAACCGGATCCTGTTCGACTCAGTCACCGCCGCATATCAGGTAGTCGACAAACCATCTCTCTTCATCGCGGTTGTAGCTGAATCCCGCCCTGGCACCGGTATATACCACCGAAGAGTCGGCAAATTGCGGAGGTGCCAGGCAGAGAAGCCCGGTCTCCACATCGAGCTTTTTGCAACCCTGCTTTAGCGCCGTCACCATGGCGGTGAAACAACGCCCGTTGTCGACAAAAACCTGCTTGACGCCTGCGACCCCCATCTCGCCACCGAACCCCGCTTTGGTCTGCGGGCGAACGAAACGGAAAACCTCGTCCCACTGCCGCATCTCAAAGCGTTCGACGAACTCGCCGTAATCCCAGACCAGTTTGTCCCACGCCTCCTCATCCTTGGCGTGCGCGGTGACGACAAGCAACGAGATGAATATGCCAAGGATCCATTTCATAGTCGTCTCTACGTTTCCCACCCTGTACAACATATCGGAAGACAGCGAGAGTACCGTCACCGTGAACACGTGAACAAATGCGACGATCCTCTCCACTCCCCAGAAAGCGTCTGTACCCCCTCCCCCTCGAAGCCCCAGCTGCACGAACCCAGCCCCGTGGGCCATAAGCCTTTGGTCCGCATCGGCCGTCGCGTGACGAAAAAGTGACTCTTTCGCGATGACACGCCGGTGCAATTGCAAGATGGTGTGCCTCACCCGTTCGGCGAATCCCATGTCGACGGTATTTCGAGGAGACGACGCAATCCTGACCCGTTTGACGGGTAACGGCTCATCGGCGTCTCTGTCGTTCGCGGACTTTGCTAGTAAACAACCGCTCCAACAATACCGATTCGGAATAACTACCCCCATAGGAGAGCACGACCATGCGTTTCTACAAACTGGCTGTCCTGTTAGTTCCATTAGCATGCGCATTCACATTCAGCCCGGCCAACGCCGATTCATCCGGCGCGGTCTATACCATGACAAACGCCCCCGAAGACAACCAAATCGTGGTGTTCACGCGCAACCCACAGGGACTGTTAAGTCTGCAGGGAACCGTTTCCACCGGCGGCAAAGGGTCAGGTGGCGGAATCGATCCCCTGGCCTCCCAGGGATCACTGGTCCTGATGGACGACGGTGCAAAAGACTTCGGTCTGAGTTACTACTTCCGCCGCAAACACGACGACGACAACTGGCTGATGGCGGTCAATGCCGGAAGCAATGATATCTCCGTGTTCCACGTCACCTCGGATGGAATCGATCTCGCCAGCCAAACCCCTTCCGGCGGTACGTTCCCGGTCAGCATCACCAACGCCGGCAACTTGGTCTACGTCCTGAATAACGGCGATCAACCCAATATCACGGGTTTCTGGATGGCACCGCATGGACGACTGATACCCCTGCCTCACTCCACCCGTCAGTTAAGTGATGGTAACTACGCGCAAATCGCGTTCGCCCCTTCGGGACGTGCACTGGTAATCACCGACAAGGCAAACCACCGTCTGTTGGTATACCGGATGACGTTCCTGGGGATCCCGGAAAACGATCCGGAGACTACCGCGTCTTCCGGTCAGGTCCCGTTTGCCATCGACTTCGATGACAAGGGTCACGTTCTTGTCGCCGAGGCTGCCACCAACGCGGTGTCGTCCTACCGTCTGCGTCGCAACGGCTCGCTGCAGGTGATCACCGCGTCGGAACTCAACAACCAGATCGCCACCTGTTGGATCGTGGTCAGCGAGTACGGAGACGTGTTCACCACCAATCCCGGCACCAACTCCCTGTCCAGCTTCCACGTCGATCGACGTGGGCGGGTTTCTCTGCTGAACGGCGTCGCCGCCAATGGCCAGGCCCCGCTGGATATCGATCTCGGCGGTGACGATCAATTCCTCTACGCGGTGGATCCCCCCGCCGGTGCCATCGATATGTTCAAGGTGGAAGAAGACGGAAGTCTGACGTCGCTGGGAACAATTGCTGCGGGCATCGATATCTTCGCGCAGGGATTGGCGGCATTTTAGTCGGCGCCGGAAGAGCGCGCGCCTTGCGAGATAAGAAGGAGGCCGCCAAACGGCGGCCTCCTTCTCTTTGGTACGTCGCCCGCGCACGCGAAGAAACATCGGCAGAGGGTCTAAAGTCGCACTAGTACCCGCTCGTGAATCACCTCGTTCGCTCCGGCCCTGGATAGGGCGTCCCCGCCACGCCTGTTGCCAGGACGAGCCCCAAGAACCTACAACTTCCATAACCCCCTGGATTGAGCCGCCTTACGAATCTGATTCGCCAGTTTCTTGAAGCCTTTCTTGTTCGGGTGTATCTCGTCGGCCCACAGGCTCGTATCAGGATTTCCACTCTTCAACAAAACCTGGCGAGTATCCGCGACCAGGAAATTCTCAAACTCGCTCTCCAGACGAACCAATCGCCGGTATAGGGCATCCAGCATCTCGCAGATGATCTCGTACTGCTCGTCGCGGTCCGTGATCCCCTGGTTCTTCAAATGCCGCTTCACCCAACCCTTTTTGTTGAATACCACCGGGCCCAGATGGGTGCCCACCTCTCGGGGTTCAAAATAACTGTATACGTGCGTGACGACCGGCGTGGCGCTGTTCAGGCCGGAGGTATCTCTCATGCGGAGAAACCGCTGGTAGCCATCCGCGACACCGGATACCACGCCATAAAAGCTGTCGGTAAGAAGTTCGCGACCGTGCAGATACGGGAAGTCGCGCTTGTTCTTTACGTATCCCTTGCTCACGATTTCAGACCCGAAAACGTCGTTGCCGGATGCGCTCAACAAGATCAAGTCAAAGGTGTCCCCCCATTGCGGCATGCTCATCAGGCGCTTCAGCGCCTTCATTTGATTGCCGTTGGATTTGAAAATGGCGCCTGCCTCGTCGCCCGGCATCGCCAGATTCAACAGCAGGTAGCCAAACGAGTCGAACTCGTGGACTTGCATGGCAAGACTCGTCGAGTTGGGAAACGGGTTCGATGCCCACGAGTCGCCTTCAACCAGCACCTTCTTCGAATAGGACCCTGTCCGCGCTTCTTCTACGAATTTGTGAACGTCATAAACGATGGTCATCTTCCCCTCCTTGACCTGTGGTTTGGCTTGTAATCAACGCTTGCCAAAATACGTCCGTACAATCTCCTTCAGTTGGCGCACCCCACGCGCACTTCGGAGGTGGTCCATGCAGCGATTCCGGACTTCACCCCGATTTTTGTTCCCCACCGATTTCGGTCGCCTCAACTTTGATTCAACCTCCAGTCGAATTCCAGATGGTGGATGGCACCCTGTTCGATGAGGGCAAGCTGCAACTCGCCGAGATGTTCCCTCAGACCGTTGACGACGAATTGCCGACAATGCGCTTCGTCGCCGAAGTCCTTGCGGTACCACTCGAACATCTTTGGCAAGTATACGGCTTTTCGCTGCACGTCCAGGTGTACGTATTTGAGCAAATAGTCTTGGGCCGCAGCATCCAACTCCTCGTTGATACGCTGCTTCGTGAGCACGCGCAACTCGGGCGACGTGGTGCATGCCGAATAGAGAACGAAATGGATGCGGGGATCCAGCTCGGTGCTGCACTGCCGCAGGCGTGGATCCGAGTCGTCCAGGAGCGGTTTGAAGGCACGATATTTAGCCGCGTTATTGCGGAGGACGGCATGTTCGATGATGTCGAGGGAGAAGGACTCCCCCGCGACGCAATAGCCATGATCGCTGAAGAAGCCCTTGGTGTCCCGTACGCTGGTCTGAGTCGCCAGCTCCGTCACCAAGTGCACCACGAGCAGATTGTAGAG
>JBNKCG010000115.1:0-7682 GCA_050287605.1 Gammaproteobacteria bacterium | reverse complement strand
GAGGAGAGCCTGCCGCACCGCGCCAACCTGGAAGGCCACGGCCTGGAAGAGGAGCGCCGTCTCGCCTACGTGGGTATCACCCGCGCGCAGAAAAGCCTCACCCTCACCTACGCCGAGCGGCGCAAACGCTACGGCGAGATGCTGGAGATCGAACCCAGCCGTTTCCTGAGCGAGCTGCCCCAGGACGATTTGAAGTGGGAAGGCAAAGAGGGCAGCGCCGATCCCGAAGAGCGCCAGCAAACCGGCAAGGCGCATCTGGCCAACCTGCGCGGCATCCTGGGCGAAGGATAGAACCCGGCTCCCCGCCTGCGGCGCACTCGCTCGCGTCGCCGCACACGCTGATCCCGCGTGGGCTCCAAACCTCTGTTTGATCCCGGCCTCGCATCCTGCGCGCGACGTTCGTTGCGTCGCGTCTTCCTTTCAGCGCGCACCAGGGATGTGCATCAACGGTGCGCCGACTTTCAAGTTGGTGCGTTGGATGGGTGCACGAACCTCCCGTCGTCACTCCGGGCTTTTCGATAACACGTTGTATTCACGTAACAAGCGTTGCTTGGCACGGTTGTTGAAGTATCGCTAAGCGCTGAGGCGTGAGTTGCCGGAGTTGCTGCACGATTTCGGCCCGCCTACCAACGGTACCATCCACGCACCGCCGCATCCCCCGCGGTGCGCTGCGATGGAATTCTCGACTTGAGGAGACCAAAAGTTATGTCGCTTGCAAAACTAAAACGTACCGCAATCGCACTGTGTGCGGTGGGCGCGCTCGCAGCGGGCGGATCGTCCATGGCGGCGCAGGACACCATCAAGGTGGGTGTGCTGCATTCGTTGTCGGGCACGATGGCCATCAGTGAGACCACGCTCAAGGACACCGTACTGATGCTCATCGACGAGCAGAACAAGAAAGGCGGTCTGTTGGGCAAGAAGTTGGAGCCGGTAGTGGTGGACCCCGCCTCCAACTGGCCTCTGTTCGCCGAAAAGGCGCGTGAGCTGTTGCAGAAAGACAAGGTCGACGTAGTGTTCGGCTGCTGGACGTCGGTGTCGCGTAAATCGGTGTTGCCGGTATTCGAAGAGCTCAACGGTTTGCTCTTCTACCCGGTGCAGTACGAAGGTGAAGAGTCGTCGCGCAACGTGTTCTACACTGGTGCGGCGCCGAACCAACAGGCCATCCCTGCCGTCGACTATCTGATGAACGAGATCGGCGTGAAGCGCTGGGTGCTGGCCGGTACCGACTACGTCTATCCGCGCACCACCAACAAGATCCTCGAAGCCTACCTCAAGGCGAAGGGCGTGGCGGAAGCGGACATCATGATCAACTACACCCCCTTCGGTCATTCCGACTGGCAGAGCATCGTCGCGGACATCAAGAAGTTCGGTTCCGCCGGCAAGAAGACCGCCGTGGTCTCCACCATCAACGGCGACGCCAACGTGCCGTTCTACAAGGAACTGGGCAACCAGGGACTCTCCGCCGAGGACATCCCGGTGGTGGCCTTCTCTGTGGGTGAGGAAGAGCTGTCGGGCATTGACACCAAACCCTTGGTGGGTCACCTGGCCGCCTGGAACTACTTCATGAGCGTGGATAACCCGGTTAACGCCGAGTTCATCGCCAAGTGGAAGAAGTTCATCAAGAACGACAAGCGCGTCACCAACGATCCCATGGAGGCCCACGTCATCGGCTTCGACATGTGGGCGAAGGCGGTCGAAAAAGCCGGCACCACCAACGTCGACAAAGTGGTCGATGCCATGATCGGCATCGAGGTACCCAACCTCACCGGAGGTACCGCCAAGATGCTGCCCAACCACCACCTGACCAAGCCGGTGCTGATCGGCGAGATTCAGGAAGACGGCCAGTTCGCCGTGGTGTGGCAGACCGACGGTGAGGTCCCCGGTGACGCTTGGTCCGACTACCTGCCGGGCTCCAAGGACATCGTCGCCAGCTGGCAGCCGCCGATCTCCTGCGGTAACTACAACTCCAAGACCAAGAAGTGCTCGGGTCAGAACTACTGATCCGAACGGCGAGGCGCCGGTACCGAGAGGCCGGCGCCTCCTCTCTCCCTTTCCATGAGCGGTGAATGAGGATGCGACGGGACAGTACAAGCCCAGGCCGCAAGGGGTCGCTCTATCCCCGATCCCGGTCGGCACCGGGCATCGGTCTGCGCACGCTGACCGTATTGTGGCTGCTCGTTGCGCTGATCGGCGCGGCGGGAACGCATGCGGCGCATGCGCAGGAGACGGTGCCCGCCGATCAACAGGCGGTGGGCGAGCTGTTGAATCAGTCCTTCCAGCAAAAGGCGCTTGCCGTCGAACGCATTGCCGAAAGCGGCGATCCGCGCGCCAAGGCGGTGCTGTCCGCGCTGCTCGATGGCCGGCTCTATTTCCTCAAGAGCGATCAGCGCCTGGTCATCGCCGAAAAACAGGGCACCGACTTTGCTGTGGTAGACGCCTTTTCCGGTACCGATGCCGGCGTGGTCGGCAAGAGCGAACTGAAGAAGATCATCATCAACAACCGCCTGCGCGGCGACCTTCGTGCCGCCATTGCGCTGCTCAATCTCAAACACCCTGACGCCGCCGCGCGACTGGCGGCGGTGAACGAGATGCTCGACGACGTCGATGCCACCTTGGGTCTGCGTCTGCAGGCACTGTTGGAAACCGAGCGTGATCCCGGCGTGCGCGAGGCGATGCAACTGGGGGTCGCGTTGTCGCAGTTGAACGCATCCGAATCCGCCGCCCGGTTGGCGGCCATCGGAGAATTGAAGGGCAGCCTCAATCAGGCTGTCCGCAACCGTCTGAGCAAGGTTGCGCAAAACGATGCCGATGCCGCGGTCAAGGCGGCCGCGCACCAGGCGCTCAAAGACATTCAAGGCAGGATCGATTTCTACGCCGGACTGGAGACGCTGTTCTTCGGGCTCAGCCTCGGTTCGGTGCTTGTGGTGGCCGCCATCGGGTTGGCCATCACCTTCGGCGTGATGGGGGTGATCAACATGGCGCACGGCGAGCTGATCATGCTCGGCGCCTACACCACTTATTTAGTTCAACAGGCGATGCCCAATGCCATCGATGCTTCGCTGTGGGTGGCCATACCGCTGGCGTTCCTGGTCTCGGCGCTGGTGGGGATACTCATCGAGCGCGGCGTGATCCGCTTTCTCTACGGTCGACCGCTGGAGACGCTGCTCGCCACCTTCGGCATCAGCTTGATCCTGCAGCAACTGGTACGCACGGTCATCTCGCCGCAGAACGTGCCGGTGTCCAATCCGTCGTGGATGTCCGGCTCGCTGGCCATCAACGAGGTGCTGTCGCTCACCTATAATCGGCTCTACATCTTTATCTTCTCGTTGCTGGTGTTCGCGGTGCTGTACCTGGTGCTGAAGAAGACGCGGCTGGGTCTGCAGGTACGCGCGGTGTCGCAGAACCGGGCCATGGCGCGCGCCATGGGGGTGCGCTCGCAGTGGGTGGACGCCATGACCTTCGGGCTGGGCTCGGGCATCGCCGGCGTGGCGGGCGTGGCGCTCAGCCAGCTCACCAACGTCGGACCCAACCTGGGGCAGTCCTACATCATCGATTCGTTCATGGTGGTGGTGTTCGGCGGCGTCGGCAATCTGTTCGGTACCCTCACCGCGGGGCTTACGCTGGGCGTGGCCAACAAGGTGCTGGAACCGTGGTCCGGCGCGGTGCTGGCCAAGATCCTGGTGCTGGTGTTCATTATTCTTTTCATTCAAAAGCGCCCGCGCGGACTGTTTCCGCAAAAGGGCCGCGCCGCGGAGGGTTGAACCGTGTTGGTCAACACTCTTCGCAGTGACAAACGTGGCCAGGTCTTCTTGGGCGCTTTGCTGCTGATTACCGTTGCGGTGAGCGTGCTCAACCTGGCGGTGCCGGCATCCAGCGCGCTGCACCTCTCCACCTACACGGTGACGCTGCTCGGCAAGTACCTCACCTACGCGCTGTTGGCCGTCGCGCTGGATCTGGTGTGGGGCTATCTCGGCATCCTGAGCCTGGGTCACGGCGCGTTCTTCGCGTTGGGTGGCTACGCCATGGGCATGTACCTGATGCGCCAGATCGGCGACCGTGGCGTCTACGGCAACCCGCTGCTGCCCGACTTCATGGTGTTTCTCAACTGGAAGGAGCTGCCTTGGTTCTGGTACGGCTTCGACCACTTCTGGTTCGCCGCGCTGATGGTGGTGCTGGTGCCGGGCGTGCTGGCTTTCGTGTTCGGCTGGCTGGCGTTTCGTTCGCGTGTGACCGGCGTGTATCTCTCCATCATCACCCAGGCGCTGACCTACGCCTTGATGTTGGCCTTCTTCCGCAACGAGATGGGCTTCGGCGGCAACAACGGGCTCACCGACTTCAAGGACATCCTGGGTTTCGATCTGCAATCGGACGCTACCCGCATCGGACTGTTCATCGCCTCGGCCGTGGCGCTGGCGTTGGGCTATATCGCCTGCCGCTACATCACCCAGTCGCGCCTGGGTCGGGTGGCGGTCGCCATTCGCGATACCGAGGACCGCACGCGCTTCATCGGCTACCGCGTGGAGCGCGTCAAGCTCGCCGTCTTCACCTTCTCCGCTATCCTGGCCGGTATCGCCGGCGCGCTCTACGTGCCGCAGGTAGGCATCATCAATCCCGGCGAGTTTTCGCCCATCAACTCCATCGAGCTGGTGATCTGGGTGGCCATCGGCGGACGCGCCACGCTTTACGGCGCAGCGGTGGGCGCGGTGGCGGTCAACTACGGCAAGACCTATTTCACCGCCGCCTTCCCCGAGGTGTGGCTGTTTGCACTGGGCGGGCTGTTCGTACTGGTCACGCTGTTTTTGCCCAAGGGCATCGCCGGTCTGATACAGCGCAAAGAGGCATCTGCATGAAAGCGATCGATGCCGTGCGCGAGGCGATGCGCCGCGATCAGGTGTGGGACTTCATGATGCCGCCGGTCTCCACCGACCTGGACCTGACCCACGGCACCATTCTCTATCTCGAAGACGTCTCGGTGAGCTTCGACGGCTTCAAGGCCATCGATAACCTCAACCTCTACATCGACGCAGGCGAGCTGCGCTGCATCATCGGTCCCAACGGCGCCGGCAAGACCACCATGATGGACATCATCACCGGCAAGACGCGTCCCGATACCGGCAGCGCCTGGTTTGGACAAAAGATCGATCTGCTGCGCCTCAGCGAGCCGGAGATCGCCGCCGCCGGCATCGGCCGCAAGTTCCAGAAGCCCACCGTGTTCGAACACCACAGCGTGTTCGAAAACCTCGAACTCGCCATGGCGGGCGACAAGCGCGTGTGGCCCACGCTGGTGGCGAAACTGAACGGGGAACAGCGCGACCGCATTCATGAAACACTCGTTGTCATCGGCTTGCAGGAGCACATCCACCAGCGCGCCGGCTCGCTCTCCCACGGCCAGAAGCAGTGGCTGGAGATCGGCATGCTGCTGATGCAGAACCCGCACCTGCTGCTGGTCGACGAACCGGTCGCCGGCATGACCCACCAGGAGATGGACCGCACCGCCGAGCTGCTCACCTCGCTGGCGGGCAAGCACTCGGTGGTGGTGGTGGAGCACGACATGGAGTTCATCCGCTCCATCGCCAACAAGGTGACGGTGTTGCACCAGGGTAGCGTGCTGGCGGAAGGCTCCATGGACGAGGTGCAGAACGATGCGCGCGTCATCGAAGTGTATTTGGGGTGAGGCAAGACCGTCTGTTCAGTGAACAGACGCAGCTTGCCGAACGACCGGACAGGATGTCCGGGCTGGGGGTAGTGCCATGCCTCTTTTGTCTCGCCAGGGAAGGCAGGCTTACCGTTTCTACGGAGTGCCAATGATGTTGGCTGTTGAAAGTCTCAATCAGTTTTACGGTGAGAGTCACACGCTCTGGGATTTGAACCTCGAAGTCCCCAAGGGCCAATGCACCTGCATCATGGGCCGCAACGGCGTGGGTAAGACCACGCTGCTCCGGTGCGTCATGGGTCTGCTGCCGGTGCGCGCCGGCGCCATCCGCTACCAGGGCGAAGACCTGCTGGCGCAGTCGGCCGAGCGCCGCGCGGCGTTGGGTATCGGCTACGTACCCCAGGGCCGTCAGATCTTTCCGCTGCTCACGGTGGAGGAGAATCTGTTGATCGGCCTGCCGGCGCGGCGCGACAAGGTGCGCAAGATCCCCGATTTCATCTTCGAACTCTTTCCGGTGCTGAAAGAGATGCTGGGCCGGCGCGGTGGCGACCTCTCCGGCGGCCAGCAGCAACAGCTCGCCATCGGACGCGCGCTGGTGATCGACCCGCAGTTGATTATTCTCGACGAGCCGACGGAGGGTATTCAGCCCAACATCGTGCAGGAGATCGGCGATATCATTCGCAAACTCAATCGCGACATAGGCCTGACGGTGATCCTGGTGGAACAGAAACTGCCCTTTGCGCGACGCGTCGCCGACCGCTTTACTCTGCTCGACCGCGGCCGCGCGGTGGCTTCGGGCGCGATGGGCGAACTGAACGACGAGCTGGTCAAGGAATACCTGACGGTATGAACGCCGCCGCCCTCCCGGAAAGCTGCGGCTGGCACGCCGAGCTGGCGCTGGGATTCGCTTCGCGCGACGGGCGCACGCGGCTCGCCTGGCGCAAGCAGCGCGGTCCGTTGGCGGTGCAGCGGCCGTTCCATCCCGAAGGCGAGGTCTGTCATCTCTACCTGCTGCACCCGCCGGGCGGCGTGGTGGGCGGCGACCGTCTGGAGATCGGCGTCGACGTGGCCGCGGGGGCGCACGCGCTGCTCACCACGCCGGGTGCCACCAAGTTCTATCGCAGCGCCGGCGACGAAGCGTTGCAACGCCAACGGCTGAGCGTGACGGATGGCGCCACCCTGGAGTGGTTTCCCCAGGAAAACATCTTCTTCCCCGGCGCGCGCGCCGCACTGAAGACGGAGATCGAACTCCATGGCACGGCACGGTTCATGGGGTGGGAGATCCAATGCCTGGGCCGGCCGGCCAACCGCGAAGCGTTCACCGGCGGCGGGTTGTCGCTGCGGTTGCAGCTTTATCGCGACGGACGTCCGCTGTTGCTGGAACGCCTGGCAGTCAATGACGGCGCGGGCCTGAACGGTGCCGCCACGTTGCGCGGCCATCCCGTCACCGCGACATTCGTGGCCACCGGTGTCGATGCCGAACTGCGCGATCGGGTGCGCGACGGGCAGTGTGCCGGCGAAGGCGATTTCGTGACCGCGACGCTGTTGGACGACCTGCTGGTGGTGCGCTATCTCGGCCACTCCACGGAAGCGGCGCGCAAGGCGTTCGTGGCGGCGTGGTCGTTGCTGCGCCCGGCGTTGTGGTCGCGCGAGGCGTGCCCGCCGCGTATCTGGGCAACCTGAATTCAATGACAACGAGGAATCCGCCATGGAGCTGAGTCCCAGAGAAAAAGACAAACTGCTGCTCTTTACCGCGTTTCTGCTGGCCGAGCGGCGCAAGGCCAAAGGCTTGAAACTCAACTACCCGGAAGCGATGGCCTACATCAGCGGCACCATCCTGGAGGGCGCGCGCGAAGGCAGGAGCGTGGCGGAGTTGATGGACTTCGGACGCACGCTGCTCACCCGCGACGACGTGATGGAAGGCATCGCCGAGATGATCCCCGAGGTGCAGGTGGAGGCGACCTTCCCCGACGGCACCAAGCTGGTCACCGTCCACGATCCAATTGTTTAAGACGGTAGGTCGGGTTAG
>JBNKCG010000114.1:0-4590 GCA_050287605.1 Gammaproteobacteria bacterium | reverse complement strand
TATCGCTCAGCCGAGGCGGCGCGGCAGCGCCGGCGTTGGCTGGAGCAATTTGTTGGGTGTCACAACCATCGTGCCAGCCACCATAAAGGGTTCTGACCCCGTTAATCTGCATTTAATTGTTATCTGACCCCAGTTATTCGTGTTGGTGTAGGTCTTGTAAGGCCTGCGTTTACTTGTCATCGGCACACTCCTATCGCGACAGTGTCGCTGATTAAAAGTGTCCGTTAAACTGGGGGAGCTTCAATCTGACCCCAGTTATTTCGCAATGCAAGACCTGACCCAGCCCGTGTCACTCACTATCGTCACCGATAACCGACTCAGAACCAATTTCATCAAATATCCCAAGTTCAAGATTTAAATTCAATTGTGCTACTAAGGCTTCAATGCTCTTTTTCGAGTACGGCCCGTCTGCAATAAGTGAAATTGTACAATTACCTCCCACCGGGAATTTTGCCAACTCATGCCCATACGATCGTGACGGAGTCGGCCTTGTGTTCTGCCGTGCTTGTTTCCTTTCCGATTCAGTGATGACATTTAGATCTTCATTTTCTTCCTCAAACTGCTCTTCGTCCTCATCTTCCTCTGCCTCGATGCCACATTGTTCTGCAAGCTTGGAATATTCAACCGTTGACTTATATTCTTTTATGAAGTCGTTGACGAATTTCTCATTAAACTTTTCTTCGAAAATTAAATGATGACGAATACTGCCGTGAGATGGCATTTCCGTCCCCCAGAGATCCCATAGCTTTTTGTGAATCTTCGGTTTAAGCGCCACCGTCGCTATTGCTTTCGCACGGTCAGGCGAATCTTCACGATCATCTAGGATGATGCGCAAAGCAAGTTCACTAAGTTTGATTCGTCGATCAGCGCCAGAACCATCAACCTCGATCAGGCCAAAGCTTTTAAGAGCAGCGACAGCTTTCAGCCCACTACCGCTTTTTTTGCTGTAGCCCCAGTGCTCTACTGATATTGGTAGTGCAGCAGAATTGCGACCTTCTGCCTTATAAAAGTCATGCGCTTTTTCAATTGCCACCTTCAGATTTAGTGCTGGGTAGCCTGGACTCCGTACGCGCTTCGAACCGCGTTCGCCGCTGTCAGCCATAGGAATATCTCCAATTCAACTGCGGCTAGATTAACCATTATAACGGTCGCTTGCAACTTTTTAGCTGATACATTAAGCTTTGGTTTGCGATAATATAACGGATACTGTTAACAATGCATCGTAACATGCAGTTTTTTCAGGTTATTACTGAAGAAGGAGGTGCATTATGAGAAGGGTGTAAGCCCTTACCGCTCAGCCTACCGGCTGTAAGGGCAAATTAAAAAGGCCCCAACTAGAGACCTTGGTCGGGCGCTCTAGGAGGGGCCGTGGTAGGCGCCCATTCTTGCAAAATTCCCCTTTTTAATCAATAGTTAAAGGGGTCTGAGCCCTTTAACCCGGAAGCGAAACCCCGACAAAGTCTAAGCACGGCGTAGCCACGCCACGACCAAGATGGGTCCGCTGCGCTTGACCCATCCTACACAAGCTACATCGAAACGCCGAAATTGACGTCCGGCGGCAGCGCAACCGCGCAATTTCAATCCCTCCTCTTCGCCACACTAATCCCCAACGCCCCACACCCCAACAACGCCATCATCCCGTATTCTTGAAGGTGATCCATCACCCCACCCCCCTTGAGAAACAGATCCCGAATCACCACCAGGAAAAACCGCAACGGGTCCAGATAGGTCAACCACTGAATCCACTGCGGCATGTTGCGGATAGGAAACGCGAAGCCCGACAAAATCACCATGGGCATGACGATGAAGAAGGCCAACAACAACGCCTGCTGCTGCGTGCTGGAGTAGCTGGAGACCAACAACCCCAACCCCAGGGTGCTCAACAGGTAGAGCACACTGCCCACGAACAGTGCGAGATAGCTGCCGCGAAACGGCACGTCGAACCAATGGACCGCGATCAGCGTCACCAGAAAGACGTCGAACAACCCGATGCAGGCGACGGGCACGATCTTGCCGATGACGAACTCAAAGCGCCCCAGCGGGGTGACCATCAACCGCTCCAGCGTTCCCATCTCGTGCTCGCGCACCACGGTCATGGCGGTGAGGATCAGGGTGGCGATGAGCACCACGTTGGCCATGATGCCGGGCACGAAATATTGCCGGTCGTTGAGATTGGCGTTGAACCAGGCGCGCTGTTCGATGGTAATGGCGGGCAGGCCGCTGCGCCGCGCGACGCTGTAGCGCAGCGTTTGGCTAAGCTGACCCACCACCATCAACGCGGAGTTGGAGTCGGAACCGTCGGCGACGATCTGCACCGCGCCGTTGCGCTCGAAGTCCGGCGCAAAACTGAGGATGGCGCGCACCTGGCTGCGGTCCAGCGCGTCGCCGGCGGCGCGCATGTCGGCGTAGGGGTGCAGCGAGAACGCCCCGGTGGCGTTCACGTCGTCCAGCAGCGCGCGGCTCAGCTGCGTTTTCGCCAGGTCCACCACGCCCACGTCGGCGTGACGCACGTCGAAGGTGGCGGCGTAGCCGAACACCACCAGTTGAATCACCGGCGGCACCACGATGAAGAACCGCATGCGCTTGTCGCGCAGCAGTTGCAGAAACTCCTTGCCCAGCAGCGAGCGTAGGCGAATCAGCGCATAGAAAAGCCGCCCGATCACGGTAACAACCCCAGGCTGGCGGCACGCCGACGCGCGGCGGCCGTCAGCACCACCACCAGCACGCCCAGAATCGCTACCTCGCTCCAGATGACCAGCGGCGACACCCCTTTGAGAAAGATCAGCTTGGAGAGCGACACGTAGTAGCGCGCCGGCACGATGAGCGTGACATATTGCAGCGCGGTGGGCATGTTCTCGATGGCGAACACGAAACCGGACAACAGAAACGCCGGCAGGAAGGTGCTCACCAGCGACATCTGGCTGGCCACCACCTGGCTGCCGGCGGCCATGGAGATCATCGCACCCTGCAGCATCACCACCAGCAGGAACATGGCGGAGATACCCATCAGCGCCGGAAACGAGCCGCGCAGCGGCACGTCGAACAGGAACACCGCCACCAGGGTGGCGATGATGAGATCGAGCATGCCGATGATGAAATAGGGAAACAGCTTGCCCACCAGAAACTCAGCACGGGTGAGCGGCGTGGTGCGCAGCATCACCAGGTTGCCCTGCTCGCCTTCGCGGGCGATGGTGAGCGAGGTCATCAGCGCGCCAATCACCGCCATCACCACGGCGATGATGCCGGGCACGATGGCGATGCGGCTCTCTTTAGTTTCGTTGAACCACATGCGGTCGGTCACTTCGATGAGCATGGGCCGCGGCGATTGCGCGCGCGCGAAGTCGTCGACGATGGCGCGCGCGAAGTTGTTCGCCAGGCGCGCGGTGTTGGCGTCGACGCCGTCCAGCACCAGTTGCAACTGCGCCGCGCCACGGGCCAGCGAGCGGGTGAAGTCGGCGGGGATGACCAGCGCGGCGACCACCTCGCCGTGCTGGACGGCGTCGGTGAGTTCGCGGCGGCTGGAGAAGTAGCGCGTCACCTGGAAGGCGCGGCTGGCGTCGAGGTGCGCCACCAGCTCGTTGCTGAGCGCGTCGCGTTTCTCCTGCAGGATGCCCATGGGGGTTTCGATGAGATCGAGGCGGATGGCGTAGCCGAGCAGAAACAGCAGCATGGAGGGCATCAACAGGATCAGCGCCAGGCTGCGTGGATCGCGCAGCAGGTGCCACCACTCCTTGCGTGCCATGGCGCGGACGTGTTGCAACTTCATACGTCCGCCTCCTCGACTCCCGCTTCTTCCAGCACCGCGACGAAGACATCCTCCAGTTCGTTGGCGGCGGGGCCCAGCGAAATCACTTCACGCCGCTGCGCCTGCGCCACGCCGCGTATGGCGTGCATCAACGCATCGGGGTCGGCGCCCGCCTCCACGCGGATGCGCAGCCGCCCGGCGTGGGGGATGATCTCGCGCACGCCGTCCAGCGCCTCGATGGCGTTCAGCGCGTCGCTGCTGTGGTGCATGTGCAGCTCCAGCAGCGGGGTGGCCAAGCGGCGCTGCAGCAGCGTCTGCGGCGTACCTTCGACGATGATGGTGCCGGCGTTCATCAGCGCCAGGCGGTCGCAGAACAGTGCCTCGTCCATGTAATGGGTGGTGACCAGGATGCCGATGCCGCTGTCGGCGAGATCGTAGATCAGCTCCCAGAAACTCTGCCGTGCCACCGGGTCCACGCCGGAGGTGGGTTCGTCCAGGAACAGCACCTCGGGCTCGTGCAGCAGCGCGGCGGCCAGCGCCAGGCGGCGCTGGTAACCCAGCGGCAGTTCGCCCGCCGGGGTGCGGCGCTGGTCGCCGAGGTCGAGGTGCTCCAGCGCCCACTCGATGCGCTGATCGCGGTGCCGTCCGCGCACACCGTAGAGTCCGGCCTGCAGGCGCAGATTTTCGATCACCCGCAGGTCGCCGTAGAGCGCGAAGCGCTGCGCCACGTAGCCGATGCGCGAACGCGCGTGGCGGGCATGGTGCACGATATCGATGCCGGCGACGCGGATCTCGCCGGCGCTGGGACGCAGAGTGCCGCACAGCATGCGAATGGCGGTGGTCTT
>JBNKCG010000113.1:0-4713 GCA_050287605.1 Gammaproteobacteria bacterium | reverse complement strand
GAAACTCAACTACCCGGAGGCCATGGCCTACATCAGCGGCGCCATCCTGGAGGGCGCGCGCGAAGGCAGGAGCGTGGCGGAGCTGATGGATTTCGGGCGCACGCTGCTCACCCGCGACGACGTGATGGAAGGCATCGCCGAGATGATCCCCGAGGTGCAGGTGGAAGCGACCTTCCCCGACGGCACCAAGCTGGTCACCGTCCACGATCCAATTGTTTAAGACGGTAGGTCGGGTTAGCGCAGCGTAACCCGACGTTTCGAACGTCGGGATACGCTGAAAATGGCGTTCACCACAAAGTACACGAAGTACACAAAGTGACTCGAAAAACCGTTGAACCGAACAGGGCGTAGGAAGAAGTTTCAGGATTTTTAACTTCGTGAACTTTGTGTACTTCGTGGTGAAAAGAAATCAATGCTTTTGACTCCGGCGCAGCCGGCGCAATACTCAGTGTGAATCGGGATGCACTGAAAACGGCATTAACCACAAAGTACACGAAGGACGCAAAGGAAATCGAATACCCATCCAGCCGGAAGGTGGTGGGGTGTTCCAAGGGCTTCAACTTAGTGAACTTTGTGTACTTCGTGGTGAAAAAATGTATTTAACCCCGGCGCCGCCGGTTCAACACTCAGGAGATACACGATGATCCCCGGAGAAATTATCCCCGCCGCGGGCGAGATCGAACTCAACGCCGGGCGCGATACCGTCACGATCACGGTGGCTAACACCGGCGACCGGCCCATCCAGGTGGGTTCGCACTACCACTTCTACGAGACCAACCCGGCGCTGGAGTTCGACCGCGACGCCAGCCGCGGCTTTCGTCTCAACATCCCCGCCGGTACCGCGGTGCGTTTCGAACCGGGCCAGACCCGCGAGGTGGAGCTGGTGGCCTACGCCGGCGAGCGCGTGGTCTACGGTTTCAACGCCAAGGTGATGGGAGGGCTGGACTGATGGCCAGGATTTCTAGACAAGCCTATGCCGAGATGTACGGCCCCACTACCGGCGACCGGGTGCGCCTGGCCGACACCGAGTTGTGGTTGCAGGTGGAAGCCGACCACACCGTCTACGGCGACGAGGTGAAGTTCGGCGGCGGCAAGGTGATCCGCGACGGCATGGGCCAGTGCCAGCGCAGTTCCGACGAGGTGGTGGACGTGGTGATCACCAACGCGCTCATCGTCGATCACTGGGGTATCGTCAAGGCCGACGTCGGCATCAAGAACGGGCGCATCGCCGCCATCGGCAAAGCGGGCAACCCCGACGTGCAGCCGGGCGTCAACATCCTGGTGGGGCCGGGTACCGAGGCCATCGCGGGCGAGGGTTCCATCCTCACCGCCGGCGGCATCGATGCGCATATCCACTTCATCTGTCCGCAACAGGTGGACGAGGCGCTCATGTCCGGCGTCACTACTATGCTGGGCGGTGGTACCGGGCCCGCCACCGGCACCAACGCCACCACGTGCACGCCGGGGCCATGGAACATCCACCGCATGTTGCAGGCCTCCGACGAGCTGCCCATGAACCTCGGCTATCTCGGCAAGGGCAACGCCAGCCTGCCCGAGGCGCTGCGCGAACAGGTTGCCGCTGGCGCCATGGGGCTGAAGCTGCACGAGGATTGGGGCACCACGCCCGCCGCCATCGACAACTGCCTGATGGTGGCCGACGAGATGGACGTACAGGTAGCCATCCACACCGACACCCTCAACGAGTCGGGATTCGTCGAGCACACCATGGCGGCGTTCAAGGAGCGCACCATCCACACCTATCACACCGAGGGCGCCGGCGGCGGCCACGCGCCGGACATCATCCGCGCCTGTGGCGAGCTCAACGTGCTGCCCTCGTCCACCAATCCCACGCGCCCCTACACCGTGAACACGGTGGACGAGCACCTGGACATGCTGATGGTCTGCCATCACCTCGACCCCAGCATCGCCGAGGATGTCGCCTTTGCCGAATCGCGCATCCGCCGCGAGACCATCGCCGCCGAGGACATCCTCCACGACCTGGGCGCCTTCTCCATGATCTCTTCCGATTCGCAGGCCATGGGCCGTGTCGGCGAGGTGGTGTGCCGTACCTGGCAGACGGCGCACAAGATGAAGGTGCAGCGCGGCAGCCTGGCGGGCGACCCGGCCGACCACGACAACACGCGCATCAAACGCTACGTCGCCAAGTACACCATCAACCCCGCCATCACCCACGGCATCGCTCACGAGGTGGGTTCGGTGGAGGTGGGCAAGCTGGCCGACCTGGTGTTGTGGAAGCCGGCCTTCTTCGGTGCCAAACCCAGCCTCATCATCAAGGGCGGCATGATCGCCGCAGCCCCCATGGGCGATGCCAACGCCTCCATCCCCACGCCGCAGCCGGTGCACTACCGGCCCATGTTCGGCGCCCTGGGCGGGGCGCGCGAAGCGACCACCATGACCTTTGTTTCCCAGGCCGCTTTCGATGCGGGTCTGACCGGCGAACTGGGGTTGCGCTCGCTCATCGGCGTAGCGAAGGGGTGCCGCACCGTTACCAAGCGCGACATGGTGCACAACGACTACACGCCCAAGATCGAAGTGGATGCGCAGACCTACCAGGTGCGAGCCGACGGTGAGCTGCTCACCTGCGAGCCGGCCACGGTGTTGCCGCTGGCGCAGCGCTACTTCCTGTTTTGACGAGGCGAACGGAATGACCCTGATTCAATTGAACCGCTTCGAAGGGAACACCGCATCGGCGCAGGTTACGCTGACCCTACCCTACGAATCGCGCACCAAGAGCCGTCTGCGCGTGGCGCTGGACGACGGGCGCGATGCCGGAGTGTTCCTGGAGCGCGGCGCAAGCCTCAAAGCGGGCGACCTGCTCAGCGACGGCAACGGTCTGTGCGTGCGCGTGGTGGCGGCGGAGGAGACCGTTTCCACCGTTGAGTGCGACGCCGCCCTGCTGTTTGCGCGCGCCTGCTATCACCTCGGCAACCGCCACGTGCCGTTGCAGATCGAACCGGGGCGGCTGTGCTATCAGCACGACCACGTACTCGACGACATGGTGCGCGGCCTCGGGCTGGCAGTGCGCGTGGAGCAGGCCCCCTTCGAACCGGAGGCCGGCGCCTACAGCAGCGGGCATCATAACCATCACAGCCACAGTCATTGACCGGTTGTATGTGGGAGCGGCCGCTGGCCGCGAACAGGTTTTAATCGCGAGCGGCGCTCGCTCCTACAGAATGAATAGTGTTTTATGAGCCTGGTGATCCTGGCCGAGAGAATTCAATGCCTGTAACGTCAACCTCCGATCTCGCTACGTTGCGCCTGATGCAGCTGGTGAGTCCGTCGCTGCCCGTCGGCGGTTTCACTTATTCGCAAGGCATCGAGTGGGCGGTGGAAGCCGGTTGGATCAGTGACGCAGAAACCCTGGAAGCGTGGTTGCGCGATCTGCTGCGCGACTCGCTAGCGAGGGTGGACGTGCCCGTGCTGGCGCGGCTCTACCACGCCTGCCGGGCGGACGATCTTGACCAACTGCGCCACTGGTCCGACGTGCTCATCGCCAGCCGCGAAACCGCGGAGCTGCGCGCCGAGGAGGCCAACCGCGGGCGCGCGCTGACGGATTTGCTGGTCTCGCTGCAAGTACCCGGCGCGGCCGAATGGCGCGAGACCTTGAGCGCTACCCAGGCTGCCGGCTTTGCCCTGGCGGCGGTGCGCTGGCAGGTGACGTTGCGCGACGCGGCGCTGGGCTACGTCTGGAGCTGGATGGAAAACCTGGTGCTGGCGGCGGTAAAGATCATCCCCCTGGGACAGACCGCCGGGCAGCAGTTGTTGCAACGGCTCATCGCCGCGGTCCCCGCGGTGGTGGACGGCGCGCTGGAGTCGGACGACGACGCCATCGGCGCCTCGGCCCCGGCGCTCGCCATCGCCAGCAGTCAACACGAGACGCAGTACACGCGTCTCTATCGTTCGTAAGGAGAGAGCAATGTCATCGTCACCCCTGCGCATCGGCGTCGGCGGCCCGGTGGGTTCCGGCAAGACGGCGTTGCTGGACGTGTTGTGCAAAGCACTGCGCGACAAGTACCAGCTCGCCGTGGTCACCAACGACATCTACACCCAGGAGGATGCCCAGTTCCTCACCCGCAGCGAAGCACTGCCCGCCGAGCGCATCGTCGGCGTCGAAACCGGCGGCTGCCCCCACACCGCCATCCGCGAAGATGCTTCCATGAACCTGGCGGCGGTTGAGGATTTGCAGCGCAAGTTCCCGGATCTCGATCTGGTGTTCATCGAAAGCGGCGGCGACAACCTGAGTGCCACCTTCAGTCCCGAACTGGCCGATCTCACGCTTTACGTCATCGACGTGGCGGAAGGGGAGAAGATCCCGCGCAAGGGTGGGCCGGGGATCACCAAGTCGGATCTATTGGTCATCAACAAAATCGACCTCGCCCCTTATGTAGGGGCGTCGTTGGAGGTGATGGAGAGCGATGCGCGCCGCATGCGTGGAGCCAAGCCATTCGTGTTTACGGATCTCAAACGCGGGGTGGGGTTGGAGGAGGTTGTTGCCTTTATCGAGCGAGAGGGGATGTTGCGTGCGGCTTGAGGGGTGTGCTCAATCGAGTCTGCTTCTGTTGATCTCGAAAAAGCGGCAATGCAATATCAGGGGGCCTCACTCTGGCCCCTTTAATTCCTTTAATTAAATAGTAGACGGAGGGAATGGGGCAGCCTAAAACGTTACCTCGTTGCAGGAGAGTTCTCGCTGAT
>JBNKCG010000112.1:0-6563 GCA_050287605.1 Gammaproteobacteria bacterium | reverse complement strand
TGATCGTCGTCGGCCCGGACCTGCGGCTGCACCAGTGCGGCCTCCCCAAGATCATCGCCCTCGAGCTGTTCCAGCCGTTCATCATCCGCCGGCTCAAGGAGCTGGGCTTCGCCGACACGATCAAGTCGGCCAAGAAGATGCTCGAGCGGAAGGACGAGGAGGTCTGGGACATCCTCGAGGAGGTGATCACCAACCACCCGGTCCTCCTGAACCGGGCGCCGACGCTGCACCGCATGGGCATCCAGGCCTTCGAGCCGACGCTGGTCGAAGGCAACGCCATCAAGCTCCACCCGCTGGTCTGCAAAGGCTTCAACGCCGACTTCGACGGCGACCAGATGGCGGTGCACGTGCCGCTGTCCATCGAGGCGCAGCTCGAAGCGCGCACCCTGATGATGTCCACCAACAACATCCTCTCGCCGGCCAATGGCCAGCCCATCATCGTGCCCACCCAGGACGTGGTGCTGGGGCTCTATTGGATGACCCGCGAGCGCGTCAACGCCTCCGGCGAAGGGATGGTGTTTTCCGACGTAGCCGAGGTACACCGTGCCTACGAGAGCGGTGGGGTCAACCTGCAGGCCAGGATCAAGGCGCGTATCGCCGAGCGCATGCTGGACGACGACGGTAATGTGGTGCGCCGGGTTTCCCTACGCGAGACCACTGCCGGTCGCGCGCTGCTGTCGGAAATCCTGCCCATCGGTCTGCCGTTTGAACTGATCAATCGCGCCCTGGACAAGAAGGCGATCTCGCGGCTGGTCAACGCCTGCTACCGCAACGTCGGTCTCAAAGAGACGGTGATTTTTGCCGACCAGCTCATGTACACCGGTTTCTCCTACGCCACCCGTGCTGGTGTCTCCATCGGCGTCGAGGATATGGTGGTGCCGGACGAGAAGGCGCCCATCCTGGCGCGTGCCGAGGTGGAGGTGAAGGAGATCGAGAACCAGTACGCTTCGGGTCTGGTCACCAACGGCGAACGTTACAACAAGGTGGTCGATATCTGGTCGCGCACCAACGACCAGGTGGCCAAGGTGATGATGGACAAGCTGGGCACCGAGGCGGTGGTTGACGCTGAGGGTAAGGATGCCAAACAGCAGTCGTTCAACTCCATTTATATGATGGCCGATTCCGGCGCCCGTGGTTCGGCGGCCCAGATCCGCCAGCTGGCGGGCATGCGCGGCCTGATGGCCAAGCCGGACGGTTCCATCATCGAGACGCCCATTACCGCCAATTTCCGCGAAGGGTTGGACGTGTTGCAGTACTTCATCTCCACCCATGGCGCCCGCAAGGGTCTCGCCGATACCGCGTTGAAGACCGCCAACTCCGGTTACCTGACCCGCCGTCTGGTAGACGTGGCGCAGGATCTGGTGGTTAACGAGATCGATTGCGGCACCACCAACGGGTTGGAGATGACCCCGCTTGTCGAAGGTGGCGACGTGGTGGAGCCGCTGCGCGAGCGGGTGTTGGGTCGCGTGGTTTCCGAAGACGTCTACATGCCGGGCATTGACGAGCCGGTGGTGACCGCCGGGACCCTGCTCGACGAACGCTGGGTGGACCAGCTCGAAGAGCTGGGTGTGGATCACGTCATGGTCCGCTCGCCCATCACCTGCGACAACCGCTACGGCGTGTGCGCCACCTGCTACGGGCGCGATCTGGCGCGCGGGCATCTGGTCAACATCGGCGAAGCGGTGGGCGTCATCGCGGCGCAGTCCATCGGCGAGCCGGGCACCCAGCTCACCATGCGTACCTTCCACATCGGCGGTGCCGCCAGCCGGGCCGCGGCGGTCTCCAGCGTGGAGATCAAGTCCAAGGGCACGGTGCGGCTGCACAACGTCAAGCTGGTCAGTCACCAGCGCACCGGTAACCTGGTGGCAGTGTCGCGTTCCGGCGAAATCCACGTCATCGACGACGTGGGGCGCGAGCGTGAGCGCTACAAGATTCCCTACGGCGCCTCCATCAGCGTGGACGACGGCGCCGCGGTGGAGCCCGGGCAGCTCGTTGCCAACTGGGATCCCCATACCCACCCGGTCATCACCGAGGTGGCGGGTAGGGTGGTATTCAGCGAATTCGTCGAGGGTATGACCGTCAACCGCCAGGTGGACGAGGTCACCGGACTCTCCTCGCTGGTAATCACCGATCCCAAGCAGCGCAGTTCCGCGGCCAAGGACCTGCGTCCCATGGTCAAGCTGGTGGACGAGAACGGCGGGGACCTTTGCCTGGCGGGCACTACCATCCCGGCCCACTACATGCTGCCGGCGGGCGCCATCGTCACGGTGGAGGACGCCTCCAGCGTGGACGTGGGCGATGTCATCGCCCGCATCCCGCAGGAGTCGTCCAAGACCCGTGACATTACCGGCGGTCTGCCGCGGGTGGCGGACCTGTTCGAGGCGCGTAAGCCCAAGGATCCTGCCATCCTGGCCGAGGTGACCGGTACCGTCAGCTTCGGCAAGGACACCAAGGGCAAGCAGCGCCTGGTGATCACGCCGCCCGAAGGCGACGCCTACGAGGAACTCATTCCCAAGTGGCGCCACATCAACGTGTTCGAGGGTGAGCACGTGGAGCGTGGCGAGGTGGTGGTGGACGGCGAACTAGCGCCGCACGACATCCTGCGCTTGCTGGGGGTTCGCGAGTTGGCTGCCTATCTGGTCAAGGAGATCCAGGACGTCTACCGCCTCCAGGGCGTCACCATCAACGACAAACACATCGAGGTGATCATTCGCCAGATGCTGCGTAAGGTGGAAGTGTTGTTGCCGGGCGACACCAAGTTCCTCAAGGGCGAGCAGGTGGACCGGGCGCGAGTGCTGGAGGAGAACGAGCGCGTTGCGGCCGAGGATGACGACAAGATGCTGGCTACTTACCAGCCGCTGCTGCTGGGTATTACCAAGGCGTCGCTGGCCACCGAGTCGTTTATCTCCGCCGCCTCGTTCCAGGAGACCACCCGCGTGCTCACCGAGGCCGCGGTGCGCGGGATCCGCGACGATCTGCGCGGTCTGAAGGAGAACGTCATCGTGGGGCGCCTGATTCCGGGCGGTACCGGGCTGGCCTACCACTCAGAGCGGCGTCGCAAGCGCCACTTGGGCGTGGAAGAGGCCGAAGGCATGGCCCCCGGCGACGTGGAAGAGGCGCTGAAAGAGGCGTTGAGCGCGTCCGACAGCGAAAACGCCGAGGTTTAAGCCACGTTCGCGTGACCAACCGGGTTTGCCGGCTCGCCGGCAAACCCGGTTTTTTCGCTTCTGGGGCGGCCTCCCGCTCAGTAAATCCCAGCGCAGCCTTCTGCTCCCTTGACACTTACTGGCCGGCTGCCTAAAATTCCGCTTCTTTCGACAGGCCGGACAGGTCCGGCCTGTCGTTTGTTTATAGGCTAGGTCAAGGCAGGAGTTAAGGGATACATGGCAACCGTCAATCAGCTGGTGCGCAAACCCCGCAAACGCAAGGTTGCGAAGAGCACCGTGCCGGCGCTGGAGAAATGCCCGCAGAAGCGCGGTGTCTGCACCCGCGTGTACACCACCACCCCCAAGAAGCCCAACTCGGCGCTTCGTAAGGTGGCGCGTGTGCGCCTGACCAACGGCTTCGAAGTCACCACCTACATCGGCGGTGAGGGCCACAACCTGCAGGAGCACTCGGTGGTGCTGATCCGCGGCGGCCGCGTCAAGGACCTGCCCGGTGTGCGCTACCACACGGTGCGCGGCAGTCTCGACACCTCGGGCGTCGACGGGCGTCGCCAGGGCCGTTCGAAGTACGGTGCCAAGCGTCCCAAGGGCTGATCCAGCGGAACCTAATTTAGAGTAAGACCTATGTCGAGAAGAAGATTAGCTGAACCGCGCGCAGTGCTTCCTGATCCCAAGTTCGGAAGCGACATGCTGGCCAAGTTCATCAATATGTTGATGACCAGCGGCAAGAAGTCGGTGGCGGAGAAGATCGTCTACGGCGCGCTGGACCGTGTCACCGAGAAGGGCAGCGCCGATGCGCTGGATGCCCTGGAGAAGGCGCTGGACAACGTGCGTCCGCTGGTGGAGGTGAAGAGCCGCCGCGTCGGTGGTGCCACCTATCAGGTGCCGGTGGAAGTGCGTCCGCGTCGCCGCAACGCTCTGGCCATGCGCTGGATGATCGATGCGGCGCGCAAGCGTGGCGAGAAGACCATGGCGCTGCGCTTGGCGGGCGAGATCATGGATGCGGCCGAGAATCGCGGCAACGCCGTGAAGAAGCGCGAAGACACGCACCGCATGGCCGAAGCCAACAAGGCGTTCTCGCACTACCGCTGGTAACCGATTACTAGGAATTGTCGTAAGGACTGAAGGCCGTGGCCCGCAAAACTCCCATCGAACGCTACCGTAACATCGGCATCATGGCCCACATCGATGCCGGTAAGACGACGACCACCGAACGCGTTCTTTTCTACACCGGTATCTCGCACAAGATCGGCGAGGTGCATGACGGTGCGGCCGTCATGGACTGGATGGAGCAGGAGCAGGAGCGCGGCATCACCATCACCTCGGCTGCGACCACCGCGTACTGGAGCGGCATGGAGAAGCAGTTCCCCGAGCATCGCGTCAACATCATCGACACCCCCGGACACGTGGACTTCACCATCGAGGTGGAGCGTTCGCTGCGCGTGCTCGACGGCGCCTGCGCGGTGTTCTGTGCGGTGGGCGGCGTGGAGCCCCAGTCCGAGACGGTATGGCGTCAGGCCAACAAGTACGGCGTGCCGCGCCTGGCCTTCGTCAACAAGATGGATCGCGCCGGCGCCGATTTCCTGCGCGTGGTGGGGCAGATCCGCAATCGCCTGGGCGCGACTGCGGTGCCTATCCAGCTGCCCATCGGTGCCGAGGACAAATTCGAGGGTATCGTCGACCTGATTCGCATGAAGGGCATCTATTGGGATGACGCCACCATGGGCGCGAGCTTCGAGGAGCGCGACATCCCCGCCGAACTGCAGGATCAGGCTGCGGAGTACCGCGAGCAGATGGTCGAAGCGGCGGCGGAAGCCACCGAGGAGCTGATGGAGAAATACCTGGAAGAGGGTGATCTGTCGGCCGAAGAGATCAAGCAGGGACTGCGTATCCGCACCCTGGCCAACGAGATCGTCCCCGCCCTGTGCGGCAGCGCCTTCAAGAACAAGGGTGTGCAGGCGATGCTCGACGCGGTGATCGAGTACATGCCTTCGCCCGTCGATGTGCCCGCGATCCGTGGCATCAAAGAGGACGAGTCCGAGGCGACTCGCGAATCCAAAGACGAGGCGCCGTTCGCGGCGCTGGCGTTCAAGATTGCCACCGATCCCTTTGTGGGTACGCTGACCTTCTTCCGCGTCTACTCGGGTGTCATCAACTCCGGCGATACCGTGTACAACCCGGTCAAGGGTAAGAAGGAGCGCGTCGGCCGTATCCTGCAGATGCACTCCAATCACCGCGACGAGATCAAAGAGGTGCGCGCGGGCGACATCGCTGCCGCCGTCGGTCTCAAGGATGTCACCACCGGCGATACGTTGTGCGCGATGAACGACATCATCACGCTGGAGCGCATGGAATTTCCGGAGCCGGTTATCGCGGTGGCTGTGGAACCCAAGACCAAGAGCGACCAGGAGAAGATGGGTATCGCGCTGTCCAAACTGGCGCAGGAAGACCCGTCGTTCCGGGTGCGTACCGACGAGGAGTCGGGGCAGACCATCATCGCCGGCATGGGCGAGCTGCACCTGGAGATCATCGTCGACCGCATGAAACGCGAGTTCAAAGTGGAGGCCAACGTGGGTGCGCCCCAGGTGGCCTACCGCGAGACCATCCGCAAGTTGGTGGAGCAGGAAGGCAAGTTCGTGCGCCAATCGGGCGGTCGCGGCCAGTACGGTCACGTGTGGCTGAAGCTGGAGCCGCAGGAGCCGGGCGCTGGCTACGAGTTCGTCAACGCCATCGTCGGCGGCGTGGTGCCCAAGGAGTACATCAACTCGGTGGACAAGGGCATCCAGGAGCAGATGGAAAACGGCGTCATCGCCGGCTTCCCGGTGGTGGATGTCAAGGTCACCCTGTTCGACGGTTCCTACCACGAGGTGGATTCCAGCGAAATGGCGTTCAAGATCGCCGGTTCCATGGGCTTCAAAGAGGGTGCGCAGAAGGCGAGCCCGGTGCTGCTCGAGCCGATCATGAAGGTCGAGGTGGTGACGCCCGAAGAGTATATGGGCGATGTGATGGGCGACCTCAACCGTCGCCGCGGCATCGTTTCGGGTATGGACGAGTCGCCGGCCGGCAAGATCATCCGCGCCGAAGTGCCGCTGTCCGAGATGTTCGGCTACGCCACCGACCTGCGTTCGGCCACCCAGGGTCGTGCCACCTACACCATGGAATTTGCCAAATACACGGAAGCGCCTAACAGCGTTGCCGAATCCGTCATCAAGAAAGCGTCCTAAGACCAGACCGGAAATACAGAAGGGGTTAGCACCGTGTCCAAAGGAAAATTCGAGCGTACGAAGCCGCATGTAAATGTGGGAACGATCGGTCACGTTGACCATGGTAAGACGACGCTGACGGCGGCGATTACCAAGGTAATGGCGGAGACGCACGGTGGCGAAGCGAAAGCGTTTG
>JBNKCG010000111.1:0-10543 GCA_050287605.1 Gammaproteobacteria bacterium | reverse complement strand
TCAGAACTCCCCTTAGGCGGTTGCAACGGTGTTCCTCGAAAAGACATCGCGACTCGCGCGCAAGCTCTATATTCTATTTCTAATCAATTGCACATAAATGTCACGCTTAAAAACAACTCTAAGTACATTCCCCTTCTTCGTGCTACGGCACAACTTATGGTGGCTACAGCTCACCTACAGAGTCTTGTTAAGGCCAAACCGAGTGAGAGTTGCTATGTTCTTGAAACCCATAGACGTTTAGTGAGTGAAAAGTTTGCAGATTATTTGGCCCGCTATCGTTCTGTCGCTGGCTCTTTTAAGGGCACACACACGGTCAAGTTACATATAAAAATCGTCGAACGCTACAAACGTCTGACTAAACTTAAATTTGACTAACATCCCTGAGGCAGCCCTGTGGGCACGTCGACGGTCGGGTATGGGATCAGATTGTTGGACACTCCATGCGGTGCAATGCCCTTCGGTTATTGTGTGCTCCGCGCGCCGCCCCTCTCCTCGTGATTTTCCTGGATGCGTTCCACTAGTTTCAATTGCCCTGACCGGGAGCGCCTTACAACACACTCCGCCGTAGGGTAGTGTCCAGAATTTTTCGCACTTTCTTGGGCGGTGGATCTTGGGTTAAGCGCGTATTATTGGCGTATTATTGGGGTCAGATACGAGTTACATATGTCATTGTTTCGATTTTCACATTTAATTGTTATCTGACCCTAATTATTTGCTAATTATTTTTCTAATATTTTGAACTGGCCACCCGCGAAAACCGATGGCTCGTTCGCCGCGATTGAAACGCGTCTTACGTTTGTAAGCTGTAGAGCCCATGAAGCTGACCTTTCGCGACGCCACACCTGATGATGCAAAGCACCTCTCCCGCCTGGCGGTTCGCGCCAAGGCCTCGTGGGGCTATCCCGAAGCGTGGATACGTGCGTGGCATGCGCAGTTGAGTTTCTCGGCCGACTATATTCAGTCCAATACCGTCATTGTCGCCGACCTCGACGGCACCGCCGTGGGTGTCATTGCGCTGGAAGATCACGACGAGCCTGAAATCGGGCATCTGTGGGTGGCGCCGGAACACAGTGGATTGGGAATCGGTCGCAAGCTCGTCCAGCGTGCAGTGGGAATCGCCGCCTCCCGGGGTTGGCGCGCGCTCCGCATCGAATCGGACCCCAACGCCCGGCCGTTCTACGAGCACCTGGGTGCGGTACAGGTCGGCGAGGTCAAAGCGCCCGTGTGCGGGACGGATCGCTCGCTGCCGGTTCTGCGGTTGAAGGTTTAGCGGTCGACGCCAGCGAGAAGCTCGCCAGCAGGAGGTCATACGTGAAAACCCCGTACTACACGGCCGCGAGCCTGGATGGGTTCATCGCAACGGAGGAGGACTCCCTGGAGTGGCTGTTTTCTCTCGGCGATCTGGCCGACTCCAGCTACCCAGAGTTCATCGCCAATGTCGGCGCATTGGCCATGGGATCGACAACCTACGAGTGGATCGGAAAGCACGCGGAAGCGGTCGTCGCCGAGACGGGCTCAGTGTGGCCATACACGCAACCTGCCTGGGTGTTCTCCAGTCGACAGCTTCCCGTCATCGATGGCGCCGACGTCCGATTCGTGAACGGAGACGTGCGCCGGGTGCACGCAGACATGCGGGCGGCGGCTGGCACGAACAACCTGTGGATCGTCGGCGGCGGAGACCTCGCCGGCCAGTTCTACGACGCAGGGCTGTTGGACGAGCTGATCGTGCAGATCGGTTCGGTCACCCTCGGCAAGGGCAAACCCCTGTTTCCCCGCCGGGTGCTGAGCCCGGCCCTTCGTTTGGTCACTGTTCATCCTATGGGTACGGGCATGGTTGAGTTGCGCTACGAGGTTCGCAAAGACCACGTGACCGGAGCTCCCCAACAAGATTGAAAGCGACTTCGTTCGCGGTACGGCTCGGGAGCCTCTATCGCCAACATCCAACCTTGCAATGACACCCGCTTTGACTAAGATGCGCCCTTCACCGCGATTGCCCCGAATCCGTTTCCCATGAGCCGTATCGAACAGCGCATCGCGCAGGAACTGAACGTCCGTGTCAACCAGGTGGAGGCGGTCATCGGCCTGCTGGACGAGGGCGCGACGGTGCCTTTCGTCGCCCACTACCGCAAAGAAGTGACCGGCGGTCTCGACGACACCCAGTTGTGCACCCTGGCTGAGCGGTTGCTTTACCTGCGTGAACTGAATAAGGGGACGGAGGGATTAAATTATGAGCAATATGAAGAGTTGGATAGTACTTAATCCTTCCGTCCCCTTTTTCTGTGGAGGAAGAGGCTGGTGTGTACTACATCGATTAGTATATTAGAGGAAATTCTTCTCTAACCCAGATTTGCATTGTCAATTTCCTTTGGATTCCTCGCCGCGAGCAGACGCGGCGAGGACGGATTCAAACTCCAATCAGAACTTGCCGTTGCTGTTCTTCCATTGTTCCTTGGCAGGGATTGTTTCAATCGTGTCCCAATGCTCGGCAATCTTGTCGTTTTCGACGCGGAATAGATCGAAGAATGAGGTGTGCCGGCCGGCAAAAGTGCCTTCACTGGCAACCAGTACAAAATTGCCTTCACCCAGTACTTTGTGGATGCGGTCGTACTTCATGGTGACGCCTTGCTTGGCCATGGCTTGCAGCGCCGCCCCCAGACCGCTCAGCTTGTCGCCAATTTGCGGGTTGTGCTGGATGTAGTTGTCGCCATCGAAGTAGCCCGCCAGCTTGTCCATGCGGCCGTTGACCAGAATGTCGTCAACGAAGGACTGCACCAGCTTCTTGTTGGCAGCGGTCTTGTCCAGATCGGTGGCCACGCGCGGACCATCGGTCATGCTGTGGCCGCTTGGGTTAGCTTGCTTCGGCTTTTCCTGCAGGTTGTCCCAATGCTCGACGATCTTGCCGTTCTCGAAGCGGAAGATGTCGAAGCCGATCTTCGGACCAAAGAAGTTGTACTCGGTGTGGGCAAAAACGAAGTCGCCATCACGGAATACGCGCACCGTATTCACCTTGGCCGAGCCTTGGGGCAGTGCTTTCAGCACCGCGCCGAATCCAGCCAGCCCATCACCCACCGCCAGATTGTGCTGAGTGTACTGGTTCGGATTGATGTAAGCCACGGGTGCAGCGTCGCCCGTTTCGATGGATTTCAGCAGCGCGGTGACTTGGGTCTTCTGCGTATCGGCAGCCGGTATTGTTGTGCAGGCCGTCAGTGCTACGGCGGCGCAAGCCATACCGATTTTGCCAAGGTTCCAGAGTGAGTTATTCATTTCGCATTCTCCAGGTAGTTACAGCAGGCGACGTGCTCTTGCTGTTTCAATGGAATCCATTGTGCGCAATCTGGCCTTTTGCTCCGAGGTCGGTTAGATTCAAAAAATGGTCAAAATCGAGCAGGCAGCCCATGCGGGGTAAATCAAAGGCCACAACGCGTTTGCCGGACGTCCGGTTCGAAAATCCCCGCTTGGTTGCGCTGGGCATCGAGCCCATGACCATGGCGGAATTGCGTGACAAGGTCGCGGCGAAGCAGCTCAATCAGCCGCAGCGGGCGGACTTCTTCATGCTGATGCTGGTCATGGAAGGGAGCGGCACCCACACCATCGACTTTATCGACTGGTCACTTTCGCCCGGACAGTTGCTTTTTGTGCAGCCGGGGCAGGTTCAGCAGTGGCATTCCGAAGACCCGTTTGAAGCGCAGCTGATCCTGATCGATCCGGGCGCCTTGCCGCACCGTAATAGTCAAATCCTCACGCGGGAACGGGGACTGCTTAGATTTGACGAATGGGTCGCGAGGCTTCGACTGGAAGGAGATACCCTGCGTGTAATTGAGGCGGGGTTCCAGCAGATGAGAAGGGATTTCGATCTGTTCTCTGGAGAAGGACTCGATATCGCCCTGATTCGTCACGAACTAATGGTATTGCTGATTCGTGTCGCTAAGTTGCAGAAGCAAAGTCGCGGTGGCGTCGAAATGATCGCGAGCGGCCGTTTGACCTATCGCTTGTTCATTCAGGCGCTGGAAGCCAGTTTTGCCAAAGAGCGCAGCCTGCGGTACTACGCGCGACGACTTGGCTATTCGGAAAGCACGATTTCGCGGGCTTGCCTCGCTGCAGAAGGAAGATCCGCCAAGGAGGTTATTTCACGGCGAGTCCTGCTGGAAGCAAAGCGCCTGCTGGCGCACAGTACCGCTTCGGTCGCTGAAGTGGCGTATCAACTCGGCTTTTCCGAGGCGACCAATTTCGTGAAGTTCTTCCGGCGAAATGCGGGGGTAACACCCAAAGACTTTCGACGCGGGATGATGTAATTCAGTTCCTGCAATGGCATATACGGAATTTTGTGTTAAGCAATAAAGGGGACGGAGGGAATTACTTTTGACCAGCCGATTAGCTAGTCGATATTTGTGACTTCGTTCGCAGCAGGGCACAGGCACCTCGATCGCTGCAATTCGGCCTTGCAATGACACCCGCTTTGACTAAGATGCGCCCTTCACCGCAACTGCCCCGAGCCCGTTTCCCATGAGCCGTATCGAACAGCGCATCGCGCAGGAGTTGAGCGTCCGTGTCAACCAGGTGGAGGCGGCCGTCGGTCTGCTGGACGAGGGTGCGACGGTGCCTTTCGTCGCCCGCTACCGCAAGGAGGTGACCGGCGGTCTCGACGACACCCAGTTGCGCACGCTGGCCGAGCGGTTGCTCTACCTGCGCGAGCTGGAGGAGCGCCGCACCGCGGTGATCAAGTCCGTCGACGAGCAGGGCAAGCTGACCCCGGAGCTGAAGGCCGCGCTGCTCGCCGCCGACACCAAGACCCGCCTGGAAGATCTCTACCTGCCGTACAAGCCGAAGCGCCGCACCAAGGCGCAGATCGCCCGCGAGGCAGGGCTGGAGCCGCTGGCCCACGTGCTGCTGGGGGACCCGTCGCTCGATCCGCACACCGCGGCCGCCGCCTACGTCGATGTCGACAAGGACATCCCCGACACCGGCGCCGCGCTGGAAGGGGCCAAGCAGATCCTGATGGAGGCGTTCGCCGAGGATGCCGAGCTGGTGGGCAAGCTACGCGACCACCTGTGGGAGCACGGCGTGCTCAGCTCCAAGGTGGCGACGGGTAAGGAGCAGGAAGGCGCCAAGTTCTCCGACTATTTCGACTTCGCCGAACCCATCAAGACCATCCCCTCGCACCGCGCACTGGCGCTGTTCCGCGGGCGCAAGGAGGGCGTTCTCAATCTGGAGCTGGCGCTGCCCGGCGACGAGGCGCTGCAACCCGGTGAGTTCGGCGCCGCCGAACGCATGATCGCCGCGCACAACGCCATCAAGAACCAGAATCGTCCCGCCGATGCGTGGCTGAGCGAAGTGGTGCGCTGGGCGTGGCGGGTGAAGATCTCCATGCACCTGGACACCGACCTGAAACTGCGCCTGCGCGAAGCCGCCGAAGAGGAAGCCATCAAGGTCTTCGCCCGCAACCTCAACGACCTGCTGTTGGCCGCGCCCGCGGGACCGCGCGTTACCCTGGGCCTCGACCCGGGGCTGCGCACCGGGGTGAAAGTGGCGGTGGTGGACGCCACCGGCAAGCTGGTCGACACCGCGACGATCTATCCCCACGCGCCGAAGAACCAGTGGGACCAGTCCATCCACGCGCTCGCCGCGCTGGCGAAGCGGCACCGCGTCGATCTGATCAGCATCGGCAACGGCACCGCCTCGCGCGAAACCGACAAGCTGGCCGCCGAGCTGATCAAAAAGCACCCGGAACTGCGGCTCACCAAGATCATGGTCAGCGAGGCGGGCGCCTCGGTCTACTCTGCCTCCGAGTTCGCCGCCAACGAGTTCCCCGATCTCGACGTCTCGCTGCGCGGCGCCGTCTCCATCGCCCGCCGCCTGCAGGACCCGCTGGCGGAACTGGTGAAGATCGACCCCAAATCCATCGGCGTCGGCCAGTACCAGCACGACGTCTCGCAAACCCGCCTGGCGCGCCAGCTCGACGCGGTGGTGGAGGACTGCGTCAACGCCGTGGGCGTCGACATCAACACCGCGTCGGCACCGCTGCTGGCGCGCGTCGCCGGCCTCTCCGCCACGCTGGCCGCCAACATCGTCGCCCACCGCGACGCACACGGCGCGTTCGGAAACCGCAAGGCGATCCTCAAGGTGTCGCGCCTGGGTGAGAAGGCCTTCGAGCAGTGCGCCGGATTCCTGCGCATCATGAACGGCGACAACCCGCTCGACGCCTCCGCGGTCCACCCAGAGGCCTACCCGGTGGTCGAGCGCATCATCGCCGAGAGCGGACGCGACATCGGCACCCTGATCGGCGACAGCCGCTTTCTCCAAAGTCTCGCCGCCAACGATTTCACCGACGAGCGGTTCGGCGAACCGACGGTAAAAGACATCATCCGCGAGCTGGAAAAACCGGGCCGCGATCCGCGCCCGGAGTTCAAGACCGCCGTATTCCGCGAGGGCGTGGAAGCGCTCAAGGACCTGGAGCCCGGCATGATCCTCGAAGGCGTGGTCACGAACGTCACCAACTTCGGCGCCTTCGTCGACGTTGGCGTGCACCAGGACGGCCTGGTGCACATCTCCGCGATGGCGGAGAAGTTCGTCAAAGACCCGCACGACGTGGTCAAGGCGGGCGACGTGGTCAAGGTCAAGGTGCTGGAGGTGGATATTCAGCGCAAACGCATCGCCCTCACCATGCGCCTGACAGATGACGCTCAGCGGCCGGCCAAAGCCACTCAGGCGCCGCGTCGTGACAAGGGAGAGCGGAACAAAGAGGCAAAGCGCCAACCCGCGCCGCGCGGGGCAATGGCCGAGGCGTTCGCCAAACTGAAAAAACCCTGACAGAGACTACGAGCGCTGCTCGGCGCCGCCCCGCAAGCGGCACCGCATCGGGCGCGGCACGCGCCCGCCCGTCAGGCCGATCGCGCGTGCACATCTCGCTCCACACTGTCCAACTGGCGGATGATCTCCTCCGACAAGGGGGCTATCCGCGTGTACAACGCCTCGGCTTGCTCCTTGTCACCCTTTTCCTTGCGCTCGATGATCTCCCTGATCAGCCGGTGCATCTCTTCGTGCGGCCGCTCCAGCGACTTCATCGCAGCGATGTGACCGAATTTCGCCAGACCTTCCCCGTAGTACCAGGTGCCGAGAACGCAGTGTTGGTGAGATACCGCCTCGTTCAAGCTCAGCGCCTCTCTGCCGTCGAGAAAGGCGCGCAACCGGGCCTTCCAGGCTCGATGCGCCGACTTGGCCTTGGATAGATCCAGGGCGCCGCCCACCTCAAGCTTGAATTGACCGACCAACCCTTGCAGCTCCATAGCCAGGGTGGCCAGATCGCTGCTACCCGCAGTGGTTTCCTGCACGGCCGCCGCCGTCTCGTGGGAGACCTGGCTGATGTTGGCGACGTTGCGGTTGATCTCTTCGGCGACCGCCGACTGCTGCTCGGCCGCGCTGGCGATCTGGTTGTTCATGTCGGTAATGGCCAGAACCGCCCGGGCGATGGCATCCAGCGACTCGCCCGCCGAAGCGGCCTGCTCGACGCAGCGCCCGGCTTCGCGCTTGCCCGATTCCATCGCCGCCACCGCGTCCTCGGCGCCCTTTTGCAGCCGTTCGATCAGGGTTTTGATCTCTTCGGTGGCCTCCTGGCTGCGCTGCGCCAAGGTGCGCACCTCGTCGGCAACCACCGCAAACCCGCGGCCCGACTCGCCGGCACGGGCCGCCTCGATGGCCGCATTCAACGCCAGCAGATTGGTCTGGGCGGCGATACCGCCGATGACGTTGAGCACGGTGCCGATGTTTTCGCTCTCCGCCTCCAGCCGCTGGATGGCGACAGCCGTGTTCTCGACCTCGTCTGCCAACCGCTGAATTCCGGCGCTCGTTGCGCCAACCACTTCCCCGCCTTTTGCCGCCTCGCTGTGCGCAACGTGCGATGCGTTGGCCGCTTCGCCCGTGTTGCGCGCCACCTCCTGGACGGTAGCGGCCATTTCATGCATCGCCGCCGCCACTTGATCGCTCTCCGACTGCTGCCGCAGCACACCGCGGGCCGTCCGCTCGACGATGCCCGACATCTCGTCCGCCGCTTGGCTGAGACGCCCCGAAGCGACCAAGACCTGCCGCAGTAGCTGCTGGAACTCCGCAATCATGGCGTTGAAGGCATGCCCGATGGCGGCGACCTCGCCCTGACCACGGACCTCCAGGCGCACGCTGAGATCGCGATTCGCCTTGGTTTGCTCGATGGTGCGCGCCAGCGCGTTGAGCGGTTTCACGACGCCCTGACGGACGCTGAGCACGGAGAGCGCCACCAACACTATTGCCGCCACCGGCAGCGCCAAACGCAGCAGGCCCACCCATGCAGCAGACGACCCGGCGGGCAGGAGCAACAGAACAATCATGGCCACGCTGACCAGCGCGCCGCACAAACTCAATCGTGTATTGACGGACATAACCTATCCCTGTTCATGGTGTTCCAACTATGACCAACGACGCGCACCGTAACATTGATCAAACTCAAGATAGACAGACCTCGAACGTTCGGCACCCGATCAGTGCGGCACGAGTCATTTCCTTCTTTCTCCAAGGTATTTCGTTTTAGCCGACGACACGGAAGGCGAATCCACAGGGAGCCTCTCCTTCCTTGAGCCGAGCGGTGCGGACCGGCGAATGCAACAGCTGGCGACGGATTGTCCGACCCGCCCGCCGACTGCGGGGAGGGCACGGCGAATGGAACGGGGACGATCAAAGGGGATTACAGGGAAAACGACGCCGAGAGGTAGACACGCGTACTGAAGATGTTGTCTTCCGAGAACTCCGAGTAGTCGTCACCCAGGTTCTGGATAACCAACGCGAACTCCGCGGGTTGACCGCTGAAGCGGGTCTTTTTCGCCAGGCGCAGATCCACCCGGTCGTAAGCTTCCACGGGATCGCCGTCACCGACGAAGTGGACGTTGTCCAGATGGTAGTAGTTCAACGACCCGGTGATCCCGCCCGACCATCGGTGCAGGTAGAGCAGGCTCGCAGTGTGATCGGGAACCGTGTCGGCCAGATCGGGATCGCCCCGCCTGCTGGTGGTATCCAGCAGCGCGTAGCCCAGCACCAGACGATCCTTGGCCGTCGGCAGCCAGTTCAACTGCAGTTCGGCACCGCGGATGACGAGTTCGGCGGCGTTATGAAAGCTCGTGCTTTCTCCATCCACCACCGGCAAACCGTTGTAGGTCGGAAGCGGAATATCGTAAGTGTCGATCAGACGATCCAGGTCATCACGAAAAATCCTGAATTCCCCGTTGAGCCGCGAGTTGGGATTGGAGAAGAGATAGGCCAGCTCCAACGAACGGATGCTCTCGGGCTTCAGTTTCTGGGTGGAGAGCAGGTCCAGCGCATAGAGCTGGTCGTTGGGCGGAGGCAGCGGCGACGTAATCAGAAAATCGGTTTCCGCTTCGGACTCGAACATCGAGGGTGTACGCGTCGCAGCCGATGAGCTGAAGCGAAGCGCGTTGTTGGCATCGATATGATGGTTGATGGCAATGCGCGACGAGGTGTCGGTGCCGGTCAAGTCGTTGCCCTCCACCATCGCGCCGGCGTTGATCAGGGTACTCGACGAAACCTGCCACTCCAGATTGGCGAACACGCGATAGAGCTCGCTGCTAAAGCGCGCGGAAGACAACAGCACCGGGCTGACGGCCTCGTCGCGGCGCACCTCTGCACCCCACACCCAGCGCAGACCGCTTTCCAGCGTTTGCGAATGCTGGTACTCGACGTCGAGCCGCCGGCTCTCGCGACTGAAATCGAGTACCGCCGTAACCGGGATGCCGGAGATGACGTCCGATGCCGAATACTTCTCGTCAAGGTCGTAGCTGTTGAAGTAGATCTGCAGCGAGGATTCCCGATCTGTACCGGTGGTGTGCCGCCAGCGACCCTGCAGAAAATAGTTGGAAACATGCTGATCATGCACGGGATAGACCGTGCTGCCCTCACCCACCCAGCGCGGGCCGTCGTTGAACCCCGCCTGGAATTCCAACGCATCCTGGACGGTCACCTGCTTGTCGGCCCGGTAGGTCAGCAGCGCACTCTCGCTGCGGTCCCCCTGGTTGACGCCGCGCGAGGGAAATCCGTCGTCCTGGCTCGCCTTGGCGGTGACGCGGTAGGCGAAATCGTCGCTCTCGTGGCTGAACCGGTAGAGCACTTCGCCATAACCGTTCTGACCACCGGCAACCTTAAGGTAATCGCCCTGCGCCAGCGCAGCGTGACGGGTGGTAATGCTGATGATGCCGGTATAGGAATTGGGGCCGAAGGTGGCGGCGTTGGGACCGCGCACCACCTCGATACGCTCGACGTCGTCCAACGCGATGGACAGCTCGTTCCAACGCACACCGCCGAAGAACGAGGTGTAGACCGAGCGCCCGTCGACGAGCACCTGCATGCGACGATTGAAGGCATCGAGCAGCCCATGGTAACCCACCGCCCGGCGGTGTCCGTCGACGTGCGCGACCACGGTGCCGGGAACCAGTCGAAACAGATCGGCAAGCTCCCGCGCGCCGGAAGCCTCGATCATCTCCCTGTCGATTATGGATACGGACGCGGG
>JBNKCG010000110.1:0-33195 GCA_050287605.1 Gammaproteobacteria bacterium | reverse complement strand
GGCACCACGATCACCTTGCGCACGGCCTTGCCTTCCATGAAACGCAGCGCGTTGGGATCGTTGAGTGCCGCCGCTTCGACGGCCGCCTTGTCGGCATCCGCCGCCACCTCGATCTTGCCGCGCAGCTTGCCGTTGACCTGTACCACCATCTCGATGGTGTCCACCTGCAGCGCGTCGGGATCGGCCTCGGGCCAGGGCTGGTCGACCACCGCATCGCGATGCCCCAGCGCCTGCCAGACGGCGTGGGTGACGTGCGGCACGATGGGTGAAAGCAGCAGCGCCACCGCGTCCAGCGCCTCCTGCATCACGGCGCGGCCCTGGGGCGAGGTGTCGTCCCATTTGTAGAGGGCGTTGATCAGCTCCATCACCGCGGCGATGGCGGTGTTGAAGGTGAAACGCCGGCCGATGTCGTCGCCCACCTTGGCGATGGTGGCGTGCACCTGGTTGCGCAGTTTGCGCTGCTCGGCGCTCAATGCCGCGACATCCAGCGCCTCCGTCGCTCCCTGCTCCACGTGGGCGGCCACCAGCTTCCACAGCCGCTTGAGAAAACGGAACGCGCCCTCCACCCCGGCGTCGGACCACTCCAGGGTCTGTTCCGGTGGCGCGGCGAACATCATGAACAGCCGTGCCGTATCGGCGCCGTACTGTTCGATGAGCGCTTGCGGATCGACGCCGTTATTCTTGGATTTGGACATGGTGCCGATGCCGTCGGAGACCACCGACTGGCCGTCCTTCTTGAGCACGGCGCCAATACGCTGCCCCTTGTCGTCGATCTGAACCTCGACGTCGGCGGGATTGAAAAACTCGCGCCGCCCCCCTTCGGGATGACGGTAGAAGATCTCGTTCAGCACCATGCCCTGGGTAAGCAGTTTGGTGAACGGTTCGTCGAAGCTCACCAGCCCCAGGTCGCGCATCACCTTAGACCAGAAGCGCGAGTAGAGCAGATGCAGGATGGCGTGCTCGATGCCGCCGATGTACTGATCCACCGGCATCCAGTATTTCACGCGTTCGTCCACCATGGCCGCATCGTTGCCGCTGCTGCAAAAGCGCGAGTAGTACCACGACGAATCGACGAAGGTGTCCATGGTGTCGGTCTCGCGCCGCGCCGCGCCGCCGCACCTGGGACAGCTGCATTCGAGGAATGCGGCGCGCTTGTTGAGCGGGTTGCCCGAACCGTCGGGCACGCAATCCTCGGGCAGCACCACCGGCAACTGGTCGTCGAGCACCGGCACCGCGCCGCACTCGGGGCAGTGGATGATGGGAATGGGGCAGCCCCAGTAGCGCTGGCGCGAAATGCCCCAGTCGCGCAGCCGCCACTGTACCTGCTTCTCGCCGAGATCCTTGGCGGCGAGGTCGGCGGCGATGGCGTCCACGGCGGCTTCGTAGCCCAGGCCGTCGTATTTGCCCGAGTTGACGCAGCGGCCGTTCTGTTTGTCGGCGTACCACTCCTCCCAGGCGTCGGTCGAATAGGCCTTGCCGGACACCTCGATGACCGGCTTGATGGCCAGCCCGTACTTCTTGGCGAACTCGAAATCGCGCTCGTCGTGGGCCGGCACCGCCATCACCGCGCCTTCGCCGTAGCCCATGAGCACGTAGTTGCCCACCCACACCTCCACCTGCTCGCCGGTGAGCGGATGGGTGACGAACAGCCCGGTGGGCATGCCCTTCTTCTCGATGGTGGCCATATCGGCCTCCATCACGCTGCCCGCCTTGCACTCGGCGACGAAGGCGGCCAGTTCCGGGTTGCTGCGTGCCGCGTACTCGGCCAACGGATGTTCGGCGGCGACGGCGCAGAAGGTGACGCCCATGATGGTGTCGACGCGGGTGGTAAAGACCCACAGCTTCTCCTGCTTGCCCTCCAGCTCGTAGGGGAAGGCAAAGCGCACGCCCTGACTCTTGCCGATCCAGTTGGCCTGCATGGTCTTGACCCGCTCGGGCCAGCCGGGCAGGTTGTCGAGATCGGCCAGCAGCTCCTCGGCGAAATCGGTGATCTTGAGGTAGTACATGGGGATTTCGCGCTTTTCCACCAGCGCGCCGGTGCGCCAGCCGCGCCCGTCGATCACCTGCTCGTTGGCGAGCACGGTCTGATCCACCGGGTCCCAGTTGACGGTGCCGGTCTTGAGGTAGGCGATACCCTTCTCCAGCATGCGTAGGAACAGCCACTGGTTCCAGCGGTAGTACTCGGGCTGGCAGGTGGCCAGTTCGCGCTCCCAGTCGATGCCGAAGCCGAGCGACTTCAGCTGCTTCTTCATGTAGGCGATGTTGTCGTAGGTCCACTGCGCCGGCGGTACGCCGTTGGCCATGGCGGCGTTCTCGGCGGGCAAGCCGAAGGCGTCCCAGCCCATGGGCTGCAGCACGTTCTTGCCCAGCATGCGCTGGTAGCGCGTCACCACGTCGCCGATGGTGTAGTTGCGCACGTGCCCCATGTGCAGCTTGCCGCTGGGGTAGGGGAACATGCACAGGCAGTAGTACTTTTCGCGCGTAGCGTCTTCGACGGCGCGGAAGGTGTGGTGCTCGTCCCAATAACGCTGGGCGGTGGCCTCGACGTCAGAGGGATTGTAGAAATCGTCCATTTTGATCAACCGTTTGGGAAATGCGGCCAGGGGGAAGAAAAGGGGCAAGAATACCGTAGGGGCCCGATGAGCCACAACTTGCGGAGGCTTTGCACGCTCCCGCGTGTCGGTTCAAACTTACCGTAGTACCGGTCCCCATTCGACCTTTGGAAGGAAACGGCGATGAGCGACGACAAACACCAACCCTACGGCACCGACAAGCTGGTCGAGGCCTATGATCGCATGATGCGGCGCACCCAGGAGTTCGTCGAGAAATCGATCCAGGAGCCGTTCAAGAAGGCCGTCGATACCGCGGTGGAGATGGGCGAACTCACCCGCGACGAGGCCGAGCGCGTCGCCATGTATCTGAAGCGTGACATGCAGGAGACCGCCCAGCACCTCTCCGACAGCGGCCACGAGCTGCGCGAGTGGTTCCGCTTCGACCTGCAGCAGATCGAGAACCGCATGCTGGAGACCTTCAGCAAGCTGGTGGACTACTCGCGCATCGAGCTGGCACGCATGAGCGGCCGCCTGGAGATCGACGAGCCACGCCACACCGGCGAGGTGGCCGGTATCGGCACCCTGACCTGCGTCGGCTGCGGCACCGCGCTGCACTTCCATGAAACCGGGCGCATCCCCCCCTGCCCCAAGTGCCACGGCACGACTTTCACGCGCGCGGAGTAGACGTTGCGGCTGGATTGAACCAGGTCCCGCGCAAGGGGGTAGAGAGCGGAATGTTCTCGGCGATCTAGGTGCCAAGAACTGCAAAAGCTACAACTCGGGATAGGGTGAACGGCGCCCCAGACGATCCCCCGCGACGGCCGCCAGCAGCATCAACAGCATCACCGCCAGCGCCGGCCACGAGCCCCAGCGGACGAAGGGCGTCGCCCCCGTCATGGGCTGGATCTCGGCTTCCAGAACGGCCGCTTCGAACTGCGGTGCGACGCCCTGCAGGCGGCCATGATCGTCGATCACCGCGGAGATGCCGGTATTGGTGGCACGCAGCAGGTAGCGACCGGTCTCCAGGGCGCGCATGCGGGCGATCTGCAGATGCTGCGGCGGCGCCAGCGAGTCGCCGAACCAGGCATCGTTGCTCACGGTGATCAGTAGCGACGCCTCGGGCAGGTTGCTGCGCACCAGGTCGGCGTAGGCAATCTCGTAGCAGATGGTGACGCCTACCGGCCGGCCCTTGACCTGCAGCGGCGACGGATCGGGCTCGCCTGGCGTGAAATCCGCCATGGGCACGTCCATGAAGTTGAGCCAGCGCAGGGCGGCACGCAACGGAAAGTATTCGCCGAAGGGAACCAGGTGGCGCTTGCGATAGATTCCCACCCCCTCGCCCAGAACCGCCACCCCGTTGTAGTAGAGCCCGGGCCGCGGTCCCAGCAGGGGCACACCGAACACCAGATCGGTGTGGCTGGCGTCGGCCCGCGTCGCCATCTCGCCCAGGAAATCGGCCGCGTCCCGCAGGAACATGGGCACGGCGGTCTCGGGCCAGAGGATGAGATCGCGCCCCCATTCCGTTTCCGACAGCCGCGCGTAGGTGGCAAGGATGTTCTCCGCCTCCTCGGGCTCCCACTTGCGCGCCTGATCGATGTTGCCCTGTACCAGGCTCACCTTGAGGGGATCACCCAGCGGGGCGACGCCGTGCCGGCCGTCCACCAGCGCCGCTGCCACCCACAGCGCCACGCCTAGTGCCAACACCGGGATCTTGAGCCGTCCGCGCCCGATGACCAGTACCGCCAGCAGACCACCGCTGAGCGCCACGGCCACGCTCACCCCGTAGGTGCCCACCCACGGCGCCAGACGGCCCAGCGGGCTATCGGTCTGGCTGTAACCGAGATCGAGCCAGGGGAATCCCGTCAGCAGCCAGCCGCGCAGCCACTCCACCAGCACCCACAGGGCGGGTACGGCGAGCAGCGCGAACAGCGCGGGGCTGCGCCGTACCAGCCGCCTTGCCGCGTATCCCACCAGGGCGGGATAGAGGGCGAGCACGGCGACGAACAGCACGGTGACCAACGGCGCCGCCAGCGGCACGGCGTTACCGTAGCGTTCGATGCTGACGTAAATCCACGAGGCGCCGACGCCGAACTGCCCCAGCCCGACCAGCCAGCCACGCACGAAAGCGCGGTGCGGCGTGGCCGATGCCCAGGCGATGATCGCCAGGGCCATGCCCAACGGCGCCAGGGGGTAGAAACCGAAGGGGGCGAAGGCGAAGGGCAGCAGTGCACCCGCGGCCAGGGCGAGGAGATCGAGTGCCGCGCCGCTCCCGCGCAGGCGCCCCCTCATGAGACCGCCCCACGCCCGACGCGCAGCCTCACTGAGGAGCTTCCTGGGCCAGCTCCTCGTCGCTCAGGACGCGTAGGTGCAGCAGGTGCAGGCGGCGGCTGTCGGCCCGCACCACCTTGAAATTGAAGCGTCCCAGGATGACGCTCTCGCCGCGCCGCGGCACGCGGCCGAAGTGTTGCAGCAGCAACCCGCCCACCGTGTCGAACTCCTCGTCCTCGAAGTGGCACTTGAAGTAGTCGTTGAAATCCTCGATGGGCGTCAGCGCCTTGACGGCGTACTTGCCCTCGCCGTGGGGCAGGATGAAGGCATCCTCCTCGATGTCGTGCTCGTCCTCGATCTCGCCGACGATCTGCTCCAGCACGTCCTCGATGGTCACCAGGCCCGCCACGCCGCCGTATTCGTCCACCACCACCGCCAGATGGTTGCGGCTGGAGCGGAAATCGCGCAGCAGCACGTCGAGGCGTTTGCTCTCGGGGACGAACACCGCGGGGCGCAGGATATCGCGCAGGTGGAACTCTTTGCGCGCGTCTTCGAAGCAGTAGTTGAGCAAATCCTTGGCGAGCAGAATGCCGGCCACCTCGTCACGGCTGTCGCCGATCACCGGGAAGCGCGAATGGGCCGACTCGATGATGATGGGCAGAATGGTGTCGAGGGGCGCATCGCGCTCCACCACCACCATCTGCGAGCGCGGGATCATGATGTCGCGCACCCGCATCTCCGAGACCTGCATCACCCCCTCCATCATGGCCAGGGCGTTGTGGTCCAGCAAATCGCGGCTCTGCGCGTCGCGCAGCAGGTCCACCAGTTCGTTCTGATCTTTGGGTTCGCCGAGGATGACCTGGCTGAGGCGTTCCAGCCAGGAGGGGCGTTGGGTGGAGCTACTAGGTCGATCTTCGCTCATGAGCACTTAGATAGTGTAGGGATTTGAGTAGCCTAGCCGTCCCAAGATTGCAATTTCAAGCGCTTCCATGGTCTCGGCTTCGGTGTCGTTCTGGTGATCCAGGCCCAGCAGGTGCAGCGTGCCGTGTACCACCATGTGGGCGAAATGGGCATCCACGGGTTTTCCCTGCTCGCCCGCCTCGCGCCGCACCACGGGCACGCAGATGACCAGATCGCCCAGATGTTCCATCGGCACGCCGGGCGGGGCTTCGAACGGAAAAGAGAGGACGTTGGTCGGGCCGGTCTTGCCGCGGTAGGTCTGGTTGAGTTCGCTGCCTTCGTCTGCGTCCACCAAACGAATCACCAGTTCACCGCCATCCCGGCCCCGATCGGCGAGTACCGCCAGCGCCCAGCGGCGGAACTGCTCCTGGGAGGGAAGCCCTTCCTCCGCACACGCGAATTGCACCTCAATGGGGTGATCGTCGCTCACGAATCGACGGAGGGATCGCGATCTCGATCAAGCCGCTCGCCGGCGTCGTAGGCATCGATGATCGCCTGCACCAGCGGGTGGCGTACCACGTCGCGCGAGTTGAAGAAGGTGAAGGCGATGCCCTTGATCCCCTGCAGGATTTCGATCACGTGGCGCAATCCCGAGCGGCGGTTGCCGGGCAGATCCACCTGGGTCACGTCGCCGGTGATGGCGGCGGTGGAACCGAAACCGATGCGGGTGAGGAACATCTTCATCTGCTCGACGGTGGTGTTCTGCGCCTCATCGAGGATGATGAACGATTCGTTCAAGGTGCGCCCGCGCATGTAGGCGAGCGGCGCCACCTCGATGACGTTGCGCTCCAGCAGCTTGCCCACCTTCTCGAAACCGAGCATTTCGTAGAGGGCATCGTAGAGCGGGCGCAAGTAGGGGTCGACCTTCTGCGCCAGATCGCCGGGCAGGAAGCCAAGCCGCTCGCCTGCCTCCACCGCCGGGCGCACCAGCACCACACGGCGCACCCGCTCGCGCTCCAGGGCATCGACGGCGCTGGCCACGGCGAGATAGGTCTTGCCGGTGCCCGCGGGGCCGATGCCGAAGTTGATATCGTGGGTGGCGAGATTGCGCAGGTAGTGCTTCTGATTGACGCCGCGTGCGCGCACCAGGACGCGCTTGGTGCGCACCAACGCGTAGGCGTCGTCGCCGTCGTCCGCCGCGCCCGGCGCATCTGCCTCACGCAGCAGCAGATGCACGCGCATGGGGTTCAACGCCTCGTCACGGGTGGCGTGGTAGAGGCTGCGCAGCACCTCTTCGGTGGCCGCCACCGCGGGCGGTTCGCCGATGACGCGAAAGCGGTTCCCGGCGGAGCTGATCTCGACGCCCAGGCGCCGTTCCACCAGACGCAGGTGCTCGTCGAACTGTCCGCAGAGATTGGCCAGGCGCGCGTTGTCGACCGGCTCCAGTGCGAAATCCTGGGAGACGGCGTTGTCGTTCAAGCGCAGCGGACCGTCGGCGATGGGATCAATTCACCGCGCAGGGAGTTGGGCAGCGCCTCGGTAACGCGCACTTCGGCAAACTGGCCGATGAGGCTGGGATCGGCGCTGAAGTTGACCACCCGGTTGCTTTCGCAGCGGCCCGCCAACTGGGTCGGGTCCTTGCGTGAAGGCCGCTCCACCAGCACGCGCTGCACACTGCCCACCAGCCCTTCACCGATGCGCGCCGCGCTCTGGCGCAGGCGGTGCTGGAGCAAGCTGAGACGGCGTTTCTTCTCCTCCAGGGGCACATCGTCGGGCATGGAGGCAGCCGGCGTGCCGGGGCGCGGGCTGTAGATGAAGCTGAACGAGGTGTCGAAACCGACGGCGTCCACCAGATCCAGAGTGGCAAGAAAATCGGCCTCGGTCTCGCCGGGAAAGCCGACGATGAAGTCGGTGGCCACGGTCATACCGGGGCGCTTTTCGCGCAGACGGCGCACCTTGGATTGATATTCCAGCGCGGTGTAGCCGCGCTTCATCATCGCCAGCACGCGGTCGGAGCCGCTCTGTACCGGCAGGTGCAGGTGCCCCACCAGTTTGGGTATCTCGCCGTAGGCTTCGATCAGCGCATCGCTAACCCAGCCGGGATGCGAGGTGGTGTAGCGGATGCGTTCGATACCGTCGATGACGGCCACGTGGTAGATAAGCTCCGCCAGCTCGGCATCACCTCCCTCCACCGCGCCGCGGTAGGCGTTGACGTTCTGGCCCAGCAGGTTGACCTCCTTCACCCCCTGGTCGGCCAGCGCGCGCACTTCGGCCACCACATCGGCCACCGGACGGCTCACCTCCTGGCCGCGGGTGTAGGGCACCACGCAATAGGTGCAGAACTGGCTGCAGCCCTCCATCACCGAAACGAAGGCGGTGGGCCCTTCGGCGCGCGGCGCGGGCAGGCAGTCGAATTTCTCGATCTCGGGGAAGCTGACGTCGACCACCGCGTGGCGCTCGCGCTCCACCTCGTTAAGCATCTGCGGCAGCCGGTGCAGGGTCTGCGGGCCGAATACCAGGTCAACGTAGGGGGCGCGTTCGCGGATGGCGTCGCCCTCGGAGCTGGCCACGCAACCGCCCACTCCGATCACCAGATGCGGACGCTTCTCCTTCCACTCGCGCCAGGTGCCGAGCTGGGAGAAGACCTTCTCGTGGGCCTTCTCGCGGATGGAGCAGGTGTTGATCAGCAGCACATCGGCCTCGGCCGCGTCATCGGTGCGCACCATGCCGCGCTCGGCCGCCAGCACGTCGGCCATCTTGGCCGAATCGTACTCGTTCATCTGGCAACCGAAGGTTTTGATGTACAGCTTGCGGGTCATGATATTTCGGAAGGCGGAAAGGGGAGCGATTATACCGTAGTTGAGTGGTGCGCTGGGAAATGCGGGGAATGACGGCTCTCGCCAAGACGCCAAGCACGCATAGGGGTTACGCGCTTTCTCGATCGCCGTGCGTCTTGGTGAGAGCCCCGGGTATTAAAACGGGATGTCGTCGTCGAAATCGGCAATGCCCCCGCCCGCCGGTTCGGCATGCGAGGTGGAGGAGGCGCCGCGATCACCGTCGAAACCGGCACTGCCGCCGCGGCCGTCCAGCATCTGCATGTCGCCCGCGACGATCTCGGTGGTGTAGCGGTCCGTGCCGCTCTTGTCCTGCCACTTGCGGGTACGCAGCCGGCCCTCGACGTAGAGCTTGGAGCCCTTTTTGAGGTATTCGCCGGCGATCTCCGCCAGACGGCCGAAGAAGACCACCTGATGCCACTCGGTCTGTTCCTGGCGCTCGCCGCTCTGCTTGTCCTTCCAGCTGTCGGTGGTGGCCAGGCGCACGTTGGCGACGGCGCCGCCGCTGGGCATATAGCGCACCTCCGGGTCAGCGCCCAAGTTGCCGATCAGGATGACTTTGTTTACCCCGCGTGCCATAAGAGTCCCCTCGCCGCACCCGCGATCATTGCGGGCGCCGGTAATTGTGAATGCGGCATGATATCACGCCTTGAGCGGCTCGAAGCCGTCCAGCGACGCCTCGTCGAAGCGGCCGCTGTCCACCTTGAGATAAGCCACTCCCTCCTCACGGACCACCACCGCCTCGATGACCCCTGCCACCTGACTGAGCCGCGCCGCTAGCTGCTGTGCCTGATCGGGCTCCAAAGCGCCCACCCGCAGCAGCACGTTGCGCAGCTTCACGGGCGGCCGCATACCCAGGGCCAGCAGAACCCAGAACGCCGCCAGCACCGCCGCGCCGAGAAAGACGCCGGCAATACCGAAGCGCCCGTGCAGCGCTCCCCCTGCCGCTCCCCCCACGAAAACGCCGAGGAACTGGCTGGTGGAGTAGACCCCCATGGCGGTGCCCTTGCTGTCGGGGCGCACCTGACGCGAGACCAGCGACGGCAGCGACGCCTCCAATACGTTGAAGGCGGAGAAAAAGATCAGCAGCGCCAGACCGATACCCACCAAGGTGGTATGCCAGTGCCACAGCAGCAGTTCGGCGATCCCGATCAGCGCCACCGCCCCGACGAAGACCGCCTTCATCCGCCCCCCCTTCTCGGCGAGGATGATGAACGGCACCATGACCGCGATGGAGAGCACGAGCACGGTCAGGTAGAGATAGCCGTGCTTGTCCACGGCCAACCCCGCCAGATCGCGCAGCGCCTCCGGCAACACCACGAAATTGGCGGCTAGAATCAGGTGCAGGGCGAAGATGCCGAAATCGAGCCGCAGCAGCTGCCGGTCGCGCAGCACACCGCCGAACTGACCCCACACTGGTTCGGTATCGCGGTGCAGGAAGGTGCGCGACGGCGTCGGCACCACGGTGAACAGCACCGCCATGCCCACCAGCGCCAACAGCGCGATGAACCAGAAGATGCCCCGCACCCCCACCCAGCCGTCCAGCACCGGACCCAGCACCATGGCCACCGCAAACGACACGCCGATGCTCATACCCATGAAGGCGGTCGCCTTGGTGCGATGCTCGTCGCGGGTGAGATCAGCCAGCAGCGCCATCATCGCCCCGGCGATGGCCCCCGATCCCTGCAGCGCGCGCCCGGCGATGATGCCGTAGATGGAATCCGACAGCGCGGCCACCACGCTGCCGGCAGCAAACAACACCAGCCCGGCAACGATGACGGGCTTGCGCCCCACGCGGTCCGACATCATGCCGAAGGGGATCTGCAACAGCGCCTGCGTCAAGCCGTAGGCACCGATGGCCAATCCCACCAGCACCGGGGTGACGTGGTCCAGGTGCTCCGCGTAGAGCGCGAACACAGGCAGGATCATGAACAGCCCCGCCATCCGGAATCCGAAGATGCTGGCGAGCGCACCGACGGCCCGGCGCTCGGTGGGAGTCATCGCTTGCAGGGGACCGGATTTCACCGCGTGGTTGCCTTTGGCTGGGGTCACGAAAAGGCCGTATAGTAGCAGGTTGGCCGAGCCGGACGAAAAACCTAGTAAACTTATGGACTATATCCGCATTCGCGGCGCCCGCACCCACAACCTGAAGAGCATCGATCTCGATCTGCCGAGGGACCGGTTGATCGTGGTCACCGGCCTGTCGGGCTCGGGCAAGTCCTCGCTCGCCTTCGACACCATCTACGCCGAGGGCCAGCGCCGCTACGTGGAGTCGCTCTCCGCCTACGCCCGCCAGTTTCTCTCCATGATGGAGAAACCCGACGTGGACCACATCGAGGGGCTGTCGCCCGCCATCTCCATCGAGCAGAAGGCGACCTCCCACAACCCGCGCTCCACGGTCGGCACCATCACAGAAATCTACGACTACCTGCGGCTGCTGTTCGCCCGCACCGGTACGCCGCGCTGTCCCGACCACGGTACCGTGCTGGAGGCGCAGACCATCAGCCAGATGGTGGATCAGGTGCTGACTCTGCCGGAAGGGACGCGGGTAATGCTGCTGGCGCCGGTGGTGCGCGAGCGCAAAGGCGAGCACGTACAGGTGTTAGAGGAACTGCGCCGTCAGGGGTTCGTGCGCGTGCGCATCGACGGTCAGCTCTACGAACTCGACGAGGCGCCGCCGCTGGAGTTGCACCGCAAACACACCATCGAAGCGGTGGTGGACCGTCTCAAGGTGCGTGCGGATATCGCACTGCGCCTGGCGGAGTCGTGCGAGACCGCCGCACAACTCTCCGACGGCTTGGTACGGGTCGCCTTCCTGGACGACGACGGGAGCGCAGAGCTGCTTTTCTCGGCCCGCTACGCCTGTCCCGAGTGCGGCTACAGCATCCCGGACCTGGAGCCGCGGCTGTTCTCGTTCAATAACCCCTCGGGGGCCTGCCCCACTTGCGACGGGTTGGGGATCAAGCAGTTTTTCGACGAAGCGCGGGTAGTCGCTCACCCCCAACTGAGCCTCGCCGGCGGTGCCGTGCGCGGCTGGGACCGGCGCAACGCCTACTACTTCAGCATGATCTCGTCGCTAGGCCGCCACTTTGGCTTTGACGTGGAGGCACCCTTCGAGACCCTGCCGGACGCCGCCCGCCAGGCGGTGCTCTACGGCAGCGGCGAGGAGCCCATCGAGTTCCGTTATCTCTCCGAGCGCGGCGGTCACACGGTGCGCACCCACTCCTTCGAGGGCATCGTCCCCAACCTGGAGCGGCGCTACCGCGAAACCGAGTCGAGCGTGGTGCGCGAAGAGCTGGCCAAGTACCTGGCAGTGCGCCCCTGCCCGGAGTGCGGCGGCACGCGCCTCAACCGCGCAGCGCGCCACGTGTTCGTCGCCGACCGGACGCTTCCCGAAGTCACCGCCCTGCCCATCGGCCCCGCGCTGAGCTTTTTCGAGACGCTGGATCTCCCCGGCCAGCGCGGCGAGATCGCCGCCAAAATCGTCAAAGAGATCGGCGACCGGTTGCGCTTCCTGGTCAACGTCGGTCTCGACTACCTGACGTTGGAGCGCAGCGCCGACACCCTCTCCGGTGGCGAGGCGCAGCGCATCCGCCTGGCGAGCCAGATCGGCGCCGGCCTGGTGGGGGTGATGTACATCCTCGACGAGCCCTCCATCGGGCTGCACCAGCGCGACAACCAGCGCCTGCTCGACACCCTCGTCCACCTGCGCGATCTGGGCAACACCGTGATCGTGGTGGAGCACGACGAAGAGGCAATCCGCGCCGCCGATCATGTGGTGGACATCGGCCCCGGCGCCGGCGTACACGGCGGGCGCATTGTCGCCCAGGGCACGCCCGAGGTCGTCGCCGCCCACCCCGAATCGCTGACCGGCCAGTTTCTCTCCGGGCGCAGAGCCATCGCCCTGCCCGCGGCGCGTACTGCGGCACAGCCGCGACGCCAGATCACCCTGCGCGGGGCAAGGGGCAACAACTTGAAGGGGCTGGACGTAGCCATCCCGGTAGGACTGTTCACCTGCGTCACCGGCGTCTCGGGATCGGGCAAATCAACCCTCATCAACGACACCCTCTACGCCTACGCGGCCCGCGAACTCAACAAGGCCATCCTGCCGCAGCCGGCACCCTGCGACGGCATCGAAGGACTGGAACACCTGGACAAGGTGGTGGACATCGACCAGAGCCCTATCGGCCGCACGCCGCGCTCCAACCCCGCCACCTACACCGGACTGTTCACGCCCATCCGCGACCTCTTCGCCGCCACCCAGGAGGCGCGTTCGCGCGGCTACGGGCCGGGGCGCTTCAGCTTCAACGTCAAGGGCGGGCGCTGCGAGGCATGCCAGGGCGACGGCCTGATCAAGGTGGAGATGCACTTCCTGCCCTACATCTACGTGCCGTGCGACATCTGCAAAGGCAAACGCTACAACCGCGAAACCCTGGAGATCCACTACAAAGGCCGTACCATCCACGAGGTGCTGGAGATGACCGTGGAGGAGGCCTACGCGTTCTTCAACGCGGTGCCTACCATCGCGCGCAAACTGGAGACGCTCATCGACGTGGGCTTGAGCTACATCCGCCTGGGGCAGAACGCCACCACCCTCTCCGGCGGCGAGGCACAGCGCGTCAAACTGGCCAAGGAGCTCTCCAAGCGCGACACCGGCAACACCCTATACATCCTCGACGAACCCACCACCGGCCTGCACTTCCACGACATCGAACAGCTGCTGGCGGTGTTGCACCGCCTGCGCGACCACGGCAATACCGTAGTGGTCATCGAACACAACCTGGACGTGATCAAGACCGCCGACTGGATCATCGACCTCGGCCCCGAGGGCGGTGACCGCGGCGGCACCCTGGTGGCGCAGGGGACGCCGGAGGCGGTTGCCGCCGATTCCGGCTCCCACACCGGCCATTTCCTGCGGCGCCTGCTGGGGGGAGAGGATCAGGCCCGCACCGGTTGATCCGATTTGTTCCCGCCGGTGGCGGGATCGGAGGCAACCACCTATACTGTTTTTATTTACAGATATAGGCAGAACCATGGCGCAGTCACTGATCCACCACAAGGGGCGCGGATCGCTATCCAACGCCACCGGACGCTACGAGGCGCAGCAGACGGTTCCCGTGGACGACGGTTGGACCCAGGAGGCAGCGGCGGCGCCGCGCACCGAATTGCAGCGCCTCGCCGACCGCACCGTCATCAGCCGCAACCGCTCCCCGGACGTGCCGTTCGAGCAATCCGTCAACCCTTACCGCGGCTGCGAACACGGCTGCATCTACTGCTATGCACGTCCCACCCACGCCTGGCTGGGGCTGTCGGCGGGCCTGGATTTTGAGACGCGGCTCTTCTACAAGCCCGACACCGCCTGGCTGCTGCGTAACGAACTGGCCAAACCCCGCTACCGCTGCAGCCCCATCGCCCTGGGCAGCAACACCGACCCCTACCAGCCGGTGGAGAAACGGTTGCGCATCACCCGTTCGATTCTGGAGACCCTCCACGAATGCCGCCATCCGGTGACCATCGTCACCAAGGGCGACGAAATCGAACGCGACATCGACCTGTTGGCGCGCATGGCAAAGCACAACCTCGTCGCAGTGATGATCAGCGTCACCACCCTCAGCGACGACATCAAGCGCAGCTTGGAACCGCGCGCAGCCAGCCCCCAACGGCGCTTGAAATTGATCGAGGAGTTGAGTCGCGCGCGCATCCCCTCCGGCGTCCTGATCGCCCCGGTGATTCCGGCGCTCACCGATCACGAGTTGGAGTCCATCCTCGAAAAGGCCGTGGCTGCCGGTGCGAGGGCCGCCCGCTATCTGCTGCTGCGGCTGCCGTTGGAAGTGCACGCGCTGTTCGACGAATGGCTGCGCACGCACCACCCCGCCAAACGGGAGCGGGTCTTTTCCCTGCTCCGGCAAAGCCACCGCGGGCAGGTCTACGCCAGCCAATTCGGCCGGCGCGGCCGCGGCGAGGGTGCGTACGCGGAGATGCTGGAAGGTCGCTTTGCGCTGGCCTGCAAACGCCTCGCCTTGGGAGATCTGCCGGAGCTCGACACCACCCGGTTCCGGCCACCGCACGGCCCGCAACTGGCGCTGTTCTGAGCAGTGGGAAGATGCAACGGGGTGCGATGCGCCCTTGCTCGGCGGCATCGGCACCGCCGCAATCGCATCTATCCGAACTTGAGGAACAACCTGGCGTAGGGCGGTTTCAGACCTTTGATCGCCTTCAACAGCGCGTCGGCTTGCGGGTTGTCCAACGCTTGATCCAGGCGATCGAGGGATTCGGTCAGCGCCTGCAGCAACGGGCGGAACTGCGGATCGTCCCGTTCGGACAGCGGCGCCCTTTCGCGCATTTCGCCCGCCAGGTATTTGAGCACCCCCAGCCGCTCGCGCAGTGAATTGCGTACGCCACTGCCGAGCTGCTCGGCCGTCAGCTTGCGGGTCAGTATCTCTTCCATGACCGCGTGGTAGGCGTTGACGGCATCGCTGAAGAGGTAGACCGAGTTGCGCGCGCGCAGCAGGCCCAACTCGTCGCGGATGGCTTCCAGCCCCACGTGGGCTTTTTCGATCCGACCCTGCTGAAGCTCCAGCGCCGCGGCACCTGCAATCTGGCCGATACGGCGCAGCGTAGGTTGCCACTCGGGGTCCGCTGCATACACCTCGGGTGGCGCCTGGACGTAACGCTCGACGATTTCGCTCCAGCGCCGGGTAAACCGCTCGAGCGCCGCAAGCGCCTTCCCGCCCTCGTGGTTGTTGCTCTGAAACAGCGCCACCCGGTAGTCGGCATAAGCCGAGCGCGCTTCGGCATTGAACCGCTCCAGCGAGGTGGCAGCGACACCGCACGGCGAGTACAGCCCCATCACCAGCGCGGCAACGGGCACGAGATAGGTCAACACAGGGCGCACGCCGCACACTCCTCTACAGATCGCGTCGTTCCAGGGAGGATACCGGACGAAACCACGCTTCCTCTTTGTCCGGACACAGTCTAGCAAGGTCGACCTGCGCCACCCCTCCCCACGGCGGGGTATTACGACGCTTTTTACGCGAGTGTCAGCCCGATGGGCAGCGGGCCCCTCAATAGTCAGCCCCGCTACGCTGCGACGATGCGATTACGCCCACCCTCTTTGGCTTGGTACAGCGCGGCGTCGGCCGCATCGATGAGCTTCGCCACCGGGGTTTCCTGATCCGGGATCATGGCAGCAATTCCGATACTGACCGTAACGTGATCGGCGACAGAGGAAGCACCGTGGGGGATATGCATCGCGTTCAGATGGGAGGCGACATGCTCTGCCACAATGCGTGCGCCCTTGATTTCGGTGTTGGGCAGCAGGATCGCCAGCTCTTCCCCGCCGTAACGTGCCAGCAGGTCGGCAGGTCGGTGTACAGCGGTCTTGGCCGCCTGTGCAACCGCCTGCAGGCAACGGTCGCCCGCCTGGTGTCCGTAGGTGTCGTTGTAGCGCTTGAAGTGGTCCACATCGAGCATTACCAACGCCAACGTCACCTGCTCGCGCCGTGCCCGACGCCACTCCTGATCCAAGCGCTCGTTCAGACACTGGCGGTTGGCGATCATCAGCAACCCATCGGTACGGGACATCTCCTGGAGCTGGTTGTTGGCGGCGACCAAGGCGGCGTTGGCATCTGCCAGCGCGTGGGTCCGTTCGGCGACGCGCGCCTCCAACTGCACGTTGGCGTCAGCCAGATCGCGGTTCTGTTCGGAGAGTACGTGGTAAAGCTTGTGCAGCGCGTGCAACAGTGCGGCGGTGGCGTTGTCCTTGCGCGCCGTAGTGATGGCGTACGCCTCGTCGGGCAGTTCGCCGCTCTGTACCAACTTGATCTGGCGGGCCATGATCTGGTCTTCGCCGAGGATATGGAAACCCAACCAGGAGCTGAGAAACCCGTGCAGGATCTCGGCAGGATTGGTCATGTTCGCGCGCGAATTCCACATTCGCGACACCTGTTCGATGAACTTGGCGTGGTGCTCGATATGGAGATCGCGATGCCGCGCCGAAATGCCCGACTCCGCCATCAGGCGCTCTTCTTCACCGAAGTGGTAACCAGCATAGTCGGCAAGTTCAGTGAAGATCGACTCCAGCGACTCGTCGGAGAGCTGGCGGTCGATCAGCGAATCACCCAACTGGTTGACGAGATCGACCAGACGCTGGTGTTGCTCGTCGACCAGCGTAAGGCCCGTGGTGAAGTTGTCGTCCCAAACGAAGGCTTCCATAGGGTCGGCCCCTCTTCCTGGCGCAATGCTCCACGCCCGCCTTCCTTCCCGTCCCTGGCGATGCAGGCGATCTTATTAGTTGGTATGGCGCTCAGGGGAAACCGACAACTACGACTTATGTCCCCTCGACACGACGCGAACCGTCCTGCCGCACGCCGCTTAGCGCGGGCTGAAAACTGACCGCGTCAACTCGCTAACCAACGGCTAGTCCACTGATTCTTATACGAACTTTCACGAATGAAACAGCCCCCCGCCGGGGATTGTAACCCAAAGCCCCGGCCTCCGCAGCAGCTAATAGTGGCGTAGACGTCGCCCATGAGAGAGGTACGGGGAACCCCTCCCACCCAGCGCGCCGATCATGAACCATTCTCGGCGGCGTTATGGCTCCAGCGCGACACTGCGCAGCTTGTGCGCAGCCTCTTCGGGGGAGATAGTGCTGACGAACAACCCGGAGCCCAGTTCGAAGCCGGTGGGAATCGAGGTGCGTGGACAGATCTCCAGGTGCCAGTGGTAGCTCGCTCCGCAGTCGGCGAACTCCGCGCCGTGGGGCAGCGAATGCAGGAAGTAGTTGTATTGAACCCCCCCCACCACCGCATCCAATCGCGCCATGGCCCGCCGGACCACCCGCGCCAGGTCGTCGCACTCAGCGTCGGACAGTTCGGTGTAGTCGCTCTGGTGGGTCAGCGGGAGGATCTGGATCTCCCATTCGTAGCGGCTAGCAAAAGGCTTGATGGCGACGAAGCGCTCACCGCGTTCGATCACGTACTGCCCCACATCGATGCGGCGATGGATCTCACCGCTTTCGCGGTCGTAAATGGTCGCCTCGAAGGTCAGCGCCTCGTCGATCAGGGCGCAGAAGATACAGTGATGGTGTGTGCGGAAATAGCGGCGGCTGTTCTCCACCTCGTCGTGCACGTTTTGCGGCACCACCGGGGTGGCAATGATCTGGCTGTGGGTGTGGGGGATGCTTGCCCCCGCCGCAGCACCGAAGTTCTTGAACGCAAGGACATACTTGAGCCGGGGGTTGGCGCGGTACAGCGCCCGCATGCGGTCACGGTAGACGGCGAACAGGCGTGCGAGATGAGTGACCTCCATCTCGTGCAGAGCAATCCCGTGGCGCGGATGATCGATGATGACCTCGTGGCGCCCGTAACCCTCGATGGCCTGCTGCAGTCCGAAATTGATCCCGCGGCGCGCCGCCTCGCTCTCGGCGAGCACGGGAAAGAGGTTCTCCACGATGCGCACCGCCCAATCGACTTCGTCGGGTACCGCCACAATGGTCGGCGGCGTGAGATGTTCGTTGCCGCGACAGAACGGGCAGGTCTCGACCCGCTCGCGCGTGTCCCGTGGTGGACGCTCCTCCGCCTTGCGCGGGCGCATCCCCCGTGCGGTGGCAATCAGCACCGACTCTGCCGGTACGACGGGGTTGACGCGGATCTCCCGCATCGCTTCGGTCTGCGCATCTTCAGCCATCGACGCCCCTCCCATGGGTGCCGACGAGCATAACCAACCCGGCGCCACGCCAGGTTTGAATGCTTCGATGCGCCTATTGGCGGGATTTATACCGAATCACACCACCTGAAGCGGCGATCCGATCACCAGCCCGTAGGTCGTGGCCGCGCTTCCCTGGTTGACGGCAATCTCGACCAGGCCGTTGGCGTTTTCGTACCAAAAGCCTGCCCCGGCAGGTACCTCGCTGAAGGTGCGCGCCCAATCCAACTGGACACCGTCGACGGCAAGACGCGTGCCGTCCGCCAGGCGGCCCGCTCGCAGCCCTGTGATCGCGTTACCGAAATGATCGAGGTAGACGACCTCAGCCAGGTCCGCCGGCCACTCCCGCTTCAACGTCTGCGGATCCATGGGACTCACCCCCTCGGGGAAGTGGCCACGTGCCAGATCGGCGGCCACCGGTGCGAAGAGGTCGCGCCCGTGAAAACTGGAGGAGAGACGCTCGGGGCGCCAGGTGATCTCCCAGGCATCCACCGCATCGGCGTGCGCCAACACGACGTGCAACAACCCGTTGTCAGGACCCACATACCATCGCTCATCGGCCCGCACTACCACGGCCGGTCGATCGCTGCCGACACCCGGATCAACGACGCACAGAAAGACGCTGCCCTGGGGGAACTCGCAGGCATACGCCGCCAGCAGATAACCGGCCGCGCGTGGATTGGCTGCGGGGGCATCGGCAAACAGGTCGATGACCGGCACCTGCGGCGCCGAGCGGTAGAGAACGGCCTTGATCTGGCCCTGATAGGGTCCCGCCAAACCGAAATCAGTGAACAGCAGAAGCATATCCACCTCCACTCTCGACACGGGCATGAGAGGCCCGGCCTCCGGACAGGAGGGCCAGGGTACTACGACACTGCGGGGCGGGTAAAAGAAAAAGCCGGGTTGTCGACCCGGCTTTTCGTGATGCGCTGCAACGCTGGCGGCTACTCCTGCGCCGCACCTTCCTCGTCACCCTCGGCAAGCGGCCTATCAACCAGTTCCACCAACGCCATGGGGGCGTTGTCGCCGGCACGGTAGCCGCACTTGAGGATGCGTAGATAGCCACCGGGACGCGACTGATAGCGCGGCCCCAACTCGCTGAACAGCTTGGTCACCGCCTCGCGGTCGCGCAGCCGGGCGAAGGCCTGGCGGCGCCGTGCCACGTTGTCGGTCTTGGCCAGCGTAATCAGCGGTTCGGCGACGCGGCGCAGCTCCTTGGCTTTGGGCAGCGTGGTCTTGATAATCTCGTGGTGCACCAGCGACGCCGCCATATTCTTGAACATGGCCTTGCGGTGGGAGCTGTTGCGGTTCAGTTTTCTGCCAGATTCGCGGTGACGCATCGGTTCAATTTCCTAGTACAACTAATGGTGGTGCGGCCGTCTTCAGGAGACCTTCTCTTCGTCCCGCAAACCGGCCGGAGGCCAGTTCTCGAGCTTCATCCCCAGCGACAGGCCCCGGGACGCCAGCACATCCTTGATCTCCGTGAGCGACTTTTTACCCAAGTTGGGGGTCTTCAGCAGCTCCACTTCGGTGCGCTGAATCAGGTCACCGATGTAGTAGATGTTCTCGGCCTTGAGGCAGTTTGCCGAACGCACCGTCAGCTCCAGATCATCCACCGGACGCAGCAGCACCGGATCGATCTGCGGCTCTTCCTTCTTGGGTGCCGACTCCTCTTTACCGTGCAGCTCCACGAAGACGCTGAGCTGCTCCTGGAGGATGGTGGCGGCACGACGGATGGCCTCTTCGGGATCGATGGTGCCGTTGGTCTCCAGATCGATGACCAGCTTGTCGAGGTCGGTGCGCTGCTCCACGCGGGCGGCTTCGACGGTGTAGGCGACGCGGTGCACCGGGCTGAACGAGGCATCCAACTGCAGCGCGCCGATGGGACGGTCTTCGCCCTCGCCCAGCTGGCGCAGGTTGGCCGGCTCGTAGCCACGGCCGCGGCGCACGGTCAGACGCATGTTGAGCTCGCCCGCCTTGGTCAGGTTGGCCAGCACCAGCTCGGGGTTGATGATCTCGACATCATGGTCAAGCTGGATATCGCCGGCGGTGACCTCACCCGGACCTTTCTTGCTCAAGGTCAGGAAGGCCTCGTCACGGGCATGCATCTTGATGGCCAGGTTCTTTAGGTTGAGCAGGATTTCGATCACGTCCTCCTGCACGCCTTCGATGGTGGTGTACTCGTGCAGCACGCCGTCCATCTCGACATCGGTGACGGCACAACCCGGCATCGACGAAAGCAGGATACGGCGCAGCGCATTGCCCAACGTGTGGCCGAAACCACGTTCCATCGGTTCCAGTGTGACGCGCGCACGACGTTCGGTGATCGCCTGAACGTCTACCAGGCGAGGCTTGAGAAATTCGGTAACGGAGCCCATCTGCGGTCCTCTTGGGTCGAAACGGCTTCAGGTCCTTACTTGGAGTACAACTCGACAACCAAGTGCTCGTTGATCTCGGGCGGCAGGTCACTGCGCTCGGGCATGGTCTTGAAGACACCGCTCATCTTCTTGGTGTCGACCTCGATCCAATCCACGAACCCGCGCTGCTCGGCCAGCTCCAGCGCCGATTTGACGCGATTCTGGTTGCCCGCCTTTTCACGCACGGAGATTACGTCATTGGGTTTGACGAGGTAGGAGGGGATATTGACCTTTTGGCCATTGACCAAAATCCCATCGTGCCGCACCAGTTGGCGTGCTTCGGTGCGCGACGCGGCGAAACCCATGCGATGCACCACCGTATCCAGGCGTGCCTCGAGCAGCTGCAGCAGGTTGGCGCCGGTATCGCCTTTGCGGCGGGCAGCCTCTTTGTAGTAGCTGCGGAACTGCTTCTCCAGTACCCCGTAGATGCGGCGTAGCTTCTGCTTCTCGCGCAGCTGCAACGCGTAGTCCGACATGCGGGTACGGCGCTGTCCGTGCTGGCCGGGAGGAAACGGTCGGGTCTCCACCGGGCACTTGCTGGTGAAGCACTTCTCGCCCTTCAGGAACAACTTGCCGCCCTCGCGGCGACACAGACGACACTTGGAACCGGTGTACTTTGCCACGTGGATACTCCAGGCTTAGACGCGACGCCGCTTGGGCGGGCGGCAGCCGTTGTGTGGAATCGGGGTGACGTCGGAGATGTTGGTCACCTTCATGCCAATGGCGTTCAAGGCGCGCACGGCGGACTCACGACCCGGGCCAGGGCCTTTGACGCGCACTTCGACGTTCTTCAGACCAAACTCCTGTGCGGCCTCACCGGCACGCTGCGCAGCCACCTGGGCGGCGAAGGGCGTGCTCTTACGCGAGCCGCGGAATCCGGAACCACCCGATGAAGCCCACGACAGGGCGTTACCCTGGCGGTCGGTAATGGTGATGATGGTGTTGTTGAACGACGCGTGGACGTGCGCAATGCCATCAACGACGTTCTTTTTGACCTTTTTACGGGTACGGACAGCCGGCTTTGCCATTTATGTCGCCTTACTCTCTGAATTGCGTATCGCTGATCGAAAGCGAGATTACTTGCGGATCGGTTTACGCGGGCCCTTGCGGGTGCGAGCGTTGGTGCGGGTACGCTGGCCGCGCAGCGGCAAACCGCGACGATGCCGCAGGCCGCGGTAGCAGCCAAGATCCATCAACCGCTTGATGTTCATGGAAACTTCGCGGCGCAGGTCACCTTCCACAGTGACCTTGGCCACTTCGGCGCGCAGCTGCTCGACCTCGGCCTCGCTGAGATCCTTGACCTTTGCATCGGGTTTGACGCCAGCCGCCACGCAGATATCGTGCGCACGGGAGCGACCGATCCCATAGATCGAGGTCAGCGCAATCACCGTATGCTTCTGAACCGGAATGTTGATGCCTGCAATACGAGCCATGCAAACCTTCTCCTGAAACTCACCTAATCTTCGATAGGTGCCCGCGCGAAACGCGCAAGAATACCGTTAAATTACCGCTACTTCAACTGTTTCCGACATCGTCCTTGGGGTCGTTAGAGGGGTTGTCCCTGCCATCCTTGGCGCGACGATGGCGGTTTCGCCCTTCCCGACCCGGACTTCCTGCCCGGTCATTCGTCGCGCTGCGTTTGCCCCCTGGGCAACCAGTCGCACCTCACCCCTGCCGCTGCTTGTGACGCGCGTCTTTGCAGATCACCCGCACCGTCCCACGGCGGCGGATGATCTTGCAGCTGCGACAGATCTTTTTTACCGAAGCACGAACTTTCATTGCCTAATCTCCCAACAAATACCGGTTAGCGGATCACGCCCGCCCGGCCCTGGCCCTTCAGGTTGGCCTTCTTCAGCAGGCTGTCATACTGATGCGACATCATGTGCGCCTGCACCTGGGCCATGAAATCCATCACCACGACCACGATAATCAGCAGCGACGTACCGCCGAAGTAGAACGGCACGTTCCAATACAGGATCAGGAATTCCGGCAGCAGGCAGACCGATGTAATGTAGAGGGCGCCCGCCAGGGTCAACCGGGTCATCACCTGATCGATATAACGGCCCGTCTGCTCGCCCGGACGGATGCCGGGGATGAACGCGCCGGACTTCTTCAGGTTGTCCGCGGTCTCCTTGGAGTTGAAGACCAACGCGGTATAGAAGAAGCAGAAAAAGATGATCGCCGCGGAATAGAAGGCGATGTACAGCGGCTGCCCCGGCGACAGCGTCGAGGTGATGTCCTGAAGCCACCCCATGCCTTCCGTACTGCCGAACCAACCACCCAGGGTGGCCGGGAACAGGATGATACTGGAGGCGAAGATGGGCGGAATCACACCGGCCATGTTCAGTTTCAACGGCAAATGGCTGCTCTGGCCCTGATACATGCGGCGCCCCTGCTGGCGCTTGGCGTAGTTGACCGGGACGCGGCGTTGGCCGCGCTCCACGAACACCACGAACGCCGTGACCAGGACCGCCACCGCGAACAGGATCAGGATGGTCAACACGTTCATCTCGCCGGTGCGTCCCAGCTCCAGGGTGCCGCCGATGGCGCGCGGCAGACCGGCTACGATGCCCGCGAAGATGATCAGCGAAATACCGTTGCCGATGCCGCGCTCGGTGATCTGCTCGCCCAGCCACATGAGAAACAGCGTTCCGGTCACCAGGGTAACCGCCGCGGTGAAGACAAAACCGACGCCGGGATTGATGACCACCGCATCGGGACCCACCGTCTGTGCCTGCAACGCGATAGAAACGCCGATCGCCTGGAAACTCGCCAATACCACCGTGCCATAGCGGGTGTACTGGGTGATCTTGCGCCGACCGGATTCGCCCTCTTTCTTGAGCTGTTCCAGACTGGGCACCACCACCGTCAGCAGCTGCATGATGATCGACGCCGAGATGTAGGGCATGACGCCCAGGGCGAAGATGCTCAGCCGCTTGAGCGCACCGCCGGAGAACATGTTGAACATGTCAACGATGGTGCCGCGCTGCTGCTCGAACAGCTGCGCCAACACCACGGGGTCGATCCCCGGAACGGGAATGTGAGCGCCGATACGAAACACCACCAGCGCACCGAACAGGAACAGCAGCCGCTGCTTAAGCTCGGTGAGTTTACCGATGTCGCCCAGACCACCCGTCAGTTTCGGCCGTTGTGCCGCCACGGAACCTTATTCCTCGACCTTGCCGCCTGCCGCTTCGATCGCCGCCTTGGCGCCCTTGGTGACGCCCAGACCCTTGACCGTCACCGCCTTCTCCAGCTTGCCGGAGAGCATGACCTTGGCATGCTTGACCTGCTCGCCGACGATGCCGGCCGCCTTGAGCGTCAGCAGATCGACGGTCTCGGCCTCCACCTTGGCCAGTTCGTGCAGACGCACCTGCGCCACAAAACGGCTCTTGCGCGAGGCAAAACCCACCTTGGGAAGGCGCCGCTGCAGCGGCATCTGGCCGCCTTCAAAGCCCACCTTGTGGAACCCACCGGCGCGCGCCTTCTGGCCCTTGTGGCCGCGCCCGCCCGTCTTGCCCAAGCCGGAGCCGATACCACGGCCCAAACGCTTGGACGACTGTTTGGCGCCGTCAGCCGGTTTGAGGGTATTCAAACGCATCTCACGCTCCCTCGACTTTGAGCATGTAGGAGATCTTGTTGATCATGCCGCGGTTGCAGGGGGTATCCTCCACCTCCACGGTCTGGTGCATGCGGCGCAGGCCCAGGCCCGACAAGCACGCCTTGTGCTTGGCCAGGCGCCCGTGCAGGCTGCGCACCAGCGTCACTTTCACGGTCTTCGACTTTGCCATGACTTATTCCAGTATCTCTTTGACAGACTTGCCGCGCTTGGCCGCCACCTGCTCGGGATCGGTCATTTCGGTCAGTCCTTTGATAGTGGCGCGCACCATGTTGATGGGATTGCGCGAACCGATGCACTTGGCCAGCACGTCGGTCACACCCACCACTTCGAACACTGCACGCATGGGACCGCCGGCGATGATGCCGGTTCCCTTGGAGGCGGGCTGCATGTAGACCTTGGCTGCACCGTGGTCGGCCATGATCGCGTACTGCAGCGTGCTCCCGTCCAGGCGCACCCGGCGCATGTTCTTGCGCGCCTTTTCCATCGCCTTCTGGATGGCCACCGGCACTTCACGCGCCTTGCCCTGCCCGAATCCGACGCGGCCCTCACCGTCGCCGACCACGGTCAGCGCCGAGAAACCGAAGATCCGGCCACCCTTGACCACCTTGGCCACACGGTTCACCGTCACCAGTTTTTCGCGCAACCCGTCGCCGTTCGGCTGTGTGTTCACATTCGACATGACTTAACCCTTAGAACTCCAAACCGTTTTCGCGAGCCGCATCGGCCAGCGCCTTGACCCGGCCGTGATACTTGAAGCCGGAGCGATCGAACGCCACCTGGGTCACTCCCTTGGCCTTGGCGCGCTCGGCGATTGCCTTGCCCACGGCGGCGGCAGCATCAGCGTTGCCGGTGTACTTCACGCCGTCACGCACATCCTTTTGCACGGTAGACGCCGAAGCGATCACCTCAGAACCGTTGGGCGCGATCACCTGGGCATAAATGTGCCGCGGCGTGCGGTGCACGCTGAGGCGATAGCCGCCCAGTTCGCGGATCTTGAAGCGGGCGCGGCGGGCGCGGCGCTCACGAGCTGACTTCTTATCCATAGATCGTTACCCTTGCTTACTTCTTCTTGGCCTCTTTGCGGACGACATGCTCGTCCGCATACCGCACGCCCTTGCCCTTATAGGGCTCCGGCGGACGGTAGGCACGAATCTCCGCGGCCACCTGGCCGACCTGCTGCTTGTCGATACCCTTGACCAGGATCTCGGTCTGGCTGGGGGTCTCAATGGTGATCCCCGCGGGTACCGCGTAGTTCACCGGGTGTGAAAAGCCCAGGGTCAAATCCAGCACCGAACCCTTGGCCTGCGCACGGTAACCGACACCCACCAGCTGCAGCTTCTTCTCGAAGCCCGCGCTGACACCGGTCACCATATTGTTGACCAGGGCGCGCGTAGTGCCGGCCATGGCCCACTGGCTATCGTTGCTTGGGGCCACCTTGAGGGTGTTGCCCTCAACAGCAACCGTGATGCCTTCGGCCAACTGTTGAGTCAATTCGCCCTTGGAGCCCTTGACCACCAGCTGTGAGCCGTTGAGCTTCACCTCTACCCCTTTGGGTAGAACGATGGGATTCTTCGCTACTCTGGACATCTGCAATCACCTATTACGATACGTAGCACAGGATCTCGCCGCCCTCGCCGATCTTGCGCGCGGCGCGATCGGTCATCACACCCTTGGGCGTGGAGATGATGGCGACACCCAATCCGCCGTCCACCTTGGGCAGATCATCCTTGCTGGAATAGCGGCGCAGACCGGGGCGGCTGACGCGCTCCAGCCGGCCGATGACCGGACGCCCCTGGTAGTACTTCAGGCTGACCGCAATCACCGGTTTGCCGTCGGCGGCGCGCTCGGCGAAGTCGGCGATGTAGCCTTCCTCGCGAAGCACGCCCGCAATCGCGGCCTTGAGCTTGGAGGCCGGCGCGATGATCTCCGCCTTTCCGGCTGCCTGACCGTTGCGGATGCGGGTCAGAAAATCAGCAATGGGATCTGTCATGCTCATGGTGCTGTTGTGCTCCGTGTTGCTTACCAGCTGGCCTTGACCAGACCGGGAATATCGCCACGCATCGCCGCTTCGCGCAGCTTGTTGCGGCCCAGGCCGAACTTGCGGTAGTAACCCTTGGGACGACCGGTGAGGCGGCAGCGGCGGACCTGGCGCGCGGGACTGGCGTTGCGCGGCAGCTTCTGCAACTGCTCCAGCGCCTGCATCATCTCCTCATCGCTGGTCTTGACGCTCTTGATCTTGGCCTTCAGTTCCGCACGCTTGGCGGCGTACTTCTGCGCGGTACGGACCTTCTTCAATTCGCGCGCAACAATCGACTTCTTCGCCATAATCCTGTCCCTCAGTTCTTGAACGGGAAGCGGAACCCTTCGAGCAGGGCACGCCCTTCCTCGTTGGTCCGGGCCGTGGTCGTGATGCAGACATCAAGACCGCGCAGCGCGTCGATCTTGTCGTAATCGATCTCGGGGAAGATGATCTGCTCCTTCACGCCCAGCGTGTAGTTACCACGACCGTCAAAGGCCTTGGCATCGAGACCGCGAAAATCGCGGATACGCGGGATGGCCACCGAGATCAGACGATCGAGAAACTCGTACATCTGCTCGCGGCGCAGCGTCACCTTGCAGCCGATCGGCCAACCCTCACGGATCTTGAAACCGGCCACCGATTTGCGCGCCATGGTCACCACCGGCTTCTGACCGGCGATCTTGGTCAGATCCTCCAGCGCATTGTCGATGATCTTCTTGTCGGCAATCGCCTCACCGACACCCATATTGAGGGTGATCTTGGTGATCTTCGGCACCTGCATGATGCTCTGATAGCCGAAGCGCTCCTTGAGCTGCGGAACGACCGTCTCGCGATAGTGTTGCTGTAGTCTTGCCATTGTTCGCTGTCCCGCTGGATTCAAACGTCGACGACTTCGCCGTTCGACTTGAAGTAGCGCACCTTGCGGCCATCCTCAAGTGTACGGAAACCGACACGATCGCCGTTGTTGGTCTGGGCATTGAAGATCGCCACGTTGGATACCTGCAGCGGCGCCTCTTTCTCCATGATCCCGCCGGTCTCGCCGCGGTTGGGATTGGGACGCACGTGCTTCTTGATGATGTTGACGCCTTCGACGACGACGCGGTTCTCGTCCAGCACCTTCAACACAGTGCCGCGCTTGCCCTTGTCCTTGCCGGTAATGACGACAACCTCGTCACCCTTTCTGACTTTACGCATTGCTAACTCTCCACCCTACAGTACTTCGGGGGCCAGCGAGATGATCTTCATGAACCGCTCGGAACGCAGCTCGCGTGTCACCGGCCCGAAGATGCGGGTACCAATGGGTTGGAGCTGATTGTTGAGCAGCACCGCCGCGTTGGTATCGAAGCGGATGACCGAACCGTCGGGGCGGCGCACGCCCTTACGGGTACGCACCACCACGGCGTTGTACACCTCGCCCTTCTTGACCTTGCCGCGCGGATTCGCCTCTTTCACGGTGACCTTGATGATGTCACCGACACCGGCGTACCGGCGCTTCGAACCCCCGAGCACCTTGATGCACTGCAGCCTGCGGGCACCGCTGTTGTCCGCAACCTCCAGACTCGTCTGCATCTGAATCATGGTTGTGTTCCGATCGCTTTCCTAACCATTACCCGGCGACACCCCGTTATCGCGGCATCGCACTCAAACCCTTGCTTAACGCGCCCGCTCCACCACCTCGACCAAGCGCCACGACTTGCTCTTGGAGATAGGACGGCACTGTTCGATGGTGACGGTATCACCCTCGTTGCAAACGTTGTCCGCATCATGTGCGTGCAGCTTGGTCGAACGACGAATGTACTTTCCGTAGATCGGATGACGTTCGCGACGCTCCACCAACACCGTGATGGTGCGATCCATCTTGCTGCTTATCACGCGCCCGGTCAGGGTGCGAGCACTCTTAGCCGCTTCACTCATGATGCACTACCTGCCTTTTCACTCAGCACCGTCTTGATACGGGCAATATCCTTGCGCACCCGGCTAAACAGGTGCGGACGCGGGGCCTGGCCGGAGCCGCGCTGCATGCGCAGATTGAACTGCTCGCGCAACAGGCTGTTGAGCTCCTTGTTCAGCTCCTCGGTCGATTTCTCTCGCAGTTCGCTGGCTTTCATCACATCACCGTCCGGGATACAAATGCCGTCTGCACCGGCAACTTGGCCGCCGCACGACTGAACGCCTCGCGTGCCACCTCTTCGGTCACGCCTTCGATTTCGTACAGCACGCGCCCGGGCTGCACCTGGGCAACCCAGTACTCGACGTTGCCCTTACCCTTACCCATGCGCACTTCGATGGGCTTCTTGGTGATCGGCACGTCGGGAAACACGCGGATCCACAGCTTGCCGCCGCGTTTCACGTGGCGGGTGATGGCACGGCGGGCAGCTTCGATCTGACGCGCGGTAACACGGCCGCGCGTGGTCGCTTTGATGCCGTACTGGCCAAAGCTGACCTTGTTGCCAACCTGGGCCAAGCCGCGATTACGCCCCTTCTGGGTCTTGCGGAATTTGGTACGTTTGGGCTGCAGCATGGTTCCCGTATCTCCTTAGCTGGCCGCCGACTTTTCCGACGCTTCGGTCGGCTGCTCGTCTTCGCCAAAGACCTCGCCCTTGAAGATCCACACCTTGACGCCGATCACGCCGTAGGTGGTGTTCGCTTCGGCAAAACCGTAATCGATGTCCGCACGCAGGGTGTGCAACGGCACACGGCCCTCGCGATACCACTCGCTGCGCGCGATCTCGGCGCCATTCAAGCGGCCGGCCACATTGATCTTGATGCCCTGAGCGCCGAGGCGCATGGAGTTGGTCACCGCCCGCTTCATGGCGCGGCGGAACATGATGCGCCGCTCCAGCTGCTGGGCAACGCTCTCAGCGACCAATTGCGCATCCAGTTCAGGCTTGCGGATCTCCTCGATGCTGACGGTAACCGGGATCCCCATGCGCTGGGACACCTCCTTGCGCAGTGCCTCGATATCCTCACCCTTCTTGCCGATCACCACGCCGGGACGCGCCGTGTGCACGGTGATGTGCGCGGTGTTGGCGGTGCGGTCAATCTGGATGCGGCTCACCGAAGCCTGGTGCAGCTTCTTCTTCAAGAAGCCACGCACCTCGAGGTCGGAATTCAGATAGTCGGCGTAGTGCTTGGAATCGGCATACCACTTGGACGTCCAGTCCTTGACGATGCCGAGGCGAATACCCGTTGGATGTACCTTCTGACCCATTACGGCCTCTCTTACTTGTCCGCGACCGTCACGGTAATGTGACTGGTCCGTTTCATAATCCGGTTGGCCCGACCCTTGGCGCGCGCCTGGATGCGTTTGTAGGTGGGACCTTCGTCGACCGTGACCTTGGCCACTTTCAGCTCGTCGATATCCGCACCTTCGTTGTGCTCGGCATTGGCGATCGCCGACTCCAGCACCTTGCGCATGACGTGCGCCGCCTTTTTCGGGCTGAACTGGAGCACGTTGAGCGCGCGATCCACCGGCAACCCGCGGATTTGATCGGCCACCAAGCGACCCTTCTGGGCCGACAGGCGTGCAAAGCGAAGTTTTGCTGCGACTTCCATCACTCTTCTCCGTCGGCCCGCTTAGCGCTTGGCCTTCTTATCGGCCGCGTGGCCACGGTAGGTGCGAGTCGGCGCAAACTCGCCGAGTTTGTGTCCTACCATGTTCTCGCTGACCAGCACCGGCACATGCTGACGGCCGTTGTGCACGGCGATCGTCAGACCCACCATCTCGGGAATGACCATCGAACGACGCGACCACGTCTTGATCGGGCGCTTGCTGTTGGTCTCGTGAGCCTCGTCCACCTTCTTCAGCAGGTGAAAATCGATGAACGGACCTTTTCGAATTGAGCGTGGCACTGTCTCGACCTCTATCCGTTACTTCTTGTTCCGACGACGGACAATCAGATGATCAGTCCGCTTGTTCTTGCGCGTCTTGTAACCCTTGGTGGGCACACCCCATGGGGTGACCGGATGGCGACCACCAGAGGTGCGCCCCTCGCCACCACCGTGCGGGTGATCCACCGGGTTCATCGCCACGCCGCGCACCGTGGGGCGCTCGCCGCGCCAGCGCTTGGCACCGGCCTTGCCCAACGAACGCAGGTTGTGCTCGGAGTTGCTCACTTCGCCGATGGTGGCTTTGCAGTCGGTGTGCACTTTACGCATTTCACCCGAGCGCAGACGCAGCGTGGCGTACTGCCCCTCGCGCGCCACCAGCTGCACCGAGGTACCGGCGCTGCGCGCCAGCTGTGCGCCCTTGCCCGGCTTCATCTCCACGCAGTGAATCAGCGTACCCACCGGGATGTTGCGCAGCGGCAGGCTGTTGCCCGGCTTGATCGGCGCATCGGAGCCCGACATCAGCTCGGCGCCCGCTGCCACGTTTTTCGGCGCGATGATATAGCGGCGCTCGCCGTCGCTATAGAGCACCAGCGCGATGTGAGCGCTGCGATTAGGGTCGTACTCCAGCCGCTCGACGCGCGCCTGGATGTTGTCCTTATCGCGCTTGAAATCGATGATGCGATAGCGCTGTTTGTGACCACCACCCTGATGACGTGTGGTGATACGACCTTGATTGTTACGCCCGCCGGTCTTGGCTTTCTTGGCGATCAGCGCTTGGTGCGGCTCGCCCTTGTGCAAAGAAGGCTCGACCACTTTGACGACAAAGCGCCGGCCCGGAGACGTCGGTTTAGTTTTGACAACTGGCATCGTTCGCTACCCGTTACCTGCTCGCTGGCCTTAACCCTGGCCCATGAAATCGATATCGTGCCCCGGCTTGAGGGTCACGTAGGCCTTCTTCCAGCCGCTGCGGCGCCCCTGAATGGCCCCGAAGCGCTTTTGCTTGCCCTTCACGTTGGTCACCTGGACGTTCGCCACTTCGACCTCGAACAGCTTCTCCACCGCCGCCTTGATCTCCGGCTTGGAGGCATCGTTCACCACGCGGAAGGCGAACTGGTTGTTGGCGTCGGCCAACCCCGCGCTCTTCTCAGTGACGATCGGTGACAGCAGCACCTTGGTCAGCCGCTCTTCGTTCATGCCAGCTTCTCCTCGATCTGCTTGAGCGCGTTGACGCTCATCACCACCTTGTCGAAGGCAACCAGACTGACCGGGTCGAGGCCGGCGACGTCGCGCACATCCACGCCCACCAGGTTGCGCGCCGCGAGATAGAGCTTCTCGTCCAGCTCGTCGGTCACCACCAGCACGTTGCCCTCCAGACCCAGCGCCTTGAGGCTGGCGAGCAGCGACTTGGTCTTCGGCGCATCGACCGCGAAGCTCTCCACCGCCACCAGGCGCTCCTGGCGCACCAGCTCGGAGAGAATCGCGCACAGCGCACCGCGGTACATCTTGCGATTCACCTTCTGGGTGTAATCACGCGGACGCGCCGCGAAGGTGACGCCACCCCCGCGCCACAGCGGGCTGCGGATGGTGCCGGCACGCGCACGGCCGGTACCCTTCTGGCGCCACGGCTTGGCGCCACCGCCGGACACGTCGGAGCGGGTCTTCTGCGCCACCGTACCCTGACGTCCACCGGCGAGGTAGGCGGTCACCACCTGGTGCACCAGCGTCTCGTTGAAATCACGACCGAACACGGCGTCGGAAAGCGTTACCGCTCCGGATTTGCCGCCGCCGGTCGCCAGCAGATTCAGTTCCATCATCAGCTCCTTACGCCTTCACCGAGGGACGCACGATGACGTCACCACCGGCGGCACCCGGCACCGCGCCGCGGATGAGCAGCAGATTGCGCTCCACGTCGACGCGCACCACTTCGAGGTTCTGCACGGTACGCCGCACGTTCCCCATGTGACCGGCCATCTTCTTGCCCTTGAACACGCGGCCCGGCGTCTGGTTCTGACCGATCGAGCCCGGTGCGCGGTGCGACAGCGAGTTGCCGTGGGTAGCATCCTGGGTGCGGAAGTTGTAGCGCTTGATCACGCCCGCAAAACCCTTGCCGATGCTGGTACCGGTGACGTCAACCTTCTGCCCCGCCTCGAACACGTCGGCCTTGAGCTCACCACCGCACTCCAGGCCTTCGCCTTCGCCATCCGTCAAACGGAACTCCCACAGACCGCGCCCGGCATCCACCCCCGCCTTGGCGAAGTGGCCGGCCGCCGGCTTGATGACCCGCGAAGGACGCCGCGCGCCGGTGGTCACCTGCAGCGCACGGTAACCGTCGCTCTCGACGCTCTTCACCTGGGTGATGCGATTCGGCTCCACCTCGATCACCGTCACGGGGACCGATACGCCATCCTCGGTAAATACGCGCGTCATGCCGCGCTTACGACCGATTACACCAATCGTCATTGCTCTGTAACCCCATTGATACGGCAGCGCGCACTCAGGCCGCTGTCGCCAGACTTGTCCCGATCTCGCCGGCACCGGGCGGTGCCAACCCACCGGAACTCCACTTACTTTCGGTTCAGCTCAGTTTGATCTGAACGTCCACACCGGCGGCGAGATCGAGCTTCATCAGCGCGTCGACCGTCTTGTCGGTGGGATCAACGATATCCATCAACCGCTTGTGAGTACGAATCTCGTACTGGTCACGTGCGTCCTTGTTCACGTGCGGCGAAATCAACACCGTGAAACGCTCTTTCTTGGACGGCAGCGGAATCGGGCCGCGTACTGTAGCACCAGTTCGCTTGGCTGTCTCTACGATTTCGCGCGCCGACTGATCGATCAAGCGATGATCGAACGCCTTGAGGCGAATGCGGATCTTCTGACCTGTCATTTCTTTTACTCGATAATCTTGGCGACCACGCCGGCGCCGACCGTACGGCCACCTTCGCGTATCGCAAAACGAAGACCCTCTTCCATCGCAATCGGCGCGATCAGCGACACCGTCATCTTCACGTTGTCGCCCGGCATCACCATCTCTACCCCTTCGGGC
>JBNKCG010000109.1:0-43706 GCA_050287605.1 Gammaproteobacteria bacterium | reverse complement strand
TTCGTCGGGTACCTGGGAGCCGCGGCGGAAGTAGCGTATCTCCAGCTTGGCGGGTAGTTCGCTCAGCGCTGCGCTGGGCACCTGGTCGAAGGGGTGGTGCGCTGCGAGAAAATCCCGGATTTCGAGCAATTCAACGTCCATCACGCCCTCCGCTGCAGGGGGTATTCGGCCACCGCTCCAAGTTACGGAATGTTAGGGCCTGTTACCACTAATCGCATAGGCCCTAGGACTCGGGTCAAAAGAAAGGACCCCGCATGAAGCGGGGTCCTTGGTCTTGCTACATCGCCAGCGATGTAATCAGTGGTCGATCGCTCCGCCCGCGCCCTTCGGCACGCGGATGTCTTCCACCAAGTGCTGGATGTGCTCCGGCGGCTCGTGGGTGAACTTGGAAACGAGACCGTTGACGGTGAAGTTGATGATGGCGCCGACGGCACCGAAGGCCTCCGGAGAGATGCCCAGGAACCAGTTGTCCGGCGTGTTGGGCAGGTTGTTGGTGCCCGGGATGAAGAACCAGCCCTTATAGATGAAGATGTAGATCAGGGTGATTCCCAGACCGGACAACATGCCCAGCACCGCGCCAATATTGTTGGCACGTTTGTCGAAGATACCCATCATCAGCGCCGGGAAGATGGAGGAGGCCGCCAGTCCGAAGGCCAACGCCACCACCTGTGCCGCAAATCCCGGCGGATGCAGGCCGAAGTAGCCGGCCACAGCGATGGCGCCGGCCATGGCGATACGCGCCGCCATCAGCTCACCCTTTTCCGTGATGTTGGGGTTGAAGATGCCCTTCAACAGATCGTGTGAGATGGACGAGGCGATGGCCAGCAGCAGACCCGCCGCTGTGGAGAGCGCCGCTGCCAGACCGCCTGCCGCCACCAGGGCGATGACCCAGTTGGGCAGTTTGGCGATCTCGGGGTTGGCCAGCACCATGATGTCGCGGTCCACTTTGAGCTCGTTGTCCTTGCCCTTGCTGTACTGGACGCGGCCGTCGCCGTTCTTGTCGTCGAACTTCAGCAGACCGGTCTTCTCCCAGTTCTTGAACCACTGGGGGCGCGCCTCGTACTGCATGGAGTTCTCCGCACCCGGTGCCGGCTGTACGGTGTTGGCCAGGTTGTAGAAGGCCATCGCGCCCACCGCGGGAGCGGTGGTGTAGAGGATGCCGATGAACACCAGCGCCCAACCGGCGGAGGCACGCGCGTCGCGCACCTTCGGTACGGTGAAGAAGCGGATGATGACGTGCGGCAGGCCCGCAGTACCGATCATGAGCGAGAAGGTGTAGAGCGTCATGTTCAGCATGCTGGTTTTGCGTGCCGTGTAGTCGGCAAAACCCAGATCCGTCACGATGGAGTTGAGTTTCGCCAGTAATGGCGTGCCGTCTACCGAGCCCCACAGGCCGAGCTGCGGAATCGGGTTGCCGGTGAGCTGCAGCGAGATGAAGATGGCCGGGATGGTGTAGGCCAGGATCAACACGCAGTACTGGGCGATCTGGGTGTAGGTGATGCCCTTCATGCCGCCCAACACAGCGTAGATGAACACGATGGCCATACCGACGAACAGGCCGTGGGCGAAGTCCACTTCCAGGAAGCGCGAGAACGCCACGCCGATACCCTTCATCTGACCGATTACGTAGGTCAGCGAAGCGACGATCAGGCAGATGACGGCCACGATGCGCGCGGTCTGCGAGTAGTAGCGGTCGCCGATGAACTCCGGCACCGTGAACTTGCCGAACTTGCGCAGGTAAGGCGCCAGCAGCATTGCCAACAGCACGTAGCCGCCCGTCCAGCCCATCAGGAACAGGGAGGCGTCGTAGCCGAGGAAGGCGATCAGGCCGGCCATGGAGATGAAGGAGGCCGCTGACATCCAGTCGGCCGCGGTGGCCATACCGTTGGCGACCGGGTGTACGCCGCGACCGGCGGCGTAGAACTCACCGGTGGTCGAGGCCTTGGCCCAGATGGCGATACCGATGTACAGCGCAAAGCTGGCGCCGACAACGATAAAAGTCATAGTTTGCAGATCCATAGGATTCGATCCCCCTTAGTCTTCGTGCACGTCGTGCAGACGGTCGAGTTTGTTCATCTGCGCCGCGTAGATAAAGATCTGCACGACGAAGACGATCATGGACCCTTGCTGGGCGAACCAGAATCCGAGATCGGTACCGCCGATCGGGATGCCGGAGATGAGCGGACGCAGGATGATCCCGAATCCGTAGGAAACCAGCGCCCATACGATCAGGTGGATCGTGACGAGCCGGATGTTCGCCTTCCAATAAGCGACACCCGAGGATGATGTTGCACTCATGTAGAGCCCTCCGTTTGGTGACAATGTTTTTGGTTTGGTGCCCAGGTCTGGTGGTTGTGCCTCGCTTAAATTCCCCGCCGGGCGGGTGCCCCGCACCGGCTGCGGGAACCCCTCTGCGCAGAAGGGCTACCTGGTTCACCGCCGATATCTCCCGCAGGATTTGGGCCAAGTCACACAAGTGATTGATAAACAAGGTTTGCGCCCAATGGGAGGGGATATCACGCGTGCTGAGAGGATCTTGACGTTACGATGGGTAACATTGGTGCGCTGCATCAGTAACACTTATGTGTTACCGATGGGAACGCAATAGGGGGTATAACCAACTATTTCATTAAGTTAAATGCCAGGGCGCGGCCGATTGCGCGTGCCGGCTAACCAGCGTCGTTAGCGTCGTCGATGCAGTTGGCGATGGCTGCGAACTCCTCCAACGTCAGCGTCTCGGGACGGCGTTGCGGATCGATGGCGAGTGCCGCCCACTGTTCGGCGGAGAGCCACCCCTTGAGGGCGTTGCGCAGGGTCTTGCGCCGCTGCGAGAAGGCCTGGGTCACCACGCGTTTGAGCGCGGTCGGGTGGGACACCTCCACCGGCGGCGCGCGGTAGGGCACCAGTCGCACGATCATGGAATCGATCTTGGGTGGGGGGTTGAAGGCACCGGGGCGGACCACAAACAGTGGCGTCACCGCGCAGCGGTATTGCACCATAACGCTGAGTCTTCCCCAGTCGCCGCCACCCGGCCGGGCGGCCAGACGCTCCACCACCTCCTTCTGCAGCATGAAGTGCATGTCGTCGATCGCCGCGGCTTGATCGAGCAGGTGAAACAGCAGCGGGGTCGAGATGTTGTAGGGGAGATTGCCCACCACGCGCAGCTTCTCCCCGTCGGCCAGCGCGGCGAAGTCGAAACGCAGCGCATCGGCCTGGTGGACGGTCAACGGTGCGGTGGGGGTGGCGAGCGCCTGCAGCGGCGCGATGAGATCACGATCCAGCTCCACCACCTCCAGCGCGCCGGCACGCTCCAGCAGGGGGCGGGTCAGCGCGCCTCGGCCGGGGCCGATTTCCACCAAGTGCTGCCCCGGGCGCGGGTCGATGGCGTCGACGATGCGCTGGATGACGCTCTGGTCATGCAGGAAGTTCTGGCCGAAGCGCTTGCGCGGGCGGTGGGTCACGGAGTCGCGTCACCGCACATCTGGAAGGCGCTGTCGAGGGCGGCAAACAGGCTGCCGGGGTCGGCGCGTCCGCTCCCGGCCAGATCCAGCGCCGTGCCGTGGTCCACCGAGGTGCGGATGATGGGCAGGCCTAGGGTGATGTTGACGCTGCGGCCGAATCCCAGGTGCTTGAGCACCGGCAGCCCCTGATCGTGGTACATGGCGAGCACCGCGTCGGCGCGCTCCAGGTAGGGCGGCGTGAACAGCGTATCGGCCGGCAGCGGGCCTTCCAGGTCGATTCCCTCGCCGGCCAGACGCTTGAGCACCGGTGCGATGACGTCGAGCTCCTCGCGGCCCAGATGGCCGCCCTCGCCGGCGTGGGGGTTGAGGCCGCAGACCAGGATGCGCGGCCGCGGGATGCCGAAGCGCGTACGCAGGTCGTGCTCCAGTACCCGGATCACGGTATCGAGCGTGGCCGGGGTGATGGCGGCGGCCACCGCCTGCAACGGCAGGTGGGTGGTGACCAGCGCCACGCGCAGCTCCGGGCAGGCGAGCATCATGACCGGGTGTCCGCCGGTCTGGGCGGCGAGAAACTCGGTGTGACCGCTGAAGGGAATGGCGGCGTCGTTGATGATCCCTTTGTGCACCGGGCCGGTGACCAGCGCGGCGTAGCGCCCCGCTAGGCAGCCGTCGACGGCGCGGCGCAGCGTCTCCAGTACGTAGCGGCTGTTGCGTGCGTCCAGTTCGCCGGCGGTCGCCGGGACCGCCAGATCGACCGGCTCGACGCGCAGGCCGTGCCGAGGGATTTCGGCGCTTGGGGTGTCGGGGGCGACGGGTTCGATTTCCCGTCCCAGCGTGCGGCTGCGCTGGCGCAGCAGGTCCGGATCGGCGATCACCACCAGTCGCGTGCGCCGCGGATGATCGAGCAGCGCGACGCACAGATCGGGTCCGACCCCGCCGGGTTCACCGGGGGTGAGGGCGATGGGGGCGGGTTCAGTCGCCACGGTGGCCGGGGGGCTTCGCAGGGGTGGGTGCGGCGCGGGGTGTCATTCCTCGAGGCGCAGCTCGACGTAGGCTTCGTCGCGCAGGCGGCGCAGCCACAGCTCCAATTCCTCTTCGGTCTTGCGCTTGCGCACTTCGTTGATCACCTGGGTGCGCTGGTATTCCGCGGTGTCGTCGTGTTTGCGCCGTCCCAGTACCTCGACGATATGCCAGCCGAACGGGGTGCGGAACGGCTCGCTGATCTGTTGCGGCGGCAGGCTGTCGACCACTTCGTCGAACTGGGGGACCATCTGACCCGGGGCGAACCAGCCCAGGTCGCCGCCTTCGGCCACCGTGCCCGTGTCCTGGGAGTTGGCGCGCGCCAACTCGGCGAAATCGGCCCCCGCCGCTATCCGGCTGCGCAGCTGCTCCAGTTTCTGGCGGGCATCCTGGTCGCTGGTCACCGCGTCGGTGCGGATCAGGATGTGGCGGGCGTGGGTCTGGGTGACCACGCGGCGTTCGTCGCCACGGGTCTCCAGCAGGGTGACGATGTGAAAACCGCTGGCGCTGCGAATCGGGTCGCTGACGTCGCCCACCTTCATCTGGCGCACGGTGTCGGCGAACAGTGACGGCAGCTCGCTCGCCTTGCGCCACCCCAGGTCGCCGCCTTGCAGCGCCTGTTGTCCGGACGATACCGAGAGCGCGGTCTGTGCGAAATCGGCACCTTGGCGCAGGCGGGCGACGGTCTTTTCGGCCTCGCTGCGGGCGGTGTCGATCTGTTCGGTCGTGGCGGCCTCCGGCACGGTGATGAGGATATGGCCGAGGTGGAATTCGCGGTCGCTCAGGCCGGGTTCGCCGTGCTGCTCGATGTATTCGGCGATTTCGCGGTCGCTGACGTTGATACGGCTGATCAGCTCGCGGCGGCGCAGCTGCGCGAGGGTCATCTCGTCGCGGACCTCCTCGCGGAAGGCGGCGTAGTCGTAGCCCTCCCGTTCCAGCACCTGGCGGAACTGCTCCAAGGTCAGTTGGTTTTTGCGTGCCAGATCGCGCATCGACTTGTTGAGGCTGGGATCGTCGATGGTGATGCCGGTGCGTGCGGCGAGCTGCAGCTGGATGCGGGTCATGATTTCGCGATCGAGCACCTGGCGCCGCAGCACGTCATCGGGCGGCAGGCGGGTGGATTTCTGCGCCAGGCGCTTGCGGATTTCGTCGGTCTTCTGCTCCAGCTCGGAGGCCACGATCACGTCGTCGTTGACTACGGCGACGATGCGGTCGAGGGTGGTGACGTCGGCGCGCGCGGTGGCCGCATGCGCGCCGGAGGCGGCCAGGGGACTCAGTAGCAGCAGTGCCAGGCAGGTCTGGGTGGTGAGGGTGCGAAGCTTCATCGGGGTCCGGGGGGTCTATTCAGGTTGATAGCCAAGGATACCATTTTCCAAAACAGTCTCGGTGCCGCTGCCGAACTTGGTGAGGCCCTTGAGGACCAGTTGCAGCGTGACGGCGCTGTTGTAGGTGGCATCGTCGTCGTTGAGATAGTGCCGCGCGACGATGCGCAGAGCCCAACAGCAACTGTCGTATTCGACACCGAGAAAGCTCTCAAGATCCCGCTCGTTGAGCAGCGAGTAGTTCCAGCGCGCCACCCCGTGCCAGTGGGCACCGAAGGGCCAGCGCAGCGACAGATCGGTCTGCTCCAGCGTCGCCTCCTGGAAGCGGTAGGCGAAGTTGAAGATGCGCTCGTTGGAGGGGCGGTACTGCAGGCGCAGGCTGTCCTTGGTGCCGCGCTGGGTATCGGAGTCCCATTGCACGGTGGCGGTGGCGCTCCAGTGGTGGGGCAGTTGCACGGCCAGCTCGCCGACCAGATCGGATGTTTCGTCGGTGGCTGCAGCGACCCCGGGCAGCTGCACGCGCCGGTCCCGCAGGTAGTGGATCTGGCCGATGCTGGCGCGCAGCCGCTCGCGGCCGCTGGCATCCTCGAGCAGGCGGCTGGTGAGGGCCAGCGTGAGCTGCGTGGTGTCGCCCACGCGGTCGGCGCCGCTGAAACGGTTTTCGCGGAACAGGCTGGCGAAGCTGAAGTCCGGCTCGGAGGTATCGAACACCGGCAGGTCGTCCTGATATTCGTAGGGCACCCGCAGGTAGAACAGGCGCGGCTCCAGCGTCTGGGTGTAGGCGCCGTTGCCCAGCGTGACAGGGCGCTCGAAGAACAACCCGCTGTCGAGGCTGAACAGATAGAGGTTGCGTTGGGCGCTGTCCGTGCTGCGGTCGGGTAGCTTGTAGTCGGTATGGCGGGCGCTCAGTTTGGGGGTCAGGTAGCCCCAGGGGCGCGACCAGGGGTAGCTCACGCTGGGCATCAGATCGAAGCGTTCGCCCCGTTCCCTGACCGTGTGGTCGAAGCTTACCCACTCGCTGTCGAGGCCGACGCGCCAGCCTCCCCACTCCAGCGGCTGGCGCAGCCCCAGGGTGAGCTGCGGCAGACGCCGGTAGGGCTCGTCGATTTCGGCGACGGCGCGGTCGAGGGTCTGGAACCCCTGGGCGCGGGCGCGGAAGCTCCACAGTGAGCCCTGGTAGGTGAGGTCGGCGCGGTTCTCCAGGTGGGTGGTGCTGGAGACGCTCAAGGTTTCGCCCAGATCCTCGAGGTAGTCGCGGTCGGTGGCGTATTCCACGGCGACGTCGGCCTGCCAGCCGCTGCGCCAGCGGCTGTTGTGGTCGTAGACCAGCAGGCCGCGGTCCTGGTCGTCGTACTCGTCGTCGCGAGGCAGCCAGTCGAGTCCGGCCTTGCCGCTGCTGTTGGCGCCCAGGTAGCGGAACTGCGTGCCCAGCAGGGTGCCTCGCTTCGACATCAGGCGCGGCGTCAGGGTCATGTCGTAGTTGGGAGCCAGATTGAGGTAGTAGGGGACGCTGAGCTCGACGCCGTTCTCGCTGGAGGAGCTGAGCGCCGGCAGCAGAAATCCGCTGAGACGCCGGTCGCTGATGGGAAACTTGATGTAGGGCAGGTAGAAGATCGGCACGCCGCCGAGCTCGATGCGCGTGTGGTAGGCGGTACCGAACCCCTCCGCATCGTCAAGGACGATCTCGCCGCCGCGCAGGTTCCACGCCTCTGCGCCGGGGTTGCAGGTGGTGTAGGTGAAATCGGTGAGCCGTGATCGATCGGGACCCTCCAGGGTCATGCGCGCGGCGCGGGCGTAGGCATGGTTCTCGCGCTCGGCCAGCTCGACTCCTTCCAGCTCACCGCTGTCGTCATTGAGATTGAGCGTTGCACGCTTGGCCGACAGCGCAACACCGCCGGCTTGGTAGCGCAGTCCGGAATCGGTCTCCAGGTCGCCGGAGTCGCTGTCGTAGGTGAGCTGGTCGGCGTTGACCTGCTGGTCGGCGCGCTGCAGCTGGACGCCGCCGCGCAGTTGCGCCTTGCCGTCGCGGCGCTCCGCCTCGTCGGCCTGGACCTGCGTCGTTGCCCGGTCGCGCTGCGGGTCGGTGGGATTGGCGGGCGGAACCGGGGTGCCGGAGAGCTGGAACGGACCGCACAGCCGCCACGGTTGTGGCGCGTCCTGTGCGTCGGCCGCGACGACGGCGCTGGCGGCACAGAGCAGCAGGGCGGCCAGCAGGGGGCGGTGGCAGTGAGGGGTGGGCACGGTCGTTGTGGTCACGCTGCGATGCTGCAAAGCTGCATAGCATACCCATTTCCCTCGGGGTTGCCGAATGCCCGCGCCCACTGGCCGGCGCCGGGCAAATGCCGGTAAGCTGCGCGCTTTGCTGAAGGGTAACCATGGGCGAACGACTCGACGCTTTGCAACGCTGGCTGAGTGGTGTGGTGGGGCTGCCGCCGTTCACGCTCGTTCCCGCTTCGGGCGATGCCAGCTTTCGCCGCTATTTTCGCGTCACCTACGACGGGCGCAGCGTCATTGCCGTGGATGCGCCCCCTGCCCACGAGGACAATCGCCCCTTTGTACGCGTAGCGCGCCAGTTGCTGGGGTGGGGACTCAACGCGCCGCAGATACTCGCCGAAGAGCCGCAGCAGGGGTTTCTCCTGGTGAGCGATCTCGGCTCGGCGCTCTATCTGGAGCGCCTCGACGAAAACAGCGTCGAGCGTCTCTACGGTGATGCCTTGGGGGCGCTGCTGGTCATGCAGTTGCGTGGCGCCGAGGTCGCAGCCACGCTGCCGCCCTACGACGACGCCCTGCTGCGTCAGGAGCTGGCGCTGTTTCGCGACTGGTACCTGGGGCGGCATCTACAGTGCCAACTCACGGCGGCGCAGCAGGCGGTCGTCGACCGCACGTGGGAAACACTGGTGAACAACGCCCTCGAGCAGCCGCAGGTGTTCGTGCATCGCGACTACCACTCGCGCAACCTGCTCTGTACGTCGGTCAACAATCCGGGAATCCTCGACTTCCAGGATGCGGTGTGGGGGCCGGTCACCTACGATCTGGTGTCGCTGCTACGCGATTGCTACATCGCATGGCCGCGCACCCGGGTCGAGGAGTGGGCGCTGGGGTATCTCGATCTGGCGCATCAGTCGGGGGTGTTGCGCAGCCGCGACGAAGCGCAATTCCTGCGCTGGTTCGATCTTATGGGGGTGCAACGCCACCTCAAGGCGAGCGGCATCTTCGCGCGCCTCAATCACCGCGATGCGAAACCGGGCTACCTCGCCGACATTCCGCGCACGCTGGGCTACGTGGCGGATGTGGCCGCCCGCTACCCGGAGTTGGGCGAGTTCGCCGCGCTGCTCGGGGATCTGGGTGCCGTGCCGCGCTTGTCATCCGTGCCGCCAAACGGCTAAGTTCAAACCATGAAAGCGATGGTACTCGCGGCCGGGCGCGGGGAACGCCTGCGCCCGTTGACCGACCGCATCCCCAAGCCGTTGCTCGAGGTGGGCGGACGCGCCCTCATCGAACATCATCTGTACGCGCTGGCGGGCGCGGGTTTTCGCGACGTGGTGATCAACCACGCCCACCTGGGTGAGCAGATCGAAGCGCGCCTGGGCACGGGCACCCGTTATGGCTTGCATATCACCTACTCGGCCGAGGGCGAGGCGCTGGAGACCGGCGGCGGGATCCTGCGTGCGCTTCCGTTGCTGGGCGATGAGCCGTTTCTGGTGATCAACGGCGACGTCTGGACCGACTTCCCCTTGGCGAGCCTGCGTGAGCTGACACCCGCTGTGGGACACTTGGTGTTAGTGCCCAATCCCGAACATCATCCGCGCGGCGATTTTTCGCTCGTCGCCGGGCGCGTCGGCAACGGGGAGACCGAGCGGCTGACCTATGCCGGAATCGGCGTGTTGCATCCTGCGCTGCTGGCCGGCGCCAGCGAGCAGCGCTTTCCGCTGGCACCGTTGCTACGCGATGCCGCGCACCGCGGAGAGCTGAGCGGCGAGTGCTACACCGGTCAATGGATCGATGTGGGAACGCCGGAGCGTCTGGCCGAAGCCGATCGCCGGGCGCGGCCACTTTCGGCATAGCGTGCGATTTGGGGGCGGGTCATGGGCCAGGAGATCAGCACCAGCCACTTCAGCAAGCGTGATTTCGAGCGCTTCTCTGCGCGTCTGCGCGAGGAGACAGCGTTGCTGGGGCGTTGGTTCGAAGAGGGGCGCCTCGAGGAACGCACCGGTGTTGTCGGATTCGAGCTGGAGGCGTGGCTGGTGGATGCCGCGCTGCGGCCCGCGCCGCTCAATGCCGCACTCATCGACTGCGTCGGCGGCGATGCGGTGGTGCCCGAACTGGCGCGTTTCAACGTCGAGCTCAACGGTACTCCACAGCGCCTGCAGGGGGCTGCGTTGAGTGCGATGCGCGCCGATCTGCAGACCATGTGGGAGGCTTGCAACCGCTGCGCCGACGGGTTGGGGGCGCAGATGGTGATGATCGGTACGCTGCCCACCGCCGGCGAGGAGGCGTTCGTCCTCGACAACATGTCGTCGATGAAGCGTTTTCAGGCGCTTAACGATCAAGTGCTCAAGCTGCGCGGTGGCCGGCCGTTGGAGCTGCGCATCGACGGCAACGAGAGCCTGCATACCGTGCACGCCGATCTGATGCTGGAGGCGGCCGCGACGTCGTTCCAGATCCACCTCCAGGCCGCGCCAAGCGAGGCGGCACGGCTCTACAACGCGGCGCGCATACTGGCCGCGCCGATGGTGGCGGTGGCCGCCAACTCGCCGTACCTGTTCGGCAAGGATTTGTGGGCGGAAACGCGCATTCCGCTGTTCGAGCAGGCGGTGTCGGTGGCAGGGCCGCACAGTCCGGAGCGGGTCAGTTTCGGATTCGGTTATGCGCAGGGCTCGCTGTTCGACTGTTTCCGTCTCAATATGAACGAGTTCCCGGTTTTGCTGCCCAAGACGCTGTCGGACGATGCTGGGTTGCTCGATCACCTGCGTCTGCATAACGGCACCATCTGGCGCTGGAACCGGCCGCTGATTGGTTTCGATGCCGACGCAAAGCCGCATCTGCGCATTGAGCACCGGGTGGTACCGGCCGGGCCGACGGTGGTCGATTGCATTGCCAACGCGGCGCTCTTTTTCGGGGCGGCGAGCGCGCTGGGGCGCGACCCCGATCCGCCGGAACAGCGGTTGACGTTCGAAACGGCGCGCGAGAATTTCTACCGGGCGGCGCGCTTTGGACTGGATGCGAAGATTCGCTGGCTGGACGGCAACGAGGTCGCGGTGCGCGACCTGTTGAGCCAAGTGTTGGTACCGCTGGCGCGCGAAGGCCTGCGGCAGTTCGACGTGGATAGCGATGAAAGCGACGCGTTTCTCGACGTCATCGAAGCGCGGGCGCGTAGCGGGCGCAACGGTGCCGCTTGGCAGCGCGGCTATGTGAAGCGCCACGGCCACGATATGCCGGCGTTGACCGACGCCTATCTGGAGCGGCAGCGTTCGGGTCGTCCGGTCCACGAGTGGGAGTGGTGATGTGCTGACGGTTCTGGAACGCTTGCCGACGCGCTTTTTCGAGGTTCAAGCACGCGAACTTCCCAACATCCTGGATGGTCCCACACTGATCCACCTGCCGGGGCGGCGTGCGCCGGCGCTGTTCGTCTCCATCCTGCTGCACGGCAACGAAGACACCGGGCTGATCGCCATGCAGCGGGTTCTGAGCCGCTACCTCGAACCGGGTGGCGAGGGGGAGTTGCCGCGCGCGCTGTCGCTGTTCATCGGCAACGTCAGCGCCGCCGGCGTCGGGGTGCGGCGCATCGACGGACAGCCCGATTACAATCGCGTCTGGCCTGGCACGGCAGAACCGCCGAGTGCGGAGACGGCCATGATGGAGCGGGTATGCAAGATCATGGCGGGTCGAGGTCTCTTCGCCAGCATCGACATCCACAACAACACCGGTGTGAATCCCCACTACGCCTGCGTCAACCGTCTGGGTGACGGCTACCTCCATCTGGCCACGCTGTTCGGGCGCACGGTGGTCTACTTCATTCAGCCGACAGGAGTCCAATCCGCCGCCTTTGCAGAGCTGGGGCCCGCCGTGACCCTCGAATGCGGAAAAGTGGGCGATCGCGCCGGCGTGGAGCATGCCGCCCAGTTTGTCGATGCCTGCCTGCATATGGCGCAGCTGCCCGAGCATGCGGTGGCGTCCCACGACATCGACCTGTTTCACACGGTGGCCGTGGTGCGGATTGCCGATCAGGTACGTTTCGGCTTCGGCGGCGAGGGTCTCGACGTGCGGCTGGCGCCCGATCTCGATCACCTCAACTTCCGGGAGCTGCCCGCGGGTACGGTACTCGGCTGGGTGGCGGCGGGCTGCGAGCGCTGCGTCGAGGTGTATGACGAAGCGGGCGAGATGGTGGGCGAGCGCTACTTCGAGGTGATCGACGGTGAGTTACGCACCAAGGTTCCGTTGATGCCCTCCATGTTCACCCGCGACGAGCGGGTGATCCGTCAGGACTGCCTGGGTTACGTGATGGAGCGCTATCCGTTGCCAGGCGGGGCGGGTAAGTAGTCTATTCGATAACGACCGCGGCAACCTTTGAGCGAATCGCCTTCCGGCGATATCGCGTCAATCGATCATGAACAGCCCCATCTTGGTGCCGGCGATCTCCACCGTGTCGCCGTCTTTCAAGAGGCGTGCTTGAGGGCCGATGGGGTCGCCGTTGACTTTGGGGTATTCGTTGTTGTTGCTCTCCACGTGTACCAGGTAGTAGCCGTGCTGGCGGCGGCTGATCGCCGCGACCTGCACTCCCGGTTTACCCAGGGTGGTTAGCGCTTTGGTGAGCTCCAGCTCGCGGCCGGCGTTGGCGCCGTTGAGGACCTGCAGGCGCGCCAGCGGGAGGCCGGCGTCGGGTGCGCGCACGGCGGATTGTGAGGCGGTGGGCGTTGCTTCGGCGACCGCCTTCTCGGCGGCCTCGGCCATGGCCGCGTCTTCGGCAGACGCCGGCTGCGAGGCCAGCGATTCGGTGTTCGCCGCCGAGGGCCGCAGGATCACCGTCTGCTCGAAATCGGGGCTGGTGGAGGCGGCCTCGTTGACGTATTTGAGCTCGTGCTTGCCGATGCCGACGATGTCACCGTGTTTCAGGGCGTATTTCTTGATCGGCTTCTTGTTGACGAAGGTGCCGTTGGTGCTGTCGAGGTCTTCCAGGAACGAGTCGTTGAGTATGGTCAACACCAAGGCGTGGTGGCCGCTGACCGCCAGGTTGTCGATGTGGATGTCGTTGTCCGGCAGGCGACCTACGGTGATGCGCTCCTTGTTGAGCGGAAACTCCCCGAGGATTTTGCCCTGGATGCTCAGAACGAGTTTACCCATAGTCCTGTCCTGTCGTGCGCGTTGCAGTCGAAGCGGATGCGCGCGCTGACGCTACCCCCTTATTTACTCGAACCAGGCGACGATCCGGCCCAGCCAGTCCCGGATTGACGAGCTGCCCAACTTGGGGCGTACCAGGATCACCGAAACGTTGTCGCGCCCCCCGGCGGCATTGGCTTGACGGATCAGTTCCTCGCCTATTTTATCAAGATTACCACCAAACATTCTGAGTGTAGTAAGAATTTTTTCATCACCGATCATGTCGTTAAGGCCGTCGGAGCACAGCAGATACAGGTCGCCGGGGAGCAGTATCTCCTCTTGTAGATCGACCTGAATCGTCGATTCTGTACCCAGTGCGCGGGTGATGACGTTGCGATTGAGCGATGCCTCGGCCTCTTCCTTGCTGTAGAAGCCGCGGTCGACCAGCTCCTGGAGCAGAGTATGGTCGGTGGTGAGCTGTTCGAGTTGGCCGTCGCGCAGGCGGTAGAGCCGCGAATCGCCCACGTTGGCGATGGTGACGCGATCCTCGTAGTAGAGCGCCGCTACCAGCGTTGTGCCCATGCCCTGGCACTGGGGCTGGTCGTTGGCGGCCTGGAAGATTTCCTGGTTGGCATTCTGGATGGCGTCGTGGATCAGCAATGTGCCGTGGGTGTAGCCCGAATCCTCGTCCACGGTGGCGGTGTTGATGTGGTGAATACCGGTCTGCAGTGCTTGGATGATGCTGGAGACGGCCATCTCGCTGGCGACCTCGCCGGCGTTGTGCCCGCCCATGCCGTCGGCCAGGATCACCAGGCCGATCTCGGCGGAACTGCCGATGGCGTCTTCGTTGTGATCGCGAACCACCCCGCCGTCGGTCAGTCCCACAATCTCCAGTGTCAGCTTTTTATCCATTATTGACCCTAGTGTACTGCCTCGTACCGGATGGCGCAGTAGCGTCGGGCATCTCCATTTCCCGCTGTCCATCGCCCGGCTTGCATCATGTCTTGTTGGCGCGCTGATCGGCCTTGTGCGTGGCGCGTGCCATAACGCGGCGCGCGCAGGCGCGCAGGTCGCGAGCCATCTCGGCGCCGCTCTGATGGCGCCATTTGATCTCCTTGGAGAGCGCCTTGTCGAGTATGGCGTCGATGCACGGCTCCAGCTCGGTGTTGTGGGAGATGACCGGCAGGTGCGCCTCATTGGTGATCTTGAACATCAGGCTGGCCATGGACTCAGCCTGGAAGGGGAGTTGTCCCGTCACCAGCTGATAGAACATCACGCCCAGGGAGAAGAGGTCGGAGCGTCCGTCCAGGTGTTTGCCGGCCAGCTGCTCGGGCGACATGTAGGCGGGGGTACCGAGGACGGTGCCGGTGCGGGTCTTGCTGGAATCGGTGATGCGGGCGATGCCGAAGTCGGTGATCTTCACGTCGCCGCTCTTGGGTTCGAAGATGATGTTGCCGGGTTTGATGTCGCGGTGTACGACGTTCTGGCCGTGGGCATAGTCCAGCGCCTCGGCGGCCTTGATGGCGATATGGAATACGGCCGGCAGGGGGAGCAGCGAGTTGGGCCGGGTGTAGCGCGTCAGGTCGTGGCCGGTGAGGTATTCCATGGCGATGTAGGCGAGGTCCTGCTCTTCGCCGGCGTCGTAGATGGTGACGATGTTGGGGTGGTTGAGCCGGCCGGCGGTTTCGGCCTCGCGGAAGAAGCGGTTCTGCACCTCCTCCAGTTCGTCGCTGTCGAACTCCTGTGCCAGCGCCAGGGTCTTGATGGCCACCACGCGGTTGATCTTGGGATCGCGTCCTTGGTAGATCACGCCCATGGCGCCGCGGCCGATCACCTTTTCCACCTGATAACGTCCCAGCATCGGCTTCTCGACTCCGTCGAGGTCCAGCAGGATGGTGTCGGTGCCTTTGGACGGACCCGATTTCAGCAGGCCGGTCTCTTCCACGTGGCGTGCGCGGCCGATGCGTTTCTGGAGATCCTTGTAGTCCGGGTCGTGCTGCGCCATGTATTCGTAGACGGTGCTGGCTTTGCCGTACTGACGGCGGCGTTCGTAGTCGCCGGCGAGGTTGTAGAGCAGATCCATCAGCGACTCGTCCAGCGGGCATTTGCGAAACTTGTCGAAGGCCAAGTCCAGTTGCCCCTGGCCCTGGAACGCCAAGCCCAGCATGCGATTGTTTTCGGCCGATTCCGCCTCCGCGTCGACACTGGGGCGCCTGGCAGCGAGGCGTTTGCCCAGCAGCAGCGCGTGACCAAGCAGCAACAGCAGCGCCGGGGTCATCAGGTGCAGCCACATCCCTTGGTTCATGAGCATCAGGAAATGCGAGTCGATGATGACGTTGAGCAGAATCAGCGTTGCGATGGCAGCAATGCCGGTGCGCAGCCGGGGCAGCACTGCCACCAGGTAGAGCAATACCAGCAGAAACGCTCCCAATTCCACCGCTTTGGACCACTCCGGGACCACCATGGCGTGGCGGTTGAGAATGCTCCCCACCGCATGTGCCAGTGTGATCACTCCCGGCAGGTCGGCGGCGACGGGGGTGGAGTAGCGCTCGCCCAGATCATCGGCCGTCGGCCCGATCAGCACCAGCTTGTCCTGAAAACGCTGCGCCGGCACGCTACCTCTGAGCACATCGGCAAACGAGTAGACGGGAAAAGCAGCCTGGTCGCCGCGGTCCCGGTAGAAATAACTCAGCATGCGCAGGTGCCCGTCGGTGGGTACCGTCTGTCGATCGATTTGAACCCCCTGCCCGATGCCGATCGCGGCGCTTTCCACGCCGCGGTAGCGGGCCGCCAGGGCCAGCGGAAAGGTGGGCAGGGCGTTGCCGGCGTAGCGCACCACCAGGGGGATGCGGCGGGCATCGTGCGCTACATCGTCGGCGCGCAGTCGCACGCCGACGGCGCTGGCTTGCACGCCGAACTCGGCCAACGGTGGCTGAAGGCGTGCCAGCGTGGGTGCTCGCTCGGCATTGGCGTGCAGCGCCTGTATCGCCACGTACTCCGGTAACTCGGCATTGGCTGGGCTGTCTCCCAGGCGTCCCGGCATGGTCAGCGCCACGTTGCCGGCTTTTTCCAGGCTCTCGGCGAAGTTGCGATCCACGTTCAAGCGCTGCTCGGCATCGCGCAGCATCTCGTTGATGGTGCGGAGTTCGTTGGGGATCTTGCGCCGCAGGCTGGAGGCGGAGAAGTACTGGATCAGCTCGGTGACGAAATCGAGACCGGGATCGATCTTGGGATCGGTAAAGGGGATGTCGTAGCCGACAACCCGGGCGCCGGCTTCGTGAAGCCGCTCGGACATTTCGGCGTAGCGATCGCGCGACCAGGGCCAGGCACCCAGCTTGCTCAGGCTGGCATCGTCGATGGCGACGATGGCGATGTCGTCGCCGGGGGTACGCGAGGAGAGCCGCATGCCGATGTCGTAGGCGCCGCGTTCCAGCCCCTCCAACAGCGTGAGCTGCGCCGCCGCGAACACCACAGCGCCGGTGAGCAAGGCGATAAACCAGTCGGTGACCCAGAATCGTTTCACGTATCGGTGTCTGGTGGTGTCGTTATCAGTTGTCGGTGCAGGCGGAATCCGGCCTCGGTGGCTGCTTGATGCGCGCCAATCCTCGGTCCGTCAGCCCCGTGTATCCCGCGATCCGATCCTTCCCAGCTCAGAATCGGCGCGAGAACATCCGGGCAAGTATAGGGAAATCAATTGTTTGTTTCGAGAACGATTTATCAGATTTGAATTATCGGATTGACTGATTCGTGCTCGGAGGGTGCCGATGGCTATGGCTCGAGCAGGTGCCCCGCCTGCTGGTCGGCATGGTAGGAGGAGCGCACCAGGGGTCCGCTGGCGACGTTGGAAAAGCCCAGGGTCGCGCCGTAGTCGGCAAAGCCGCGAAACTCGGCGGGCGTGACGTAGCGCTGCACGGCGAGGTGGTGCAGGGAGGGCTGCAGGTACTGCCCCAGGGTCAGCATCTCGCAATCGTGCTCGCGCAGGTCGCGCATCACCGCCTCCACCTCGTCGTTGGTCTCCCCCAGCCCCAGCATCACCCCGGATTTGGTGGGGACCGCGGGGTTTTGCGCCTTGAACTGCCGCAGCAGCTCCAGCGACCACCGGTAGTCGGCGCCGGGGCGTGCCTGGCGGTAGAGGCGCTGCACCGTCTCCAGGTTGTGGTTGAAGACGTCGGGCGGGGTGGCGCTGAGGATCTCCAGCGCGATCTCCATGCGGCCGCGGAAATCGGGCACCAGGGTCTCGATGCGGATATCGGGATTGCGCTCGCGCACCGCCCGGATGCAGGCGGCGAAGTGGCCGGCGCCGCCGTCGCGCAGGTCGTCGCGGTCCACCGAGGTGATCACCACGTAGCTCAACCCCATGGCGGCGATGGTCTCGGCCAGCTGTTGCGGCTCGTTTTCGTCCAGGGGCAGCGGACGGCCGTGGCCGACGTCGCAGAACGGGCAGCGCCGGGTGCAGATATCGCCCATGATCATGAAGGTGGCGGTGCCGTGGGAAAAACACTCGCCGAGGTTGGGGCAGGAGGCCTCTTCGCACACGGTGTGCAGGTGGTGGTCACGCAGCACCCCTTTGAGACGCTCTACCGCACCGCCGCCGGGCATGCGCACCCGAATCCAGTCGGGCTTGCGCAGCGGGGTCGCGGTCTTTTCCACGCGCACCGGGATGCGCGCGGTCTTGGCGGCGCCCTTCTGTTTGGTGCCGCGGGTCAGTTCGTCGGGTGGCTGTTTGCTCATCGCTATGCCGTTTCGTTTACGGGGTCGGGATCGGTTCGGCGGCTTCAAGTGTATAGCCTAGCCGGTGAGCCAAATGCGGCAACAGCGCGTCGGCCGCGCCTGCCACGTCCAGTTCGATGCCGAGATCGTGCAGCTGCGTCATCTCCAGCGCCGGCAGACCGCAGGGGTTGATGCCCCGGAACGGCGTCAGGTCCATGTCCACGTTCAGACTCAGGCCGTGGTAGCAGCGTCCGCGGCGGATGCGCAGGCCGAGCGAGGCGATCTTGCGCTGCGCCACGTAGACCCCGGGCGCATCGGGGCGGGCGGCGGCCTGCACACCAAACGTTGCCAGCAGGTCGACGATGGACTGTTCCAGGGCGCTGACCAAGGGGCGGACGCCCAGTTTGTGGCGCCCCAGGTCCAGCAGCACATAGACCACCAGCTGGCCGGGGCCGTGGTAGGTCACCTGGCCGCCGCGATCGATCTGCACCACCGGTATGGCGCCGGTATCCAGCAGGTGTTCGGGGCGTCCCGCCTGCCCCTGGGTGAATACCGGCGGATGTTCGACGCACCACAGCTCGTCCGGGGTGTCGGCGCCGCGCGCGGCGGTGAAGCGCTGCATCGCCTGCCACACCGGGACGTAGTCGCGGAAGCCCAGGCGTCGCACCCGCAGTGGTGGGGTTTGGTCGTGGCTCACAGGGCAAACTTGATGCGTTCGCTGGCGGTGAGCTCGCGGTAGATGGCGTCCAGCTGATCGCGGCTGGTGGCCTCGATGACCACGGTGACCGCCAGGAACCGCCCGCCGGCGCTGTCGCGGGTACTCAAGGCGTCGTCCGCGAGGCTGGGGACGTGGCGCAGGATCAGTTCGCGGACGTGATCGGTGAAGTCGTCGTCCGCCGCCCCGATGGCCTTGATGGGAAAGCGGCAGGGGAACTCCAGCGGGGTGTCGGACGCGGTCATGGGCGAGGTGCGGTGGGCGCTGACGCCTGCGTTAGGCCAGTTCGCCGGCACTGACCGCGCGCTTGTAGGCGCTATACAGTGCGTAGACCCGGTGCCACACGGGGCCAGCCTTGCCATCGCCCACCGGCGTGCCGTCCAGTTCGACCACCGGCATCACCTCGCGCGTGGAGCTGGTCACCCACACCTCGGATGCCGTGCGCAGCAGGGCCTCCGGGATCGGGCGCTCTTCCAGCGCCAGCGCATTGGCGCGGGCCAATTCCACCACCAGATCGCGGGTGATGCCCGGCAGCAGCAGGTTGCTCTTGGGCGGGGTGATGAGCGTACCGTCGCTCACCACGAAGACGTTGCTGGCCGAGCCCTCGGTGGCGTTGCCGTCGCGTATCAGGATCGCCTCGCTGGCGCCACCGTCCAGGGCCTGCTGTTTAAGGAGCACGTTGGGCAGCAGCGTGATGGCCTTGATGTGGCAGTAGTCCCAGCGCACGTCCGGCACCGTGGCGGCGCGGATGCCGCGCTGCAACGTCGCCGCATCGGGTGTGACCAGCGGCGTCACCATGGCGAAGACGGTGGGACGGATGGGGTCCGGGAAGGCGTGGTCGCGCACCGGCGCGACCCCGCGTGTCACCTGCAGATAGAGCGACTGCTGGCCACCGCCGTTGCGCGCCACCAACTCCTCGAGCATGTCGGACCATGCGTCGCGCGCCAGCGGGTCGGGCAGGCGGATCAGCGCCAGGCTGTTGGCCAGACGGTCGAGGTGTTCGTGGAGCCGGAACAGACGCCCGCCGTAGACCGGGATCACCTCGTAGACGCCGTCTCCGAACAGAAAGCCGCGGTCCATGACCGGGATGCACGCCTCGGCCAGGGGCAGAATCCGGCCGTTGAGGTAACAGAGACGTTCGCCGTTCATGAGCGCGTTCCGGATGGGAGTGTGATCAATGGAACCAGAGGCGCACGCCGTCCATCAGGCGCCGCACCAGATTACCCTCGGCCACATCCTGCAGCGCCACCAGCGGCCGCTGCACCTTGGTCTCGCCGTTCAGCGTGACGTTGACGCTGCCGTAGCTCTGGCCCTTGTGGGCCGGGGCCAGGATGTCGGCGTTGAGATCCATGGTGGCTTCGAGGGATTTATAGCTGCCGCGCGGGATGGTGACGTAGAGGGTGTCGGCCAGCCCTAGCGGCAATTCCTGCTGCTCGCCCTTCCACACCCGTGCCCGGGCCAGCGCATCGCCGGCGGCGTAGAGGCGGTGGGTCTCGTAGAAGCGGAATCCGTAGTTGAGCAACGTTTGGCTCTGCTGGGCGCGCGCCTCTTCGCTGCTGGTGCCCAGCACCACCGAGATCAGCCGCATGTCGTCGCGCTTGGCCGAGGCCACCAGGCAGTAGCCGGCCGACTCGGTGTGGCCGGTCTTGACGCCGTCGACGCTGTCGTCTCGCCACAGCAGCTTGTTGCGGTTCCACTGCGAGATGCCGTTGTAGGTGTATTTCTTTTCCGAGTAGAGCTCGTAGTGGGTGGGGAAGTCGCGGATCAGGGCCCGCGCCAGGGCGGCGATGTCGCGTGCGGTCATGTAGTGTTCGGGGTTAGGCAGGCCGGTGGCGTTGACGAAGTGGCTGCCGGTCAGTCCCAGCTGCTGCGCCTGGTAGTTCATCAGCTCGGCGAAGGCGCTTTCGCTGCCGGCGATGTGTTCGGCCAAGGCAACGCTGGCGTCATTGCCCGACTGGACGATCATGCCGCGCAGCAGGTCCTCTACCGGCACCTGTTTGCCCACCTCGACGAACATGCGCGAGCCCACCATGCGCCACGCCTTCTCGCTGATGGTGACCGTATCGGTGAGCTGGACCTTACCGGCCTGCAGTTCGCGCAGCACGATATAGGCGGTCATCAGCTTGGTGATGCTGGCCGGCTCTACGCGGTCGTCGGCCTGCTTCTCCGCCAGGATCTCGCCGCTGTCGAAATCGATCAGCAGGTACTTGGGGGCCTTGATGGTGGGCGCCGCCGGCACCGGCAGTGGCGCGGCGCGGAGCGGCAGTGCAAACAGGGTGAAGGCGAGGGCGAACAGGAGCGCGGGCAGGCGGAATGGATGCGTAATCGTCATGGTCTCTTCGTGCGGTTGTTGGAGACTGCGACCGGGATGGCGGCCGCGGGAGGCTGCATTCTAACGCTATTGATCAGCACCCGCTCGATAGGTTCACTCGATCACGATGCGCGGATCGGCGTAGCCCATGCTCGCCAGGGTCTCGGCCAGTTGGTCGGCTTGTTGGACGCTGCCAAGGGGGCCGAGACGAACGCGGTAGACCGAGCGAGTACCCGCCGCTCCCGGCTGGATGTGCACCTGGCCCAGGTCCGAACTGGCCAGGCGCATCTGCAGCTGCTCGGCGTTGTGGCGGCTGACGAAGGCGCCCACCTGCAGGTAGAGACCGGGCGGCAGTGCCGGACCGGTTGCGCCGGGCGCGGCCTGGGCGACGCGGATGGCCGGCGCCGGTGCGCGTCCGGGTGTGATTGCCTCGACCTCGACCAGCCCCGTGCCGGTGGCGGTGATGCCCAGCTTGCGCGCGGCGGCGTAGGAGAGGTCGACGATGCGGTTGGGATGAAAAGGACCGCGGTCGTTGACCCGCACCACCACAGTGTGCCCGTTCTGCAGATTGGTCACGCGCAGGTAGCTGGGCAGCGGCAGCGTTTTGTGGGCCGCGGTCATGGCGTACATGTCGTAGGGTTCGCCGCTGGAGGTGCGCCGGCCGTGGAACTTGGTGCCGTACCAGGAGGCGACGCCGCGCTCGCGGTAGCCCACCGCCGAGTCCTGCACGTAGTAGCGGTGGCCGTTGACCACGTAGCTGTCGGGATTGCCCGAGCTGGAGCGCGGCTCCAGGCGCGGCACGGCATCGGGGATGGCGCTTACGTCGACGGCGTGGGTGGGGGCGCCGTCTTCGACACCGAACGAGGTGAGTCCGCTGCACCCGCCCACCAGCAGCGCGCCGAACAACAGGGGCAGGTACGGGCGGATCAGTCGCACGGCGCCTAGTCCTTCTGAGCCTGTTTGGTGTGACGCCGCGTCTCGATTTCGCGGCTCAACTGGAACACCGCCATGGCGTAGAGGATGCTGTGGTTGTAACGGGTGATGACGTAGTAGTTCTTCAGCCCCACCCAGTATTCGGGATCGCCGCGGGTCTCCAGGCGCAGCAGGGTCGCGGGCATTTCGTCGGGCAGCGGTGTGGCGATGGTCACCCCGTGGGCGCGCAGTTCGCCGACGCTGCGGTCGGTGGCGGGCGAATCGCTGAGTACCTGCTGATATTCGTTACCGTTGATCTCGGCGCGCTCGACGATGGGTTCGCCGCGCTGCCATCCGTGTTCGGCGAAGTAGTTGGCGACGCTGCCGATGGCGTCGGCATCGTTCTGCCACAGATCGCGAAACCCGTCGCCGTCGAAGTCGATGGCGTAGCGCCGGTAGCTGCTGGAGATGAATTGCGGACGGCCCATGGCGCCGGCGTAGGAGCCCAGCGGTTGCAGCGGGTCGATGTTCTCCTCGCGGGTCAGCAGCAGGAACTGCTCCAGTTCGCTGCGGAAGAAGCTGCTGCGCGGCGGGTAGTTGAAGGCCAGGGTGGAGAGCGAGTCGATGACGCGGAAGCCGCCCTTGTGGCGTCCGTAGCGCGTCTCCACACCGATGATGGCGACGATGATGGAGGCGGGCACGCCGTAGACGTCGGTGGCGCGCGCCAGGGTCGCGGCGTTGGCGTCCCAGAACTCGATACCCTCGCGGATACGCGATTCGGTGACGAAGATGGGCCGGTACTGGTACCAGGGTTTGGCTTCGGCGGGGCTGGCGATGGCGTCGAGAATGCGCTGCTGCTTCTGCGCCGCGCCCAGCAGCATTGCCAAGGCGGGCTTGTCGAAGGCGTGTTTGGTGACCATCTCGTCGACGAAGGCGTTGATCTGGTCCGGCTGAGCCGCCTTCTCGTCCGCGGCGGTGGATGCCTGCGCGAAGAGCAGTGTCAACGCGACGAGGGCACCCGATAACACGACACCTACCATGAGAATTCGTCTACCTCGCCAACAATTTGCGGTGGGTGTGAATGGACATCAGGATACCGAAACCGGCCATGATGGTCACCATCGAGGTGCCGCCGTAGCTCACCAACGGCAGCGGTAGCCCTACCACCGGCATCAGCCCGATCACCATTCCCGTGTTGATGAAGAAATAGACGAAAAAGGTGAGCACCAGGCCGCCGGCCAGCAGGCGTCCGAAGGTGTCCTGGGCCTGCGCCGCGATGTAGAGGCCGCGCAGGATGATCAGCGCGTAGATCACCAATAGTCCGACGCAGCCTACCAATCCCAGCTCTTCGCCGAGTACGGCGAAGATGAAATCGGTGGAGCGCTCGGGAAGAAACTCCAGGTGCGACTGGGTGCCGTTGAGCCATCCCTTGCCGTACACCCCGCCGGAGCCGATGGCGATCTTGGATTGGATGATGTGGTAGCCGGCGCCCAGCGGGTCAGATTCGGGGTTGAGGAAGGTGAGCACACGCTGGCGTTGGTAGTTGTGCATGAAGTACCACAGCACCGGTCCTGCCGCCCCCGCCAGCACGATGCCGGCGATGATGTAGCGCCAGCGCAGTCCGGCAAGAAACAGCACGGTGACGCCCGAGCAGAGCACCAGGATCGCGGTACCCAGGTCGGGTTGCTTGGCGATCATGAACACCGGCATGGCGATCAGTACCACGCTGATGACGACGCGCCGTACATCCGGTGGCAGCGGTTTTTCCGCCAGGTACCAGGCGACCATCATGGGCAGCGCGATCTTGGTCAGCTCCGACGGCTGAAAGCGGAACAGGCCAAGGTTGAGCCAGCGTTGCGCCCCCTTGCCGATGTCGCCGATCACCAGTACCGCCAGCAGCATCGCCAGGGCGGCAAAAAACAGCCACGGGGTGATGAGCCGCAGGTAGTGGGGGGGAATTTGGGCCATGAGTAGCATGGTGAAAAACGCTAAGCCGAGACGCAGCAGCTGGCGCGTGATGAGCGGCTGATTCTGCTCGCTGGCGCTGAACAGAATCAGCAGGCCCACGCCGCACAGCAGCAGCAGCAGGAACAGCAGCGGCAGGTCGAGGTGCAGGCGTGCCAGCGACCGTTTGAGGAAGTCGCTACGCGTGCCGTCGAAGGGGGAACTGCCGAAAAGATCGGTGCTGGTATTCATTGCGCCACCTGCTGGAAGTAGGCGTCCATTACCTGGCGTGCGATGGGCGCGGCCACCGAGCCGCCGCCGCCGCCGTGCTCGGCGATCACCGCCACCGCAATCTGCGGGTCGTCGGCAGGTGCGAAGGCGACGAACAGGGCGTGGTCGCGCAGTTTGTAGGCGACCTCTTCGGCCTCGTACTCCTCGTCCTGTTTGATGCCGAACACCTGTGCTGTGCCGGTCTTGCCGGCGATGCGGTAGGGGGCATTTTCGCCGATGCGTCGTGCGGTACCGTGCAGGCTGTGCACCACGGCGGTCATGGCGTTCTTGATGGTACGCCAATTGGCTTGGCGGACGATCTGCACGGGTTCATGCGGGGGCTGCGGGGTGGGATGGCGCGCATTGCCGACGGGCCCCTGGGTGGCGTCGACCACCCGCGGTTCGAAGTGCTGGCCGCCGTTGGCCAGGATGGCCATGGCCTCGGCGAGCTGCAACGGCGTGGTCAGGGTGAAGCCCTGGCCGATGCCCGTAATCAGGGTCTCACCGGGAAACCAGGGCAGGCGGCGTTCGCGCCGCTTCCAGGCCCGCGACGGCAGCAAGCCGCCCATCTCGCCGGGCAGGTCGATGCCGGTGCGCTGCCCCAGTCCGAACTGGCTGAGGTAGTCGTGGATGCGGTCGATACCCATCTCCAGCGCCAGTTCGTAGAAGAAGACGTCGCAGGATTCGACGATGGCCTTGGTGAGGTCGGTGTCGCCGTGCCCACCGCGCTTCCAGTCGCGGTATTTGCGTTCGTCGCCCTCCAGCTGATAGTAGCCGATGCAGAAGCTGCGCCCCTCGGCGTGGGGCATGCGGTACTCCAGGGCACCCAGTCCCAGCAGGGGTTTGAGGGTCGAGCCGGGCGGGTACTGGCCGGCCAGGGCGCGGTTGAACAGCGGGCGGTCGGGCCGCTGCTGCAGCGCCTGGTAGTCGCGGCTGCTGATGCCGGTGACGAAGGGGTTGGGATCGAAGCCGGGCTTGGAGACCATGGCCACCACCGCGCCGTTGCGGGGTTCGATGGCGACTACCGCGCCGTTGTACTCGCCCAACGCCTGCAGCGCCGCCTGCTGCAGGTCGATGTCGACGTTGAGGTAGAGATTGCTGCCGGGGGTGGCGGGGTCCTGTTCCAGTACCCGCAATACCCGCCCTTCGGCGTTGGTTTCCACCTTGCGCGATCCCACCCGGCCATGCAACAGCCCCTCGTAGGACTTTTCGATGCCCACCTTGCCGATGAAGCGCGTGGCGCTGTAGTTGGTGGCGTCGATCACGTCGAGCTCGTCTTCGTCGATGCGACCGACGTAGCCCAGCACGTGGGCCATCAGCTCGCCCTGGGGGTAGTGGCGGATCAGCCCCGCCTGCACGTCCACGCCGGGAAAGCGCTGGCGGTTGACGGCGAAGGTGGCCACCTCCTGTTCGTTGAGCTGAACGCGGATGGGCAGCGCTTCGAAGCGGCGGTTGCGCTTGCGCAGGCGCTGGAAGCGCTCCAGGTCGTCGTCACTGATGGGGATGATTTTCCCCAGCTCGGCCAGGGTCCGGTCGAGGTCATCCACCCGCTCGGGGATCACCTCGAGGCTGAACGAGGGGATGTTCTCGGCGAGCAGGCGCCCTTTGCGGTCGTAGATCAGGCCGCGGGTGGGCGCCACCGGCTCCAATTTGACGCGGTTGTTCTGCGACAGCGTGGTGAACAGGTCGTGGCTGAGCACCTGGAGATAGACCAAGCGCCCGATGAGCAGCGCCAGCAGCAGACCCATGGCCAGCAGCGAGGCGACGACGCGGTGCCGGAACAGCCGGGTCTCGGCGTAGTGGTCCTTGAGATAGTCCCGCGCCACGGCTTACTCAGGTGACCTTGTAGTGGCGGCGGATTTCGCGCAGGGAGATGAAGGTCCAGGGCCAGAGCAGGGTGCCGGTGAGTGAGGACGCCCAGTAGCTCCAGCTCTGCGGCGGGTGGCCGGTGATGCCCATTACCCACAGCAGTTGGAGCTGGTAGAGCAGCAGCAGCACCAATACCGTAAAGGCCTGCTGGCGCACCGGGAAGACGCGGATGCGCTGGTGCAGCAGCAGCGTCAGGTAGGCGATGGTGGTAAAGCCCAGGGCATGCTGGCCGAGCAGCGTCCCGGTGGTCACGTCCAACAATACGCCGATGAGAAAGGCGGTGCCGACGCCCATGCGTTCGGGTAGCGCCATACACCAGTAGATCAGCACCAGCGCGCTCCACTCCGGGCGGTAGGGGCGTGCGTACTCGGGCAGCGGCAGCAGGGTCAACATGAAGGCCAGCACGAAGCTGAGCACGATGACCCAGCCGCCGCGGCGTCGGGAAGTCTGCGGCGTCACGGCTGCTTCCCGTCGGGCTTGGGAGCGGCATCCTTGGCGTCGGCGGCGGGCCGCGTTGCCTCCGGCAACCGGTCGGAGGGCCATACCAGGAGAATCTCGCGGCTGCGGTCTACCTGGGCGGTGGGGCGCGCCTCCACCGTGGCGAAGGGCGCGCCGGGGTTCTGCGTCACCACGGTGACCTCGGCCACCGGGTAGCCGCGCGGGAAGCGCCCGCCCAGGCCCGAGGAGATCAGCAGGTCGCCGGGCCGGATATCGACGTTGTTGGGCAGAAAGGGCAGGTTGAGCCGCTCCGGCGAGCCGGTGCCGCTGGCGATGGCGCGCAGGCCGTTGCGGTTGACCTGTACCGGGATGGCGTGCGCGGGATCGGTCAGCAGCATCACCGTCGAGGAGAAGGGGCCGGCGTGGATCACTTGGCCGGTGACGCCCTGGGCATCCACCACCGGCTGCCCGTTGTAAACACCCGATTGGGTGCCTTTGTCGATGAGCACCTGGTGGCGGTAGGGGTCGAGGTCGACGGCCAGCAGCTCTGCCACCAGGACCTGATCGCCGAGGCGGAACGAGGAGTCCAGCAGCTCACGCAGCCGGATGGTCTCCGCCTCCAGGGCGGCGTACTTCTGGGCCTGGGCGCGTAGGGTCTGTAGCTCGGCGCGCTGGGCGGCGATCTCCTCCTGCAGCTCGTCGCGGGTCTGCAGGCTCTCCTTCACCCACGCTGCCAGATCCACCGGCATGTTAACGGCGTACTGCAGCGGGTAGAGCAGTACCGAGAGCGCGCCGCGTACCTGCTCCAGGTGGTGTTGGCGGTGATCCACCGTCATCAGGATGATCGCGGCCAGTACGAAGATCACCGCCCGGATGTTGAGCGAGGGGCCTTGTGTGAAGATTTGCTTGATGGCAGAACGCTCCTACGGCCGCGACGAGGCTCGTGCGCCGTATTGACTACCCGATGTTGACGATACCCGGCCGAACGACCGCTATTCCAGGGCGAAGATCTCGCCGCCGCGCTCGTCGATCAGCTCCAGGGCGCGCCCGCCGCCGCGGGCCACGCAGGTGAGCGGGTCTTCGGCGATCACCACGGGCAGGCCGGTCTCCTCCATCAGTAGCCGGTCGAGATCGCGCAGCAGCGCGCCGCCGCCGGTGAGTACGATGCCGCGCTCGGCCACGTCGGCGCCCAGTTCGGGCGGAGTCTGCTCCAGCGCGGTCTTGACCGCGGCAACGATGCCGGCCAGCGGCTCCTGCAGCGCTTCCAGGATTTCATTGCTGTTGAGGGTGAAGCTGCGCGGCACGCCTTCGGCCAGGTTGCGGCCCTTGACCTCGGCCTCCAGCACCTCGGAGCCGGGGTAGGCGGAGCCGATCTCCATCTTGATACGCTCGGCAGTGGAGTCGCCGATCAGGGTGCCGTAGTTGCGGCGCACGTAGCTGATGATGGCCTCGTCGAACTTGTCGCCGCCGATGCGGACCGAGGAGGCGTAAACGATGCCGTTGAGCGAGATCACCGCCACTTCCGAAGTACCGCCGCCGATGTCCAGCACCATGGAGCCTTGCGCCTCCTCCACCGGCAGTCCGGCGCCGATGGCCGCCGCCATGGGCTCCTCGATCAGGTAGACCTCGCGCGCCCCGGCGCCAGCGGCTGACTCCTTGATGGCGCGGCGTTCCACCTGGGTGGAGCCGCACGGCACACATACCAGCACCCGCGGGCTGGGGCGTAGGAAGCGCGATTCGTGCACCTTGTGGATGAAGTACTGCAACATCTTCTCGGTGACGGTGAAGTCGGCGATCACGCCGTCCTTGAGCGGCCGGATGGCAACGATGTTGCCCGGAGTGCGGCCCAGCATCTGCTTGGCGTCGGTGCCCACCGCGGCGATGCTCTTGGCGCCGCCACGGCCGCGATCCTGGCGGATCGCCACCACCGAGGGCTCATTGAGGACGATGCCCTGGCCGCGGACGTAGATCAGCGTGTTGGCGGTGCCCAGGTCGATGGACAGGTCGTTGGAGAAAAGACCCCGTAAGCGCTTGAACATTTATGTGTTTTCAATCCGGCAGGAAAAATAAACCGCTACTCTAAACAAAGGCCACCCATTGGGCAAGGCGTGCAACGCCGCCAGACGGGCCTTCGGCTAGGGTTTGGGTCGGCAACTGTGATACCTTTCACAGCCCTTTGTTTTCGTGATGAAAAGGATTTGGGAGGCGCTATGTCCCTGACCCGTTCCGACGTGGAGAACATCGCCCATCTGGCGCGCCTGGCGATCCGCGAGGAGGACATCCCGGAGTACACCCGCAACCTCTCGGACATTCTCGATTTCGTTGCCCGCATGGACGCCGTGGACACCGCTGGCGTCGCGCCCATGGCCCATCCGCTGGATGCCACCCAGCGGCTGCGCGCCGACGAGGTCAGCGAGAGCGATCAGCGCGAGCATTTCCAGCAGGGTGCGCCGCAGGTGGAGGCCGGCCTCTATCTGGTGCCCAAGGTGATCGAGTGATTGCCGCCGCTTCCGTTCAACCCCTGACCGACTGAACTGTTATGCACACCAAGACACTGGCCGAGCAGGCGCGCGCCCTGCAGGCGCGGGAGGTATCCAGCGTCGAGCTGACCCGCGGCTACCTGGAGCGCATCGCGCGCCTGGCACCGGAGTTGAATTGCTTCGTCACCGTGACCGAGGCGCAGGCGCTGGCTGCCGCCGAGGCGGCGGATCGGCGGTTGGCGACGGGCGAGGGCGGTCCGCTCACCGGCGTACCCGTCGCGCACAAGGACATCTTCTGCACCGAAGGCGTGAAGACCAGTTGCGGCTCGCGCATGCTGGACAACTTCGTCGCCCCCTACGACGCCACCGTGGTTGCCAAGCTCAACCAGGCCGGCGCGGTGGTGCTGGGCAAGACCAACATGGACGAGTTCGCCATGGGCTCGTCCAACGAGAGCAGCTACTACGGACCGGTGCGCAATCCCTGGCATACCGCCAGCGTGCCGGGCGGCTCGTCGGGCGGTTCGGCCGCCGCCGTGGCGGCGCGGCTGTGTGCGGCGGCCACCGGTACCGATACCGGCGGCTCCATCCGTCAGCCCGCGGCGCTGTGCGGCATCACCGGCCTCAAGCCCACTTACGGGCGGGTGTCGCGCTGGGGGATGATCGCCTTCGCTTCCAGTCTCGACCAGGGCGGCCCCATGACGCGCAGCGCCGAGGATGCGGCGCTGATGCTGGGCGCTATGGCCGGTTTCGATCCGCGCGACTCCACCAGCGTGCAGCGCGAGGTGCCCGATTACACGGCAACGCTGAGCGATTCGCTGCGGGGACTGCGCATCGGGTTGCCGCAAGAGTATTTCGGCGAGGGGCTGGACGGGCGTGTCGCCGCGGCCATCGAAAGCGCGGTGAAGGAACTTGAAGCCCTGGGTGCTGAGGTCAAATCCATCAGCCTGCCCAACACCGAGCTGGCGGTACCTACTTACTACGTAGTGGCGCCGGCGGAGTGCTCGTCCAACCTGTCGCGCTTCGACGGGGTGCGCTTCGGCCATCGTTGCGACGATCCGCGGGATCTGGAGGATCTCTACAAACGCTCGCGCGGCGAGGGCTTCGGCGCCGAGGTGAAGCGGCGCATCATGATTGGCACTTACGCGCTGTCGGCGGGCTACTACGATGCCTACTATCTGAAGGCCCAGCAGTTGCGGCGCTTGATCAGCGACGATTTCAAGCAGGCCTTTGCGGAAGTGGACGTGATCGCCGGCCCCGCTTCGCCTACGCCCGCCTTCGGCATCGGTGAGAAGACCGCCGATCCGGTGACCATGTACCTCTCCGACATCTACACCATCGCCGTCAACCTCGCAGGGCTGCCGGGCATCGTGGTGCCGTGCGGGTTCGCCGGCGAGAAGCCGGTCGGGCTGCAGCTGATCGGCAACTACTTCGACGAAGCGCGGCTGCTCAATATCGGTCACCAGTATCAGCAGACGACCGATTGGCACCAGCAAGTGCCGCCGGGATTTGATTAATGGTTTCGCGTCTTTGCGCGAAATAAACGAGGTTAGTTGAATGGAATGGGAAATCGTCATCGGGCTGGAGATTCACGCCCAGCTCGCTACCAAGTCGAAGATCTTCTCCGGCGCCGCCACCGCCTACGGCGCGGCGCCCAACACCCAGGCGTGCGCGGTGGACCTGGGGTTGCCCGGCGTGCTGCCGGTGCTCAACGCCGAGGCGGTGCGCATGGCGGTGATGTTGGGGCTCGCCACCGATTCCACGGTGGCACCGCGTTCGGTCTTCGCGCGCAAGAACTACTTCTATCCGGATCTGCCCAAGGGCTACCAGATCAGCCAGTACGAACTGCCCATCGTTCACGACGGGCATCTCGACATCACGTTGGAAGACGGCAGCGTCAAGCGCATCGGCATCACCCGCGCGCACCTGGAAGAGGATGCCGGCAAATCGCTGCACGAGGACTTCCACGGCATGAGCGGCATCGATCTCAACCGCGCCGGCACGCCGCTGCTGGAGATCGTCTCCGAACCCGACCTGCGCTCGGCCAAAGAGGCGGTGGCCTACATGAAGAGCCTGCACGCGCTGGTGCGCTACCTGGGTATTTGCGACGGCAACATGCAGGAGGGTTCGTTCCGCTGCGACGCCAACGTCTCGGTGCGCCCCAAGGGCGAGGCGAAGTTCGGCACCCGCGCCGAGATCAAGAACCTCAATTCGTTCCGCTTCATCGAACGCGCCATCAATTACGAAGTGACGCGCCAGATCGAACTGATCGAAGGCGGCGGCACGGTGGTGCAGGAGACGCGTCTCTACGATCCCGAGCGCAACGAAACCCGCTCCATGCGCGCCAAGGAAGAGGCCAACGACTATCGCTATTTCCCCGATCCCGATCTGCTGCCGGTGGAGCTGGAGCCCGCTTACATCGAGGACGTGCGCCAGCATCTGCCCGAGCTGCCGGCCGCCAAACGCCAGCGTTTCGAAGCGCAGTATGCACTCAACGCCTACGATGCCGACGTGCTCACGGCCGCGCGCGAGCTCGCCGACTATTTCGAAGCGGTGGCGGGAGCGGTGGACGATGCCAAGCTGGCTGCCAACTGGGTGATGGGCGATCTCTCCGCGGCACTCAACAAGGAAAACCTGGATATCGCCGAGTCGAAAGTCACCGCGACGCAGCTGGCCGGGCTGTTGGTGCGCATCAAGGACAACACCATCTCCGGCAAGATTGCCAAAGAGGTGTTCGAGGCATTGTGGACCGGCGAGGGAACGGATGCCGATGCGATTATCGACAAGCGCGGCCTCAAGCAGATCTCCGGCGCCGATGCGTTGCGGCCCGTTGTCGAAAAGGTGATCGCGGACAATCCTGGCCAGGTGGAACAGTTCAAGAGCGGCAAGGACAAGCTGCTCGGCTTCTTCGTCGGCCAGGTGATGAAGGCTACCAAGGGGCAGGCCAATCCCGAAGAGGTAAACAGGCTGATCAAGGAATTGATCGGGTAGTCAAAACCTTTTTTCACCACAAAGTACACGAAGTTCACAAAGTAAAAGTCATTAAACCGATACCGTCGAACTCGGTAGCGCACCTGTTCTTTGTTCCACAACTTTGTGTACTTCGTGTACTTTGTGGTCATGGTTTTTGAAGTTCAGATGTGAAGATATCGCCGCGATGAGAACGACTGACAGTCTGCATCGATTTCTGTTCGAGGGTAATCAGGTGCGCGGCGAGATCGTGCATCTGGATGCCACGTGGCGTGCTCTGCTGGGTACGCAGGACTACCCCGCCGCGGTGCGCAATCTGCTGGGCGAGGCGGCAGCTGCTTCGGCGCTGCTCACGCCGACGCTCAAGTTCGAAGGTAAGTTGACGTTGCAGGTGACCGGCGACGGGCCGGTGCACCTGTTGGTCATGCAGTGCACTAGCGCCAACACGCTGCGCGGTCTGGCGCGTTGGCACGGCGATACCGCCAGTGATTCGCTAAGCGAACTGATCGGTGCGGGGCGCATGGCCATCACCATCGATCCCAGCAAGGGACGGGAGCGCTACCAGGGTATCGTCGAGGTGAAGGGCAGCGAGTTGTCACACGCTCTGGAGACCTACTTCGAACAGTCTGAACAACTGGGCACGCGCCTGTGGTTGGCCGCCGACGAAAGGCGGGCCGCGGGTCTGCTGCTGCAGCAACTGCCCGGCGCGGCCGACGATGCCGATGCCTGGAATCGCCTCCAACACCTGGGTGCCACTCTGACGCGGCGGGAGCTGCTGGAGGTGGCGCCGCAGGAGCTGATGCGCCGGCTCTTTTCCGAAGAGGATTTGCGCGTCTTCGAGCCCACCCCGCTCAGTTTCCGTTGTGGCTGCTCTCGATCCAACGTCGCCTCGGTATTGCGCGGGCTGGGCCAGGAGGAGGTGCGCTCCATCATCGCCGACGAAGGCGAGGTCAGGGTCGATTGCGATTTCTGCGGACAGGTCTACGAGTTCGACTCGGTGGATGCGGAAAACCTCTTCCAGGGGATCGGGCAGTCGCCGGTTTCGCCGACTCGCCACTGACTTCACGATTCAGCATCACCGATCCCCTCGTGGTGAAGCAGCTGACGCACCAGAAACTCCTCATCCGCCGGCGAGAGATCGAAGCGCACGCACGCCGCTTCGATGAGCTGGACGGTGACCGGCCCGTGTTCTGACAGCCACGCTACGGCGCGGCGCAGCTCTTCGTGCTCGGGCAGCAGGGGGTGCGTCGCCACCGATTCATTCGATGGTGAGATTGACCGCCGCCGGTGCGGCGCCGTTCATGCGGAATCCGCGCAGTTCCAGTACGCCCTTGGTGTTGAGCGAGACGATGAGGTAGAGCGCCTCCGGATAGTTCGATTCTTCCACGTCGGTGGCGGACGGCTGCGCCGGTTCGTCGGGGTGAGAGTGGTAGATGGCCCACAGCACTTCGTCGCGTTGGCGCATGGCGCGCATGGCATCGACCTGCCCCTGCGCGTCCATGGCGAAGCGGCGCGCCGGTTGCTCAGCGACGTTGGCCACGGGGTAGCAGTGGCGCGGTTCGCCGTTGCGGGCGCCGATCAGGCCGCACGCTTCGCTGCTGCCGGCACGCTGGGCGTGGGCGAGGATCTGGTTGACGAGGGGGCGCGGGATGGCGATGGCCTGGTCATTCATGGTGGGGTCGTCGTTAGTGGTGTAGTGCGCAGTGTGGATCGCGTTTCAGTTTGACGCTGCGCCACTCCATGGCGTGCACGTCCAGCAGCAGCAGCCGCCCCACCAGCGGTTCGCCGATACCGATCAACAGCTTCAGCGCCTCGGCGGCCTGGGCGGTGCCGATCATGCCCACCACCGGGGTGAAGACGCCGGTTTCGCTGCAGCGTTCGTTGGGTTCGTTTTCGTCCCGGTAGAGGCAGCGGTAGCAGGGGCTGTCGGCGGCGCGCGGATCGAACACCGTCACCTGGCCCTCGAAGCGGATTGCCGCGCCGGAGACCAGCGGCTTGCCCGCCGCCCAGCAGGTGTCGTTGAGCAGGAACCGGGTGGCGAAGTTGTCGCTGGCGTCGATGATCACGTCGGCCGCTTCGACCCGTTCCCGCAGCGCCGCTCCCTCCAGCCGCTCGGCCACCGGCACCACCTCGATCAGCGGATTGAGGCGCAGCATGGTGTCGCGTCCCGATTCCACCTTGGGGTGGCCCACGTCGGTCGTGGTGTGCAGAATCTGGCGCTGCAGGTTGGAGAGGTCGACGTCATCGAAATCCACCAGCGTGATCTTGCCGACACCGGCCGCGGCCAAGTACATGGCCACCGGTGAACCGAGACCGCCGGCGCCGATGATCAGGGCGTGGGAATCGATCAGCCGCTGCTGGCCGTCGTAATCCACCTGCGGCAGCATCATCTGCCGGTTGTAGCGCAATAGCTGGGCGTCATCCATGGGGAAACGGTAGTCGTTGGGCGACTCAGTGACAAGCGGCCGCTGCGCCGCAGGTCACGGAGATCAGAGGTAGTGGCGCCAGTGCTCGGGGCGTTCGTCGCGGCAGCCGTGACGCAGATGGCGGTAGCGGTTGATGAAGACTTCGGTGGTGTCGAGGAAGGTGTGGTGGGGCAGTTGCAGGTTCTCGAACTCCACCTGCTCGGTGTAGTGGTAGAGCGAACGCTTCATGCGTGCCAGCAGGCTGTTGTCGAGGTGGAAGCCGGCGTGCTCCAGCAGCTCGTCGATGTTCCGCAGGCGGATGCGGCGCAGCCGGTAGGTGATCTCGATGCGGTGTTTGCCGCTGCGGCGCACGCTGTCGATCTCATCCATCCCGCTCAGATAGAGCAGTGCGGTGTGAGCCTGGTCGGGGTCGGGATGGAGATGGCAGAAGGCAATCTCGCGGCGTTTGACGGTGTCTTGCAGCTGCGTCGTCATAGGGGCGAATAATGACCACTCGAGGGGTGGTAAATCAAGGAAAATGCTCGCAAAACTCCTGGTTTTGATTGGTGCGCCGCAACAGTTGGGGCGAAGCGCAGATCGGGCGCGAGCGATAGCTGTGCGGCGGGACCGGGTCGTGATCGCGGGCAAATTCCGCAGCTACGGTGCCGGCGCCTTCGCCGCGGTGGCACGCTCCAGGCCGGCCAGGTCGCAGTGGGTATTCACCTCGGTCAGGCCCGCCGCGCACAGCAATGCACGCACCGCCGCGCCCTGGTCGAAGCCGTGTTCGAGCAGCAGCCATCCGCCGGGGTGCAGGTGGTCGCGACAGCCGGTGGCGAGGGTGCGTAGCGAGTCCAAACCGTCGGGGCCCGCGGCCAGGGCGGCGCGGGGCTCATGGGGCAGATCACCCCGATCCAGGTGCGGGTCGCCGCTGGCGACGTAGGGGGGGTTGCTTGCGACGAGATGAAACCGCTGCCCGTGCAGTGGCTGCCACCAATCGCCGTGATGAAAGTGCACGCGGTCCAGCCGGTGGCGCCAGGCGTTGGCGCTGGCGACCTCCAGCGCCGCGGCGGATCGGTCGGTGGCGATGATGCGGCAGCGCGGCCTTTCGGTGGCCAGGGCGAGGGCGATGGCGCCGCTGCCGGTGCCGAGGTCGGCGATGGTCCACTCCGCATCGGTGGGGATGCGGGCCAGCGCCAGCTCTACCAGCAGCTCGGTCTCCGGGCGCGGGATGAGGGTGTCGGGCGTGACCGTGAGCTCCAGCGACCAGAATTCGCGCACGCCGGTAAGGTAAGCGATGGGCTCGCCGGCAGCACGCTGCTCGACCCAGCTACGGTAGCGCTCGCACTTCTGTTCCGCAGGACGCGTTTCGGGCCAGGTGTGCAGGCGGGTGCGGCTCCAACCGAGGGCGTGGGCCAGCAGCAGTTCGGCCTCCAGGCGCGGCAACGACCGGGTGGTGCCCCAATCGATCAGTTCGCGCAGCGTCGGGTTCATTCTCCCAGCGCGGCCAGCTGGTCCGCCTGATATTCGTTGGTGAGCGGATCGATGACCGCGTCGAGATCGCCTTCCAAAATCTCGTCGAGCTTGTAGAGGGTGAGGTTGATGCGGTGGTCGGTGACCCGCCCCTGGGGGAAGTTGTAGGTACGGATGCGCTCGGAGCGGTCGCCGCTGCCCACCAGCTTGCGGCGCGCTTCGCTCTGCTCGCTGGCCTGCTGTTCGCGCTGGCTGTCGAGCAGCTTGGCCTGCAGCAGGGTCATGGCGCGGGCGCGGTTCTTGTGCTGGGAGCGCTCGTCCTGGCACTCCACCACGATGCCGCTGGGCAGGTGGGTGATGCGCACCGCCGAGTCGGTGGTGTTGACGTGCTGGCCGCCGGCGCCCGAGGAGCGGTAGGTGTCGATGCGCAGCTCCGCCGGGTTGATCTCCACCTGGTCGATTTCGTCCGGTTCCGGCAGTACCGCCACGGTGCAGGCCGAGGTGTGGATGCGGCCCTGGGATTCGGTCTCCGGCACCCGCTGCACGCGGTGGGCGCCCGATTCGAACTTGAGCCGCGCGTAGACCTGTTCGCCGCTGACGCGCACGATGATCTCTTTGTAGCCGCCTTGCTCGGACTCGCTCTCGCTGAGCACCTCGGTACGCCAGCCACGCTGCTCGGCGTAACGGCTGTACATGCGGTAGAGGTCGCCGGCGAACAGTGCCGCCTCGGCGCCTCCGGTGCCGGCGCGGACTTCAAGGAAGATGTTGCAGTTGTCGTTGGGGTCGGAGGGCAGCAGCAGGATCTGCAGCTCGCTCTCCAGCGACTCCAGACGCTGCTGGGCGGCGTCGATCTCCTCTTCGGCCAGGGCGCGGATCTCGGGGTCGGGGTCCTTGCGCATGGTCTGGGCCGATTCCAGCGCCTGGTTGGCGGCGCGGTAGTCGCGAAAACACTCCACCACGGGGTTGATCTGCGCGTATTCGATGGAGAGGTTGCGAAACTGCGTCTGGTTGCCGATCACTGTGGGATCGGCGAGCAGCGCCGAAACCTCTTCGAAACGGTCGCTCAACGATTCCAGCTTGGATTGGATGGAGGGTTTCATGGGGTGGCGATGGTACCGAAATCCCCCGCACGGCGCGATAGGCCTGCGGGGAGAAGAGACGCGCTAGCGCTTGAGCTGAAAAAGCTCGCGTGCGGCGTCCAGCAGTGCGTCCTGCCCCTCCATGCCGGCTTCGCGCAGGCGGGTGCTGGGGGCGTGGGTCAGCTTGTTGGTCAGGGTGTGCGCCAGCCATTGCAGGACATCCGCGGCGTCTTTGCCGCTGGCCAGGCGCTGCAACGCCGCCTGTAGCACCTCCTGGCGCGTGGCGTCGGCCTCGTCGCGGTAGGCGCGGATGGTGGCGATGGCGCCCAGCGAGCGTACCCAGTTCATGAACTGCAGCGTCTGCACGTCGATGATCTCTTCGGCCTGCTTGGCCGCCTCGCGGCGCGAGTGCAGGTTCTCTTCGATCACCTCCTGCAGGTCGTCGACGGTGTAGAGATAGATGTCGTTCAGCTCGGCCACCTCGGGTTCGATATCGCGTGGTACGGCGATGTCGACCATGAAGATGGGGCGGTGTTTGCGCTGCTTGATGGCGCGTTCCACGGCGCCCTTGCCGAGTATGGGCAGCTGGCTGGCGGTGGAGGAGATGACGATGTCGGCCTCCGGCAGGTGATTGGGCATCTCCTTGAGGGCAATGGCGTAGCCGCCGAACTGGGCGGCGAGCTGGTGGGCGCGCTCGGCGGTGCGGTTGGCCACGATCAGGCGGCCGATGGCGTTCTCGTGGAGGTGGCGCGCGACCAGTTCGATGGTCTCCCCGGCGCCGATGAGCAGAGCGGTCTGCTGGCTGAGATCGCCGAAGATTTGCCGTGCCAGGCTGACGGCGGCAAAGGCGACCGAGACGGCGCTGGTGCCGATCTCGGTGTCGGTGCGTACCTGTTTGGCGACGGAGAAGGTGTGCTGGAACAGCCGGCTGAGCAGCATCCCCAGGGTGCCGGCGTCACTGGCGGTGCGGTAGGCATCCTTCACCTGGCCGAGGATCTGCGGTTCGCCGAGCACCATGGAGTCCAGCCCGCTCGCCACGCGCAGGATGTGCCGCACCGCGGAGCCGTCGGGGTGGCGGTAGAGGAAGGGCTCCAGCTCGGCGCGCGACAATGCGTGATAGCGCGACAGCCAGTCGATGACGGCGCTGTCGTCGAGATTCTCCAGGCAGCAGTAGAGTTCGGTGCGGTTGCAGGTGGAGATGATGGCCGCTTCGCTGACCGGATTGACCCCCTGCAGCTCGCGCAGCGCCTCGGACAGGCGCTCGGGCGCAAAGGCGATCTGCTCGCGCAATGCGACCGGGGCGGAGGTGTGGTTGATTCCGATGGCTAACAGCGGCATGAATTTCGACCTGGGCTAAGCGCGAAAATTTTGCGTTATACCTGTTGGGAATACAAGCAATTAGCTTGCACGGCATCGATTCCGTGGGGCGCGGGAACCGCGCCGCGGAATAGGAATCGAATCCGGGTGTTGACGGGCGGCGGAGGGGCGGGCTGACCGGTTTGGGCATCTCCGGTATAGTTCAGGTGCGGTCGCCGGGTCGAAGCCCACGGCGGGCGCAGGTACCCGTGTAACAGGTTTCGCCGCGCCTTCCTTGGCTGGTTTCCTACCCGAGTCTGAACTATGCGTCTGATGAATCCCTGGTTCCCCCTTGCGATCGCGCTTGCCGTGTTGACCGGTTGCGCCGCCGCCGATGGTCCGCGTGCGGGTGCCGCGCAGCGGCCGGTGACCGTTGCGGCTTCGAGTGGGCAGAGTGACCAGGATCAGGAGGTGCTCTACGACATCATGGTGGGCGAGTTCGCCTGGCAGGCGGGTGATCTGAACCAGGCCGTGCGCCACTACCTGCGCGCGGCGAAACGTTCGCGCGACCCCGCTGTGGCGGAACATGCGGCCAAGCTGGCGTTGCAGTCCACCGACCATCCCGATGCCTTGGAGGCGGCCCGCTTGTGGGTCGCGCTCAACCCCGAGGACCTGGGGGCGCAGCAGGCGGCGGCGATTCTCAACTTGCGCGCTGGCCAAACCGAGCAGGCGGTCAAGCATTTTCGCCGCTTGCTGGCGGGCGTGGAGAAGCGCCGTGCCGGCGCCGGGTATTTGCTGGTCACCAATCTGCTGCAGCGCGAGCAGGACAAGGCGCGTGCGCTGGCGGCCGCCGAGGCGCTGTTCGGTACGCAGCCGCAGGATCCAGAGGCGATCTTCGCTTACGCGGTGCTGGCCAACAATGCCGGGCGCCATGAACTGGCGGCCCGGCAGGCGGAGCGGGCCATTGCGGCGCGGCCGGACTGGCCGGGGGCGTGGGCGCTCTACGTGCAGGCGATGGCGGCGCAGCAGAAGCTGGACCCCGCGCTGGCCGGATTGCGTCAGGCGGTGCAGAAACACGGCGGCAATGCCCGGCTGCGGGTGGTGCTGGCACGTGCCTTGGTGGAAAACCAACGCTACGACGAGGCCAAGGGACAATTCGAGCTGCTGCTCAAGCTCAATCCCGACGACGGCGAGGTGATCTACCCGCTGGCGCTGCTGGCGCTCAACATGCACGACGAGTCCACCGCCCAGCGCTATCTGAAACGCCTGCTGAAGCTCAACTACCGCAGCGACGAAGCGCGATTCTACCTCGGGCAGTTGGCGGAGAAGGCCAAGCGCTACCCAGAGGCGCGGCGCTGGTACGGCGAGGTGACCGGCGAGGAGCAGGGGGTGGAGGCGCGCATCCGCCTGGCGGTGGTGACGGCCAAAGAGGGCGACGTGGAGGGGGCGCGAGCCATCCTGGCGCGGCTGCGTTCGGAAAACCGCGATCTGGCCGTGCGCCTCTATCTGGCGGAGGGCGAAGTGCTGCGCGATGCCGGGCGCATCGATGCGCAGGTGGAGCTGCTCTCCACTGCCCTGGACGAGTACCCGGGGAACGTCGATCTGCTTTATGCGCGTGCCCTGACGGCGGAGAAACTGGACCGCATCGACTGGCTGGAGCGCGATCTGCGCCAGATCCTGGCGGACAGTCCCGACAACGCCGCTGCGCTCAACGCCCTGGGCTACACCCTGGCTGATCGCACCGACCGCCACCAGGAGGCGTTGGGTTATATCCAGCGCGCCCTGGAGCTGGAACCCGACGATCCGGCGATCCTCGACAGCATGGGGTGGGTGCTCTACCGGCTCGGGCGTTCCGTGGAGGCCGTGGACTATCTGCGCAAGGCGCTGGCGCTGGGTCACGACGCCGAGATCGCAGCCCACCTGGGGGAAGTGCTGTGGGTGGCCGGCGACACGGAGGAGGCCAAGCGGGTGTGGGCGGAGGCGCTCAAGACCGCGCCGGATGCGCCGGTGATCCGCAAGACCATGGAGCGGTTGCAGCGCTGATGCGCGGCGTCGTTGCCGGATGGCTGCTGGTGGTGCTCGCCGGGTGTGCGACCGTGCCGCCGCCCAAACCCGCCGAACCGCCGCAAACGGCATGGCTGCGTCACGAACGGCGCCTGAGCGCTCTCGATACCTGGACTTTGAGCGGGCGCCTCGCCATCACCCGGGACAATGAGGCCTGGAACGTCAGCGTGTACTGGTCGCAGCGCCCCGACGGCTACGAGGTGTCAGTGGTGGCGCCGCTGGGCGGCGGCGGCGCGCAGCTGCGCGGCAGCGCCGACGGCGTGGTATTGCAGACCTCCGACGACGGGTTGTACTTGGCGCAGGACCCCGACGTACTGATGGAGGAGGTGTTGGGTTTGCAGGTCCCCATCACCGGGCTGCGCTACTGGGTGCTGGGTATCCCTCAGCCCGGCGTGACCCAGGAGCACCGTCTGGACGACTGGGGACGGCTGACGACGTTGAGCCAGGCCGACTGGCAGGTCGAGTTCTTGCGCTACCGCGATACCCCCAGCGGCAGCCTGCCCGACAAGCTGTTCATGCACAACGCGCATTTCGAGGTGCGGCTAGTGATCAGCGACTGGGAGTTTCCCGCCGGCCCGGTCGCTGCCCAGTGAATCCATGAGCGTCTCCCGCCACTGGCCGGCCCCGGCCAAGCTCAACCTGATGCTGCGCATCACCGGCCGCCGCGCAGACGGCTACCACGAGCTGCAGACGGTGTTCCAGTTTCTCGACTTCGGTGACGAGCTGAGCTTTGAAAGCCGCGCCGACGGCCGGATACGGCGTATCACCGATCTTGGTGGCGTCGCCGAGGAACAGGATCTGGTCGTGAGGGCTGCGCGCCTGCTGCAGGAGGCTAGCGGCACTCGCTACGGGGCGGACATTGCCGTGGACAAACGCATCCCCCTGGGGGGCGGCCTGGGGGGCGGCAGTTCGGATGCCGCCACCACGCTGGTGGCCCTCAATGCGCTGTGGGGGCTGGGGTTGAGTCGCGCCGATCTGGCGCAGCTGGGGTTGCGGCTGGGAGCGGATGTCCCGGTCTTCGTCGGTGCTGAAGCTGCGTGGGCCGAGGGGGTGGGCGAGCGGCTGCAAGTCGTTGATCTGCCGGAGCCTTGGTACCTGGTGATTACCCCGGAATGCGCGGTTCCCACGGCTGCGGTCTTCGCCGCCCCTGAATTGACACGCGATTCACCGCCAATCAAAATAGCCGACTTTCTCTCGGCCGGGGGCGGCAACGACTGCCTGGCCGTGGTGCGCGGGCGCTACCCGCCCGTGGCGGAGGCGCTGGACTGGCTCGATGGCCACGGCGCGGCGCGGCTCACTGGAACCGGCAGCAGCGTGTTTGCTGCATTTCTCGACGAGCCGTCGGCACTGGCCGTTCAGCGCAAGCTGCCGACGCGGTGGCGCGGATTCGTCGCCCGAGGGCGCAATCGTTCACCGCTGCTGGATCGGTTAGCCGAGCCGGCGTGAGAGACAGGTTTTTGGGGTGTCGCCAAGTGGTAAGGCACTGGTTTTTGGTACCAGCATTCCCAGGTTCGAATCCTGGCACCCCAGCCATATATAAAGACGTGCCACGAAGTCCGCAGCCCAAACGGGGAACAGTGAGTGCCTGACTCGTCCATGATGGTTTTTACCGGCAATGCCAACCCCGAGTTGGCACGTGCCGTCAGCAACCACCTCAATCTGCCCCTGGGCAAAGGGGTGGTGAGCCGTTTCAGCGACGGCGAGATCATGGTGGAGATCATGGAGAGTGTGCGCGGTCAGGATGTGTTCATCATCCAGCCGACCTGTGCGCCCACCAACGACAACCTGATGGAGTTGCTATTGATGGCCGACGCGGCACGGCGCGCCTCGGCTTCGCGGCTGACCGCGGTCATCCCTTACCTGGGGTACTCGCGCCAGGATCGCCGGCCGCGTTCGGTGAAGGTACCGATTTCGGCGAAGATGGTGGCCAACATGATCAGCCGCGTGGGATTCGACCGCGTGCTGACGGTGGATCTGCATGCCGACCAGATACAGGGCTTTTTCGATATCCCGGTGGACAATGTCTACTCGTCGCCCATCTTGCTGGGGGACATCTGGCGTCAGAAACACCCCGATCTGATCGTGGTGTCGCCGGACGTGGGCGGCGTGGTGCGGGCGCGGGCGATCGCCAAGCGCCTGGACGATGCCGATCTGGCGATCATCGACAAACGCCGCCCGCGGGCCAACGAGTCGGAGATCATGCACATCATCGGCGACGTCAAGGATCGCAGCTGCGTGATCGTGGACGACCTGGTCGACACCGCAGGCACGCTGTGCAATGCCGCCAAGGCGCTGAAAGAGCGCGGTGCCTTGAAAGTGGTCGCTTACTGTACCCATCCGGTGCTGTCCGGCAATGCGATCGCCAACATCGAGAATTCGGTACTGGATGAACTGGTGGTGACCGATACCATCCCGCTGCACAACGCCGCGCAGAAGTGCAGCCGCATCCGCCAGTTGAGTATCGCCGGGATGCTGGCCGAGACGATTCGCCGCATCTCGCAGGACGAGTCGGTCAGCTCGATGTATATGGATTGACGGGGCGTGCCGTCGGCCCGGGCCGGCGGCGGGTTCCGTTTTTGATGCCTCCCTTGGTCGCGGGGGAGGGTAACCGTGCTGCCGCAAGGTGGCTTTTCTGTCTGTAGGAGTGTTATGCAATGACCACTGATTTTACGTTGAGCGCCGAGTTGCGCCAGGACGTGGGGAAGGGTGCGAGCCGCCGCCTGCGTCATGCCGACCGGGTGCCGGCCATCGTGTACGGGGCGGAGAAGGAGCCCACCGCCATTACGCTGGATCACGACGAGCTGGTCCACAACCTCGAGAATGAGGCTTTTTACTCCCATATCCTGAATCTGGATCTGGGCGGCAAGAAGGAGCAGGTCGTGCTCAAGGACCTGCAGCGCCATCCCTACAAACTGCGCGTGATGCACGTGGATCTGCAGCGCGTCAGCGCCAAGGAGAAGCTGCGTCTGCACGTGCCGTTGCACTTCGTCAACGAGAATCAGGCGCCCGGCGTGCGCGAGGGCGGCCTGGTTTCCCACCAGATGACGGATATCGAAATCCAGTGTCTGCCCAAGGATCTGCCGGAATACGTCGAGGTCGATCTCTCCGCGCTGAACCTGGGCGACACCCTGCACCTGTCGCAGCTGGTGATGCCCAAGGGGGTGGAGGTCTACGCCCTGGCTCACGGCTCTGCCGGTGACGAGCCGGTGGCCTCGATCCTGGGCCGCGGCGGCGCCGAAGAGAGCGGCGAGGAGGCCGGCGAAGGTGAGGGGACGGTCGAGTAATCGCGCGTCACCGCTGTCGTTGCGTAAGATCGGGACGGGGCCGGTTCATCCAAGAGCCGGCCCCGTTGCGTTTGGACGGCGCTGACGGAAGGGGTTGGGTTTGAGCATCGAATTGATCGTCGGGCTGGGCAATCCGGGCGCCGAGTATCGCGACACCCGCCACAACGCCGGATTCTGGTGGCTGGATGAACTGGTGCGGCTGGGGGCGAGTGATCTGCGTCCGGAGGCGCGCTACCAGGGGGAGACGGCGCGCGTGTCCCTGCATGGACACGACGTGCGGCTGTTGAAGCCGACCACCTATATGAACCGCAGCGGCCGCTCGGTGGCGGCGCTGGCTGGATTTTTCCGGATCGCACCCGAATCGATACTGGT
>JBNKCG010000108.1:0-7211 GCA_050287605.1 Gammaproteobacteria bacterium | reverse complement strand
GGTCGGCCACCTGCTGGGCGTTGAGCGGCAGCGGGGCGATACCTTCGGCGGCGCGCTCCGCGACGTGTTTGCGATAGGCTTCAAGCACGTTCGTCATCCTCATCATTTGCAAAGTTTCGAAAGCGATCCGGGGAACGGGGCTTGGCCTCCCCGGAAAATGGCGATAATTGTAAGTTAGTACCGGGTAAAAAGAAATTATGCCCCACCCTATACCGGCCATTCACGCGGCGCATGGCCCAACTCGCCAGGGCGCTTGGTGTATTATTAGCCCCTTTTTCGGCGCCACCTGGTAGGCCGCAATCAGGAGTTTCCATGGAACTGTCCACCCTCACCGCCATCTCCCCCATCGACGGCCGCTACGGCTCGAAGACCGCGGCACTGCGCCCCATCTTCAGCGAATACGGGTTGATCCGCCATCGGGTGCTGGTGGAGGTGCGCTGGCTGCAGGGTCTGGCGGCGTGCGCCGAAATCCCCGAGGTACCGGCGTTCAGCGCCCACGCGGCGGCGCTGCTGGATCGCATCGTCGACGAATTCAGCGAAGAGGATGCGCGCCGGGTCAAGAACATCGAGGCCACCACCAATCACGACGTCAAGGCGGTGGAGTATTTTCTCAAGGAGAAGGTGGCCGGCAACGCCGAGTTGGAGGCGGTCGCCGAGTTCATTCACTTCGCCTGCACCTCGGAGGACATCAACAACCTCTCCTACGCCCTGATGCTGCGCGAGGCGCGCACCCAGGCGCTGCTGCCGCAGATGGACGAGATCATCGACGCGGTCAGCCGCCTGGCCCGCGACTACGCCGAGGTGCCCATGCTGTCGCGCACCCACGGCCAACCCGCCTCCCCCACCACGTTGGGCAAGGAGATGGCCAACACCGCCTTCCGCCTCAAGCGCCAGCGCGAACAGCTGGTGATGGTGCCGATCCTGGGCAAGATCAACGGCGCGGTGGGCAACTACAACGCCCATCTGGCCACCTATCCGGAGGTGGATTGGCCCGCCTTGGCGCAGGGCTTCATCAACGGGCTGGGGCTGGACTGGAACCCCTACACCACCCAGATCGAACCCCACGACTACATGGCCGAGTACTACCAGGCCGTCGAGCGTTTCAACACCGTGCTCACCGATTTCTGCCGCGACGTGTGGGGCTACATTTCGCTGGGCTACTTCAAGCAGAAGGTGGTGGCCGGCGAGGTGGGTTCGTCCACCATGCCGCACAAGGTCAACCCCATCGACTTCGAAAACGCCGAGGGCAACCTGGGCATGGCCAACGCCATTCTCGCCCATCTGGCCGCGAAGCTGCCCATCTCGCGCTGGCAGCGCGACCTCACCGATTCCACCGTGCAGCGCAATCTCGGCGTAGGCATCGCCCAATCGGTGCTGGCCTACCAGTCGGCGCTCAAGGGCATCTCCAAGCTGGAGGTCAACACCGACGCCATGGCCGCGGACCTCGACGCCAACTGGGAGGTGCTGGCCGAGCCCATCCAGACCGTCATGCGCCGCTACGGCATCGAGAAACCCTACGAGAAGCTCAAGGAGCTGACCCGCGGCCAGCGCATCGGCCCCGAGGCGCTGCGCGCCTTCATCGACCAATTGGCGATCCCCGACACGGCCAAGGCCGAGCTGCGCGCCCTTACCCCCGCGAGCTACATCGGCAACGCCGCCCAGCAGGCGCACGATATTTGAGCGCAGCGCGGGAGGCGCCTACTATCGCCCTGTAGGAATGTGGCAGCGAGCGCCGCTCGCGGTAATCTTGCAACCCCGCGCGCTCCAACGGATTGCGCAACCGGGCATCGCTATGGACCTGGACAGCTTCAAACTCGCTCAGACCGCGGAAACCCTCGCCATCGAAACCCTGGCGGATTGCGCGGCCGTCACCCTGGCGCTGGCCCAACAGGCGACGCGCACCCTGCACCTCTTCTCCCGCGAACTCGACGCCCGCCTCTACGACACCGAACCGTTTCTCGATGCGGTGCGCCAACTGGCGATACGCGGCCGCTTCTCCGAGATCCGCATCCTGGTGCAAAGTACCGACCGCGCCGTGAAGAACGGCCACCGGCTGATCGAGCTGGCGCGCCACCTCAGCACCTACATCCAGATCCGCGCCGTGCACCCCGAATTTCGCGACTACAATCAGGCGTTTCTGGTGGCCGACGAGGCGGGCTTCCTGATGCGCAACCTCGCTGACCGGTTCGAAGGGCGGGCCAATTTCCACGATCCACTGGAAGCGCGCGAGCTGGTGCGGTTTTTCACCAGGGTGTGGGACGCGAGCAGCCACGACCCCGAGTTGCAGCGGTTGCATCTCTGAGATGAAGCGACTCCTGCGTGTGACGCTGGTTCTCCTGCTGCTGGGTCCCTGGCACGCCCAGGCGCAGTCGCTGGAGATCCTCCCGCTCAACCATCGCACCGCAGACGAATTGGTACCCCTGCTGCGACCCTTCCTCGCCCCGGGAGGCACGCTCACCGGACAGCGCGGCGAACTGTACGTGCGTACCACGCCCGCCAATCTGGCGGAGCTCAAGAAGCTGCTGGCCACACTGGACAAACCGCTCCGTCAACTGATGATCACCGTCCTGCAGGGCGAAGCCGTCCGGCTCGCCCAGGACGAAGCCCGGGTGGACGCCGACACCCGCGTGGGCGATAACGGACACGTGACCCTCGGCGACGGCGCGCCGCGCGACACCGTAGGGCTGCGCATCCGCAGCACCCGTTCGCGCAGCCGTAACGAGGACGTCCAGCAGGTGCGGGTGCTCGAAGGCAGCTCGGCGACCATCTACCTCGGCCAGTCGGTGCCGTTGGGCGGGCGCTCCGTCACCACCGCGCCGGGCGGCACGCAGACCACCGACACCGTCGAGTACCACGAGGTGGTGACGGGCTTCGCCGTGACGCCGCGGGTGAGTGGCGACCAGGTGACCCTGGAGATCGGCACCCAGCGCGACCGCCCCGCGCCCAGCGGCGGCGGCGCCATCGAGGTCCAGGGCGTACACACCACCGTGCGCGGAAGGTTCGGGGAGTGGATCGAGATCGGTGGTGTGGCCAGTCTCGAAAACGCCCGCCGCACGGGCGTGATCTATCGCTCCACCGACCAGTTGGACGATGCCCGCCGCGTACTGCTCAAAGTCGAAGCGCTGCCGTAGCCGCTTGATTTGCGGCAAACTCGGGATTTACCCGCCGGTTCCCCGCCAGACCGCGAAAATTTATCAGGAATTCCCGTTGACTTTGGCGTATCATAACGCCCCGAAAATCCCGCCGGATGCCTCGCCTGCGCGGCGATGGCCGCGCACCGGGTTGCCGTCCTCACTACCCATGGATGTTGGTCGCAAGCGGTTGACGCTCAGATGAGTGAGGCATCCGCTGTGGGATCTAGGCGCGGCGCAGCAGTATCGCCAAGGCGCGCCCTGCCACGCGCCGCCCGCAGGCTGTTGAAGTCCGCTTTACGGGCGCAAGGCAAACCGAAATCGGCCGATAAGCTGCGTATTGAGCAGAGTGCGGACCGTTTCAACGCCGAACCGTCGCGTATGAGCCACATTGCAGCAACCTGCTGACCCAATCAGCGACGGTCGCGGCGATACATCCGCCGGCCGGGTTGCGTACGAATTCAGTCATTCAGCGAATTGCAGTATTCCAGGAGAACCTAATGGATCAAGCGAAGTTAGAGTTGCAGTTGAAAGTGTGGAAAGACCTTGCGGTAAAGAAACAGATGTTGATGAGCGCCGCCACCGAGGCGCTGGGCCTGCCCCCCGAGTGCAGCATGGACGAGTTGAAGGTCGCCCTGGAAGCCAGCATTCAGCGCGCCCAGGCAGCCGACGGCAAAGTGAAAGACGCCCAGGAGCAGTCCAAGGCCGCTGTGGAGGCGATCGAGAAGACCCTGGCCGAGACGCAGAAGAAGCTGGCCGCCACCGAGAACGCCAAGAGCGCGGCCGAGGAGGCGCTGAAGACCCTCGAGCAGCAGGTCGCCGTGGAGCGCGAGACCAACGTCAAAGAGCAGAAGAAGCTCAAGGCGCAGATCGTCGAGAAGGAGAAGGCGCTCAAGGCCATCAACGTCGCTCTGGCCGACACTCCCGAGAACGTGGTCAAGAAGCTCAAGGCCGCGAAGAAGGAGAAGAACGAAGAGTCCGCCGCACGCCGCACCGTGGAAACCGAACTGCGCACCGTGCAGAAGCAGAAGCAGGAGCTGGACAAGCGCATCGCCGAGATGCAGGCCACGCTGGACAAGAGCGCCAAGCTGGCCGAGCGCTACCGCGAGCTGCACGAGCTGGCCAGCGAGCAGAAGCTGGAGTCATTGCCGGAGCTGGAGACCGAACTGCTGGAAGGCATCGAGCAGACGGACGGGGCATCCGACAAGAAAGACCTCGCCTCCGCAGCCTGAGCCGCAGCGGCGCAAGCCGCGAATGGATAGGGCGTGATCTCGCGCCAAGACGCGATGAAGGCAATCAAGCCTTCATGACGTTGTTGACGCCAAGTACGCCGAGGGGAGCCAAATCGGCAGGTTTCTGCCACTTTGGGCGAAACAAGGCTAGATTACACGTGCGGGGTTGTCATCGCCCGCCAGACACCCGGTACTCCGTTACCACCGATCCATCGATGCCGCCGCCGCTAACGTGCGGCGGGTATCCACCCAAGGTACTTCGACATGTCTTCCCCAATGGCCGGCTTTGCTGAGCTGGCGCTACCGCCTTCCCTGCTCCAGGTGTTGGGCGAAATCGGCTATGAAACCCCCTCGCCCATCCAGGCTGCGAGTATCCCGCCGCTGCTGGAGGGGCGCGACCTGCTGGGTCAGGCGCAGACCGGCACCGGCAAGACCGCGGCGTTCGCGCTGCCGCTGCTCGCCCGTCTCGACCTCAAAGTGCGCCAGCCGCAGGTCCTGGTACTGACGCCGACGCGTGAGCTCGCCATCCAGGTCTCCGAAGCCTTCCAGACCTACGCCCGCCACCTGCCCGGCTTCCACGTGTTGCCGGTCTACGGCGGCCAGGGGATGGACACGCAACTGCGCCAGCTCAAGCGCGGCGTGCACGTGGTCGTCGGCACGCCCGGACGTATCATGGACCACCTGCGCCGCAACACACTGGACCTCAAACACCTGCAAGCCCTGGTGCTGGACGAGGCCGACGAAATGCTGCGCATGGGCTTCATCGAAGACGTGGAGTGGATACTGGAACACACGCCCAGCGAGCGTCAGGTCGCCCTCTTCTCCGCCACCATGCCGCCGCCCATCCACAAGGTGGCACAGCGCTACCTGCGCGACGCCGCCGAGGTGCGCATCCAGTCCGCCACCGCCACCGTCGAGGCGATCCAGCAGTACTTCTGGCGCATCAGCGGCGTGCACAAGCTGGACGCGCTGACGCGCATCCTTGAAGCGGAAGAGGTGGACGCGGCGCTGATCTTCGTCCGCACCAAGACCTCCACCGTGGAATTGTCTGAAAAACTGGAAGCGCGCGGCTACGCCTGCGCCGCCCTCAACGGCGACATCACCCAGGCGATGCGCGAACGCACGGTCGAACAACTGAAATCGGGCAAATTGGATGTCGTCGTCGCCACCGACGTGGCGGCGCGCGGCCTGGACGTAGGGCGCATCACCCACGTCATCAACTACGACATCCCCTACGACGTGGAAGCCTACGTGCACCGCATCGGCCGTACCGGCCGCGCCGGCCGCACCGGCCGCGCCATCCTGTTCGTCGCCCCGCGCGAGATGCGCATGCTGCACCTCATCGAAAAGGCCACGCGACGCAAGCTGGAGCCGCTGAACCTGCCCACCAGCGAAACCATCACCGGCAAGCGCGTCGCGCGTTTCAAGGAGCAGGTGCAGCAGGTACTCGCCTCGGAAGAGCTGGATTTCTTCGACGAGCTGGTCGCCGACCTGCAACGCGAGCAGGAGACCAGCGTCGAACGCATCGCCGCCGCCCTGGCCCAGATCGCCCAACGCGACCGCCCGTTGCAGATGCAAGAGCGCAAACCGAAGCGGGAACACGAACCGAAGCGGGAGCACGAACCGACGGAACGCAGCAACGCCCCTGCTCCCAAGAAACGCGAACCCCGCAAAGAGAAGCGCCGCGAAACCCCCGACGAAGAGATTGCCTGGGTACGCTATCGCATCGAAGTGGGAAACAACCACGGCATCAGCGCCAAGGACATCTTCGGCGCCATCGCCAACGAAGCCGGGCTGGAGCGGCAGCACATCGGTGCGATTCGTCTGGCCGACGACTACAGCACCGTGGAGTTACCCGATGGGATGCCGCGTGAGATTTACAAGCATCTGCAGAAGGTGCGGCTTAGGCAGCATCCGATGCGGATTAGCGTGGACGATGGGGAGTTCAGGCCGGCGAAGTTGGCGATCTCAGATAAGCCCGAGCGACGGAAGCCCAAGAAATCTGAGGGGCGCAAACCGCATCGTAAGGGGGGATCGCCGGATAAGCGGGTGGGTGACAAAGGTTCTAAGGAAAAGCGGGCTCGTCCGCAGAAACACTAGAGACCGGGTTGTGCGGCTTCGCCGCAGCCCGTAGGGCGCAATAACCGAAGGGCATTGCGCCGAATGTCAATCCGAATATCCCAATACCGTCTCGTCTCCTCCGGCCCAATCCGGAGGATAAATGCCTCTCTCAACCAACCGATGAAACGTCGAATACGGCCAATCCACCACACGACTCACCATGCCGTGTTTGACCGGATTGATATGTACATAGTCCATATACGCCCGGTAGTCTACTTCATCCCGAATCAAGTGTTCCCAAAACCGACGTTGCCAGATTCCCCGCTCACCACGCGCTTGCCTCACCGCGGAACGTTGCTCCACGGCGGGTAGTGACTTTGATAACCCCATCTTGATCAACCGCCATCGGACGGAGAAATCCGTATCTCCTGGCGGCAACTCGATCACGCAATGCAGATGATCGGGAAGCGTGACCCAACTGTGAATCGCAAATGGGTGGCGGTGCCGAACCGAACGAACCACTTCTCGAAGAATTTCGATATTGCTGGTCAATAACTCGTTGTGATGTCTCTGCAATAGGTTGACGGTGAAGAAATAGACTCCACCGGGATGAAAGGTGCGGCGATAATTGGGCATGAAGTCAGTATTTCTGGGTTAGGCATTCGGCGCAATGCCCTTCGGTTATTGCGCCCTACTCCCACACTGTCGGTTGTGGATCGTATTCAATTGAGCGTAGCCGCCCGCGCCAATAGGTGAAATCCCCTTCGGGGAGATTCCATTGTGCGGC
>JBNKCG010000107.1:0-1956 GCA_050287605.1 Gammaproteobacteria bacterium | reverse complement strand
CGCACGCTGCTCACCCGCGACGACGTGATGGAAGGCATCGCCGAGATGATCCCCGAGGTGCAGGTGGAGGCGACCTTCCCCGACGGCACCAAGCTGGTCACCGTCCACGATCCAATTGTTTAAGACGGTAGGTCGGGTTAGCGCAGCGTAACCCGACGTTTCGAACGTCGGGATACGCTGAAAACGGCGTTCACCACAAAGTTCACGAAATACACAAAGTGACTCGAAAAACCGTTGAACCGAACAGGGCGTAGGAAGAAGTTTCAGGATTTTTAACTTCGTGAACTTTGTGTACTTCGTGGTGAAAGAATGTATTTAACCCCGGCGCCGCCGGTTCAACGCTCAGGAGATACACGATGATCCCCGGAGAAATCATCCCCGCCGCGGGCGAGATCAAACTCAACGCCGGGCGCGACACCGTCACGGTCACGGTGGCCAACACCGGCGACCGGCCCATCCAGGTGGGCTCGCACTACCACTTCTACGAGACCAACCCGGCGCTGGAGTTCGACCGCGACGCCAGCCGCGGCTTTCGCCTCAACATCCCCGCCGGCACCGCGGTGCGTTTCGAACCGGGCCAGACCCGCGAGGTGGAATTGGTGGCCTACGCCGGCGAGCGGGTGGTCTACGGCTTCAACGCCAAGGTGATGGGAGGGCTGGACTGATGGCCAAGATTTCGAGACAAGCGTATGCGGAGATGTACGGCCCCACCACCGGCGACCGGGTGCGCCTGGCCGACACCGAGCTGTGGTTGCAGGTGGAGGCCGACCACACCGTCTATGGCGACGAGGTGAAGTTCGGCGGCGGCAAGGTGATCCGCGACGGCATGGGTCAGTGCCAGCGCAGTTCCGACGAGGTGGTGGACGTGGTGATTACCAATGCCTTGATCGTCGATCACTGGGGCATCGTCAAGGCCGACGTGGGCATCAAGAACGGGCGCATCGCCGCCATCGGCAAGGCGGGCAACCCCGACGTGCAGCCGGGCGTCAACATCCTGGTGGGGCCGGGCACCGAGGCCATCGCGGGCGAGGGCTCCATCCTTACCGCCGGCGGCATCGATGCGCACATCCATTTCATCTGCCCGCAGCAGGTGGACGAGGCGCTCATGTCCGGCATCACCACCATGCTGGGCGGTGGCACCGGGCCCGCCACCGGCACCAACGCCACTACGTGCACGCCGGGACCATGGAACATCCACCGCATGCTGCAGGCGTCCGACGAGCTGCCCATGAATCTGGGCTATCTCGGCAAGGGCAACGCCAGCCTGCCCGAGGCGCTGCGCGAACAGGTTGCCGCTGGCGCCATGGGGCTGAAGCTGCACGAGGATTGGGGCACCACGCCCGCCGCCATCGACAACTGCCTGACGGTGGCCGACGAGATGGATGTGCAGGTGGCCATCCACACCGACACCCTCAACGAGTCGGGATTCGTCGAGCACACCATGGCGGCGTTCAAGGATCGCACCATCCACACCTATCACACCGAGGGCGCCGGCGGCGGCCACGCACCGGACATCATCCGCGCCTGCGGCGAACTCAACGTGCTGCCGTCGTCCACCAATCCCACGCGCCCCTACACCGTGAACACCGTGGACGAGCACCTGGACATGCTGATGGTCTGCCATCACCTGGACCCCAGCATCGCCGAGGACGTCGCCTTCGCCGAATCGCGCATCCGCCGCGAGACCATCGCCGCCGAAGACATCCTGCACGACCTGGGCGCCTTCTCCATGATCGCTTCCGATTCGCAGGCCATGGGCCGCGTCGGCGAGGTGGTGTGCCGTACCTGGCAGACGGCGCACAAGATGAAGGTGCAGCGCGGCAGCCTGGCGGGCGATCCGGCCGACCACGACAACACGCGCATCAAACGCTACGTCGCCAAGTACACCATCAACCCCGCCATCACCCACGGCATCGCTCACGAGGTGGGTTCGGTGGAGGTGGGCAAGCTGGCCGA
>JBNKCG010000106.1:0-38330 GCA_050287605.1 Gammaproteobacteria bacterium | reverse complement strand
CACCGCCTCTTCGATGGCAATCTCGTCGAACGGATTGAGCGCCATCTTCACGTTGGCCAGCTCCACCCCGCTCCCGTCCGACTTCACACGCGCCTTCACGTTGTAGTCAATCACGCGCTTCACCGCGACCAGTACTTTCATCGATTCACTCCCAGTTTCTTCGGATTGCTACGGAGGGGTCGTCAATCCAAAAACAGATCCGGCAACAGTTTCCCGTTGGGATCGATCGCATACGGCGCAAAATCGGTTACACCCGCTTCGGCCAACACCTCATCGTCGATGAAGAAGTTACCGCTGCACTGGCGGCTGTTGCGCGTCAGGATGGCGTAGGCGGCTTCGGCGACGATCTCCGGCGTGCGGCAGTTCTCCGGTTTCACTATGCCACCCAGCATGGCGATGGCGGCCGTGTAGATCACGGTGCGCGGCCACAGCGCATTGACGGCCACACCCTGGTCGCGGAACTCCTCCGCCATGCCCAACACGCACATGCTCATGCCGTACTTGGCCATGGTGTAGGCGGTGTGGTTCTTGAACCACTTGGGCTTCATGGAGAGCGGCGGCGACAGCGTGAGAATGTGCGGATTGTCCGCCTTCAACAGATGCGGCAGACAGGCCTGCGAGCTGGCGAAGGTGCCGCGCGCGTTCACTTGGTTCATCAGGTCGTAACGCTTCATGGGCGTTTCCAACGTGCCGGTGAGATTGATGGCGCTGGCGTTGTTGATGAGGATATCGATACCGCCGAAACGCTCCACCGTCTGCTCCACGGCGGCGGCGATCTGCGCTTCGTCGCGAATGTCCGTCTGTACCGGCAATGCCTTGCCGCCGGCCGCTTCGATCTCCTCGGCCGCAGTGTAGATAGTCCCCGGAAGCTTGGGGTGCGGGTCGGTGGTCTTGGCGGCTATCGCGATGTTGGCGCCGTCACGGGCGGCGCGCAGCGCGATGGCCAGACCGATGCCGCGCGTGGCGCCGGTGATGAAAATCGTCTTGCCTGCCAACTGTCCCATCCGTTCTCTCCTGTTGTCTTTGTGATCGGGTCACGCACAACGGACCCGTCGCGATATCGGGGCAGGCGCGCTGCGCTCTACCCTGGCCACCCCTACGTTATTTGCCGCTGAACTCCGCCTTGCGCTTTTCGCAAAACGCGCTCACGCCTTCGCTGAAATCCGCGCTCAACGCGCAATCGGTAAAACTCGACTTCTCCGCATCCAACTGCGTAACCAGATCGTTGTCCCACGAGGCGTTGAGCAGTGCCTTGACCTTGCCGTAGGCGAAGGTGGGACCGTTGGCGAGGTGCCGCGCCAGCTGCGCGACCGTCGCATCCAGCTCGCTCGCGGGAACCACGCGATTGATAAGCCCTATGGCTTCGGCCCGCGCGGCATCGAAACGCTCCCCCAACAGCGCCAGTTCCATGGCCCGCTTCATCCCCACCAGCCGCGGCAACGCGTAGGTGCTGCCGCCGTCGGGACTGGTGCCGATGAGGCAGTAGGCCAGGGTGAACTTGGCGTTGTCGGCCGCGACGGCCAGGTCGCAGGCGGACAACAGGCTGATGCCGAATCCCGCCGCCGCGCCTTGAATGCGCGCCACCACGGGTTTGGACATGGTGCGCAGATTGACGATGGCGCTGTGCACCTCCTGGATGATTGCGCCTATCTCGGTGCGGCGAGTCGCCTCGTCGCCCTCCAGCGCGGCGCGAAAATACTCGATATCGCCGCCGGCCTGGAAATTGTCACCGGCACCGGCGACGATTACGCAACGCACCGCGGGATCGTCGCCCAACTGACGCGTTGCCAACGCCAACTCGCGCGCCATCGCTTCGTCCAACGCGTTGAGTTTTTCCGGTCTGTTCAGCAACAGCGTCGCGACGCCGCCGTCCACCGACACCTGTAGTGTCTTACTCATCACCCTCTCCTCCACATTTCATTTCTTATTGGTTACATCGCAGGCGGCGCACTGACAATGGAATCACTGTCCTCCCAATGAGCCACCTCTGGCGGAAACAGCGGCGACGCACCCTGATAGTCGACATCCTGCAGCAAGCGCTCGCTGGGAACGGAACCCTCACGCCCCCGAAACAGACCGCGTACGTAGGCCACGGAATGCAGGCCCCGGTCGCTTTCGATGCGTTGCTCCATATAAAACCACTTCTCATCCCAACACAGCAGACGGGTCTTGAGCGTGAAGCGCTGAAACGGCTGCAATGAACGCCGGAAGCGGATGTGGACGTTGCCCACCACCGGCAGCCAGCGTTTCTTCATCACGGTCCCCAACATACCGGCGCGTATCAGCAGATCGGTGCGCCCAAGATCCATCATGCTGAGGTAACGCGCGTTGGTCATGTGCAAATTGATGTCCAGATCGGTCGGCCACACCCGGAAATCCACTTCCGAGGTATCGAGCACACCGATGCGCGACTTCAACACCGCGCGGATCAGAATGCGCAGAAAGCGAAAGATCAGATTCATGACCACAGTTCCGATGGAAAGCCGACGCCCAACCCAACGGCGCGGAGACGAAAACCGTGCGTCTCCGCGCCTGGGCGGGAAGCCGCGCTACCCAATCAGAACGCCTCGTCGTTGAAGGCCATCATGGACTTGCCGCCCGCCAGGATGGAGCTGAACAGCGCCCCGCTCTGCGGCAGCAAACGCTGCATGTAGAAGCGTGCGGTGTCGATCTTGGCCTGGTAGAAGAGGTGTTCATCGCCCTCCACTTTGGCCAGGGAGATCTCCGCCATGCGCGTCCACAGGTAGGCCAAAGCAGTCAAGGCGAAGAGCCGCTGATAGTCCACCGACGCCGCACCCGCCTCGTTGGGATCGCGCAATCCGCGCTCGGCAATAAAGGCGCTGGCCCGCTGCAAACGGCCGAAGGCCTTGGCCAAGGGTCCGACGAACTCGGCGAGCTGGGCATCGTCCTTGCGCGCCTCGATGTACTCGGCCACCGGATGGAAGAAGCGACGCAGATAACGCCCTACGTGCGCCGGCAGTTTGCGCCCCACCAGATCCAGCGCCTGAATGCCGTTGGTGCCCTCGTAGATCTGCGTGATGCGCGCGTCGCGCACGTACTGCTCCATGCCGTGTTCGCGGATGTAGCCGTGACCGCCGTAGACCTGCACGCCGAGGTTGGCGCACTCGAAGCCCATGTCGGTACCGAACGATTTCAGCACCGGGATCAGCAGCGCCACCAGATCTTCCGACGCCTGAACCTCTTCGGCATTCTCGGACCGCTGATAGACGTCGATCTCGCTCGCCAACCACCCGGCCAGGGCGCGGGCGCCCTCGACATAGGCGCGCTGGGTGAGCAGCATGCGTCGCACGTCCGGATGCACGAACAGGGGATCGGCCGGTTTGTCCGGGAACTGCGCCCCCTTGAGCGCACGTCCCTGAACACGTTCGCGCGCGTAATCCACCGCCCCCTGGTACGCCGCCTCGCCCAGGCCGATGCCCTGGATGCCGACGTCGAGACGCGCGGTGTTCATCATGGTGAACATGGCGCGCATACCCTTGTGGGGCTGGCCCAACAGCCAGCCGGTGGCGTCGTCGAAGTTGATCACGCAGGTCGAGGAGGCCTTGATGCCCATCTTGTGTTCGATCGAGCCGCAGCTGACGTCGTTGCGTTCGCCCACCCCGCCGTTGGCGTCGGGCAGGAACTTGGGCACCAGGAACAGACTGATGCCTTTGATGCCCGGAGGCGCGTCGGGCAGGCGCGCCAGCACCAGGTGCACGATGTTGTCGGTGAGATCGTGTTCGCCCGCGGAGATGAAGATCTTGGTGCCGGTGAGCTTGTAGCTGCCGTCCTCCTGCGGCACGGCCTTGGTGCGCACCAGGCCGAGATCGGTGCCGCACTGGGGTTCGGTCAGGCACATGGTGCCACTCCAGATGCCCTCGGCAAGTTTGGGCAGGTAGCGCTGTTTCAACTCGTCGTTGGCGTGGGCCTCGATGGCGTTGTAAGCACCGTGCGACAGCCCCGGATACATGCCGAACGAGAGGTTGGACGAGCAGATCATCTCCGAGACCATCACGTTGACGAGGGTGGGCAGCCCCTGGCCACCGTACTCGGGATCACAGGCAATAGCCGTCCAACCGCCGGCGACGAACTGGTCGTAGGCCTCCTTGAAACCGGCCGGCGTGCGCACCTCGCCGTTCTCGAAGTGACAGCCTTCTTCATCGCCGCTGCGGTTGAGGGGGAACAGCACCTCGGCGCACAGCTTGCCAGCCTCTTCCAGCACCGCGTTCACCAGATCACCGTCGAACTCTTCGCAGCCGGGCAGCGCCTGCAGACGCGCGGGGTCGAGCAGTTCATGGTAGACGAACTGCAGATCGCGTAGGGGTGGGTTGTAGACTGCCATGGCTTAGTTCCTCAACGGTTTGCCGGTTTCGAGCATGTGTTCCATGCGCGCCAGCGTGTCGGGGTGGTGCAGCAAGCGCATGAACTGCTTGCGCTCCAGCGTCAGGAGTTCGTCCTCGGTGAGGGTCTCGGTCACGTCGGTGTCACCGCCGCTCAGACACTCGGCCAGCGCTTCGGAGACCACCACGTCGTGCTTGGTCGCCCTGCCCAACTGGACGAAACCGTTCACCGCCATCTCCATGGCCACCTTGGCGGTGGGCCCCGGCAGGCTGATCTCCACCGGCTCCGGTGCCGCGTAGCCTTCCGCCATCGCCAGGGCACGCGCCTTGGCGTCGGCCAGCAGCCGGTCGCGGTTCATGGTGATGCCATCGTCGGGACGCAGGAAGAGGTAGTCCTTGGCCTCCACCGCGCTCTTGGCGACGGTGGCGATGCTGACGGTCTCGAACACCTTCACCACCGGCGGCATGGGTCCGCCCGGACGGCGCTTGTTGGTGACCCAGCGGGTCAGCATCTCTTTGCAGCCGCCCCAGCCGGGAATGACGCCGACGCCCACTTCCACCAAGCCCATGTAGGTCTCGGCGTGAGCCTGCACGGCGTCGCAGTGCAGCAGGATCTCGCAGCCGCCGCCCAGGGCCATGCCGGAGGGCGCGCCCACCACCGGGAACGGGGCGTACTTGAGCGCCTTGTAGGTGTCCTGCCCCTCTTTCACCATGGTCTCGGTCTCGGCCCACATGGCGAGGTTGGCCGCGTAGAGCACCAGCCCCAGGTTGGCGCCCACCGAGAAGTTGCTGCCCTCGTTGTGAACCACCAGCGCCTTGTAGCCGTTGGCCGGGATGAGTTCGATGGCGGTGCGGATCATGGCGAGGATCTGCGGGTCCAGCGAGTTCATCTTGGAGGTGAACTCCAGGCACACCACGCCGTCGCCCACGTCCCACAGCGCCGCGGAGCCGTTCTTGACCAGCGGGGCGCTGCGGCGCTTGATGTCGGCCAGCAGCTGTACGCCGTCGGCGCGCGGCACGTCACGGTAGTCGCCCCCCAGGGTGAGGTACTGCAACGCGCCCGACTCGACGCGATAGAAGGGGCGCTCGCCCGCCATCTCGACGACCGCCGGAACCGCCGCATCCTCGGCACGCAGACGCTCGGCAAACCAGGCCGCGCCCAGCTGATCAATCAGCTCGAAGGGACCGAACTTCCACGCATAACCCAGACGCATCGCCTCGTCGACGGCATAGAGATCGTCGTTGATCTCCGGCACCAGGCTGGCGGCGTAGCTCAGCACCTTGGAGAGCACTCGCCACGCGTACTGGCCGCCGATGTCCGAATGTTCTACCAGTGCCCGCAGGCCGCCCTGGGCGGCAGCGACGCTCTCCAGACGCGGCTTCTCCGAGACGCGGTATTCGCCGCTCTGCAGGTCGATGGCCTCTTTGACCTTTTGTCCATTCGCCCGGTTGATACGGTAGAACCCGCCCTTGCCTTTGCGCCCGGTGTAGCCGTCGGCAATCATGCGTTCGATCAGCGGTGGAACCTCCGCCACGGCGTGGAAGGGATCGGAAGCGGGCAGCGTCGCCTTCATACTGGCATTGAGGTGCGGCATGAGATCGATGCCCACCAGATCGGAGAGCCCGAACACGCCGGTCTTGGGAATGCCCACCGGCCGGCTCAGCACGGCGTCGGCCTCTTCCACCGTCACGCCCATGCGCATCGCCTCGGCCACCGCGGTCTGGATCCAGTAGATGCCGATACGGTTGGCGATGAAGCCGGGGGTGTCCTTGCAGTCCACCACGCCCTTGCCCAGGCGGCGGTCGCAGAAATCGCGCACCGCCGGCACGGCGTCGGCGCGGGTGCGGCTGCCGCCCACGATCTCCAGCAGGCGCATGTAGCGTGGCGGATTGAAGAAGTGGGTGATCAGGAAGTCTTCGGCGAAGCCGCCCGGCAGCCCCTCCACCAGATTGTCCAGCGGAATGGTGGAGGTGTTGGAGGAGACCAGCGACCCGGGTTTGCGCACCGCGTCGATCTTCTTGTACAGCGCCTGCTTGATGTCCAGGCGCTCGATGACCGCCTCGATGATCCAGTCGCACTCGGCAAGCAATTCCAGGTGATCCTCGATATTGCCCGTGGCGACCAGCTTGGCGTTGCGCTTGTGCATGAACGCCGCCGGTTCGGTCTTGAGCAGCTTTTGCACTGCGGTCTCGGCGATGACGTTACGGTTGGACGCCCCCTCGGGCACGATGTCCAGCAACACCACCGGCACCCCGGCGTTGGCCACGTGGGCGGCAATGCCCGCCCCCATGACTCCGGCGCCGATGACGGCAACCTTGTTGATTTCCATGTCGGCCTCCCCCTTAAACGGCTTCGAGGATGGTGGCGATACCCTGGCCGCCACCGATGCACTGGGTGGCGAGCGCGAACTGCTTGCCCTCGCGCTTGAGCAGCGCCGCGGCCTTGCCGGTGATGCGCGCGCCGGTGGCACCCAGCGGATGACCCAGGGCGATGGCGCCGCCATCGAGGTTGATCTTCGCAACATCCAGTTCCAGATCGCGGATGCAGGCGATGGACTGGCTGGAGAAGGCCTCGTTGAGTTCGACGATGTCGAGGTCGGCCGCGCTCAGCCCGGCGCGCGCCAGCGCCTTGCGGGTGGCGGCCACCGGGCCGATGCCCATGATCTCCGGCGCACAGCCGGCCACCGCGACGCTCTTGATACGCGCCAGCGGCTTCAACCCGTTGGCCTGGGCGTACTCTTCGCTGCACACCAGCGTGGCGCTGGCGCCGTCGGTGAGCGGTGAGGAGGTGCCGGCGGTGACGCTGCCGTCCTCGCTGAAAGCGGGTTTCAGGTCGGCCAGACCTTCGGCGGTGGTCTCGGGACGGATGCAACCGTCCTGATCCACCGTTCCCTTGCCGGTGTCGATGGCGATGATCTCGTCGGCAAAGCGGCCGGCCTCGCGGGCAGCGGCGGCCTTCTGGTGGCTCACCACGGCGAACTGCTCCTGCTCAGAGCGCGAAATGCCGTACTTCTTCGCCACGTTCTCGGCCGTATCACCCATGCCCATGTAGGCCGCAGGCAGCGCGGCGTAGAGCCCGGCGTTGGGCAGCGGATTGAAGCCCATCATGGGCACGCGGGTCATGGATTCGATGCCGGCGCAGATGAACGCCTCACCGGCTCCCATCTGGATGGCGCCGGCCGCCATGTGGATGGACTGCATGGAGGAACCGCAAAAGCGGTTGACCGTCGTGCCGGCCACCGACTGAGGGAGACCGGCAATGAACCCGATCAGCCGCGCCACGTTCAGCCCTTGTTCTCCTTCAGGGAAGGCGCACCCGAGGATCAGATCCTCGATATCGTCGACATTCACGCCGCTCTTGGCGACCAGCCCCTTGATGACCTGTGCGGCCAGATCGTCGGGCCGCACCTTGATCAGCTCGCCCTTGCGGGCAAAGGTGAAGGGCGAACGGACGTACTCAGCGATCACAACGTTTTTCATTGCCACTCTCCGCAGACTCCTTGGGTGATGGGGTATCCCGAGGTCCTAACCCTCGGCAGTTTCGGTTTCCGCCCGCTCCTGGGACTTCAGGTTGGCAAGACACTCCTGGCGGATCTCGTTCAGTTCCTGCAATGCCGTCTCCAAATCCTCACGCTGCTGCTCCAATTCGGAGATACGCCGCTCGATCTTCTGGGTCAGCAACCGCAGCTGTTTCAGCTGCGAGGGATCGGCGTCATAGAGGTCGAGGTACTCGCGGACATCGGCCAGCGAGAATCCCAGCCGTTTGCCGCGCAGGATGAGCAGCATGCGGGCCCGCTCGCGATGGGTGTAGACACGCGTCGTGCCAGCCCGCCGCGGCTTGATCAGGCCCTTGGTTTCGTAGAAACGAATGGTACGCGGAGTAATCCCCAGCTCGTCGGCCAGCTCGGTCACGGTGTAGAAATCGGGGGTCTCGCGTTCCATGGCGACGTAATATAGAGTCAGTTAACCTATACGTCAACCACATAACTATTACGTATTCTTTGAATTCACCGACGGGCTGATGCCGCCTCCAGCGCCCAACCCCGCTGGCGACCAAAGGGCCGCGTCACAACCTCCCGGCGGATCAGATCCGCACGCCGCAGCGTGCCTTGCGCAGTTCACGGCGCCACCGGTTGAGCTCGGGTTGCCAGATGCTGGGCTGATTGGAATCGCGCTTGTGCTGCTGGACCAACCCCTTCAAATGCTCGATACGCCCTACCAGCCAGCGGCACTCGGCACTCAGCCCCTGCAGCTTTTCGGCACTCAATCCCCGCGGCTTGGCGGTGGACCGTGAAGCGCGCTTGCTCTTCTTGCGCGCTGGCGAACGCGTCGGCTTGGGTGGCGGCTGAATGATGGTGGGCTGCAGGGAGCTGCGTGCAACAGCCCGCACGCCCTCGGCCCCCTCGGGCGCGCAGTCGCCCATCTGCCATTGACCGGCAGCGTCGCGCCACTGGTAGACATAGGCGTCTGGCTCGCAGCGTTCCAACGGTTGCGGATCGGATGCCGCGGCAACCCAGTCGGGCATCGCGGCGGTGAGAAACAGGAGAATACACAGCGGTTTCACGGCGAATCCTTTCACGCGAGCAGGTCATCCTGACCAGAAGTAGGGTTTTGCAGCTTAGCGCGTATCGACGCGCCCCATCAAACGCCGGCGCCGCTTGACCTGAGATGGAACCAGCCCGGTCCCCACTCACAGAACACAACCCGGCATCACCGCTGTTGTAAAGCGCAACAATTAGCTACAATTTGCACCAGGCCTTACGAGAGAGCGCGCCATGTCAATTCCCCTGCGACTCAGCGATGACTTGGTACACGAGGCGGAAACCGAAGCGTTGCTGACCAAGCGCTCGGTACCAAAGCAGATCGAGTATTGGGCAGCCATCGGCAAGGCGGTCGCCCACACCGCATCCAACAACGACCTGCTAGCCCTCGTCCAGGGGTTGGCCGAGGTGCATATCGCACCGCGCAACATCGGACCGATAGACGCCGACGCCATCTTTGCCGCGGTGGATCAGGCCCGGGAATCGGGCGCCCTGCGGCGCGTTATCAGCCAAGCACCGCTGCGCTACGAGGCCAGCCTGACGCATCCGGGCCTGCTGGACCGGATCGACGCCGCGGGCCGCCGTGCGACGGGACGCTTCCATAACGGTGAATTCATCCCCGACTGATGGCGGCAAAACAGCTGTGGGTAGTTGCCGGCGGCAACGGTGCCGGCAAATCGACCTTCTTCCAGCACTTCCTCGCCCCCAGAGGACTTCCCTTCGTCAACGCCGACCAAATCGCCCGCAGCCTGAACCCACAACACCCCGAGACGCTCGGGTACGACGCAGCGCGGCTGGCCCACCACCTGCGGCGTGAGCTGTTGCGGCAAGGCACCTCCTTCTGCGCTGAAACGGTGTTCTCCCACCCCTCCAAACTGGACTTCATCGCTGAAGCGAAGGCGTTGGGCTACGAGGTAATCCTCGTCTTCATTCACCTGTCGATGGACGGTCTGAACCAGGCGCGCGTCGCGCAGCGCGTCAGCGAGGGTGGCCACGACGTGCCGGCCGACAAGATCATCGCGAGAATTCCACGCACGCTGAATCTGGTCCGACAGGCACTGCCCATGGCGGATCGCGTACGAATCTACGACAACTCGTCGGAGGAAAAACCCTTTCGGCCGGTCGCCGAACTGGTTCAGGGTGCCCTGACGCAAGCCACCGATCCCATGCCGGATTGGGCCAGAACCCTGCTGGCCGACCATTTGACCGACGGGGAACGGTAGCGCAACAGCCGCTAGCGCTTCTTTACGTGCTTCATCAAACGCTGGCGCTGCTTCACCTGGCGCGGCGTGAGCACGTTCTTCTTACCCTTGAAAGGGTTCTCGCCGCTCTTGAAATCCACCGCCAGCGGGGTGCCGGCGATGCGCAGCGCAGCACGATAGGTGTTGACCAGATAGCGCCGGTAGGCCTCCGGCACCTGGGCGGTCTGGTTGCCGTGGATCACGATGCGCGGCGGGTTTTTGCCCCCCTGGTGGGCATAGCGCAGCTTGATGCGCCGGCCGTGCACCATGGGCGGCTGGTGCTGGGCGACGGCCTGTTCGAGGATGCGGGTGAGCTCGGGGGTCTTCATCTCCAGCATGGCCGAACGGTAGGCGCGCTTGACCGAGCGGAACATCGTGCCGATGCCGGTGCCGTGCAGCGCCGAGATGAAGTGCTGGTCGACGAACTCCAGAAATCCGAGCTTGCGCTCGGCGTCGCGGCGCACGCAATCGCGCTGCTCGCCGGAGAGGTTGTCCCACTTGTTGATGGCCAGCACCAGCGCGCGCCCGCTCTCCAGGATCAGCCCCAGCAGCGAGGCGTCCTGGTCGGTGATCCCTTCGCGCGCATCCAGCACGGCGATCACCACGTTGGACTGGTCGATGGCCTGCAGCGTCTTGATCACGCTGAACTTCTCGATCGCCTCCACCACCCGCCCGCGGCGTCGCACGCCGGCGGTATCGACGAGCACGTAAGGGTCGCCGTCGCGCTCGAAGGGAATGGCAATGGCGTCGCGCGTGGTGCCGGGCTGGTCGAAGGTCACCACCCGTTCCTCGCCCAGCAGGCGGTTGACCAGGGTGGATTTGCCGACATTGGGCCGGCCCACCACGGCGACGCGGATACCCGGTTCCGCGTCCGCCGCTTCGAGGGCGCCGTCGTCGGGAAAGCGCTCCAGCACCTGCTCCAGCAGCGCCTCCACCCCACGCCCGTGGCTGGCGGATATCGCCCGCGGCTCGCCGAGCCCCAGGGCATGGAATTCGGCGCTCAGCAGATCCGCATCCTCCCGATCCACCTTGTTGACTACCAGCACCGAAGGTTTGCCCTCGCTACGCAGAAACTGCGCGATCAACTCATCGCCAGCCGTCAGTCCGCCGCGCGCATCCACCAAAAAGAGCGTGATATCGGCCTCGCGGATCGCCTGGCGACTCTGCCCGGCCATGGCGGCGTCGATACCCGCCTCTTCGCCGCTCAGCCCGCCGGTATCCACCACAATGAAGCGCCGCCCGCCATGACGGCCGATGCCGTACTGGCGGTCGCGGGTCAGTCCCGGTTGGTCGGCCACCAGCGCGTCGCGACTGCGGGTGAGCCGGTTGAACAGCGTGGATTTGCCGACGTTGGGCCGGCCCACCAGGGCGATGACGGGCTGCATGAAAGGGTTCTCGAATAATCGGGTGATCGAAAGGGCGCCTATTGTACCCGAAGCCCGTTGCCGCTAAGGCGGACTCTCATCGGGATCGCAATTGTCGGCGCTTATACTCGATATAGCGATATGGGTACTTGAAGCATTATGAATCGTTTATTAAATTAGCATACTGATATTTAAAACATCGATTCTGACCCTTGAAATGATAACCGGCTCCCAGATGAAAGCTGCCCGCGCCCTGCTGGCCATGGATCAGCGCCAGCTCGCCGCGGTGAGCGGGCTCTCACTCCCCACCATCCAACGCATGGAAGCGTGCAAGGGAACCGTGCGCGGCACGGTGGAGTCGCTGATGAAGGTGGTAGACGCCCTGCAGCAGTCGGGCGTCGAGCTGATCGCCGAAGGGGCGGTGAGCCAGGAGGGCGGGCGCGGTGTACGCCTCAGAAGCGGGTAACTGTCACCGATGACGTTTTCTCCCGAATGGCTGACGGCGGCCGCCGTGCTCTGCTCGCTGGGCTCCGGCGCGATTGCGCTGGGGGCGGACCGCCACCCGCGGCTGCTCACCGGATTCGCCTTCCCACTGCTCGGCCTGTCCGGGGCACTGTGCACCGTGACGGCGCTCTGGGCCCTGCTGGGCGACGCGGCCTTCACGGCCCAGCTGCCGTTCGGCTTGCCCTGGCTGCAGTGGCACCTGCGTCTCGACCCGCTGTCCGGCTTTTTCCTCGGCGTGATCGGCCTGGTCACCCTGGCGGTCAGCCTCTACGGCCCCAGCTACACCCACGAATACCGGCACGGCCCCTACTCCTTGGGTGCCCTGGGACTGTTCACCGGGCTGTTCGTCGCCGGCATGCAGTTGGTGGTGTTGGCCGACGACGCCTTCGCCTTCATGATCGCCTGGGAGGTGATGTCGGTGGCCAGCTACTTCCTGGTCGCCTACGAACACCACCAAGCCGCCAACCGCCGCGCCGCGTTTCTCTATTTGTTGATGGCCCAGGTGGGTGCGGTGCTGATCCTGCTCTGCTTCGGCGTGCTGGCCGGTTTCGCCCACGACTTCACTTTCGACGCCTACCGCGCTGCGAGCGTCTCCCCGCTGTGGGCGAGCATCGCCTTCGCCTTGGGGCTGGCCGGCTTCGGCATGAAAGCCGGCATCGTCCCGCTGCACGTCTGGCTTCCGGACGCCCATCCGGTGGCGCCGTCGCACATCTCGGCGCTGATGTCGGGCGTGATGCTCAAGGTGGCGATCTACGGCTTCATGCGGCTGCTGTTCGATCTGCTCGGCGCACCGACCTGGGAGTGGGGCGTGGTGCTGCTCGCCGTCGGCAGCGTCACCGCACTCTACGGCGTGCTCTATGCGCTGATGCAGCACGACCTCAAGCGCCTGCTCGCCTACCACTCGGTGGAGAACATCGGCATCATCTACATCGGCCTGGGGTTGAGCGTCATCTTCATCGGCTCCGGCCATCCGGGCCTGGGAGTGCTGGGCCTGATCGCCGCCCTCTACCACACCCTCAACCATGCGCTGTTCAAGAGCCTGCTGTTCCTGGGCGCGGGCGCCATCGTGCAGCGCGGCCACGAGCGCGACCTGGAGCTGATGGGCGGCCTGCTGCGGCGCATGCCGTGGACCGGACTGTTCTTCCTCATCGGCTGCATCAGCATTTCGGCGCTGCCGCCGTTCAACGGTTTCGTCTCCGAGTGGCTCACCTTCCAGACCGCGCTGCAGGCCGCGGCGCTGGAGAGCGGCATTCTGCGCGCGGTGATCCCGGTCACCGCGGCCATGCTGGCGCTCACCGGGGCGCTGGCCGCCGCCTGCTTCGTCAAGGTCTACGGCATCGCCTTTCTCGGCCAGGCGCGCAGCCGCCACATCCGCCGCGCCCGCGAGGTGAAGACCTCCATGCTGGCCGCGCAGGGGCTGCTGGCCGGGCTCTGCCTGCTGTTCGGGGTGCTACCCACCACCACGGTGGCGGCCCTGGGACGGGTGACCGATGCGCTGCTCGGCCAGCCCATCGTGGCCGCCACCCGCCAGGGCTGGCTGTGGCTGACACCCATCGCCCCCGAGACTGCCAGCTACAGCGCACCGTTGGTCACCCTGGGCGTACTGTTGGCGCTAGCCGCCTGGGCGGCGGTGTGGTTGTGGCTGCGGCGCAAGCGCGTGGCGGTGCCCGTGCCGCGCAAGGAGCCCTGGGAGTGCGGCTTCGGCCCCTTGAGTCCGCGCATGCAGTACTCCGCCACCGCCTTCGCCATGCCCATCCGCCAGGTGTTCCGTCCCGTGTGGCGCTTCCATGAAGAGACCGTACGCGAGATGGACCCGGCGCTGCCCACCAAACCGCAGCGCCTCGCCTACCGCATCCACGCCGAAGACATCACCTGGAACTGGATCTACGCCCCGGTGGAGCGGCTGGTCCTGCATGCCGCGCGCCGGGTGGCGCGCATCCAGACCGGTAACCTGCGCCACTACCTGGCCTACTCCTTCCTGACTCTGGTGTTGCTGCTATGGCTGATCACCTGAATCTTACCGCTTGGCTGTTGGCCTTGGCGCAGACGGTGCTTTTCGTCGGCGCGGCGCCACTGTTCGCGGGCTGGGTCAAGCGCGTCAAGTGTCGGCTGCAGAACCGCCGGCCACCGGCGTTGCTGCAACCCTATCGTGATCTGCGCCGCCTACTGGGCAAAGAGATCATCCTCGCCCACACCGCCTCGCCCATCTTTCGCGTCGCCCCCTACGTGGTGTTCGGCACCGCGGTGCTGGCCGCGTCGGTGATCCCGCTGCTGCTGGTGCGCATCCCCATGGCGGCCATGGCTGACGCCATCGTGCTAGTGGGCCTGTTTGCCCTGGGACGTTTCTTCCTGGCGCTGGCAGGACTGGACATCGGCACCAGCTTCGGCGGCATGGGCTCGTCGCGCGAGATGACCGTGGCGGCGCTGGCGGAACCGGCCATGCTGATGGTGATCTTCACCCTGGCCATGGTGGCGGCAAGCACCAACCTCTCCACCGTCATCCAGCACGTACTGACCCAGGAACTGGCGCTGCGCCCCTCGCTGCTGTTCGCGCTGCTGGCGCTGATCCTGGTGGGCATCGCCGAGACCGGGCGCATCCCCATCGACAACCCCGCCACTCACCTTGAGCTGACCATGATCCACGAGGCGATGATCCTCGAGTACACCGGTCGCCAGCTGGCGCTGATGGAGTGGGCGGCGCAGCTCAAGCTGATGATTTACGCGGTGCTGGTGAGCAACCTGTTCTTTCCCTGGGGCATCGCCATCGATGCGGTACCGGCAGCCCTGGCCTTTGCGGCGGTCACCCTGACCGCCAAGCTGGCGTTGCTGGGCGCGCTGCTGGCGGTGGGCGAGACCGCCGTGGCCAAGATGCGCCTGTTCAAGGCGCCTACCTTTCTCGCCGTGGCCTTCACCCTGGCGCTCATCGGCATGCTGAGCTTCGTCATCCTGGAGGCGGCGTAATGTCCAGCTACCTGAACCTGCCGCTGGCCGGCCAAGCGATCCTCACCCTGGCTGCGCTGATCCTGGTCACCAGCTTCGCGCTGCTCGCCCAGTCGCGCGTGGTGGCCACCATCAAGGTGTTTGCCTGGCAGGGTTGGCTGCTGGCGGCGACCACGGCGCTGGTGGCCTGGAACAGCGACCAGACCCACCTCTACCTCTCGGCCGCGCTCACCGCCGCCCTCAAGGGCGCGTTCATCCCCTGGCTGCTGACCCGCCAGGCGCGCCAGCTGGGCATCCTGCGTGACTTCGACAACGTCATCCGCCCCGGCGTCACCCTGCTGGCGGCCGGCGCGCTGGTGATCTTCTGCTACAGCGTGGCGCTGCCCATCGAGCAGTTCACCCAGTCCATCACCCGCGACGCCATCGCCATCAGCCTTGCCAACGTGATGCTGGGCATGCTGATGCTGGTCACCCGGCGCAAGGCCATTACCCAGGTGGTGGGCTTCATGGCGCTGGAGAACGGCCTCTTCTTCGCCGCCGTCACCGCCACCCAGGGTATGCCCATGGTGGTGGAGCTGGGCGTCGCTTTCGACGTGCTGGTGGCTGCCGTGTTGTTCGGCGTCTTCTTCTTCCACATCCGCGACAGCATCGAGACCCTGGACGTGGACAAGCTCAACCGTCTCTCCGAGGTGGAAGAGTGAACGCACTCGCCTGGACCTTGATCTGCCCCCTGGCCGGCGCGCTGCTGCTGGGCTGGCTGAAGGAGCCGCGCCGCGGCGCCTGGCTCAACATCGCCCTGGCCGGCTTCGGCTTCGCCGCCTCGGTGTGGCTGACGCTGACGGTGTTGCGCGACGGCCCCCTGGGCGGCGGACAGTTCTACGTGGACGCCTTCAACGTCTACCTGATCGCGCTCACCGCGCTGGTGGGCGTGACCACGGCGATCTTCTCGCGTCCCTACATGGCCCACGAGCTGGAACTGGGCCGCGTGGGCGAGGGGCGCATGCGCCTCTACCACGCCAGTTTCCAGGGCTTTCTCTTCACCATGCAGCTGGCGCTGAGCACCAACAACCTGGGCATCCTGTGGGTGGCGCTGGAGGGTGCCACGCTGGCCACGGTGCTGCTGGTGAGTCTCTACCGCACTCCGGAATCCGTCGAAGCGGCCTGGAAGTACTTCATCCTGTGCGGCGTCGGCATCGCCCAGGCGCTGTTCGGCACCGTGCTGCTCTACTTCGCCGCCTCGCAGGTGATCGCCAATCCCAACGAGGCGCTGCTGTGGAGCGTGCTGCACGCCAACGCCGCCCACCTGGAGCCGGTGGTGATGGCCATCGCCTTCGTCTTCCTGCTGGTGGGCTACGGCACCAAGGTGGGCCTGGCACCGCTGCACAACTGGCTGCCCGACGCCCACTCCGAGGGCCCCACCCCCATGTCGGCGGTGCTCTCCGGGCTGCTGCTCAACGTGGCGCTCTACGCGGTGGTGCGGGTCAAGATGCTCACCGACGGGGCGCTGGCCGGCGGTACGGTCCACACCCCGCACCTGGCCGGCTACCTGTTGATGGGCTTCGGGTTGATCTCGTTTCTGGTAGCCGGATTGTTCCTCCACCGCCAGCGCGACATCAAGCGCCTGTTCAGCTACTCCTCCATCGAGCACATGGGGTTGATGACTTTCGCCTTCGGACTGGGCGGACCGTTGGCCACCTTCGGCGCGCTGCTGCACATGACCGTACACTCGCTCACCAAGTCGGCCATCTTCGCCACCGTGGGCCACGCCAGCCAAATCGCCGGCACCCAGGCCATGGAGCGTATCCGCGGCCTGATCAGCACCCAGCCCGACGTCGGCTGGGGCCTGCTGGTGGGGACGGTGGCCATCGCCGGCTTTCCGCCCTTCGGAGTCTTCGCCAGCGAGTTCCTGCTGCTTTCGGCCACCATCGAACGCTGGCCGTGGCTGGCCATACCGCTGCTGGTGGGGCTCGCGGTAGCCTTCGCCGGGCTGTTCCGCCACCTGCATCCCATCGTCTTCGGCGCCCGCCCGGAAGGGCAGATGGCGATCCGGGTCAACATGCTGCCGGTCTACCTGCATTTGGCGCTGGTGCTGTGGCTGGGTCTCTCCATCCCCGGTTTTCTGGCGCGCTGGTTTGACCAGGCGACGCGCCTCATCGCGGGGAGCGGGCTGCTGTGAAAAGACCCCAGGCACTGGAAGCGCTGCTCAACGCCTGCGTCGAGGCAGGGATCGCGTTGGGCACCCAGGATGCACACAGTCTGGCCCCGGCCACCGTGGTGCCGGTGGCCGCGCCGGAGTGGGCCCGCGTCGCGCAGGCCGCCAAAGCGGCGGGGCTGCGCTGGTCGGCGCTGTGGGCCGATGCGCGCGACGACGGCTTCGAGGCCTGCTGCGTACTGGAGGGCGGCGGCGAGTATCTGGTGCTGCGCACCCGCACCACTGTCGACCAACCGCTGCCGTCGCAGGCGGCCGTTTACGCCGCGGCCGACCGCCCGGAACGCCATGCCCACGACCTGCTGGGCATCGCCTTTGCCGACGCCCCCGATGCCCGGCGCTGGACCCGGCACCAAGCCTGGGCCGAGGGGTGTTTCCCCCTGCACCCCGACCAACCGGCGCTACCCGAAGGGCTCGGCGACACGCCACCCGATGCCGCCTATCCCTTCGCCACCGCCCAGGGTGCCGGCGTGGTGGAGATTCCGGTGGGTCCGGTGCACGCCGGCATCATCGAACCGGGGCACTTCCGCTTCCAGGCGGTGGGCGAAACCGTGCTCAACCTGGAGCAGCACCTGGGCTACGTGCACAAGGGCATCGAGAAGATCGCGGTGGGACGCGATGCCCAGGGACTGGCGCGGCTGGCCGGCCGGGTCTCGGGCGACTCCACCGTCTCCCACGCCTGGGCCGCCTGCCAGGCGCTAGAGCGCGCCTTCGGCGTCGAGGTGCCGCCGCGCGCCCTGTGGCTGCGCGCCCTGATGGCCGAGCGCGAACGCATCGCCAACCACCTGGGCGACATCGGCGCCATCTGCAACGATGTCGGCTTCGCCTTCGCCCAGTACCAGCTCACTCGCATCAAAGAGGAGCTGGTGCGGGAAAACCAGACCGCCTTCGGTCACCGCTTCATGATGGACCGCGTGGTGCCGGGCGGCGTCGCGGCCGATCTGGACCCCGCGCTGATCACCCCCATGGCCCAGCACGCCGCCGCGATGGCGCGCGAGGTGGCCCAGCTCATCGCCATCCTGGAGGATTCGGAGTCCCTGGAAGACCGCCTCATGACCACCGGTCGGCTCAGCCCCGATCAGGCGGCCATGCTGGGCGCGGTAGGCTACGTGGGCAAGGCCTCGGGGCTGGCTTTCGACGTACGCCGCGACGCCCCCTACGCCCCCTACGACCAGTTCGAAGCGCGCGTGCCCAGCTACCGGGCCGGCGACGTGGCGGCGCGCGCCAAGGTTCGCGCCGAGGAGATCGACGCCTCGCTGTGGCTGCTGGTGGAGCTGCTGCACTCGCTGCCGGCCGGCGAGGTCTGCGCCCCCTGGCCGCAGGCGAGCGGCGCATGCGAAGGGCTAGGCATGGTCGATGGCTGGCGCGGCGAGATCGTCAGTTACGTGCGGCTCGACGACCAGGGACGCGTGGCGCGCTTCTTCCCACGCGATCCCAGCTGGCTCACTTGGCCGGCGTTGGAGTTGATGGTCCAGGGCAACATCGTCCCCGACTTCCCGGTGTGCAACAAATCGGTGAACGGTTCGTACTCGGGGCAGGACCTCTAGCATGTGGCGCATCTTCACCAAGATCCTGAAAACCGGCGTGGTCACCGAGCCGCCGCCGCGCGACGCCGACGCCGAAGCGCTGGGCATCAAGGTCAAACGCCGCATCGACCACCGCTTTCGCGGCTCGCTGGCCATCCGCCAGGTGGATGCCGGCTCGTGCAACGGTTGCGAACTGGAGATCCACGCTCTCAACAATCCCTACTACGACGTGGAGCGTTTCGGCGTGCACTTCGTCGCCTCGCCGCGCCATGCCGACGTACTGCTGGTCACCGGCCCGGTGTCGCGGCACATGGAGGCCGCGCTGCGCCGCACCTGGGAGGCGACCCCGCATCCCAAGTGGGTGATCGCCTGCGGCGATTGCGCCTGCGACGGCGGCGAGTTCGGCGTGAGCTACGCCAGCTGCGGCGCGGTGGAAAACGTCGTTCCCGTGGACGCGAAGATACCCGGCTGCCCGCCGACGCCCACCGCGCTGCTGGCAGGACTGCTAAAGCTCATGGAGTGAGCGGGTGCAACTGCCGCTCGTGCAGCCGCCCCAACAGCGCCTGCGCGGTCAGCGCACCGCACAGTGCCAAAAACATATCCCACTGGGTATCCCAGACGTCGCCCTGGGTGGCGAGAAACTCATCGGCCGATCCGCCCAACAATACCGCCGTCCACCACTCGATGAATTCGTAACAGGCACTGATGGCGAGCGCCACGCAGGCGACCAGGAAGAACAGCATCTTGCCGGGGCGCAATGGCGAACGGCGCAGCAGAATCTCACGCGCCGCCATGGCGGGAATGAAGCCCTGCGCAAAATGGCCGAGGCGGTCGTAGTGGTTACGCGACAGATCCAGCCACTCCTGCACCCAGAAACCCAGCGGCACACGCGCATACGTATAGTGGCCACCCAACATCAGGATGAGCGCGTGAATGAAGATGAGGGTGTAGAGCAGGCGCGTCAGCGGAAAGCGCTGCCGGGTTATCCCCAACACGGGCACGACGATGACGATAGGCGCCACCTCAAGCCACCAGGTGAGACGATCGAAGGGCGCGACGGCCGACACCCCCAGTGCTGCCAGGAGCAGCAGCAACAACACCCCCTCGTAACGCCAATCGCGCGCTTCAGTCACCCGTTTGATCCAGTCGTTGTTGGAGATAGTCACGCAGCGCCACGGCGTTGTTGAGTTCGAGTTCGCGCGATCCGAACAGCAACGTCACCGTCCCCGCAGCGCACAAGTTCAGCAACTCGTCCAAAGCCGCTTCCTGCTCGCGCAGCTCCGCAAAATAGCGATGGCGAAACTCCTGCCATTTCGCCGCATCGTGCCCGTACCACTGCCTGAGTGCATCGCTGGGAGCGAGATCGCGCAGCCAATGATCGAGGGCGGCGCGCTCCTTGGAGAGCCCGCGCGGCCAGAGCCGATCCACCAGCACCCGGCAACCATCCGCGGCAGCGGGGGGATCGTAGACGCGTTTCACCCGCAGCGGAATCACGTACGCTCAAGATCGGTCAACAGCGCATCGAGATCGACGCTGCGCATGGCGCTCACCGCACACTCCCAGCGACCCTCAAGGCAGAGACCGCTGATGCCGGCCTCTTCGAAACCGGCCAGCGCCGCAGCGATGCACGCTTGGCGCACCGCTTCGGCCAGACGACGCTCACGTTCGCCGGACGCTTCGCTCACGACGAACTCCGCGAGGGCAGTACGAAACGATCCAGTCCGGGGATCTGCTCGGGACTGGCGACGTGCAGCCCCAGGTCGCGCAGTATCCCGTCGTTAAGCCCGTAGATCACCCCGTGAACGGCCAACGGCTGGCTGCGCTCCCAGGCATCCTGCACCACCGTGGTCACGCACACGTTGGCGACCTGCTGCATCACGTTGAGCTCGCACAAGCGGTCGATGCGTGCTTCCTTCTCCAGCCCGTCAAGCTCATCGGCGTGCTTGAGGTAGAGGCGCCGCACCATGCGCAGCCAGTTGTCGATGAGTCCCAGCTTGGGGTTGTCGTAGGCGGCGCGCACCCCGCCGCATCCGTAGTGGCCGCAGACGATGATGTGCCGTACGCGCAGTACCTCCACCGCGTACTGCATCACCGATAGGCAGTTGAGGTCGGTCTGAATGACCAGGTTGGCGACGTTGCGATGCACGAACAACTCGCCCGGCAGCAGGCCGACGATCTCGTTGGCCGGCACTCGGCTGTCCGAACAGCCGATCCAGAGGTACTGCGGCGACTGCTGTTTGGCGAGTTCGGCGAAGAACTGCGGATCCTCCGCGGTGATGCGCGCGGCCCAGTCGCGGTTCTGGCGAAACAGACCGGCGAGATCGCTCACGGCCGCGCCTCCTCGTCATCGGCGCGAAACAGCGCGTTCCAATCCTGCTCCTGGGTGGCATCGCCAGCAGTGATCTCAATGCCCACCTGGTAGGTACCGCGCTCGGCATCAGCGCTGCACCAGCGCACCTCTCCGGTGAGGAAAAGGCGGCCGCGCCGCCCCTTCACTTCGACCCACAGATCCAGCACGCACCCCGGCGGCGCTTCGTGATCGAGTTCGATCTGTAGGCCGCCGGAGGAGACATCCAGCGACGAGCAATAGAGGGTCTTGCCGCGCAGCGCTGGCACCCCGTCCGATTCGATGATCTGGATGAAGAGCCGCTCTTTGTGTTTGAGACGCCGGTGGCGGCGGCGTTCGCGTCGTTTTCTCATGGATTCGGTTCCGGTCGCGGCGTCGCATCCGCCTGACGAGCAGACGCCGGTTCTCCCCTCGTCCCCACGGCCTCCATGCAGTTGCGCAGGCGTTGCTCGAGACCCTCGATCATGGCGTCGATGCGCGGGTAGTGCTCCAGGTTGCGCGCCAAGCGCAGGTGTTCTGCGGCCGCCGTCCACTGTTCGAGCTGCACCGCCACTTCGGCGAGCAGGCACTGAATCAGGCAGCGGTCGTTCTCGGTCTGGATCGCCCCCGTAGCCGCCAACAGCAATTGCTCGCGGGCGGCAGGGAAACGGCATTCGGAGGCCAGCGCCACGCCCTCCATCCAATGGTAGTAGGCGCGCTTGGAGGGCGTCAGTAACCCCGGCCACAACGTATGGCGCAGCGCATGCCGCACCCCCTTCACGTCACCCTGGCGAAAACGGTCAAAAGCCGCGCGCACCCCGCCATCGCGCGCGTAGTTCCACAGCAATCCCAATCCCAGCGCGACCAGGAGCCATGCCCAGACGTTGCCCACGGCAACCGTCAGCCCGCCCAGCAACAGCGCGCCCAGCGCCGCGACCAGATTCAACAGAGGAGCGCTCACGGCGCCAGCGAGACCGGGATCATCGGTCGAGGTTAGCAGCGCTCCCCCACGGGAAACAACCGGCGCCGCCACGTCACACCCGCCCGATGCGCAGACGCAACGGCCAGCGCACCCGGCGGCGCACCACGGGGTCGCCCCACGCAGCCTGCAACTCGCAGCGTATCGCGTCCTGGGGATCCGTGCCGCGCGCCTGGCGGTAGCGCTGCGCCGCCGACCAGGAGTCCAGATACCCCTGCAGGGCGGGGAGATCGAGCTGCGCTTCGATGGCCAACGGCGGCGCCTGCCACTCCGCAAACGGGAAATCGAGCGAGCGATACCCCTCCTCCACCAGGCGTCGCTGGGGCGGCCAGTAATCCCCCACCACGTCGCGGTAAAAGCGGGTCACGACGGCGTCCACCGCCGGCACCACCTGCATCAGCTCGTAGCACCACACCGCCAGCACGCCGCCCGGACGCAGCACCCGGCGCGCCGCAGCGAAGAAGCGCGCGGTGTCGAACCAGTGCAGCGCCTGAGCCACAGTGATCAGGTCGCAACTGGCGGTGGCCAGCGGCGGCGCTTCCGCCGTCGCGGCGCAGTAGGCGACCCGCCGGTGGCCCGCGGCGTGGACGAGTTGCCGAACGCTGGGATCGCTGGCCACCACCATCGCGAAACGCTCCGCCAACGCCACCGCCGCCTGCCCGCTACCGGTCCCGCAATCCCACACCCGCTCGTGGGCACGGGTCTGGGCGGCCAGATAGTCGAACAACGCCGCGGGATAGTGCGGGCGAAACTGCGCGTAGACACCCGCGTGGCCGGAAAAATGATCGGCAAAGCGCGTCACTCCCCCTCCTCGCGCCGCCACACCAGGATATGGTTGTTGACCGGCATCGCGACAGTCTCGGCCGGCACCATTCCCGCAACTTGCGCCAAACGACGCAGATCGTCGGCATCGCGCACCCCCATACCGGGATCGCGCGCCTTGAGCGAGGCGTCGAACCGCGCGTTGCTTTCGCTCACATGCCTGCCGCCGAAGCTGAACGGACCGTAGAGGCAGAACAGCCCACCGGGGCGCAGCAAGGTGCCCACTCCGCGGAAAAGCGCCTCCACCTGATGCCAGTGAAGGATGTGCGCCGTGTTGGCGCTGAACGCCCCGTCGACCGTCAGCGCCGGCCACGGCGATTGCAGCACGTCCAGCGCCAGGGGCGGCGGGGTGTTGGGTAGCGCCGCCTCCTCCAGCCACAGGCGGATGCCGGGCAGCTTCTCCGGCAGATCGCTGGTCTGCCACTCGAGGTGCGGCAGATGGCTCGCGAAATATGCCGCGTGCTGGCCGGTACCACTGCCCACTTCGAACACACGGGCCGGATGCGTCCACAGCCTGCGCAACACGGCCAGGATAGGGTCTTTGTTCTGATCGGTCGCTTCGCAGAAAGGCTTCATGGCGGGAAGCTTAGCAGGCGAAACGCGGCCGCAGGGCGCCGCCAGGCGCCGTGATAGAGTACCCCCATGAGCGAAACCGCCCCCCACGACTACGCCAACCTCAACCCGGACAGCGTACTCAACGCCGTCGAAAGTCTGGGCCTGCGCTGCGACGCGCGCCTGTTGGCGCTCAACAGCTACGAGAACCGCGTCTATCAGGTGGGCATCGAGGACGGCGCGCCGGTGGTGGCGAAGTTTTACCGCGCACGGCGCTGGAGCGACGCGGCCATTCGCGAAGAACACCGCTTCACCCTGGCGCTGGCGGAAACGGAGCTGCCGGTGGTCACGCCCCTGCAGGACGCCCACGGCGAAACGCTGCATCAGTACGACAACTTCCGCTTCAGCGTCTATCCGCGCTGCGGCGGCTACTGGCCGGAGCTGGACGGCGAGGAGAAATTCCGCCGCATCGGCCACCTGCTAGGCAGGATGCACGCGCTAGGCGGGGCGCGGCGCTTCGAGCACCGCCCGACGCTGACCATTGCCGAGTTCGGCGACGCCAGCGCCCGCTTCCTGGTGGAGCACGATTTCATCCCCGCCGACCTGCAACCCGCCTACCGCTCGCTGGTGGACGATCTGCTGCGGCGCATCCGCGCCGGTTTCGAGCGCGCCGGTTCCCCGCGCCTGATCCGCCTACACGGCGACTTTCATCGCGGCAACATCCTGTGGAGCGACGACGCGATTCACCTGGTGGATTTCGACGACTGTCGCATGGGCCCGGCGGTGCAGGACTTGTGGATGTTGCTGGAGGGAGACCGCGAGACCATGACGCTGCAGCTCGGCTGGTTGCTGGAAGGCTACGAGGCGTTTCGCCCCTTCGATGCCCGCGAGCTGCACCTCATCGAACCGTTGCGCACGTTGCGCATGCTGCACTACTCGGCGTGGCTGGCGCGACGCTGGGACGATCCCGCCTTCCCGCATCACTTTCCCTGGTTCAACACCCATCGTTACTGGCAGGAGCAGATATTGGCGTTGCGCGAGCAGGCGGCGTTGATGGATGAGTTGCCGTTGGCGGTTTATTGATGGAGGTTACGTGAGGTGTTTTGCCACGCGACGGCATCACGCCAATCGTTGGGTAATCGGTTGTTGCTCGAAACGGGATAGGTATTGTGCGGCTTCGCCGCGGGGACGGGATCCCCGCATATAGCGCAATCGCGGCGTAGCCGCACAAACCCAATAAATCACAGCGCCAACGACAACCCCCGCCCAATGGCGTAATACTCGAACCCACGCTCGGCCAACCGCTGCGGATCGTAGAGATTGCGCCCGTCAAAGATCACAGGCGCCTTCAGCCGTTCGCGGATCAGATCGAAATCGGGACTGCGGAACGCCAACCACTCGGTCAGTATCACCAGCGCATCCGCCCCGCCCAGCGCCTCCTCCGGCGTCTTGCACAACAGCAGATCGTCGCGCTCGCCATAGATGCGCCGCGCCTCATCCATCGCCACCGGATCGTGCGCGCGAACCTTCGCACCCGCCTGCCACAACGCCTCCATCAAATCGCGGCTGGAGGCTTCGCGCATGTCGTCGGTGTTGGGTTTGAACGCCAGCCCCCACAGGGCGAAGGTGCGCCCGCTCAGCTGCTCGCCGAACTGGCGCACGATCTTCTGGAACAGCACCTGCTTCTGGCGATCGTTGACGCTGTCCACCGATTCCAGCAGCTCGGGCGCGTAGCCGATCTGCGCGGCGGTGCGGATCAGCGCCTTGACGTCCTTGGGGAAGCACGAGCCGCCGTAACCGCAGCCGGGGTAGATGAAGTGATAGCCGATGCGCGGATCGGAACCGATACCGATGCGCACGTTTTCGATGTCGGCCCCCACCCGCTCGGCGATGTTGGCGAGCTCGTTCATGAAGCTGATCTTGGTGGCGAGCAGCGAATTGGCGGCGTACTTGGTCAGTTCCGCGGAGCGCACGTCCATCACCAGCAACCGGTCATGATTGCGGTTGAAGGGTGCGTAGAGTTCGTGCATCAGTTTCTTGCTGTCGGGATTCTCCGTACCCACCACAATGCGGTCGGGCTTCATGAAATCCTCGATGGCCGCCCCCTCCTTGAGAAATTCCGGGTTGGAGACCACGTCGAAGGCCAGATCGACGCCGCGCTCGGTCAATACCCGCGCGACGGTCTCGCGCACCCGGTCGGCGGTACCCACCGGCACGGTGGATTTGTTGACCAGGACGCGGAAATCGTCCATGTGGCGCGCCACACCCTCGGCTACCGCCAGGACGTACTGCAGATCGGCGGAACCGTCCTCGTCGGGCGGCGTGCCCACAGCGATGAACTGCAGCGTGCTGTAGGCGGCGGCTTCCACCGGATCGGTGGTGAAAGTCAGCCGGCCGGCCGCGATGCTGTCGCGCACTACCGAATCCAGGCCGGGCTCATGTATAGGGATGACGCCGCGCTTCAGCCCCTCCACGCGCTCAGGCACCACATCCATGCACAACACGTGGTTGCCCACATGGGCGAGGCACGCCCCGGTAACCAGCCCCACGTAACCGCATCCGTACACCGTCACTTTCATGCGTCTCGATCCTTATCGTTTACCGAAAACCTGTTCGAAATCCCCCGCAGACAGCCGCACATTCTACGCATCCAATGGAACCCACGCATCCACAGACGCGATAATGCCGCCAAACCGCGGTGCATCACTCCTGATAAAATCGCGCTTTACCCCGAGCCCAAATCACTGCATAGCCGACCGAGCCGCCCCATGAACGATGACCACGACGCCGAGCCGAAAAGCAAATCCCAGGTCAAACGCGAGATGCACGCCTTGCAGAAACTGGGCGAGGAACTGGTGACACTAAGCGGCACCGAGCTGGCGCGCATCGCCCTGCCCGACGATCTGCGCGAGGCCGTCGCCCTGGCACAGCGGCTCAACCAGCGCGGCGCCCACAAACGCCAGCTGCAGTACATCGGCCGGCTGATGCGCGATATCGACCCCGAACCCATCCAGCGCGACCTGGACCGACTGCGCAACCGCGACGCCAGTCAGACCGCGCATTTCCACCGTATCGAGCGCTGGCGCGACCGCCTGCTGGAAGAGGGCGACACAGCCCTCGAGGCGCTGTTCGCCGATCACCCGCATCTCGACCGCCAACACCTCCGGCAGCTGCTGCGCAATGCCCAGCAGGAACAGCGTGCGGACAAACCGCCGCGCGCGGCGCGCGAGCTGTTTCGCTACCTGCGCGATGCGCTGGCCGAGGGTGAGGAGAGTTGAGATCCCTTGGCGCGCCTCCCACGGCCCGGCGTCGTCGGGCTGAAAAGGGGCTCCCGCTCGCTAACGAGACGGGGCGCAGCGCAAGCGGCGGTGCGCCAGACTGGGAAAATGGCTGCGCGTCGACGCCAGCCGCTTGAGATCCACCTCGCCCAGCACCACCCCCGAGCCGCGCGGCAAGCGGTCCTGGATCATCCCCCAGGGATCGACGATCATGCTGTCGCCGTGGGTCTCGCGCCCGTTGAGGTGATAGCCCCCCTGCGCGGCGGCCACGACGTAGCTGAGGTTTTCGATGGCGCGGGCGCGCACCAGCGACTCCCAGTGGGCCTTACCGGTGATGGCCGTAAAAGCGGCAGGTAGCGGGAACACGTCGACCCCCTGATCCGCCAACGCGCGATAGAGTTCGGGAAAGCGCAGGTCGTAGCAGATCGTCAGACCCAGCCGCCCGAACGGACTCTCCACCACCACCAGCTGATCGCCGGGCTCGATGGTCTGCGATTCGGTGTAGCGCTCGTGGCTGTCCACCACCTCCACGTCGAAAAGGTGGATCTTGTCGTAGCGCGCCACCTGCTGGCCGTTGGCGTCGAACACCAGGCACGTGGCGCGGACCCGGGTGGGATCATCGCACGCCATGGGTACGGTGCCGCCCACCAGCCAGATGCCGTAACGATCGGCCTGGCGGGCCAGGAAGTCCTGCATGGGCCCCATCCCCGGTGCTTCGCGCAGCTCCACCTTGTCGGTCTCGGCCAACCCCATCAACGCGAAATTCTCCGGCAGCACCACCAGGCCCGCGCCTGCGTCCGCGGCCTTGGCGATGAGGCGCTCGGTCTCCAGCAGATTGGCGTTGACGTTGGGCCCGGAGGCCATCTGCACTGCGGCGATCTTATTGGTTTTGGTCGCGCTCATTGCGCCGGCGTCACCCTGATGTCCAGGACATCGAGACGCCCGCTGCCGGGAAGCGTCACGATGCGCTGGGATGGTATACCCAGGGCGATCAGCCAGGAGCGCAGCTCCTGCACCCAAATCACCCCATCCTCGCCACCCGGGTAGCGGATCACCATATCCGCCCCCGGCTGACCCATGAACTCGTGCACCGCCGCCTGCAGCGCCGGCAGTTGGCGCAGCGACTCGCCGCTACGCGGCCGCGACCACTCCTCCGCGGTCAGCAGATGACCGCTCGCCGCCCACGCCAGCGGGGAGAACAACGCCAGAAACAGCCAAGTGCACCTCTTCATTGCCCCGAAGAATACCATCTCGTTTCGCGCTGCGGACAACTCCGGGGTGTACCACTCACGGCGTCTTTTGCCCCGCGGAGGTACCCGGCGGTGCGAGCTTTTCGAGTTTGGGGTTATCCCAACTGCCGGTGACGTGGTAGCGGAACCCGGAATCCTGGTCGATCTTCTTGCCGAACATCTTCTGGAAAAAGAGCATCACCGCACCCACCGCGGGCCCTCCCGCCGCCCACCCAGCCAGCGGCAATCCCGCCGTGACGTTGGGGATCACGGTGACCAGCTGATCGTAGTCGCGCCGTGCCAGCCCGGTGCGCCCCACGATGTCGATTCGCGCTGCAGGCCCCTCCACGCGCAGGTTGTCGCTGTAGGCGTCACCACTGTCGATGCGAAAGTCGCCCTTGATCTCGTCGAAGCTGAACCCCTTGAGGAAGAAGTCGCGAAAATCGAGGATCAGGCGTCGCGGCAGCGCCTGGAAGCTCAGCAGCCCGAAAATGCGTCCCGCGCCGGGTTCGATGTTCACCAGACGACCCTTGGTGATGGTCAGCGCCACGCGCCCGGCCAGTCCGCGCAAATCGGGATCGGCGGGTGCACCCGGCCAGGTCAGGTGCGCCTCGGCCACGATGCGGCCGTTCTTGACGCCTTCGGCATAGGCCAGCGCCTTGAGCAGACCTCCCAGGTTCGAGCTTTGCAGATTGATGTCGATGACACTGCGGCTGGCACGTGCGTCGCCCACCCAGTCTCCCCTGGCGTCCACCTGCAGGCTTTCACCCTGGACCAGGAATCTGGCAATGCGCATACCCTCTTTGGCCCGCGCCGTGCGCAGCGTGAGTTTGCCCAAAATCTCGCCGTTGAGACCGAGTTCGGTGACGTTGACGTCCAGCGGCGGCATGCGCCGCGGATCGGGTTGCAGGTCGAGCTCCTCCGTCGGGGCATCGGGGTCGCGCGCCAAGCGCAGGCGATCGAAGCGCGCCAGCAGCGGCGCATCGCCGGCCCGGATCGGCACCCGCAGATAACCCTTGGCGCCGTCCCCGTTGACCGACCCCTCCCAGTAGCCGTTGCCCTTGGTGAGGGCGAGGCGCACCCCGTCGACCCGATGGCGGGCCGCCAACAAGGTGCCGATTCGCAGCACGATGCGCTGCAGCCCCCCGGCGTTGAGATCCCAGGATTTGCCCCAGCCGCCCACCGCAGCCCGCCACTCGGCAAGCGACACTCGCGCCACGTCGCCGGCCACGGTCAGCCCGGTTTCGCCGGGCATGCGCGCACGCGCGCCACCTAGACGCACCTCGCCCCGCTCCAGACCGGCGCCGGGTAAAAACCGCAGCCGGGCGTCGACGCGGTCGGCGTAGCGCAGGGTCACGTCGCGGCGAGTGTCGTGCGCCAGTTCCGCGCTGACGTTGAGCGCAAGCTTGTCTGCGGCACGCTTGCCCAAAGGCGGCGGCAGATCGACGCCGATTCCCTTGAGGTCCGAACTGACCCGCAGCGTACTCTCCTGCCCCGGACGCTGCGGCAAGCGCAGCGTCGCGCGCCACGCCGCACCGCCGGTGAGGTGTTTGCCCAGCACACCAAGCCCCAGCCACTCGGTCAACGCCTGTGCGGTGAGACGACCGCGAGCCGTCACCGAGCCCGCAGGCTGCGTCGCACGATAGCGGCCAAGCGGGGCGTGGACGATGATGGGCGTCGCGGCTCCCGCCAGTTCCGCCTGCAGCCCCTCGCTCTCCAGCAGCGACTCGCTGAAGCGCAAGCGGCCGGTCAGCTTGTCCAGCGACAATGGGAAACCCGTGCGCTGCAAGTGCCCGTCGCTCAGCTCCAACACACCTTTGATCCGCGGATGCGAGCCTTCGTGCAGCGGAACGGTCAACGCAAGATCGAGCGTGGACGTGCCGCTGGCGCGCAGATCCGCGAGCCGATCGCTGAAACCCTCGGTCAGCGGCGACTCGCGCAGGAAACGCAACCCGCCCGCCAGCGGGACGTCGGCCTGGCCGGCCACCGTCAATACCGGGTTGTGTTTGAGATCGGCTATGGCCGCATCGACGGCAAGAAAACGCGCACCCAGGCAGCGTCCCTGCTGCGCACGAATGCGCATGCTCGCCTCCTCGAACTCCACCGCCGCGGCTATCCCGTCAATGCGCGGCCATCCCGGCTGGTAGTCCAGCACGCCGTCGCGCACGTCGAAGCGAATGTCGAAGCGTCCCTCGTGCGACGCAAAGGGAAACGCCCGTATCCGCCCGCGATAGAGGAGATCGCCCTGCGGCACCTTGCCGCCCGCGATGCCGCGATCCAACCAGGCAACGACGCTGGGCCGCAGCCGCTGCGCCGGCACGTACGGGGCGACGTTGGAGGCATCGCCCTCGGCGAAGGTCACCCGCAGATCGAGGAAGGCGCCCGTATCGGGCTGCCACTCCACATCCATCACCCCGCGTCCCTTGGCAGCCGGATCGGTCAAGGTCATGCGCCGCACCGCCGCGCCCCATCCCTGCCCGACCCGTGACCATTGCACCGCCGCCGTCACCGACCGGGCACCGAAGGGACCGCGAAAATACTCGGGGGCATCGAGCCGCAGGTCGCTGCTGCCCACCAGCGCTTGGCCGCCGCTTTCGTCGGCGACGATTTTCGCCGACAGCCCCTGGATGCCCGGCACCTTGCGCCACGGCCGGAAACCGACCTCCTTGAGATTCGCCGTGATCTGCACGTGCGGTTGCCCGCCCCACCACGCCGCGAGATGGGCATCGGTGACGGCGCCTTGCGGCGCCAGCTGCGCGGCCAGCTCGCGCCAGCGCTCCGGCAGTGCGGACAAGGCCGGCAGGGGGGCGACCAGATCTTCGATGCGCAGGTGGTCCCAACGTGCATCCAGCGCCGCCCCGTGCGCCTCCTGCGGCGCACGGTACGCCACCGCGAAACCGCTCGCCGGCCAGGCGGTGGCGCCGCGTTTGAGCCGCAACCCGCTGCCGCGCAGAGTCCAACCACCGTCGCGTCGGCTCCAGGCGAAGTCGCCCTGCAAGCGGTCGAGCCGGTACGCTGGCGCCCCGTTCCCGGCGATGTTCAGACCGGCGACACCCAGACGTCCGGTGAGCGACGCCACACGGCCGCCCTGCAGCTCGCCCCACAGCTCCAGATCGACGCTGCCGGCCGTAACGGGCGGCGCATGCTCGGGCAGCTGCGCCGCCAGTTGCGCCAGCTGCACCCCTTCGAGTTTCAGGTGCGCCTGCGCCCGCCAAGCGTCGGGGGCGGCGATCAGATCGTGGGCGTCGATACCCAGCGTCAACGCCTGGCCCAGCGACGGCGGCAACTGCAGCCTTCCCGCCAACTGGTGGTGGTTGCCGTCGTTGCGCAGCTCCAGACTGATGTCGCGCAGCTGCAGTCGCTGCGGATCGCGCCGCCGGTCGATGAGCTCCACGTCGACCTTCTCCAGCACCAGGTGCTGGCGCGAGAAGAGCCACGCCACACCCGCGGCCCGGTTGCCGCCGCCACCGCGCGGGGTGACGCCCAGACCTTGCAGTTGGATACGGCCGTCTTCCAGGTGTTCGAGCGCCAGGCGGGTACCGATGACGCGGATGGTGGAGGGTTGGATACGCCCTTCGCGCAGGGCGGCAACCAGGTCGACGCCGATGTGCACCTCGTCGAAGCGCAGCAGCACCGGTCCGGCGGCGGTGTCGCTCAGACGCACGTCGAACAGCGCCAGCTCCGGACCCCAGCGGTTCCAGCGTGCGCTCATGCGCCCCACCTCCACCGGGTGGCCCAGCGCCGTGGAGGCCCAGCGCGCGAGATCGCCGCGGAAGTTCTCCGCCAGCGGCAACAGCAGGCGCGTGGCGCTGAGCAGCACGGCAACCACCACCAGCAGGCCGGCCAGGGACAGCCACAGCTTGCGCACCAGTCGCGCCCCGATCCGCCTCACGGCGTCAGGCCCGCCGGCGCGCGGGGTCCAGACCCGCCGCCATCACATCAGCACCACGTCGAAGTGCTCCTGGCTGTAAGAACTCTCCACCTGGAACTTGATGGGCCGGCCGATGAATTCCTCCAGCTCGGCGAGACTGGCAGACTCCTCGTCCAGCATCAGGTCGACCACCTCCTGGCTGGCCAGTACCAGCAATTTGCGGGCATCGAACTGGCGCGCCTCGCGCAGGATGTCGCGAAACACTTCGTAGCAGACGGTCTGCGCGGTCTTCAGCGAACCGCGCCCGCTGCACGACGGGCAGGGTTCGCAGAGCACGTGCTCGAGACTCTCGCGGGTGCGCTTGCGGGTCATCTCCACCAACCCCAGAGCGGAGACCTCGGAGATGCTGCTGCGCGTGCGATCCTTGGCGAGGCTCTTCTCCAGCGCCTGCAGCACCTGGCTTTTGTGATCGGCCTCCTGCATGTCGATGAAGTCGATGATGATGATGCCGCCCAGATTGCGCAGGCGCAGCTGGCGCGCGATGGCCTGCGCCGCCTCCAGATTGGTCTTGAAGATGGTCTCTTCGAGATTGCGGTGACCCACGTAACCGCCGGTGTTGATATCCACGGTGGTCATCGCCTCGGTCTGATCGATGATCAGGTAGCCGCCGGACTTGAGCAGCACCTTGCGCTCCAGCGCCTTCTGGATCTCGTCTTCGATGGCGTAGAGATCGAAGATGGGGCGCTCGCCGGGGTAGTATTCGATGCACTCGCGCACCTCGGGCACGTACTTGTCGACGAACTTCAGTACCTGCTCGTAGGTGATGCGCGAATCGATGCGCACCTTCTCCACGTCGGCACCCACCAGATCGCGCAGGGTGCGCAACACCAGCGGCAAATCCTCGTGCACCACGTTGCCCGGCGCCACGCCGGGCGCGCGCTCCTGCACGCCGCGCCACAGTTTCTCAAGAAAATGGATGTCGGTTTCGAGATCGGCCGCTTCGGCGCCTTCGGCCGCCGTACGCACGATGAACGAGCCGCTGCTGTTTTCGCCCATGAATCCGGCGACCATCGCCTTCAGGCGCTCGCGCTCCTCCTCCGCCTCGATCTTCTGCGACACGCCGATGTTGGTCCCCCCCGGCAGAAACACCAGGTAGCGCGAGGGCACCGAGATCTGCGTCGTCAGGCGCGCGCCTTTGGTGCCCAGCGGGTCCTTGACCACCTGCACGAGTACCTCCTGGCCCTCGCGCACCATGTCGGTGATGGACTCGTTGCGCCGCTCGATGCCGATGGCCTCCTCGGCCTGCGAGATGTCGGAGGCGTGCAGAAACGCCGCGCGCGCCAGTCCGATGTCCACGAACGCCGCCTGCATGCCGGGCAGCACCCGCGAGACGCGTCCCTTGTAGATGTTGCCCACCAGGCCGCGCTTGGCGGCGCGCTCGATGAACACCTCCTGCAGCACGCCGTTTTCCACCACCGCCACGCGCGTCTCGCGCGGGGTGACGTTGACGAGAATCTCTTCGCTCATACGGCTTCCTTAGGGTCGGCTTCTGCCCGCTAGCGGCGCGCAAACGCGCGCCATCTTGTTGTTGGTGTAACCGCCATTCTATGCGAAGCGGCGCCGGATTCGGCACGGACAGTACGGGATTTCGGGCCCGTTTCCGGTGCTACGGATAGACGCCGGCGGCGCGCAGCAGTTCACCCGTCTCATAGAGCGGCAGCCCCACGATGCCACTGTAGCTCCCGGCTATGTGCGTCACGAACAGGGCCGCGCGCCCCTGGATGGCATAGGCGCCCGCCTTGTCGCAGGGCTCGCCACTGGCCCAGTAGGCCGCGCATTCGGCCTCGCCCAACGCGCGGAAAGTCACCTCGCTGACGCTCACCCGCGCCGCCTCGCTCCCCTCCCAGCACAATGCAACCCCGGTGTAGACGCGATGCGTGCGGCCCGAGAGTCGGGCCAGCATCGCCAGCCCTGCCGTGCGGTCGGCGGGTTTACCCAGGATGTGCCCATCCAGCACCACGGCGGTATCCGCCCCCAGCACCGGACGCGCGTCGCTCCCGCACACCTGTTGCCAACCGGCCCGCGCCTTGTCCAGCGCCAGGCGCCGCACATAGTCGGGCGCCGGCTCGTGGGGCGACAGCGGTGCCTCGTCCACGTCGACGGAGAGCAACTGATAGGCGACACCGATCTGCGTTAGCAACTCGCGGCGGCGCGGTGACTGGGAGGCGAGATAGAGGGACGGGGTTGGCGCCACGGTGTTCACGCGCGGTGATAGGGGTGGTTGTTGAGCACGCTCCAGGCGCGGTAGATCTGCTCCGCCACCACCACGCGCACCAGCGGGTGCGGCAGCGTAAGACGCGACAGCGCCCAGCTCTCCTCGGCGCGCTCACGGCACGCCGGCGCCAGACCGTCGGCACCGCCCACCAGCAGCGCCACGTCGCGGCCGTCGGCCTGCCACTGCGCCAGGTGATCGGCGAACTGGCGCGTATCCCACTCGCGGCCGCGTTCGTCCAGCGTCACCACCCGCACGCCGGCGGGCAGCGCGGCGAGCTGCCGCTCGCCTTCTGCGGCAATGCGCCGCTCCACGCAGGAGCCTTTGGTCGCCTTCTCGGCGGGAATCTCCACCAGACGCAACGCGCAGCTGGGTGGCAGGCGCCGCGCATACTCCTCGTAGGCGCTGGTGACCCACGCCTCCATGCGGGTGCCGACGGCGATCAAATGGATGCGCATGCGGGTTTCACGCCAAATGAAAGTTTGGGAACATCCAACGCAGCGGCGTCAGCCGCTCCTACACGTGATCGACCTGCCCCTCCTCGGCGGGCGGGGCGGTCCACAGTTTTTCCAACTGGTAGAAATCGCGCACCCGCGGCAGCATCACGTGCACGATGACGTTGCCCAGATCCACCAGCACCCATTCGCCGGCATCCTGGCCTTCGACGCCCAGCGGCTGCTCGCCCGCCGCCTTGGCCTTTTGCACCACGCTGTCGGAGAGGGATTTGACGTGGCGGTCGGAGTTGCCGCTGGCGATCACCATCACATCGGTGAAACTGGTGCGATCGCGCACGTCGAGCACCTTGAGATCCACCGCCTTGAGGTCCTCAAGGGCGTCGACGACCATGTTCTGAAGTTCTGCTGTCTGCATGCCCGATATCTGCTGCTGGTTGTCAGTGAAGATAGATGCGTTGTTCGCGGATGTAGTGCGCGACGTTGCGCGGCACCAAGTAATCGATGGAACGGCCCGCCGCCACCGCGGCACGGATGGCGGAAGCGGAAATCTGCAACGGCGTGACCGGCTGATACCAGAGGCAACCGGCGGGGCGGCTTGCCAGGGCCTCGCGATCGCCGCATGTGCGGCCGGCCAACACGTCCTGTGCTTGCGCCGGGATCTCGGCTTCCCATCCGGGTCGGTGCACCACCACCAGGTGGGCCAGTTCGATCAAGCGCGTCCACCGATGCCAGGTCGCTATCCCCGCCAACGCGTCGGCGCCGATCACCAGGCACAACGGACGCGCTCCCGCTTCGGCGCGCAATTCGTTCAAGGTGTCCACCGTGTAGGAGGGGCCGGCGCGGCGCAATTCGCGCTCGTCGCACACCAATCCGTCCTGGCCCTCCAGCGCCAGACGCACCATGGCGGCGCGCTGCTCGGCGCTGGCGCGCGGCTGTTCCCGATGCGGGGGCAGGCGACAAGGCAGAAAGCGCAGCTCATCGAGACCCAACGCCTCGCACACCTCCAGGCCGGTGCGCAGGTGACCGAAGTGGACGGGATCGAAGGTACCGCCGAGAAGGCCGAGCATTAATTCGATTGCGCGCTGCGATGGATCACTGCCGTATTTGCCCGTCACCCAGCACGATGTACTTCTGCGACGTCAGCCCCTCCAGCCCCACCGGTCCCCGTGCGTGGATCTTGTCGGTGCTGATGCCAATCTCGGCGCCCAGGCCGTACTCGAAGCCGTCGGCGAAGCGCGTCGAGGCGTTCACCATGACCGAACTGGAATCGACCTCGCGCAGGAAGCGCTGCGCGCGACGGTAGTCGTTGGTGACGATGCTCTCAGTGTGACCCGAACTGTGACGGGCGATGTGCGCGATGGCGGCATCCATGTCCTCGACGATGCGGATCGCCAGGATGGGCGCCAGGTACTCGGTATCCCAATCCGCTTCGGTCGCCGCTTTGGCGTCGGGCAGCAGTTTGCGGGTGGCCGCGCAGCCGCGCAGCTCCACCCCCTTATCGCGATAGATCGCCGCCAGTTCGGGCAGTACGCGTTCGGCGATACCACTGGCCACCAACAGGGTCTCCATGGCGTTGCAGACGCCGTAGCGGTGGGTCTTGGCGTTATCGGCAATCTTCACCGCCATGGCGGGATCGGCGCGGTCGTCGATATAGACGTGGCAGATGCCGTCCAGGTGCTTGATTACCGGCACCCGCGCCTCGTTGGCGATACGCTCGATCAGGCTCTTTCCGCCGCGCGGCACAATCACGTCCACGTACTGCGGCATGGTGATGAGCTCGCCCACCGCCGCACGGTCGGTGGTCTCGACCACCTGCACTGCCTCGCGATGCAGGCCCGCCTGCGACAGGCCGGCGTGGATGCAGGCGGCAATGGCCTGGTTGGAGTGCTGCGCCTCGGAGCCGCCGCGCAGGATGGCGGCGTTGCCCGCCTTCAGGCACAGCGCCGCGGCGTCGGCGGTGACGTTGGGCCGCGATTCGTAGATGATGCCGATCACCCCCAGGGGCACCCGCATGCGTCCCACCTGGATGCCGGAGGGGCGGTAGTGCAAATGGCTGATCTCACCCACCGGATCGGGCAGCGCCGCGATCTCGCGCAGCCCCTCCGCCATGGCGGTGATGCGCTCGGGGGTCAACGCCAGACGATCGAGCAGCGCGGCGTCCAGGCCGTTGGCCTTGCCGGCATCGAGATCCTTGGCGTTCTCGGCCATCAGGCGCGACTGCTCGGTCTCCAACCGGTCGGCGGTGGCCAGCAAAGCGGCGTTCTTGACCTGGGTGTCGGCACGGGCGACTTCGCGCGCCGCGGCACGCGCCTTTTCACCCACTTGCTGCATGTACTGCTTAACATCCATCGTGTACGACTCGCTCATCGGTATTGCGTCAACGGTTGGCGCGCCATCCCCGGCCGCGCTTGGGTGGGCGTACCGCTCATGGCCAGCAGCAGGGTCTCCAGCGCATCCCAGGGGCGCCCCGGCGCCTGTCCCTTGACCACGCGGTCGATGTGACCGCACTGCTGAAGCAGACGCTGCCAGAACGTGGCGTCGCCGCGACGCAGCGCGCCACCCACCAGACGTTTGCGGCTCTCCCACACCCGCTGCGCGGCCATGGCACGTTCCGGCGTACCGCCTTGGGCCACATCATACGCCATGCCCGCCAGCGCCCGCACCTCGCGGGTCAGCGCCCACAGCACCAGCATCGGCTCGGTGCCTTCGCTGCGCAAGGCGTGCAGCACCCGGCAGCAGCGCACCGTATCGCCCTCCAGCGCGGCGTCGGCCAGTTTGTAGACGTCGAAGCGCGCGCTGTCGGCCACCGCCTGCTCCACCGCGGCGGCATCAATGCGGCCGCTGCCGTGAAGCAGATGCAGACGTTCGATCTCCTGCGCAGCGGCCAGCAGGTTGCCCTCCACGCGATCGGCCAGTAGCGCGATGGCGTCATTATCCGCCTGCAGACCGCGGCGGCGCATGCGCTGCGCGATCCACCCCGGCAGCTGCTGCACCGAAATGGGCCACAGCACCACCACCACGCCGACGCGCTCCAGCGCGTTCACCCAGCGGCTGTTCTGCGTGGCCTTGTCCATGCGCCCGGTGACGACGAGCAGCACCGTGTCGGGGGCGGGCTGCTCCGCGTAGGCTTCCAGCACCTTGGCGCCGGCGGTGCCCGGCTTGGGCTCCGGCAGGCGCAGCTCCAGCAGGCGCTGCTCGGCAAACAGCGACAGGCTGTCGGCCGCCTGTTGCAGCGAGCTCCAGTCGAAACCGGCGCCCACATCGAGCACCTCGCGTGTGGCGTGACCCACCTCGCGCGCACGCGCTCGAACCGCGTCGGCGGCCTCGCCCACCAACAGCGGGTCCTCGCCCGCGATGAGATAAACCGGCGCCAGGGTCTGGTGCAGGTGCTGCTCGAGTTGATCGGCCTTGAGGCGCATGGATTACCGAATCTGCGCCTGCAGACGGCGCAGAATAAGATACGCCGCTTCGCGCCGCATCTCGCGCTTGAGCTGTGCCTCCTCCTCGCTCTTGCCCAATACCTCGGTTTCGCTGAAACGGAAATCGCGGGTGAGATTGACCGTCTGCGGCGCCACCAACTCCTTGCCGGCACCGTCGGTCAGCGCAAAGCGCACCGCGTAGCTGAGTTCGTACTCCTGCACCTTGCCGGTGGTGCTGTTGACCGACAGCACGCGCCGTTCGTCGCGCACCTCGATCAATTTGAGGATGGAGGCATCGGGCGCGGGGTTTGCGATCAAGCGCGCGCCGGCACCGGTCATGGCCTGCCGCAGCTCGTCCAGGAAATCACCCGGGGACGGTTCGCCGGCGATATAGGTCACGCGCAGTGCCGCAGGCAGCTCCACCGTTCCGCGCAGCTTGAAGCCGCAACCGCTGGTCAGTGC
>JBNKCG010000105.1:0-68038 GCA_050287605.1 Gammaproteobacteria bacterium | reverse complement strand
CCGTCGCTTTGCATGACGAAAAGCGGCTGGCGCTCGTGCAGTACCTTCAGTTCAACCGGTGAGATGGTTGCGAGTCCGAATACGATACCAATCAGCGCAATGGACATGATGCCGCTATAGACCCAGACGCGGCCGCGTTTGAACAGGGGTTTCATCGTTTTGCCCTGCAACTCTTCCAGCGACGCATAGCGCACCAGACCGCGCGGCTTGCCGATCTTGTCCATCACCGAGTCGCAAGCGTCGATACACAGTGCGCAAGTGATGCAACCCTCTTGCTGGCCGTGGCGAATGTCGATGCCGGTGGGGCATACCGCCACGCACTGCTTGCAGTCGATGCAGTCGCCCAGCTTGACGTGCTCTTCGCCCTTTTTTACACGACCGCGAGGTTCGCCACGGTGGTAGTCGTAGGTGGGTAGAACGGTCTGTGTGTCGTACATGACGCCCTGCAAACGGGCGTACGGGCAGAGCCAGAAGCAGGCCTGTTCGCGCATCCAGCCGGCAAGTACGTAAGTGCCGGCGGTAAACAGGCAGATCGAGGTGAGGGCAACCGGTGGCGGGTTGAGTGCAAACAGGCTTGCCCAGAGGCCGTGGGCGTCGGTAAACCAGGCGACGAAACTGATTCCGGTGAGCGCTCCGATGGCTACCCACGAAGCGTGCTTGATCCCTTTGATGGCGATCTTCTTGGCGGAGATCGGTGCATTGTCGAACGCACGGCGCTTCTGCGGGGGGCCCTCCAACTGCTCTTCTATCCAGGTAAAGGCGTCAGTCCAGACGGTTTGAAAGCAGAAGTAGCCGCACCAGACACGTCCCGCGAGTGCCGTCGTCACCGCCAGCAGGATGGCGAAAAACAACAGCAACAGTGACAGCATCCAGAAATCCTGGGGCAGTATGGTCAGGCTGAAGATGTGGAACTGGCGCTCGGGAATGTCGAACAGTACCGCCTGGCGGTCGCCCCAGCGCAGGTAGGGACCTAGGAAGAAGACCAGCCAGACTGAGTTCGTCAGCCATTTGATGGTGCGCCAGCGTCCAGGCATGCGTTTGGCGTGAATGGTTTCGCCGCCGGTGTTGACGTGCCAGTGGTCGGCCTCGGCGTAGAGATCATCGACCCCAGGGTGAGCGGATGGGGTGTTGGTCTGGTCCAAAGCGGCGGCTCCTTGCACCGCATCGTCGACCGGCGCTTGAGGGGTGGGGTTAGATTGTATCTGAGTGTCCATCGTTCGCGATCTGTCCCATGTCAAAGTCATGGATGTGCCGATACAGTTCAAGTTACATAGAACCGCGTGGCACGCCGATAGTGGTCGTCACCCCAAAAAAAGGGGGGATCCTGCGATCCCCCCTTTCCCTGCCATTGTATTTATTGTGTGTATTCTACTGTTTGTGATGTTGCGCGTCTCTATCCATAAGCGCTTTGATCTTGACGCCTAGGTAGCCGATGATGATGGCAGTGAGGATTACCGTGCCGATGGAACCCCAGAATACCCAATCGGTGTTCATGGTTTGATCTCCTTCCCCACCCGTGCCGGCGGTGCCGGCACGGGCCCTGGGTTTGCAAGTATGTCTAATTGCTCAAAAGGCTATCCTACTGCCCGCCGCCGAACTTGTAGACGTAAACCGCCAGCTTCTTGATCGAGGTCGCATCCAGACGATCCTTGAACGCAGGCATGATGGCTTGGCGGGTATTGGGGTCGCTGGCGTCGTTGACACCATGAGTGATGGTGTATTTGACGCTGTCCAACCCACCCGGGGTAAACCGCCAAATGGCGTCGGTCAGGTTGGCCGAACCCAGGATCTGCATGCCTTTGCCGTCGGGACCATGGCAGGCGATACAGCCTTTGGCCGTGAACAGCTCGGTGGAGGTGGGATTGCGGTTGGCGATGGCCTGGGCCAGGGTATCTATTTCGGCGCTGGTCAACTGCATGCCGCCCATCTTGGGCATGGCGCCTTGACGGCCGCCCGTGATGGTCTCCTGGATCTTGTCGATGGTGCCGCCGTAAATCCAGCTGTCGTCAGCTAGCACAGGGAACCCGGGGTTGCCCTGGCCGCCGTTGCCGTGGCATGCCGCACAGTTGTCACCGAACAGCACCTTGGCGGACGCCAGGGTGTAGTTGGCGAGGTCCTGATCGGCAAGGATCTCCGCAGCGCTCATGGTTTTGATCTTCTCCTCGAACGGAGCGCGGATCGCCTCGACTTCCGCCAGACCCTGTTTGTACTCCTTGATCTGGGTCCAACCCAGGGTGCCGGTGTTGTTGCCCGATCCGCTAAACGTCGGCCACGTCGGGTAGAAGACGCCGTACAGTATCCATGCGGCGATACTGACCCAGAAGAAGAGGGTCCACCAACCTGGCGGGTCGTTGGTCAACTCGCGCAGGTTGCCGTCCCACACATGCCCGGTATTGTTTTCCCCGGGGAAAGGATTGTTCTCACTCATCGAGATTCTCCATTGTCAAATCTGTCGTCATCCCGAAACGGGATGTCACGGTGTGATTCCAGTCGCCCCTTGTTCTTGGGGCGAAATACATAGAAGTAGAGCCACACGAAGAGCAGGAAGACGGCTACGGTCATGATCGTTCCGACCCAGTCGGTGGCCGTCATCGCTGCCCAATCCGTGTGAAAGTACTCCTTGAGACTACTCACGGTAGTCGACACCTTCCTGGAATTTCACCATGGTGCCCAGCGCCTGCAGGTACGCGACGAGCGCATCCATCTCGGTCTTGCCGTTGACTTCGGCGGGCGCCCGAGCGATGTCATCGTCGGTGTAGGGCACACCCATCAGCCGCATGACGCCCATACGCGCCTGAACGTCGGCACCGTCAATCGTGCCTTTATCCAGCCACGGGTAGTTGGGCATCACCGATTCCGGCACCACCGAACGCGGAGCGCGCAGGTGTTTGCGGTGCCAGTCGTCGGAGTACTTGCCGCCGACACGGGCCAGATCCGGACCGGTACGCTTGGAGCCCCACTGGAACGGATGGTCGTACATCGACTCGCTGGCCAGCGAGTAGTGGCCGTAGCGCTCTTTCTCGTCACGGAACGGACGCACCATCTGCGAGTGGCACAGGTAGCAGCCTTCGCGCCGGTAGACATCGCGTCCCTTCAGCTCCAGAGGCCTGTAGGGACGAATGCCATCGCCCGCTTGCCAATCGCTGAGGGTCTGGCCGGCTTGACGCTGCCAGACGATCTCCGGGTGTTTGTTGTGCTCGAAGGTGTTGTCGAGGATGAACAGGGGGACGATCTCAACGATGCCGCCGACCGACAGCAAGATCGCCAGCATGATGAGGAAGCCCCAGATATTGCGCTCCAATTTATCCTGGAGCTTGGTGGAATAGATTCTATCTGCCATTTTTCCAGTCTCCAGTTAGACGCTGGCGGGGGCCGTGCGAACCTGCTTCAAGGTCCCCTCGGAGGAGGCCTTGCGGATCGTCATGACCACGTTGAAGAGCATGACCAACACGCCGCAGAGGAAGATGAACCCGCCCAGCGCGCGCATGGCGTAGTAGGGGTGCATCGCCTCGACACTCTCGGCGAAGGTGTAGGCCAGGGTGCCGTACTCGTCGTAGGCGCGCCACATCAGACCCTGCATGATGCCGGAGACCCACATGGCAACGATGTACACGACGGTGCCGATGGTCGCAGTCCAGAAGTGGAGGTTGACCAGCTTTTCGGAATAAATGCTGGTGCCCCACAGCCGGCTCAGCAGGTGGTAGATGGCGCCCAGACCCACCATGGCCACCCAGCCCAACGCACCGGAGTGCACGTGGCCGATGGTCCAGTCGGTGTAGTGGGAGAGAGCGTTCACGGTCTTGGAGGACATGACCGGGCCTTCGAATGTGGACATGGCATAGAAGGCCAGCGAGACGATCAGGAAGCGCAGCGTGTAGTCGGTGCGCAACTTATCCCAGGCGCCGGACAGCGTCATCATGCCGTTCACCGCACCACCCCAGGAGGGGATGATCATGGCCATGGAGACCACCGAACCCAGCGAACCGGTCCAGTCCGGAAGAGCGGTGTACTGCAGGTGGTGCGCGCCCAGCCAGACATAACCGAACATCAGCGCCCAGAAGTGGATGACCGACAGCCGGTAGGAGAACACCGGACGGTTGGCCTGTTTGGGCACGAAGTAGTACATGATGCCGAGGAAGCCTGCGGTCAGGTAGAAGCCCACCGCGTTGTGGCCCCACCACCACTGCACCATGGCGTCCTGCACACCCGCAAACAGCGAGTAGGAGGAGGTCAGGGTGACCGGGATAGCCAGGCTGTTCACCACGTGCAGGTAGGTGATCATCACCATCATGCCGAGGAAGAACCAGTTCGACACGTAGATGTGCGAGGTCTTGCGGTTGGCGATGGTCATGATGAAGTTGAAGGCAAAGGAGAGCCAAACCACGGCGATCAGTATGTCGATGGGCCACTCCAGCTCGGCGTACTCTTTGCCCGAGGTGATGCCCAGCGGGAAACTGATGACTGCCAACACGATGATCAGGTTCCAGCCCAGGAAGGTGAACCACGCCATGCCGTTGCTCCACAGCGGTACGCCGCAGGTGCGCTGTACCGAATAGAAGCCAGTCGCCATCAGCGTACAGCCGCCGAAGGCGAAGATCACTGCGTTGGTATGCAGGGGACGCAGCCGGCCAAACGTGATTTCCGCGATGTCCAGATTGAGGACCGGCCAAGCGAGTTCCGATGCGATGTAGACCCCGACGAGCCCGCCTACCGCAAGGTAGACCACGGCCAACACGGAGAACCATCGCACCACCTCGAAGTGGTACTTCGGTTGTGCCTGTTCTTGTGCCACGGTTAGTACTCCTTTTTTATGAAGATGTTGATGCTGGTTATGGTACGAACTGAACGAAAAGAAACCCGATTACCATTGGCGAGGCCGAGGGTGCGTCAGGCTAATGCACGTGAGGAATAAGTCCCCAGATTTCAGTGAGGTTAGGTGTGCGACGACCCCCATCGACGCATGGCGCTAACAATAGTTGTGGCACACCCGCCGGTAATTGATCCAAGTCAACTGAAATGCAAATTACCCCTCTCTATGTTGGGGTAATTACAGACCATTTGAGTGGGAAATTAAAGCCCGGAAAAATAGAGGCCAAAATGCGCAGGCGCTGGGCGATTGAGCTGGGCGCCGGGCACGCGCGGAGTGCGAATAAATACCGCGCCGCGGATGCGATTCGTACGCAGTTGTGACGCGAGCCGCGGGCTCAGTATGCGTCCCGTACTGCCAAGCGGAAATCCGTGAACAGACCTTCAGATGTGGGCGCTCACCGGCGAGGGGATTTTCGCCGTGCCCGCCAGTTCGCGCAGCCGTGGCAGGTCGTCCAACTGGATATGTTTGCGGCGCACGCTGATCAACCCGTCATTGTCGAAGCGGGTGAAGACTCGGCTGACCGTTTCCACCGCCATGCCGAGGAAGTTGCCGATGTCGTGGCGCGACATGCTGAGGTAGAAGTCGGTGGGCGAAAAGCCGCGATTGGAGAACCGGTCGGAGAGGCTGAGCAGCAGCGCAGCGAGTCGCTCCTCGGCGCTTTTTTTGCTGATCAGCATGGTAAGCGTCTGTCCGTGCATCACTTCCTGGCTGGTGAGCAGAATGAGCTGCTGCAGCAGTGTTGGCACCTCGGCGCTGATCTCCTGTAGGCGATCGTAAGGGATTTCGCACACGCTGCTGGTCTCCAGCGCGACGGCATCGGTGGTGTTGTGGCCCATGGCGATGCCTTCGAGGCCGATCATCTCGCCAGGCAAATGGAATCCGGTGACCTGCTCTTCTCCCTTGTCGGTGGTGGCGTAGGTCTTGATGCTGCCCGCCTTGACGCAGAACAGGGAGCGAAACGGCTCGCCCGAGCGATAGAGAAACTCGCCGCGCGAAATCGGGCGCCGCCGTTCGATGATGGCGTCGAGCCTGGCTTGTTCGTGCGCCGGCAGATCGACGGGTTCGCAGACGCTGCGCAGGGAGCAACGCTGACAGGTTACGGTCAACTTGACGACATTGCTGTTGTACGCGCTAGTCACGGTTCTACTCCCGCCTTTCTTCGGATCGTGGCCGATGACGCATTGCACCAGATTTTTTGATATAGATCAATCTGCAGAGCGGGGTAGACTGATGCCCAGGGGGGTTGCGCCCGCTGGCGGCGCCTGCGTAGAGCTATAGACCTGATTCCATTCGCCTATTATGATAAATCCCCTTGGTTTGGGGGCGCACTGACGGTAACCGGCGCTTTCGGACCTTCCCGACAAGAATTTTCCTTCAACTAGAGTCCCCGTTGTGGAAGCGATAACTCCCGCAGGTAGTTCGGCCCGCCGGGCCGAAGTTCGGCGCGATACCCTGGAGACGCAGATCCTGGTGCAGCTCGATCTGGACGGTACCGGTCAGAGTGAGCTGGAGACCGGATTGCCGTTTCTGGATCACATGCTCGATCAGGTGGCACGTCACGGGTTGCTCGACATCAAGATCGCAGCTCGCGGCGACCTGCACATCGATGGCCACCACACAGTGGAGGATATCGGGATCACGCTGGGCCAGGCGTTGGCGCAGGCGGTGGGCGACAAAAAAGGTCTGCGCCGCTACGGCCACGCCTATGTGCCGTTGGATGAGGCGTTGAGCCGGGTGGTCATCGATCTCTCGGGACGCCCCGGGCTCTGCTTCAACGCGCGGTTTCCGCGCGCGCGCATCGGCGAGTTCGAGACGGATCTGTTCCACGAATTCTTCCAGGGCTTCGTCAATCACGCGGCGGTGACCCTGCACGTCGACAATCTGACCGGGGCCAACAGCCACCATATCGCTGAGACGGTGTTTAAGGCGTTTGGACGGGCGCTACGCATGGCGGTGGAGGTCGATGCGCGCATGGCCGGACGGCTGCCGTCCACCAAGGGCAGCCTCTAACCAAGGTCATGCGCATCGTTCCGATCCGTTCTGCCTGACCAATCATCAGCGAGTGGAAACACCCGAATGAGCACCGTTGCGGTCATCGACTACGGCATGGGTAACCTGCACTCCATGGCGAAGGCGCTCGAGCACGTGCGTCCCGACGGCATGCGCGTGGTCGTCACCAATGAAGCCGAGGCTATACTCGATGCCGATCGGGTTGTCTTCCCCGGGCAGGGTGCCGCGCGCGATTGTATGCACGAGATCACTTCGCTGCGTCTGGCGCCGGTGATCGCCGAGGCGGCGCGCTGCAAGCCGTTTTTCGGCGTCTGCATGGGATTGCAGGTGCTGCTGGCGCGCAGCGAGGAGGGCGGTGGTACCGCCTGCTTAGGGCTCTACCCCGGCGAGGTACGCTATTTCGGCCGCGGCCACCGCGATCCCGCCAGCGGCGAACGGCTCAAGATTCCGCAGATGGGGTGGAATACCGTGCACCAGTCACGCTCTCATCCGTTGTGGGATGCAATTGCAGATCAGAGCTGGTTTTATTTCGTGCACAGCTATTACGTGGACCCCGATGACCAGTCACTGATTGCGGGGACCACCGACTACACTCGCCGTTACCCCTCGGTGCTGGCGGGCGGCAATGTCTTTGCGGTGCAGTTTCATCCCGAGAAGAGCCAGCGGGCGGGGCTGCAGTTGCTGACCAATTTCCTGCGTTGGGACGGAAGGACATAGAGGGAATAACCATGCTCATCATACCCGCCATAGACCTGAAAGGTGGCAAGTGCGTGCGGCTGCGCCAGGGTCGCATGGAAGATGAAACGGTGTTTGCCGACGATCCGCTCGCCGTGGCAGACCGTTGGGTGGAGGCCGGTGCGCGGCGCCTGCACGTGGTGGATCTGGACGGCGCGTTCGCCGGCAAGCCGCTTAACGCCGAGGTGATCCACCGCATCACGGAACGCCATCCCGATCTTCCCATCCAGGTGGGCGGCGGGATCCGCGACGAGGACACCATCCAGGCCTATCTCGACGCCGGGGTCGATTACGTCATCATCGGCACCAAGGCGGTGAGTACCCCGCACTTCATCTCCGATGCCTGCGTGGAGTTTCCCGGCCACATCATCGTCGGGCTCGATGCCAAGGACGGCAAACTGGCGGTAGACGGTTGGTCGAAGCTTTCCAAGCATGACCTGCTGGATTTGGCGCAGCACTTCGAGCAGGAGGGCGTGTCGGCCATCGTCTACACCGATATCAGTCGTGACGGCATGATGAGTGGCGTCAACGTCGACTCCACGGTGGAGCTGGCCCGTTCGGTGCGCATCCCGGTGATCGCCTCCGGTGGGATTACCAACCTGGAAGACATCCGTGCGCTGTGCGCGGTGTCGGATGAGGGCGTGATGGGCGCTATCACCGGTCGCGCGCTGTACGAAGGCAGGCTGGAATTGGCCGAAGCCCAGCGCCTCGCCGACGACTTGTGCGGCGAGTAGCCGCCGTCGCATCGCTCTCCTAACCCCTTGAGTGGATCATGGCCCTAGCAAAACGCATCATTCCCTGTCTCGATGTCGACGCCGGCCGCGTGGTCAAAGGCGTCAAATTCGTCGAGATCCGCGATGCCGGTGATCCGGTGGAGATCGCGCGGCGCTACGATGCCGAAGGGGCCGACGAGATCACTTTTCTCGATATCACCGCCAGTTCCGACGAGCGCGAGACCATGGTGCACGTGGTGGAACAGGTGGCGGGCGAGGTGTTCATTCCATTAACGGTGGGCGGTGGGATTCGCACCGCCGAAGACATTCGCCGCCTGCTCAACGCCGGGGCCGACAAGGTGACCATCAATACCGCTGCCGTGTTCAATCCTGGCTTTGTCAAAGAGGCGGCCGAACGCTTCGGGTCGCAATGCATCGTGGTCGCCATCGACGCCAAACAGGTGGACGAGGGAGCCCAGCCGCGTTGGGAAATCTTCACCCACGGTGGGCGCAAGCCGACCGGGATCGACGCGGTGGAGTGGGCTCAGCGCATGGCCGAGTATGGCGCGGGTGAGCTGCTGGTCACCAGCATGGATCGCGATGGCACCAAGATCGGTTTCGATCTGCCGCTGACGCGTGCCATCAGCGACGCGGTGGAGATCCCGGTGATCGCCTCTGGGGGTGTCGGCAATCTGGACCATCTGGTGGACGGTGTCCTGGAAGGTCATGCCGACGCGGTTTTGGCCGCCAGTATCTTCCACTTCGCCGAGTACACCGTGGAGCAGGCCAAGCACCACATGGCGGCCTCCGGAATACAGGTGCGGCTGTAGCCGTGCCGGCGGGTGATGTCCAATGTCCGATGTGCTGACACAATTGGCTGATGTTCTGGAGCAACGCAAGGGGGCGGACCCCGAGAGCTCCTACGTCGCGGGCCTGTACGCCAAGGGTCTCGATGCCATTCTCAAGAAGATCGGTGAGGAGGCCACCGAGACGATCATGGCCGCCAAGGATGGTGATCGCGCCGCCGTCGTTTATGAAACCGCCGATTTATGGTTTCATAGCTTGGTGATGCTTGCCCAACTGGGCGTAGGACCGGCGGAGGTGCTTGCCGAGTTGGAGCGCCGCTTCGGCTTGTCGGGGCTGGAGGAGAAGTCCCAGCGCGGCACCGAGACCCGCGGCTGACACCGCGTCGGAGTTGCCGTTGCGGTTGCGGAATTACTAATTATTAATAAAGAGGGTCGTGGTTCGCGATGGACGGACCCGGCAGGGGTTTCAGATTTTACAGCGTGGAGAAGTCTCAATGGGTGGCATCAGTATCTGGCAGTTGCTCATCATCCTGGTCATCGTGCTGTTGCTCTTCGGCACCAAGAAGCTGCGCAATCTGGGCGGTGATCTGGGCGCCTCGATCAAGAGTTTCCGCAAAGCCGTGAAAGACGGCGAGGACGCCGCGGCGCAAAAAGACGCGGAACCGGAAAAGCTGGATCAGTCCGGAGATGCCATAGAGGGGGAAGTGGTATCCAAGGAGGATGCGGCGTCCAAGGACAAGAATAGCGCCTGATCATTGATCCGATCGTGCTGCGGCTCTGTGCCGCGGCATGTGCTGCGGAATAGCCTGCGATGTTCGATGTCGGTTTCTGGGAACTCTCCCTCATCTTCGTGGTGGCGTTGATCGTGCTCGGTCCCGAGCGCCTGCCGCGTGCCGCGCGCACGGCGGGGTTGTGGATGGGTAAGGCACGCCAGATGCTCGCCTCGGTCAAGGCGGACATCGACCGCGAGCTCAAGGCCGAAGAGCTCAAAGCGATGATGGAAAAGCGTGCCGCCATGCCCGAGCTCGACGAGCTCACCGAGGAGATCAATACCCCCATCCGTTTCGACGGCGACGAAACGCCGGATACCAAAGCGGATGCCAAAGCGGATCAGGCGCCGGCCCAAGACCCGGAAGTGCCCGCCAAGTCCAAACCCTCGTCCGAATCGACTGAATGAGCGCCAACACCACACCGCCGGACGAATCCCCGGATCTGGAGCAGCCGTTTCTTTCCCACCTGGTGGAGTTGCGCGATCGTCTGCTGCGGGCGCTGGTTGGTGTGTTCGTCATCTTTATCGGCGTCTACCCCTTCGCCAACGACATCTACACCTTCATGGCGGGGCCGCTGCTCAAGCATCTTCCCGAGGGCAGCACCATGATCGCCATCGACGTGGCGACCCCGTTCCTCACCCCGTTCAAACTGGCCATGGTGGGAGCGATCTTCATCGCCATGCCGTGGATTCTGTACCAGGTGTGGGCCTTTGTGGCGCCGGGGCTCTATCGCCACGAACGGCGCCTGATTATGCCGCTGCTGTTCACCAGCTCGCTGCTGTTCTACCTGGGCGTTTCGTTCGCCTACTACGTGGTGTTCCCGCTGGTGTTCGCCTTTATGACCAGCGTTGCTCCGGTGGGTGTCGAGATGATGACCGACATCAACCGCTACCTGGATTTCGTGCTCACCATCTTTTTCGCCTTCGGCGTTGCCTTCGAGGTGCCCATCGCCACCATCGTCCTGGTGTGGACCGGCGTTGCGACGCGCGCCAGCCTGGTCGCCAAACGCCCCTACATCATCGTTGCGGCGTTCGTGGTAGGGATGTTGCTGACGCCCCCCGACGTCATCTCCCAGACGCTGCTTGCGCTTCCCATGTGGATGCTATTCGAGCTGGGGGTGTTTTTCGCCCGCTTCTACGAGCCCAAGGCGCAACCCGATACGGACGGCGAGCCGGATGAAGGCGACGCTTCGTAGCCGCCGCCAAGCCAGGCTTGCAATCCTGTTGTCATCCCGCTGTCATATTTCCCTGCTGTAATCCGCGCGCAACGAAGCTGAGAGTGGGGGTTGTTGGTGACCACCCGTATCCTGATTGTCGAAGACGAAGACGCCATCCGCGCCATGACGGCGCTGGCCTTGGAGCAGGCGGGGCTGGAAGTGGAGGAGGCCGCCGATGCCGCCGTGGCGTGGGCCAAGGTCAACGATCAGCTCCCCGATCTGATCCTGCTCGATTGGATGCTACCCGGTGTGAGCGGGGTGGAGTTCGCGCGGCGTCTGCGGCGCGAAGAGCTCACCCGCGAAATCCCGGTGATCATGCTTACGGCGCGCGTCGACGAGCACGACAAGATTCGCGGACTGGATGCCGGTGCCGACGATTACATTACCAAGCCGTTTTCGCCCAAGGAGATGCTGGCGCGCATCCGCGCCGTGCTGCGCCGCGTTCAGGCGGCGCCCAACGGCGAGGCGTTGGAGGCGGAGGGGCTGCGTCTTGACCCGGTCAGCCACCGCGTGACTTCGCGTACCGACCCCGTGGAGCTCGGCCCCACCGAATACCGCCTGTTACACTTCTTTATGCGTCATCCCGACCGCGTGTTCAGCCGTTCGCAGCTGCTCGACCGGGTGTGGGGCAGCGGGGTGTACGTGGAAGAGCGCACCGTCGATGTGCACATCCGCCGTCTGCGCAAGGCGTTGACGCCGGGCGGGCACGACAAACTCATTCAAACCGTAAGGGGAGCGGGTTACCGCTTCTCGGACCGAGGCTAGCGACAAGTTGCAAGTCTGGCTGGGAGAGCTGTGGCGTATTGCGGGGCTGGTGATCCTGTCGCTGCTGTTTGGCGTGGTCATCCAGCACCTCCTGCTGGGCCTGCTGTTGGGGCTGATCGGCTACATCGTTTGGCACCTCGCCAATCTGCGCCGCCTCGATCAGTGGTTGGCCGGCGGGCGCAAGGGCGCTCCGCCCGAGGCGTGGGGGTTGTGGGGGGACGTATTTTCCAAGATTCACCGCCTGCAGCAGAGCAACCGCAAGCGCAAGCGGCGCATGAAGAAGATCCTGCACGCGTTTCAGGAGTCCACCGCCGCAATGCCCGATGCGGGATTGGTCCTCGGGCCCAACGGCGAGATCCAGTGGTGGAACGATGCCGCCCGCAACCTGTTACAGCTACGTTCGCCGCGAGACATCGGATTGCGCATCGATAATCTGCTGCGCCATCCCAAGTTCATGAAGTACTTCGCCGGCGAGTTGGAGGCTGATGCGGTCGAGATCCCCTCGCCCTTGGACAACAATCTCATCCTCAACCTGCGCATTGTGCGCTACGGACGCAATCAGCGCCTGCTGGTGATGCGCGACGTCAGCCAGCTGTACCGCCTGGAGCGGGTGCGCCGCGATTTCGTCGCCAATGTCTCGCACGAACTGCGCACGCCGCTTACCGTCATCCGCGGCTACCTCGAAACGCTTGCCGAAGCCGACAACCTTTCGGCCGAGCGGCGCAAGGCGCTGTTTAAGGTGATGGAGCAGCAATCGCGGCGCATGGAGCGTCTGTTGGAAGATCTGCTGCTGCTGTCGCGGCTGGAGACCGACGGCGAGACCTCCAGCGTCGAGCCCGTCGCGGTTCCCGAGATTCTGCGCGAAATCCGCGAGGACGCGCTGTTGATGAGCGGCGGCAACCACACCGTTGCATTGGTCGCCGACAACGACTTGTGGCTGCTGGGCGTCGCCAACGAGCTGCGCAGCGCCTTCGGCAATCTGGTCAACAACGCCGTCAATTACACCCCAGCGGGCGGTGAGATCACCATCCGCTGGTTCGCCGACGATCAAGGTCTGTGCTACGAGGTGAGCGACACGGGAGTGGGTATCGAACCGCAGCATCTGCCGCGGCTCACCGAGCGCTTTTACCGGGTCGAGGATAGCCGCTCGCGCAACACCGGCGGTACCGGCCTCGGGTTGGCCATCGTCAAGCACGTGCTGGAGCGGCACAAGGGCCGCCTGGAAGTCGAGAGTACGCCGGGCAAGGGCAGCGTGTTCCGCTGCCGCTTTCCACTGACACAAAAAGAGACCCGCCCGGCGGCCTCGAAAACCGCCTAGCCGAAGATCCCCTTCAGCACGTAGAAAAAGATCACCGCCAGAATCGCGCCGGCGGGTAGCGTTACGATCCACGACATGAAGATCATGCGCACGATGCGCATGTTGAGCGCGCCGATGCCGCGTGCGATGCCCACCCCAAGTACCCCGCCCACCAGCGTGTGGGTGGTGGAGATCGGCAGACCGGTTCCCGACGCCATCACGACCGTGACGGCCGCCGCCAGCGTGGCGGCGAACCCGCGACTGGGCGTCAGGTCGGTGATGCCACTGCCTACCGTGGCGATCACGCGCTGGCCGTAGGTGATCAGTCCCAGCACGATTCCACCTCCGCCCAACAGCAGTATCCAGGTGCTGAGTACGGCTTTGGAACCCACTTCGCCGCTCTGCACCACGCTGACAACCGCAGCCACCGGGCCGATGGCGTTGGCGACATCATTGGAGCCGTGGGCAAACGCCATGGCGCAGGCGGTGACGACCATCAGTACGCCAAAGACTCGCTCGACGTTGGTGAAATGGAATTCGCGATCGGCGTTGGGATCGATACTCAACCGGCCGATGGCCACGATGCCGGCGATGGTCACCAAGACGCCCACCGCGGCCGCCAGCGCATAAGACTCTCCACTGCTGAGATGCAGCCCGATGTGTTTGAGGCCTTTGAGCAACGTCACCAGCGCGATGATGAAGCCGACGATGAAGATGTAGACCGGCACGTAACGGCGGGCGTTGCGCAGTGGGTTTTCGGTCTCCAGGATCAGGCGCTGTACGCTGGTGAAGATCAGAAAAGCGATGGTGCCTGCCATCAGTGGCGAGACCACCCAGCTCAAGACGATGGAGACGATCTTGCCCCATTTGACCGCTTCCACACCCACGCCCACCGCAGCGAAGCCGACCACGGCGCCGACGATGGAGTGCGTGGTCGAGACCGGCCAGCCGAAGTGCGTCGCTACCAGCAGCCAGATGCCCGCCGCCAGCAGGGCGGCCAGCATGCCGTAGACCAGCAGTTCGGGCTGGTCGACGAACAGCGCCGCATCGACGATGCCCTTGCGGATGGTGGCGGTGACCTGCCCGCCCGCGAGGAACGCCCCGCTGAACTCGAAGATCGCGGCGATGATGACCGCCTGCTTGATGGTGACCGCCTTGGAGCCCACCGAGGTGCCCATGGCATTGGCCACATCGTTGGCACCGATTCCCCAGGCCATGAACAGGCCGAACACACCCGCCAGCGTCAGGAGCGCGACTTCGTATTCCATGGTCGCCCCCTCTCAGCGAGCCAGCATCAGTTGCAGACGGCTGCCCACACGCTGGGCGCGATCCCCCAGGTCACCGATCCAGTCGATGATCTGGTAGAGAAACATCACTTTGACCGGCGGCCAGCTATCCTCGATCTGGAACAGTTCGGCCCGTACCTGGATCTGGATGGTGTCGGTGTCGCTTTCCACCCGGTCGAGCTCCTTGAGCATGGATTCGACGATTTCCACCTCGTGGCCACGGAAACCGGTCTCCACCAGTTCGTCGAGTTCGTTGATGGCGCGTCGGGCCTGGAATGCGGCGTCGATGGAACGCTGTACGAATGCGCGCATCAAGTCGGCGATGCTGGGGGGGATCACCATTCTGCGACCCAGGATTAGACCGGCGATGTCCTTGGCTTTGTTGGCGATCTTGTCCTGCATGGTGAGCACTTCCAGCAGATCGCGGCGCGACACCGGCAGCATGATTCCCTTGGGCAGCTGCAGGCGCAGCTCTTTCTTCAGCTTGTCGGCCTCATCCTCGCGCTGGGAGATCAGGTTGTAGCGCTCCTCGACGGTGGGCCAGTCCTCGGCCAGCACGGCCTCGAAGTAGGGGATCAGCTCTTCGACGCAGGCGCACACCTTCTCCATGTGGCGCTGCAGGGGGCTGACCGGCGATTTGCCAAAGAGGCGACTGAAGTAGTTGCTCGGCGGCATGGCGTCTCGATCGCTGTGGAATAGGCGGCGACAGGGTACACCACTGTCACTGCACTGTCACACGAGCGTCACACTTGACGTCCCGGGCACTTGATGCCGCACGCGGTCATCAGCCTGCAATATCGCATTACTAGCATGAGCGGAATTTTCTAAGGAGGACGTATGGTTGCGTTTCGAGCAGCGGCGGAAGACGATCTGGAGGCGGTGCTCGCGCTCTATGCCGACCCCGATCTGGATGCCGGCAAGGTGCTGGATATCGACGCGGCGCGCCGCCTCTTTGCCCGCATGCACACCTATCCCAGTTACCGGCTTTACGTGGGTGAACTGGGCGGCGAGATCGTCGCTACGTTCACCCTGCTGATCATGGACAACCTGGCCCATTGCGGATCGCCCTCCGCCGTGATGGAGGCGGTGGTAGTGCGCGGCGATCACCGCGGCAGCGGCGTGGGACGGGCCATGGTGGCCTATGCGCTGCGTCTTTGCCATCAGGCCGGCTGCTACAAGTTGGCGCTGTCCAGCAATCGCCGTCGCGACGCGGCCCACCGCTTTTACGAGGGGTTGGGATTCGCGCGCCACGGCTACAGTTTTGCCATCGATCTGGCGGAGCGCGGCGATGGATGGTGACGCCGAACTCGGTGAGCGCCCCACCCTGCACCCCGACGCCGTGGTGCAGGACAGCCGCCTGGGGGCCTGGACCGAGGTGGGCGCCCGCGCCTCGCTGGTGGAGGTGGAGCTGGGTGACTACTCCTACGTGATGAACGATGCCGATCTGATCTACACGCGCGTCGGCAAGTTCTGCTCCATCGCGGCGCATGTGCGCATCAATCCCGGCAACCATCCGTTGCAGCGCGCGGCGCTGCACCACTTCACCTACCGCAGCGCGCTGTTCGGCCTCGGCGACGACGACCGGGAGTTCTTCCAGTGGCGGCGCGATCAGCCGGTGACCGTGGGCCACGACGTCTGGATCGGCCACGGCGCCGTGGTGATGCCCGGCGTCACCCTCGGCACCGGGGCGGCCGTGGGTTCCGGCGCGGTTGTGACCCGTGACGTAGAGCCCTTCACCATCGTCGCCGGTGTGCCCGCCCGGGTATTGCGTCCTCGTTTTGCGCCGGAGGTGATCGCCGGCTTGCTGGAACTCGCCTGGTGGGAGTGGCCAGCCGACCGCCTGCGTGCGGCGCTGCCCGACTTCCGGCGCCTGGATGCCGCGGCCTTCGTTGCGGCCCACCGCCGCGCGTGACCGTCATCAAACCATCATCCAAGCGTCAACGCGCTATCACCTTCCGCACCTAATCTCGCCGGCTATGTCGTGCCACCGGCTGCCGGGTCCGCCATGACCCGGCAGGGCCCGGACGGCGTTTCCACCTCAACCCCAGGACCGGCGAGCGAGCATGCAGCTAGCGTTGGAAGTCGATCAGCTCAGCAAGACCTATCGCCGCAGCGGTGACGCGCTGCGCGCCCTCGATGCGGTCAGCCTGCAGGTGCGCGCTGGCGAGATGGTGGCGCTGCTGGGCGCCTCGGGCAGCGGCAAGTCCACGCTGCTGCGCCACGTCTCCGGTCTGATCACCGCCGATCGCGGCATCGAGTCCGGGACCGTGACCGTGATGGGTAACACCGTGCAGTCGCAGGGGCGGCTGGCGCGCGACGTGCGCCGGACCCGCTCGCGCGTCGGTTTCGTGTTTCAGCAGTTCAACCTGGTGGGGCGGATGTCGGTGCTCACCAACGTGCTGGTGGGCATGTTGGGCCACGTGCCGTACTGGCGCGGTGCGGTGGGACGTTTCACGCGCGCCGAGCGCCTTAGGGCCCTGGCCGCGCTGCACCGGGTGGGGATGGCCGACTACGCGGGCCAGCGCGCCGACGCGCTGTCCGGCGGCCAGCAGCAGCGGGTGGCCATTGCGCGCACCCTGGCGCAGGAGGCGGAGGTGATCCTGGCCGACGAGCCGGTTGCCTCGCTGGATCCCGAGTCGGCGCGCCGGGTGCTCGATGCGTTGCAGAGCATCAACCGTCAGGACGGCCGCACCGTGGTGGTCTCGCTGCACCAGGTGGACTATGCCCTGCGCTACTGCCCGCGCACCGTCGCCCTGAAGGCGGGCAAGGTGTGTTACGACGGGCCCAGCATTGCCCTTACACGCGATTTTCTTGCTGAGATCTACGGCGCCGAGAGCGGCCTCGAATGGATGTCCAACGCGATGGCCGATCGCGAGCCCCCTGCCGTTACCAAATCCCCCGAGACCCGCGTTCAGTGGGTCACCCAGGGCGCGAAAGCGTCCGCCGTCCGACATCGTCAATAAACGAGGAGAGAGCACCATGCTTCGCAAAACCCTGATCGCGGCCACCGCGCTGGCCGCCACCCTGGTGGCACCGCTGGCACCCGCCAAGGAGGCCAAGGAGATCACCTTCGGCATCATCTCCACCGAGTCGACGCAGAACCTGCGTTCCATCTGGGACCCCTTCCTGGCCGACATGTCCAAGATGACCGGCTACAAGGTGAAGCCCTTCTTCGCCCCCGACTACGCTGGCGTCATCGAGGCGATGCGCTTCGACAAGGTGGATCTGGCCTGGTACGGCAACAAATCGGCCATGGTGGCGGTGGACCGCGCCGGCGCCGAGATCTTCGCCCAGACCGTGGACGTGGAGGGCAACCCGGGCTACTGGTCGCTGCTGATCACCCACAAGGACAGCCAGCTGAAGTCGCTGGACGACGTGTGGGCGCACGCCGGCGAACTCACCTTCGGCAACGGCGATCCCAACTCCACCTCCGGTTTCCTGGTGCCCAGCTACTACGTCTTCGCCAAGAACGGCAAGGATCCGAAGAAGGTCTTCAAGCGCGTGCTGAACGCCAACCACGAGACCAACGCCCTGGCCGTGGCCAACAAGCAGGTGGACTTCGCCACCAACAACACCGAGTCCATGGGCCGTCTCAAGGTCACCGCGCCCGACAAGTACAACGACATCCGCGTCATCTGGAAATCGCCGCTGATCCCCTCCGATCCCATCGCCTGGCGCAAGAGCCTGGACGCCGAGACCAAGGCCAAGGTGAAGCAGTTCTTCATGGATTACGGCCGCAAGGGCGCCAACAAGGAGCATGCCCTCAAGGTGCTGGCCGGCCTGCAGTGGGCACCGTTCCGCGATTCGGACAACAACCAGCTGCTGCCGATCCGTCAGCTCCAGTTGGTGAAGGATCGCACCAAGATCGAAAAAGACACCCACTACAGCGCCGCAGAGAAGCGCCAAAAGCTGGAGGCCATCGACAAGCAGTTGGCCGAACTTAGCCAGCAGATGGCGGCGTTGGATAAGTAACGCCAAACCACGGCAGAGGGCGGCCCGTCCGGGCCGCCCCCTTTTGACGACAAGGCCCTAGCGATCGATTCATGAATACCTCAGCCACGCTGTACCCGGAACTTCCTCCGCGCGATCCCAAACGCACGCTGGTGCAGGCGCTGGGGTGGGGATTGGTGCTGGCGGTGCTCGCCTGGTCCTGGCAGGGTGCCGAGATGCGCCCCGGTGAGTTGATCACCGACGGCGGCAATATGTTCAAGTTCGCGCGCGACTTCTTCCCGCCCGACTTTCACGACTGGCGCCTCTACCTGAAAGAGATGGCGGTCACCATCCAGATTGCCGTCTGGGGTACGGCGCTGGCGGTGGTGTGCTCGATTCCCTTTGGCATTCTCTGTTCCGAAAATCTGATGCCGTGGTGGGTCTACCAGCCGGTGCGCCGCCTGATGGACGCCGCGCGCGCCATCAACGAGATGGTGTTCGCCATGCTGTTCGTGGTGGCGGTGGGGTTGGGGCCCTTCGCCGGGGTGCTGGCGCTGTTCGTTCACACCACGGGGATTCTCGCTAAGCTCTTTTCGGAGGCGGTGGAGGCCATCGATCCGCGCCCCGTCGAAGGCGTGCGCGCCACCGGCGCTGCGGCGCTGCACGACATCATCTACGGCGTCATCCCGCAGGTGATCCCGCTGTGGATCTCCTACTCGCTGTACCGTTTCGAGTCCAACGTGCGCTCCGCCACCGTGGTGGGCATGGTGGGGGCGGGCGGTATCGGCGTGATCCTGTGGGAGGTGATTCGCGGCTTCTATTTCCCCCAGACCTGCGCGGTGATGGTCATCATCGTGGTCACCGTCACGCTGCTCGACCTGCTCTCGGCGCGCCTGCGCAAGTGGGTGATTTGAGATGACACAAGAACTTCATTCCCTCGACGTCGAACGCCGCCGCCGCTGGATGGGTGTGCTGGCGCATGCCAGTGGCGACGAGCTGGAGGCGTGCTGGCAGGCACTGGAGTCGCGCCCGGGGTACCGGATGCTGCGGCCGCCCGAAACGGGCATGGCGCTGGTGCGCGCGCGCGCCGGCGGCACCGGCGAGCGCTTCAACCTCGGCGAGATGACCGTGGTGCGCTGCGCGGTGCAGTTGGACGACGGCACCACCGGCTACGCCTACGTGGCGGGCCGCGACCGGCGTCATGCCGAACTGGCTGCGCTGTTCGATGCGCTGTTGCAGCAGCCGGCGCAACGCCGCCGTCTGGAACAGCAGGTGATCGCCCCGCTGGTCGAGCGCCGCCGTTCGCGCCGGGCGCAGCAGGCGGCCAAGACGGCGGCCACCAAGGTGGAGTTTTTCACCCTCGTGCGAGGAGACGATTGAAGACCTATGAGTGCCGTCAACGCGGAATTGCTCACCCCCGGATTCGACGACCCGGTCGATGGCGCACAGCGCACCTTTCGCGCCGTACTCGCGGCTATGGCGTGTCCGGGAAGCGTTCACGCTGTACCGATGCAGCCGGCTCCCGTCGCTCCGTTGCATCCCGCCACCTGGGCCGTCGCCTTGACGCTGCTGGACGGCGAGACGCCGGTGTGGCTGGACGGCGCCACCGACCGCCCCCGTGTGCGCGACAACCTGCGCTTCCACTGCGGATGCCCGTTGGTTGAGAAAGCCGGCGCCGCGGCCTTTGGCCTGATCGCCGGTCCTGCGGTGATGCCGGCGTTGGCGGCGTTTCGCTGCGGCGATGACCTCTATCCCGACCGTTCCGCCACGCTCATTTTGCAAGTGAACGCGCTGAGCGGCGGACAGCGCCTGCTCCTCTCGGGACCGGGCATCGAAACTCAAACGGAGCTGATGGTGGCCGGGTTGCCCGAAAACTTCGTCGAGCAGTGGACGGCCAACGGCGCGCTCTACCCGGCCGGGATCGACCTGATCCTGACCAACGGGGAGCGCGTCGCCGCCTTGCCGCGCACCACCCGCGTGGAGGCCGGCTGATGTACGTCGCGGTCAAAGGGGGCGAGGCGGCCATCGACAACGCCCACCGGCTGCTGGCCGAGGAGCGCCGCGGCGATCCCGCCCAGCCCGAGCTGAAGCTGGCGCAGATCCGCGAGCAACTCACCCTGGCGGTGGACCGGGTGATGACCGAAGGCTCGCTTTACGACCCCGAGTTGGCGGCGTTGGCGATCAAACAGGCGCGCGGTGATCTGGTGGAGGCCGTCTTCCTGTTGCGTGCCTACCGCACCACCCTGCCGCGCCTGGCGCAGACCGAACCGCTGGATACCGCCGCCATGGCGCTGCGCCGTCGCATCTCCGCCGCGTTCAAGGATCTGCCCGGCGGACAGGTGTTGGGGCCCACCTTCGATTACACCCACCGCCTGCTCGATCCGGCGTTGCAAGAGCCGGCGGCGCCGTCGCAAGACGAGCCACCGCCCGCCGCCGATGCGCCACCGCCACCGCGCGTGCTGGATCTGCTGGATCACGAGGGCTTGGTGGAGCGCGCCGTGGACCCCGACGGCGCAGCGCCGGTGGCCGATCTCACCCGCACACCGTTGGAATTTCCCGCCGATCGCGACATGCGGCTGCAGAATCTGGCCCGCGCCGACGAGGGCTTTCTGCTTGCCCTGGGTTACTCCACCCAGCGCGGCTACGCCAACAACCACCCCTTCGCCGGAGAGATCCGCATGGGCGAGGTGGCGGTGGAGATCGTTCCCGAGGAGCTGGGCTTTCCCGTGGAGATCGGTGCCATCACCGTCACCGAGTGCGAAATGATCAACCAGTTCCACGGCTCGGGCGAGCACCCGCCGCAGTTCACCCGCGGCTACGGTCTCACTTTCGGCTTCTGCGAGCGCAAGGCCATGGCCATGGCGCTGGTGGATCGCGCCCTGCGCGCCCGTGAACTGGGCGAGGAGGTGACCAGCCCCGCCCAGGACGAGGAGTTCGTGCTCTACCACAGCGACAACGTGGAGGCCTCGGGATTCGTCCAGCACTTGAAGCTGCCGCACTACGTGGATTTCCAGTCGGAGCTGGAACTGATCCGGCGCCTGCGCCGCGAGTTCGACGAACGTGCCGCCGCCGCTGCGGAAGAGCTGGACGGGGAGAAGAGCGATGTCTGAATCCGGTCTCGACTACAACTTCGCCTACCTGGACGAGCAGACCAAGCGTACCCTGCGCCGCGCGCTGCTGAAGGCGGTGGCGGTGCCTGGCTACCAGGTGCCGTTCGGCGGCCGCGAGATGCCGCTGCCCTACGGCTGGGGCACGGGGGGCATTCAGATCACCGCCGCGGTCATCGGGCGCGACGACGTGCTGAAGGTGATCGACCAGGGCGCCGACGACACCACCAACGCCGTGAGTATCCGCCGCTTCTTCGTGCGCACCGCCGGGGTTGCCACCACCACGCACACCGGCGAGGCGAGCCTCATCCAGACCCGTCACCGCATTCCCGAGCAGCCGCTGCGTGCCGATCAGATCCTGATCTACCAGGTGCCCATCCCCGAGCCGCTGCGCTTCATGGAGCCGCGCGAGACCGAGACGCGCAAGATGCACGCCCTGGCCGAGTACGGCGTCATGCACGTCAAGCTCTACGAGGACATCGCCCGTTTCGGGCGCATCGCAACGTCCTACAACTATCCGGTGCTGGTCCACGGCCGCCACGTCATGGCGCCATCGCCCATCCCCAAGTTCGACAACCCCAAGATGCACCGCATGCCCGCGCTGCAGCTGTTCGGTGCCGGCCGCGAAAAGCGCCTTTACGCGGTGCCGCCGTTCACCGATGTGAAAAGTCTCGACTTCGCGGATCACCCGTTCGAGGTGCAGCGCTGGGAGGCGCGCTGCGCCCTGTGCGGTGCCGCCGACAGCTTTCTCGACGAGGTGATCCTGGACGATGCGGGCGGGTACATGATGGTCTGCTCCGATACCGACTACTGCGCGGCGCGGAGCGCGGCGGGCCACAGCGGCGACGAAGCCGATCAACGCCGGGAGGCCCGCTGATGGACGAACAACCGCTGTTGCGCGCCACCGGGCTGGCCCGCCACTACGGGGAGCGGGTCGGCTGCACCGACGTCGATTTCGAGTTGTGGCCGGGCGAGATGCTGGGCATCGTCGGCGAGTCGGGTTCCGGCAAAACGACATTGCTCAGCGTGCTGAGCGGAGAGCTGGAACCGACAGCGGGCGGCGTACACTACCGCACCCGCGACGGTGTCTGGCTCGATCTCTACCACGCTTCCGAGGCGCAGCGCCGTTTGCTGGCGCGCACCGACTGGGGACTGGTGCGCCAGAATCCGCAGACCGGCCTGCGCATGGGGGTGAGCGCGGGTGCTAACGTCAGCGAACGACTGATGGCGGTGGGAGTGCGTCACTACGGGCAGTTGCGCGGTGCGGCACAGGAGTGGCTGGAGCGCGTGGAGCTGGCTCAAGAGCGCATCGACGACGCCCCGCGCACCTTCTCCGGCGGCATGCAGCAGCGGCTGCAGATCGCGCGCAATCTGGTGACCCGCCCGCGGCTGGTGTTCATGGACGAGCCCACCGGCGGACTGGACGTATCGGTCCAGGCGCGACTGCTCGATCTGTTGCGCTCGCTGGTGGTGGATCTGGGGTTGTCGGGCGTGATCGTCACCCACGACCTGGCGGTGGCGCGGCTGTTGGCCCATCGCCTGATGGTGATGCGCGGCGGCCGGGTGGTGGAGACCGGCCTGACCGACCAGGTGCTGGACGATCCGCAACACCCCTACACCCAGCTGTTGGTCTCTTCGGTGCTGCAGCCATGAGCGGGAATGAGCGTGCGATGCGTATCGTGGTGGAAGAGCTGTTCAAATCCTTTTGCCTCCATCAGCAGGGCGGCGTGGAATTGCCGGTGCTCCAGGGCGTGAACTTCAGCGCCGCCGACGGCGAGTGCCTGGTGCTGCACGGTCCCTCCGGTGCGGGCAAGAGCACGCTGCTGCGTTGTCTCTACGGCAACTACCTGATCCAGGGTGGCAGCGCGCGCGTCCGGGGCGCCAACGACTGGTTCGAACTGGTCGGAGCAACACCGCGCACCGTGATCGAGCTGCGCCGGCGCACCGTCGGCTACGTCAGCCAGTTTCTGCGCGCCGTGCCGCGGGTGCCGGCCATCGACGTGGTGGCCGAACCGCTGCGCCAGCGTGGAGTGGCTGCGGAGGAGGCGCGCCGCCGCGCGGGCGAGCTGTTGGAGCGGTTGCACATCCCGGCGCATCTGTGGCCACTGGCACCGGCGACCTTCTCCGGCGGCGAGCAGCAACGGGTCAACATCGCCCGCGGTCTGGTGGCCGAGTTCCCCGTGTTGCTGCTGGACGAACCCACCGCGTCGCTGGACGCACGCAACCGCGACGAGGTGGTGGCGTTGATCCGCGAGGCGCTGGCGCGGGGGGTGACGGTGGTCGGCATCTTCCACGATGCCGAGGTGCGCAGCGCCGTGGGCGATCGCCTGTTCGAGATCCCAGCGTCGGAGCGTGCGGCATGAGTGCGGAGTGGGCGCTGACCAACGCGCGTATCGTTACCCCCGACGCGGTGATCGAAGGCAGCCTGCTGGTGCGCGACGGGCGCATCGCGGAGCTGGATGCGGCACCCAGCCGTCTCCGCAACGCCCTCGATTTGGAGGGCGACTACCTGATTCCCGGGTTGGTCGAGCTGCACACGGACAACCTGGAGAAACACTTTACGCCGCGCCCCGGCGTCCGCTGGCCGGCGCTGTCCGCCGTGATGGCGCACGACGCCCAGATCGCGACCTCGGGTATCACCACCGTGTTCGATGCGCTCGCTCTCGGCGATGTCATGGAGGGTAGCGCCAGGGTCGATCACCTGGACGAGATGGCCAAGGCGGTCACGCAGGCCTCCCAGGTGGGCATCACCCGCGCCGAGCACCACCTGCATCTACGCTGCGAGGTCAGCTACCCGGGGGTGACGGAGCTGTTTGCCCGTTTTCTGGATAACCCTCTGGTGAAACTGGTTTCGGTGATGGACCACTCCCCGGGGCAGCGACAGTTCGCCAGTCTGGAGAAGTACCGCGAGTACTATCAGGGCAAGTACGGCCTGAACGATGTGGAACTGAAGCGTTTCATTACGCGCCAGAAGGAGGCCAGCGCCCGCTACAGCGATACGCATCGGCGCGCGGTGGTGGCGCAATGCCACGAACGCCGTCTGCCCATTGCCAGCCATGACGATGCCACCGTCGACCATATCCGCGAAGCGCGGGAGTTCGGCATGGTGATCGCCGAGTTTCCCACCACGGTCGAAGCGGCGCGGGCAGCGCGCGACGCCGGCTTGCACGTGATGATGGGCGGGCCCAATCTGGTGCGCGGCTACTCCCACTCGGGCAACGTTTCGGCGCGCGAACTGGCGGCGGACAGGTTGCTCGATACGCTCTCCTCCGACTACTTTCCCGCCAGTTCCCTGCACGCGGCGTTCGTGCTGGGCACCCAAGTGGAGGGCTTCACCCTGCCCGAGGCGATTGCCACGGTGAGCGCCAATCCCGCCGCCGCCGCCGGATTTGACGATCGCGGGCGCCTCGCGCCCGGGCTGCGGGCGGATCTGGTGCGCGTCAGGCTGGTCCGGGGCGTGCCGCTGGTGCGCGAGGTGTGGCGCGGCGGAATGCGCGTGAGCTGAATCCGGGACGCAAACCCGGTGAACCAACACCCCACCAGCCTCGCCCCGTTGTCCGCATCCGCATGCCCGCCGGGGTGCTTGATCTACGTCATGGGGGCGTCGGGTTGCGGCAAGGATACGCTGCTGAACTATGCTCGCGGCCAATTATCCGACCGCGACAACGTGATCTTTGCCCACCGCTACATCACCCGCCGGCCTGATCCCGATAGCGAAAACCACATTACTTTGGGCGACGCCGAGTTTCGCGCCCGCCAGCGCGCCGGCCTGTTTGCCATGGCGTGGGAGAGCCACGGTTTGCGCTACGGCGTCGGTATCGAAATTGACCTCTGGCTTAGCCGCGGTCTGCGGGTGGTGGTGAACGGATCGCGCGTTTTCCTGTCCCAAGCCTGGGAACGCTATCCCGATCTGTTGCCGGTACTGGTGCAGGTCTCCCCGACGCGCCTGCGCCGACGCCTGCAGGCGCGGGGGCGCGAATCGGCCGGCGAGATCGAGGCACGCCTGGCGCGTCATCTGCAAGTGGTGGATCAGGTGCCCGATTATGTGGACGTGGTGAGCAACGACGGCCCGGTGGCGGAGGCGGGAGAGGCGCTGGTGCAGCGGATCGTGGGATGTCACAAAGGTGCAAAGCGGCGCTGATAGCGTGGTACAGGACGAAAATGAGCATGATGAAGAAGGAGGTTCAGATGTTGGCAGGTCACGTGATCACCCGCGGTGCAGTATTTAACCGGTTTTGCAGCGATCCCTACATCTGGGCCAACGGCGAGTACGTTGACGATGCCGAGATCTTCGTCAACGGTCAGAGCACCCGCCGCTGTCCGGTGGCGGTGGAGCCGGACGACGAGGTGCTGATTCTCGGCGGTTTCATGTGCCGTACCGTGGGCAAGGTGCCACTGCCGTTCTTCTTCCAGTCCTGGCGTGCACTCCTCGATACCCCGGATCAGGCGGCCGCCTAAGCCGGAGCACCGGCGTTGCCCGAAGCGTCATCAAATTGCAACAATAGCGACGCTAAGCTGCGCGATTGAACGCGTGCGCTGCGGGCAAGGCCGGTAAAACACCGCCGGTGCAGTCCGTGCGCCACCACGAGGAATCTGCTCCATGAACGATCTCGGCTTTTCCCAACATATCTCCCGCCGCTACAACAACGAGCTCGAAGACATCCGCAACCGCGTGCTCGCCATGGGCGGTCTGGTAGAGGAGCAGATCAGCAAGGCGCTGACCGCCTTGGCCGAGCGCGACTCCCAACTGGCTGAACAGGTCATCGCCGGCGACGTCGACGTCAACCGCATGGAGGTGGAGCTGGACGAGGAGTGTGGCGAAATCCTGGTGCGTCGCCATCCCGCCGCCAGCGACCTGCGCCTGGTGATCGCCGTGATCAAGACCATCACCGACCTAGAGCGCATTGGCGACGAGGCCGAACGCATCGCGCGCATGGCCGTGCACGTCGCCCAGGAGGGCGGATCAGGTGCGCAGGGGCGTCCCTATATGCCGCTGCTGGGCATGGGTGACCTGGTACGCAGCAATCTGCGCGCGGCATTGGACGCCTTTGCGCGCGTCGACGTCGGTGCGGCGCTGGTGGTGGTGAAGAGCGATCGGCAGATCGATCGCGAGTACGAGGCGATCATCCGCCAGTCCATCACCTTCATGATGGAAGACCCGCGCACCATCGGGCACTGTCTGGATGTGATGTGGTCGGCGCGCGCGCTGGAACGCATCGGCGACCACACCCGCAACCTCTGCGAGTACTTGATCTACCTGGTGGAGGGGAAGGACATCCGCCACACCTCCATCGATCAGGTGGAGGCGCTGGTGGGCGCCCGCGAACCGTAGCAGGTTGTACCGCGACCGTCGCTTACGGCACTTTGCGAACCGGTTCGTTGGTGCCGCGCGGGAGCAGATCGCCCGGCGCATCGACCAGACGGAACGCAAACACCGTGTAGCTGGTGGTGGTCTCCAGCATCTTGGTGAGCTGGGCGTGCAGCATCTCTTCACCCATCGCCAGTGCCAATACGCTGCCCACGTCATAGACCCCCGCCGGCACGATGAGTGCGGTGGCTTTGGTGCGCGGATCGGCGCGTGGGATCAGCAGAGCACGAAAGAACTCGCCGCCTTTGCCGACGCCTTTCAGCGCGCGCGTGGCGACGGCCTGGGCGTTGCGTGACAGGCGTTTGATGCCGATCTCCAGGTCGCCGTCAGCGCGCAGCAGTAGCCAGCGCACCGCACCGACGCGCCAGTTGCCGGGGTCGCGCGGCTCGGCCAGTTCGTAAACCACCAGCTCCCCGACCTGCAGTTTCAACGGCGAGTTGGGGCTGCAGCGCACGCACAGGCCGCCGACGCTTTCGTCGAGCTGGAACAGCGGCGCGGCGGGAAACGCGGGATCGACAGGCGTCTCGTCGGGCGCACGGTTCTTGGTGACGTAGATCTGGTGCCAGATGTCGCTGGAGCGATCACGCGCGGTGTAGCTCGAGAGATTGCCGGCGGAGCTGGCAGCCGCATCGCGCGCCGCCGCCTTTTCGCCGCGCCAGGGCTGAAAGTCCTCGGGCACCAGCTCTAGCTCTCCCGCGCTCTTCTGGCGGATCTCCAACTCCTGCTTTTCCGGGTCGAAGGGCAGCTCGTCGCTGATGTAGTAGTGGCATGCGCTCAGCGAACCGGCCAGGGTGATTTCGGAGAGGTGCTGGGTGCGCGGGAAGCGGCGCCGGCGGCGTACCGCCCAGGCCCGTTCGAGGCGTAGCAGCAGGTCGCGTTCCTGGCGCAGGGTGCGCGAGCCGGACAGTTCCGACGTGCCGATGATCTCCTTGAGGCGCAGGGAGATGCGCCGCAGCAGGCCGTCCAGACCGAAGGCGTAGGCGTCGGCCGTTTCCGGGTTGTCGGCGTTGAGTGCGTAGCGCGGCGGTGCATCGCTTTCGAGATCGACGTAGTAGACCCCTTCGGGCGGCCGGTGGCCCGCCAGCTGGGTGAGGGTCGCGCTGGAAGCCCACGCATTGAGCCACTGGTAGACGCGGCGCGCCTCGCCGCTCATCAGTTGGTAGGGGTTGGAGAGAGCGAGTAGCGAGATGGCCAGGTACTGATGGGTGGTGTCGTCGGCCAGCGATTCGCGTTGCTGAAAACCCTCATCGCGGGCCAACGCGAACAGCGCATGGATGTCGCGCCACACCCCCGCGGGAACGGGGGTGTAGCTGGCGTAGCAGTTGACTACCAGTTCCGAGAGATAGCGGCTCGCCTTGGTAGCCACCCCGCCGATGCGGTTCTTCTTTCCCGGCAGCAGGCGCGCTTGGGCGAGCTCGACCACCAGGATCTTGTAGGCCGTCGCCAGCTCGGTGAGCAGTTCGGCCACCAGTTGCGCGGCCTGCGCCGGGCGCGCGCTTAGGGGAAAGGTGGCGCGCTGCTGCCCGCACAGTCTCTCGATGATGCCTGCGGCCACCGGTTCGCAGTGTTCCAGGGCGGTCTCACGCTCCGTGGTCCCTACGGCGTGGCGATTGAGCCGGTGCAGCAGCGTCCGCAGGCGCGAGGCGGTTTCCGCGGTGTTGGCGACCGGAAGGCCCTCCAACCACTCGGGGACGCGGTTCAGCTGCGTGGGGAGCGGGCTCTCCTTGCCCGATGTCCGCTCCGGAATGTCTAGTTTGGGGACGTTCATCACCTAATCCCTTGTGGTCGGGGGTCGCAGTGCGTTGCCCATTTCCGTTTGAGCCACGGTTTGTTGTATTTAAATCCGATGCGTTGAGATTATTAATCAAGCTTATTGCTATGTAAATCAAACATCCCTGATTTGTTGTGACATCGCGCCGGCGGTCTGCGTGCGTCGATGGAACAACAGATAGCACAAGGGGATGAACAGCAACGATACCAGCAGGGAAAAACTCAGGCCGGAGACGATGGTCACGGCCAGCGGCTGCAGCATCTCGGCGCCTTCGCCGATTCCCAGCGCCAGGGGCAGCATGCCCATGACGGTGGTGAGCGTGGTCATCAGTATCGGGCGCAGGCGCAATTGCGCGGCTTCGACGATGGCGTCGTGCAACGTGTATCCGCGTGCGCGAACCAGATCGATGTACTCCACCAGTACGATGGCGTTGTTCACCACGATACCTGCCAACATGATCATGCCCAGCCACACCGGCATCGACAGCGGCATCTGAGTGAGGGTCAGGCCCAGGGCCACGCCAACGGCGGCAAACGGGACGCCGGTGAGAATCACCAGCGGGTTGCGCAACGACTCGTACTGCACCGCCATTACCACGAATACCAGAAATAGCGCCAACGGTAGCAGGATACCGGTGGTGCGCCGCCCCTCCTCAAGGGTCTGGGCGGCACCGGCATCGTAGAGGGTATACCCGGCGGGGAGGTCGATCTTGGCCAGTGCCGCATCGATGGCGGGGCGGATGACACCCAGGGTGACACCCTCCTCCAGGCCCGCGCCTACCTCGGTGATGCGGCGCTGGTTGTCGCGGCGGATCTCGGTCGGTGCCGCGCGTACCTCGATCGCCGCGATGTCGCCCAGGTGCACGGCGGGACGATCGGCGGCGCCGGGAAACAGCAGCAATGCCTCCAGGTCGCGCGGGTTGCGGGTGGCCTGCGGCGGCAGCCGCAGGCGCACCGTATAGCTGCGGTCGCCGTCGAGAAAGTCGGTCACCTCCAGGCCGTCGAGGGCGACGCGCAGCGTCTGGCCCAGCTTCTCCTGGTCGAGGTGCAGCACCGCCAGGCGGTCACGATCCGGCGTGATGGTGATCTCCTGGGTGACCTCTTCGCCGCTGTGCTCGACGTTGGTCAGTCCGGGAATGGTGCGCAGCGTGTCCGCCACCCGCTCGCCCAGGCGGCGCAGCTCCTGCAGATCGGGACCCTGGATGCGCAGGCTGACCTGGTCGTCGCCGCGTCCGATGCGTACGCCGCGGATGCCGCGGTTGAAGATACGCACATTGACGCCGGCCAGCTGCATCTGGGCGACGGCGCGCCGTACGGTGTTGATCCACGCTTCGGTGCTCATCGGGCGTTCGCCGCGCGGTACCAGCCGCACCTTGATGGAGGCGCGGTTGGGGGATTCGGATTGCGAGCGGCCGAAGACGTTGCCGCCGCTGATGGTGAAGACCGATTCGGTCTCGGGACGCGACTGCAGCATCTGTTCGATGCGCGTCACGCTGCGGTCGAGCTCCTCCAGCGAAATCCCCGAGTCGGCCACGATACGCACGTAGACCCGCCCGTCGTCGAGATTAGGAAGGAAGATCTGCTTGTCGGCGCGAAACGCCGGCAGGGCGAGCAGCAGACTGGCGGCAAACAGCGCGATCATCCCCCAGCGCAGTACGGCGTGGTTGAGTAGTCCCGCCACAATGTGCCCGTACCCCCGTTCGAGCCGGCGCATGACGGCGTCGATGATGGCGCGCGCCCGGCCCGTTTCGCGATCGGTGATGCGCGCCGCCCAGGCGGGGACCAGGGTGAGTGCCACCACCATGGAGGCGAAGATGGCGGCGGAGATGGTGATGATCAGCTCGCGAAACAGCAGCCCCACCAGCCCGCCGACGAACAGGAACGGCAGGATGGCGGCGAGGTTGGTGCTGGTGGAGGCGACGATGGGGCTGTTGACCTCGGCAGCCGCCGCGGCGGCGGCATCGGCGTCGAATCCGGGGCGGCGCTGGTGGCGCACGATGTTCTCCAGCATCACGATGGTGTTGTCGACCAGCATACCGACGCCTACCGCCAGCCCGCCCAGGGTCATCACGTTGAGCGTCAGGTCGCCCAGCGCCATGCAGGCGAAGGTGACCATCAGCGCAATGGGGATGGCCGAGCCGATGATCAGCGTGCGGCGCAGGTTGCCGAGGAAGAGGTAGACCACCAGCATCGCCAGCATCCCGCCGGCCAGCGCGGCGCCCCAGGCGTTGTTGAGGGCGTTGCGCACAAACACCGACTCGTCCTCCACCTTGTAGACCTCCACGTCCTCGGGGATGACGTGCTGGTCGCGCAGCCATGCGAGCCGCTGCTCGACCACGTCCACCACGGCGACGGTGTTGGCGGTAGGCTGCTTCTGGATCGAGATCTTGATGCCCTGTACGCCGTTGACACGGATGTAGAGGCGCTGGTCTTGGTGGCTGTCCACCACCGAGGCGACGTCCTCCAGGCGGATGACCCGTCCGTCGGCCAGCGTCAGCGGCAGCTGGCCGATCTGCGCGACGCTGGTGAAGCGCCCGCGCGTGCGCCCCGGGAAGGTCTGGCGCTGCATGTCGAGCCGCCCCGCCGGTTCGTCGAGATTGCCCAGTTTCAGGGCCGCGATCAGGTCGTCGTAGTCCAATCCCAGTGCCGCCAGGCGTTTGATGTCGGGCAGCACCTGGATTTCGCGTTCGATGCCACCCCCCACCTCGACGGCGGCGACCCCGGGGAGGTTGAGAAACCACTTGGCGAAGACGTCGTCGATCCAGGTGGAGAGTTCCACCGGATCGCGCAGCGGCGAGCGCACGACGTACTCCATGGCGGGGATTTGCGACGGATCGCGTTTGAAGATGATGGGCGGGTCGATGGTGTCGGGAAGAAAGCGCTTGGCGCGGTCCAGGCGCGAGCTGGCGTCGCGCAGCGCCACGTCGATGTCGGTGCCGTAGGGGAAGTTGAGCTCCACGGCGCTGCGCCCCTCGGTGGTGGTCGACTCCACCGAAATGGCATCCTCGGTAATGGCCAGTTGCTCTTCCAGGTGGCGGGTGACCAGATCCTCCATGATGGTGGCCGGCACGCCGGCGTCGGCGATGCGCACGCCGATGCTGGGATAGATGATCCTGGGCAGCAGATCCACCGTCAGCCGCGCCAGCGACACCGCTCCCAGCACCACCAGCGCCAGCGCGATCATGGTGATGCCTATCGGGTGACGGATCGACCAGGTGGCCAGGCCGCCGCCCAGCGACTCCATTTTCGCCTTAGTTGACACGGGTATCCGCGTCCGTCGCCCCGGGACGGCGGGTGGAGGCTGGCGGGTCGGCGACGCGCTTGACGCGCTTGCCGTCGCTGAGGCCGAGGAAGCCTTTGACCACTACTTGGTCGCCCACCTCGACCCCTTCCAGAACCGCGATCCGGTCGCCGAAGATGAGGCCGCTGCGCACCACCCGGCGTTTCACCGTCTGATCCTCCTGCAGCAGGTAGACGTACTCTCCGGTGCTGTCGTGGCGTACCGCGGCGAACGGGATCAGCGTGCGCTCGATGGCCGGCAGCGTAAGTTCGACGCGGCACAGCTGGCCGGGGCGCGCGCCGGCAGGGACCGGGTCGAGCGCGATCTCCACGGTGCCGGTGCGGGTCTTGGGGTCGATGTTGGGGTAGATGCGCTGGATGCGCCCGACGTGTACGCCGTCACCCAGCGCGTCGATGCGCACCTCGACCGCGTCGCCATCCTTGAGGTTAGGGATGAGGAGCTCGGATGCCTCGACGTCGGTCACCAGCGAGGTGGGATCGCTCAGCGTGGCGAGGTGGGAGTAGCGGGGCACCACGTCGCCGGGCTCCACCAGCCGCTCGGTCACTACGCCGTCGAAGGGGGCGAGGATGCGGGTGTAGCCGATGCGCGTGCGCAGCAGCACCTCGTCCGATTGTGCCACCTCCAGCGTGGTGCGGGCGCGGGTCAGCTCTTCGTCGGTGGCGAGATGGCGCCTTTCCAGCTCGCGCAGGCGATGGATCTCCTGCTCGGCCTGGCGGCGGGTGGCCACCGCCTTGTCCAGTTGTGCCTGGAGCAGCGCATCGTCCATCAGCACCAGGGGAGCGCCCTGCCGGGCTTGGTCTCCCTCGAACGAGGTTACCCGGGTGATGCGCCCCTCTTCCTGGTTGAAGATGCGCACGGTGCGCCGCGCGCGTAGCGTGCCGGTGCGCACCGTGGTGTAGTGCGCGGCGTCGCGGATGACCGCAGTGGTGGCCACCAGGTGAGGAGGGCGTGTCGGCTTGGTTTCGCTGCGGCCGTTGTCCGCGGAGGGGGAACAGGCGCCCACCATGACGCTGGCCAACAGGCCGGCGGCGAGGAATCCGATTGGCCGCGAAAATCGCTTCATCAATACATCAGGTAGGTGGTCCGGGTGGTCAAAGGGTAGGCATAGTGGGGCGCGGGTGTCGAGTGAAATATGGCGGGTAATGCGATCCGCCGTAGCCGGTGCGGCGGGCCCCTGAAGCGGCGCCGCATCTCAAGTACAATACGCCCCGACCTGTGCGGAGCTGTGGCGGGTCCGGGTTGATCCTATTACCAATGAGACAAGGAAACTGACTGATGATGTGGCGAGCGATAGGTATGGCGGGGATGATGGTGCTGTCGGCGGGCGCCCAGGCGGCTTCTCTGAACGTGGCCTTGAGCAGCGACGCCGCGCGCTTCGAGTTTCAGACCGCCTCGTCGGCCCTGGGGTTGAACAACGCCGACCTCACCTACAGCATCACCTACAACGACGCCAACGACTGGCTGGGCGGGGCGCGGCTGGAGGTGCTCGGGGATGCGGCTGCACCGGGCTCGGGTCTGCACGCCGGCGGCGGCGTCAGTGCGATGCTGGGCGATACCGACGACCAGAGTGTCCTCACCGTGGGCATCGGCGGACAGGTCCGCTACAACTTTCCGCAGGCCAACCGCTTTGCCATCACCGCGCAGGGCTATTTCGCTCCCAAGGTCACCTCGTTCGCCGACAGCGAAGGCTACAGCGACTGGTCGGTGCAGGGTGAGTACGAGCTGACCCGCGAGGCGCGACTGTTTCTCGGCTACCGCGACATCGAGGTCAAGCTGGACGGCCACGACGACGTGGAACTGGAGCGCGGACTCTACGGCGGGTTGAAGCTGATCTTCTGACTCTCGGTTTCATCGGGAACCTAAGCGCATAAGGGCGAATCGGTTACGCCATGACCCGCAGCGTCTTCATTACCGGCATCAGCAGTGGACTCGGGCTCGGGTTGGCGCAGACCTACCTCGACCAGGGCTGGACGGTGTTCGGTTTGAGCCGGCGCGGTTGCGCGCTCCATCACACACGGTTGCGGCAGGTCGTCTGCGATATTGCCGACGAGCGGCAGACAGCGGCGCAGCTGCCGCAGCTGCTGGACGGCGTAGAGCGATTGGATCTCGTGGTGCTGAACGCGGGCGTGCTGGGGGAGATTCGCGATCTCGCTGACACCTCGATGGCTGCGATACAGCGAGTCATGGAGATCAACGTGTGGGCCAACAAGCGGCTCATCGACGACCTCGTGAAGCAGGGGGTGGCGATGGATCAGCTCGTCGCCATCTCGTCGGGTGCCGCGGTCAACGGCAGCCGGGGATGGGGCGCTTACGCCCTGTCCAAGGCGACCCTCAACATGCTGGTACAGCTCTATGCCCAGGAGCTGCCTGCCACCCACTTTTGTGCCCTGGCTCCGGGTCTGGTCGATACCGCGATGCAGGCCTATCTCTGTGATCCTGCCGTCGTCGACGAACAGCGCTATCCCAGCATGGCGCGTTTGCGCGCGGCGCGAGGGACCGAGGCGATGCCCTCGCCCCAAGCCGCTGCCCAGCGTATCGCGGAGGTGATCCCCGCACTGCGGCAGGTCCCTTCGGGCAGTTTTCGCGACATGCGAGCGTTGTAACGCCTGCCGCACGCCTGGCGGGAATGCGCTTACTTGCGTGCCTTGGTGGCGTTGATCTCCGCCATTACATCCACCATGCGCGGTACGAATTTGTTGCCATGCCCGAGGTTGCTGGCCAGCACGTAGGTTTGGTGGATGCTCTCTGCGATGAACGAGGTCGACGACTGGTTCTGGGTCATGGTCGTGTAGTAGCGCAGGTCTTTTTGCGCGTTCTGGATATAGAACTGGAGTGCGCTGTCGTCGTCTTCCAGAGGCACTTTCATCAGACGCTCGAACATCACCGAATTCGCGCCTCCAGCGACCACGATATCGTGTAGCGCCTGAAGATCGACACCGCCCTTGGCGGCGGCGGCGACCGCCTCGGCCACCAGCGCGGCCTTGCCCAGCGACAGGAAATTGTTGATCAACTTGAGCTTGTGGGCGGCGCCGACGCCACCGGCGTGGACGATGGTGTCCGCGAAGCACTCCAAGATGGGGCGGATCTCCGCCAGCGTGGCTTCGTCGCCGCCGGTCATGAGGCCCAGGTTGCCCGATTCGGCCTCCCGCGGCGTGCGGGTCATGGGCGTATCGACGTAGCGCCCGCCTTTGGCCGCGACGTCGGCCGCGACCTGAAGCGTGGAATCCGGTTGCGCCGTGGAACAGTCGGCGACGACCATGCCGCTGTGAATCCCCGCCAGCAGCCCGTCGTCGCGATAAACGACGTCTTCGACCTCGGGAGTGCCGGTCACCACCAGAATGACCACGTCGGAGTGCGCGGCGATCTCCCTGGCCGACGCACGTTCGACGGCGCCCAAGCCGATCAGGTCCTCCACGGGCGCGCGGTTGTTGTGTGCCAATACGCTCAAGGGGTAGCCGCCCTTGAGAATGTTCTTGCCGACGCCGTGACCCATCAGGCCCACGCCGATCAAACCCACACGTAATTTTTTCGACATTCGATCCCTCTCCTTTTGCGGCGCGAATTTATATAAGGCCGCGACGCGCCAGATTTCTCATCAGTGCCCCGGTCCCGAAGGTCCAGGGCGCCACGTTGTCGGAAGTATCCACCACGTTGACCAGGGCCCCCAGCTTGGGCGTGGAAATGGTCACGATGTCGCCTCTCTTGTGCGTAAACCCCAGGCCGGGCGCGTCACGGTCTTGAGTTGGCGCGAACATGGTGCCAGTGAACAACACCAGGCCGTCCGGGTATTGGTGATTGGCGCCGATGGTTTGGCGCACCAGATCTTCCACGTCGCGGCTGATGCGCGATAGGGAGCTGGAGTCTTTGAGTGTGAAACCATCCTTCCCCGCGATTTCCAGAGACACGTCCAACCTGCGCACGTCGTCGAGCGAGAACGTGTCGTCGAACAGCCGGATGAACGGGCCTACGGCGCACGAGGCGTTGTTGTCTTTGGCCTTGCCGAGCAGCAGCGCGCTGCGGCCTTCGAAGTCGCGCAGGTTGACGTCGTTGCCCAGCGTTGCGCCCTGGATTTTTCCGCTGCTGCTCACGGCCAGCACGACTTCGGGCTCGGGATTGTTCCACACCGATTCCGGGTGCACCCCGACGCTGGCGCCGGTCCCCACCGAAGACATGGGCTGCGCCTTGGTGAACACCTCGGCGTAGGGGCCGATGCCCACCTCCAGGTATTGCGACCACATGCCGCGCTGTTGAAGAACCGCTTTCAGTTTTTCCGCGTCCTTGGAACCCGGCACGATCCGGCTGATATCGGCGCCGATCTCCTCGTTGATGGTTTCGCGGATCGCGGCAGCCCCCGTGGGGTCGCCCTTGGCTTTTTCTTCGATCACCCGTTCCAGCATGCTGGCGGCGAACGTGACGCCCGCGGCCTTGATCGCCTGCAGGTCGATGGGGCTGAGGAAAAACGGTTTGTCCGGAGCCATGCGTCCGGCGCTGGTATTTGCCAGCACGTCGTCGATGCCGCCCAACAGCTGGCCGCGATCCACTGCGCTCCGCGCCGCATCCGCGGGGTCGACGGCGTTGAGCAGCTCCGACAGGGTCGGGAAATCTTGGGCAATGGAATGAACGCCGTGCTCGGTCAGGACCACGACACTCGGGCCGGATATTTCTCCCGGCACCCAGGCGCGTCCCACCAGCGTTCCGGCCACGCCGTCGCCGGGAAGGGTCTGTTTGGAGGTCAAAGTGAGTTCCATGGTCGTCTTGCCCTAAGGGGTCTGCGCGCCGGTGGTGGCTACGTAAACCGCGTAAACGGAGTTGGTTGCGGTGATGAACAAGCGGTTGCGCTTGGGGCCGCCGAAGGTGAGGTTCGACACCATTTTCGGAATCCTGATCTTGCCCAGCGCGGTGCCGTCTTTCGCCAAACAGATCACGCCGTTGCCGCAACTGCTCCACACGTTGCCGTGGATGTCGACGCGAAAGCCGTCCGGGATGCCGGGGTCGATTTCGCAGAAGACGCGGGAACCGGAGAGCGTGTTGTCGCCTGCGACATCGAACGCGCGGATATGGTGCGGGCCGTCCGGGTCGTGGCTACGTCCGCTGTCGGCAACGTAGAGGATCGCTTCATCTTCGGAAAAGGCCAGGCCGTTGGGTTTCACGAAGTCGCTGGCCACGATTTTGATCTCGCCGGTTGCGGGATTGCAGCAATAGACGTGGCAGCCATCCTGTTCCATGTCCGCCTTGTGGCCTTCGTAATCCGACATGATTCCGTAGTTGGGATCGCTGAACCACACGGTGCCGTCGGATTTGACGATGACGTCGTTGGGTGAATTGAGCGGTTTGCCGCCGTAGTCGTCGGCGATCACGGTGATGGTGCCGTCGGGTTCGGTCCGCGTGACGCGGCGCCCGCCATGTTCGCACGATACCAGACGGCCTTGCCGGTCGCGGGTGTTGCCGTTGGCGTAGTTGGATTCTGCGCGAAACACCGAAACGCCCTCGCCTTCGATCCAGCGCAACAGGCGGCGGTTGGGGATGTCGCTCCACACCAGCGTGGAGTGCTCGTTGAACCACACCGGGCCTTCGGCCCAGCGACAGCCGTCGAACAGCTCCTCGACTGCGGCGATGGGTACCGTCAGGTCGTAGAACCGCTTGTCATAGTATTCGTAGGAATCGCCAACCAGAGCCATCGTTTCCTCCTTCAACGTTGCGGTTTGTCGCCGCCCGCGATGGAGTAAAGCGTGTAGCGGTCGGCAGTGTGTGCGTTGGCGGCGGACGTGAGTCCGATCAACGAAAACCCGGACAGCACCCCGAAGAATCCGGCAGAGGCGAACATGATCGTCTTGGTCTTCATCAGCGACCACTCGGCGCGGCCAATGGCCTTGGGGTTGCCACCCGCGCCGCGCAGCACCACGCCGTAGCTGGAACGCATCAGTGTTACGTGAACCACCCAGGCGATAACCGTCGCGCCGATGCATGCCGTCAGACCGACGAACGGGCCGATGGAGAGGTCCAGGTCGTTGACGGTGTTGATGAACATCTGCGCGCTGGTGGCCAGCGCGATGGGTACCGCGTATTGGAGCTTCAGGGTGAGATCGAAGTAGCTCATGGCGCGGGGTTGTATGGAAAAATTGCCGCCAGCAATACCAGAAGCGACGCAGCAGGCAGGGCGCTGCGCAGGATTTTGGGGGACGACAGGTGGTGCAACATGCTTAGGCGCTCTCCTCGAACGAGGAGTGCAGAACCTTCTCTTCCGTCGGTTCGACGGCGACAACGCCACCTTTGACGGCGGCGCCGGTGACTTTGTTCCAGGACTTCAATACGGCTTGGCGCCACGAATTTCCGGCGTAGTTGTTGGAAAGCGCGATGCGCTTGCTTGCGGTGTCGGCTTGGGCGACGCAGGCAGATAATGCGGCGGTCAGCGCGATTGTAACCAGCATCTGTTTCTTCAACGTCGGACTCCACCTTCGTCTTCTGTTGCGTCGTTTGAGAACCCGCGGTCTCTTGCGGACCTGAGGCGTTTCATTTCTGATTCTATGACGCGCGCCAAGAACTCATGGCGCTGGCGAGCGGATAGCTTTGCTCCTTTAGTGCGAATCCCGTTTCACGATATGCCCGCGGCAACCCACTAGAAAGTCCAGGTCGGCGCCTTGGTCGGCTTGCAGGACGGTGTCGAAATAGAGCTTGTAGTAGCCGCCCTGCATGGGCGGTTCCGGCGGCGCCCAGTCGGCCAGGCGTCGCGCCAATTCCGCGTCGGGGATATCCAGATGGATACGGCGGTTCTCCACGTCGACCTCGATCATGTCGCCGTTTCGCACCACGGCCAGCGGTCCTCCGGCGGAGGCTTCCGGGGACGTATGCAGCAACACGGTCCCGTAGGCGGTGCCGCTCATGCGCGCATCGGAAATGCGCACCATGTCTTTGATGCCTTTCGCCAGAACCTTGGGGGGAAGGCCCATGTTGCCCACCTCGGCCATGCCGGGATAGCCCTTCGGTCCGCATCCCTTGAGTACCATGACGCAGGTTTCGTCGATGTCCAGGTCGGGGTCTTCGATCTGGGTGTGGTAGTCCTCGATGTCCTCAAAGACCACGGCGCGCCCTCTGTGCTGCATCAGTTCGGGTGTCGCGGCGGAAGGTTTGATGATGGTTCCATTGGGCGCCAGATTCCCGCGCAGCACGGCAATGCCGCCGCTATTCACCAAGGCGTTGTCGGGTGTGCGGATCACCTCGGTGTTGAAGTTCTCCGCGTTCTTGACGTTGTCCCACACGGTTTGGCCATTGACGGTCATGGCGTCTTTGTTGAGCAGGTCCAAGTCGGCCAAGGTCTTCATCACCACCGGCAGGCCACCGGCATAGCAGAAATCTTCCATGAGGAATCGGCCCGACGGCATCAGGTCGACAATCGTCGGTACGTTCCGACCCCACGCGTCCCAGTCGTCCAGAGACAGCTCGACGCCCAGGCGTCCAGCGATAGCCAGAAGGTGCACCACCGCGTTGGTCGACCCGCCGATGGCGCCGTTGGCGCGGATGGCATTCTGAAACGCATCCCGTGTAAGTATTTTGGACATTGTCAGATCTTCCTTGACCATCTCGACAATGCGCATGCCGACCATGTGCGCCATACGTCGCCGCCGCGAATCGACGGCAGGAAAGGCAGCGTTTTCCGGCATTCCCATGCCCAGCGCCTCGACCATGGAGGCCATGGTGGATGCCGTGCCCATGGTCATGCAGTGGCCCGGGCTCCGGGACATGCCGCTCTCCGCCGCCATAAAGTCTTGCAGCGTCAGTTCGCCGGCTTTCACCGCTTCGGAGTACTGCCACACGGCAGTGCCCGAGCCGATGTCCTGGCCCTTGTACTTGCCATTGAGCATGGGTCCGCCGGAGAGGGTGATCGTCGGCAGGTCGCAGCTTGCCGCGCCCATCATCAGCGCCGGCGTGGTCTTGTCGCAGCCCACCATCAGCACCACGCCGTCCAGAGGATTGGCGCGGATGCTCTCTTCCACCTCCATGGCCGCCAAATTGCGGTAGAGCATGGCTGTGGGGCGCAGCGTCGTTTCACCCAGGCTCATGGCCGGAAACTCCAGCGGGAAGCCGCCCGCTTCGTAAACGCCGCGTTTGACGTATTCGGCCAGGTCTTTCAGGTGTGCGTTGCAGGGGTTGGTATCGGCCCAGGTATTGCAAATGCCGATCACCGGGCGACCGTCGAACATGTGGTCAGGGTGGCCCTGGTTCTTGATCCAACTGCGATGCATGAAGGCATCTTTGCTCGTCCCGCCATACCACTGGCGTGAGCGCAGTTCCCGCTTTCCCTTTTTGGTATCGGTCATTTGTCGCCCCTTTTTGACGCTGCCGATTCTGCGGCGTCCGCTGAGTTGCGGTTGTCGGATAGTCGGGCGATGACGCCCTTGATGTCGTTCCAAGCGCTCTCCAGCAGCGTATTCGTGGCCGCGCGGGCAGCGTCGGGGTCGTGTTTGCGGATGGCCTTGAGCACGTTTTCGTGCAGCGGAATGGAGTTCACGCGTGCCCCTGGCGAGCGGGTCGATAGTTCGAAGCTCTGCGCTAAAGCGGATTCGATCACGTAGCCCAGCGATGTCAGCAGGTCATTGCCGCTGGCTTCGATGATGGATTGATGAAACTCGAGATCGGCCCGGACGCTGTCATCGGTGTTGGGCGCGGCGGCTCTCATGGTTTCCAGCGCGCGTTCAATGCGCGAAGTCTGCTCCTCGTTCGCGCGCTCGGCCGCCATCGCGGCGGCGGCGGGTTCGATGATGTGGCGCATCTCGAACAGAGAACGGGCGTGGCTCGTGGATGGGCCGGCATCGAAACACCACGCCAACACATCCGGATCCAACATGTTCCACTCCTTGCGCGGACGGATCCGTGTCCCCGTTTTCGGTCGCGGTTCGACCAAGCCTTTGGCGGCCAGCACCTTCACTGCTTCGCGATAAACGGTGCGGCTCACTTTCAGCTCGGCACTGAAAATCTCTTCATTGGGAAGGGTGCTGTCGGGGGGGAAAACACCACTTACGATGCGCAAGCCCAGTTCGTGGGCAACCTGACCGTGGATGCTGCGACGTGAGAACGTCCTGCTGTTTGCGGTTTCCCGAAACACGCGCTCCTCCTCCGATGTCTTGCTTTTGTTTCCGGCTCCTCGCCCGGATTCGAATCCCCGCGCGTCTTTAATACTCATATAATATTAGAATATTGAAGCGGGTCTTGTGCGGAAAAGTCAATGACGTTCGCGTTCTTCTTTAAATTATTGATTTAGAATAATTTACAAGAATCTTCGGTGAAATTTGGATTCCGGTGGATGTGCAAGCGGTTGAGCCGGGTTGACTGTTCATGGTGGGTTGAGCGGGATAAACGCGCTCCTGAGCGCGCGTTGGGACTCACATTGCACTTCATGCCTCGCGCCGTCGCGTTTAAAACAGCGAATGCTGCGTGCTTGGTGTTATGCGAAGTTTGCCGTGAGGGAGCGAAGCGAGGGGGTGGTTGGTCCGCCAGGGTGAGGCGAGACCGAAGGTCCGGTGGACCTTCGCAGCTCGGCGAACGCCAAGCGCAGCGCAGGCCGGGATAGTCCGGCGCGGTCCAACGGGACCGAACGTCAGTGAGGGAGTGGTGGGCCCGCCAGGACTCGAACCTGGGACCAAGGGATTATGAGTCCCCTGCTCTAACCAACTGAGCTACAGGCCCAACGGTGTACAAAACCGGATGTGAGGTCGGGTACCGCTCGCTCTATTCCAGGTCGAGGAAGCTGCGTAGCTGCTCGGAACGGGCCGGGTGGCGCAGTTTGCGCAACGCCTTTGCCTCGATCTGGCGGATGCGTTCGCGTGTGACGTCGAATTGTTTACCCACCTCTTCCAGGGTGTGATCGGTGTTCATGTCGATGCCGAAGCGCATGCGCAGCACCTTGGCTTCGCGCGGCGTCAGGCTGCTGAGCACGGAGCGGGTGGCTTCACGGAGGCCTTCCGTGGTGGCCGAATCGATGGGCGAGAGCACGGTGGAGTCCTCAATGAAATCGCCCAGGTGCGAGTCCTCGTCGTCGCCGATGGGGGTCTCCATGGAGATCGGCTCCTTGGCGATCTTGAGCACCTTGCGCACCTTGTCTTCAGGCATCTCCATGCGCTCGGCCAGCTCCTCCGGGGTCGGTTCGCGGCCCATCTCCTGGAGCATCTGCCGGCTGATGCGGTTCAGCTTGTTGATGGTCTCAATCATGTGCACCGGGATGCGGATGGTGCGCGCTTGGTCGGCGATGGAGCGCGTGATCGCCTGGCGAATCCACCACGTGGCGTAGGTGGAGAACTTGTAGCCGCGGCGATATTCGAACTTGTCCACTGCCTTCATCAGGCCGATGTTGCCTTCCTGGATCAGGTCCAGGAACTGCAGGCCGCGGTTGGTGTACTTCTTGGCAATGGAGATCACCAGGCGCAGGTTGGCCTCTACCATTTCCTTCTTGGCGCGGCGTGCCTTGGCCTCACCGATGGACATGCGGCGGTTGATCTCTTTGATCTCGTTGATCGGCATGCCGACCGCTTTTTCCACGGCGACCAGCTTGTTCTGCGCACGGGCAATTTCGTCGCGGTGGCCCTCGAGCGTAGCGGCGTACTTGCCGCCCTGCTTGACTTGGCGGTCGAGCCACTTGGTGTCGGTCTCGTTGTCGGGGAAGCTGGTGATGAACTCTTTGCGCGGCATACCGGCATGCTTGACGCAGATCTCCATGATGACCCGCTCGTGACCGCGGATGCTCTCCACCACGTCGCGCATCAGGGTTACCAGCTCGTCCATGAACGGCGAGGCGAGCTTGAACTCCATAAAGCGCTCGGCCATTTCGTCGCGCAGCTTGAGACCCTTGGGTTTGCCGGCCTCGCCCTTGGGAATGAGCGCCAGGAACTTCTCGTGCAGCGCGGCGAGCTCGGTGAGCCGGGCCTTCATCTCCTCGGGGTCGGGGCCGGTGTCCTCAGGGTCAGAGGAGGAGGTGTCGTCGTCGTCGCTGTCGTCGCTGTCACTGTCATCCGTGTCGGCAGTGCTTTCGATCTCCGGGCTGCCGCCGTTGCCGCCGGCGGCGATCACCGTGGGGTCGTCCTCCGCTTCGGCGGGATCCACGAAACCGGTCACCAGGTCGTTGAGACGCCCCTCGCCGGCCTGGACCAGGTCGAAGCGGGCCAACAGCTCGGAGATGGTGCCGGGGAATTCCGCCAACGCCTGCCGCACCTGGCGTAGGCCGTCGTCGATTCGTTTGGCGATCTTTATCTCGCCGGCCCGCGTCAGCAGTTCCACCGAGCCCATCTCGCGCATGTACATGCGTACCGGATCGGTGGTGCGGCCGAATTCGCTGTCCACCGAGGCGAGGGTGGCGACCGCTTCCTCGGTGTCATCGTCGTCGCTGCTGACGTTCCCGTCGGAGAGCACCAGCGAGTCCATGTCCGGCGCCTGCTCGTGCACCGTGATGCCCATGTCATTGATCATGTTGACGATGTCTTCGATCTGCTCGGGATCGACGATATCTTCGGGCAGGTGATCGTTGACCTCGCTGTAGGTCAAGAAACCTTGCTCTTTCCCTTTGGCGATCAGTAACTTAAGTCTAGATTGCTGCTGTTCTCGATCCATGCGGGGCTCAGTACCGGCGTGCGGAATACGTTGAACGAAACGAATTTGACAGGATACCAAATTGCCTGATATCCGGTCCAGTTCGCATTAGTTTCATGGAGTCAGCTGGGGGTGTTATCGGCGGTTTCGGCCAGCAGTTTATGCAGTTCCTCAAGTTCTTCATCCGATATGGACCGTGCCCGCTGCTTGTCCTTCAGTGCGCGAATGCGGTGTTTGCGACGCACCTCCTGCTTGCGTGAGTCGCTGAGCTCCGAGGGGCTGAACACCGCCGTCACGTCCGACTGGCGGTCGGCCTTTTCGTTCAATCGTTCCAAGGCGTCGAGAAACTCACGTTCCAGGGCCTGCTCATCCAGTGCGGGGTCGATGCCGGCCAGTTTGGCGAGATGCGCCCCCTCCGGGGTTGCGCGCCAGTTCTCCAGGATGCCACCTGTGCTCATATGTGGATTAATCCTCAACAATTCAAGCAGATCGGCCAGTAATTTCACCCCGGGCAGGGGTAGGGCAATCCAGCGCTGGGGTGTGCCGATGCGCTGCGCCAGTTGCGGCTGGTGCAGCAAGGCGCCGATCGCGGTCCGCACCGGGGACGGCGCGACGCGGCCCGGGCGACGCGGTGCCATCGGCAGTTCCGCTGGTGTGTCGGGGTGCTCCAGCAGTCCGGTGATCTGCTCGGTGCGCATACCGGCGAGGCGTGCGGCTTGGTCGATGAGCAGCAGCCGCAAGGCGCCCGGCGCCACGCTGTTCAACAGCGGGCGTGCCGCCTCCACGAAGCGGGCCCGGCCTTCGGCGCTGGTGGTGGCGGCGCGCTCTTTGAGGCTCTGGAACAGGAATTCCGAAAGAGGCAGTGCCTCAGCGAGGCGTTGCTCGAAGCCGTCGCGTCCGATCTGGCGCACCAGGCTGTCCGGGTCCTCGCCCTCGGGGAGGAACAGGAAGCGCGCCTGACGGCCGTCGCGCAGGGCGGGCAGGGTGTTTTCCAGCGCGCGCCACGCCGCCTGGCGACCGGCGCGGTCCCCGTCGAAACAGAAGATCAGGTCGCCGGTGCAGCGGTAGAGGGCGTCGAGGTGGTCGCGCGTGGTGGCGGTGCCCAGGGTGGCCACCGCGCCTTCAACGCCGTGCTGGGCCAGCGCCACCACGTCCATGTAGCCCTCGACCACCAACAGGTGGGCTGGGCGGGCGTGGCGCTGCAACGCTTCGTACAGTCCGTACAGTTCACGGCCTTTGTGAAACACCGGGCTTTCGGGGGAGTTCATGTACTTGGGGCCGTCGTCGCCCATGGCGCGGCCGCCGAATCCGACGATGCGGCCGCGCCGGTCGCGGATGGGGAACATGATGCGGTTGCGGAAGCGGTCGTATTCGCGCCCCTGGTCGTTGCGGGCCGCAAGTCCCAGTTCGAAGAGCGCGTCGCGACGGGCGGGCGTGTTGCCGAGGTGGGTCAGCAGGTTGTCCCATCCGGGGGCGGCGAATCCCATCTCGAAGCGCGCGGCGATTTCGCCGGTCACGCCCCGTCCCTTGAGATAGTCCACCGCGCCGGGGGCGGCCGGGTGTTCGCGCAGCGCGCGGCGGTAGTGGGCCGCTGCTTGCTCCAGCACCTCGTACAGACCGTGGTTCGCCGGTGTCGGGGCGCCTGCCGTCTCGTCGCGGGGAACGGGAAGCCCGACGCTTTGGGCGAGATCCTCCACCGCCTCGACGAAGCCGAGACGGTCGAATTCCATCAGGAAGTCGAGGGCGTTGCCGTGGGCGCCACAGCCGAAGCAGTGATAGAACTGCTTGTCGGCACTGACCGTGAACGACGGGGTCTTCTCCTGGTGGAAAGGGCAGCAGGCTTTGTGGTCGCGGCCGGCCTTCTTCAATGGTACGCGGGCGTCGATGACGTCAATGATGTCGACGCGCTGCAACAGCTCGTGAATGAAAGATTTGGGGATCAGACCGGCCATGGGGCAATGGTACGGCAAGGGGGTGGGCGCTTAAACGGCGCCGGCGGCCAAGACAAAAAAACCGCCTGATGAGCGGCGGTTTCGATGGCGGGTCGCGGAATCGTCAGCCCGCCAGCCGGCCCTTGACCTGGGCACTGACGGCGCCGACGTCGGCGCGACCCTGGATTTGGGGTTTGAGGATGCCCATCACCTTGCCCATGTCGCGCATGGATTCGGCGCCGGATTGGGCAATGGCGTCATCGATGAGGGCGGTGATCTCGGCCTCGCTGAGGGCGGCGGGCAGGTAGTCGCCGAGCACGTCGATCTCGTACTGCTCCTGGTCGGCCAGCTCCTGGCGCCCGGCCTCCTGGTATTGGGCGATGGAGTCGCGACGCTGCTTGACCATCTTGTCGATGACCGCCAGCACGGCCGCATCGTCGAGCTCGATGCGCTCGTCCACCTCGCGCTGTTTGATGGCGGCCATCAACAGGCGAATTGCCCCCAGGCGGCGCTTGTCGCCGGCCTTGAGGGCGGTTTTCATGTCAGACTGAATGCGCGATTTGAGCGGTTCGCTCATGGCGCGAGAGGCCTGCCTAGTAGAGACGCTCGCGGCGTGCCACCTCTTTGTAGACCTTTTTCTGGTGGCGTTTCACTGCGGCAGCGGCCTTGCGCTTGCGGATCTCGGTGGGCTTTTCGTAGAACTCGCGGCGACGCACTTCGGTCAGGACACCGGCCTTTTCGCAGGCGCGCTTGAAGCGGCGCAGGGCGACGTCGAAGGGCTCGTTCTCTTTTACGCGAACACTCGGCATACGTATGATTACCTTAATCTCGTGGGCACCACGCACCCGTTAGGGTGCAAAGAACCGCGAATTCTACTGTCCCCGGTTGGCCACTGTCCAGTCACCCGCCTCGAAGAGTCCTGTTTGATCGCGCTGTCATGCTAGTCCTTGGTATCGAAACCTCCTGCGACGAGACCGGAGTCGCCCTCTACGACCCGGAGCGCGGCATCCTCGCCCACGCGCTGCACAGCCAGATCGCCCTGCACGCCGAGTACGGCGGCGTGGTGCCGGAATTGGCCAGCCGCGACCATGTGCGCAAGGCGCTGCCGCTACTGAAGCAGGTCTTTGCCGACGCGGGCGTTACCGCGCAACAGGTGCAGGGCGTTGCCTACACTGCGGGGCCCGGTCTGATCGGGGCGCTGCTGGTGGGCGCCGCCATCGGCCGTAGTCTGGCGTGGACCTGGGGTGTGCCGGCCGTGGCGGTGCACCACATGGAGGGGCATTTGCTGGCCCCTATGCTGGAGGCCGACGCACCGCAGTTTCCCTTTGTCGCTCTGCTGGTGTCGGGCGGCCATACCCAACTGGTGGAGGTGTTGGGCGTGGGACGCTACCGACTGTTGGGCGATACCCTGGACGATGCCGTCGGCGAGGCCTTCGACAAGACGGCCAAGCTGCTGGGGTTGGAGTATCCCGGCGGTCCCGCCTTGGCGCGGCTGGCCGAGCGGGGCGATCCGCAGCGCTTCACCTTCCCGCGGCCTATGACCCAGCGTCCGGGCCTCGATTTCAGCTTCAGCGGTCTCAAGACCTTTGCCCTCACCACCATCCAGGGCAGCCCCGACGACGCCCAGACCCGGGCCGACGTGGCGCGTGCCTTCCAGGATGCCGTGGTGGAGACGCTGGTGATCAAGTGCCGGCGCGCCCTGCGTACCACCGGCCTGCGTACTTTGGTGGTGGCCGGAGGGGTGGGCGCCAATCGGGCGCTGCGCGCCGGGTTGGCGGCGATGGTCGAGACGGAGGGCGCGCGGGTGGCGTTTCCGCGCCTGGAGTTCTGCACCGACAACGGCGCGATGATCGCCTACGCGGGATGCCAGCGCCTGCTCGCCGGCCAGCACGAACCGTTGTGGTTCACTGCCGAGCCGCGTTGGACACTGGATCAGCTGGTGCCGCCGGCGTCGTCGGGCGGAGGCTGATCCGGCCCCTGAATCTTGTCCTCGGTGCCCTTGAGCAGGTTTTGGATGTTGCTGCGGTGGCGCCAGTAGAGCAGTGCCGTCATGGCGGCGACCGCAACGGTGATCTCCGGCGAACGGGTCAGCAGCCAGATCCATAGCGGCGCGGAGGCGGTGGCCACCAAGGCCGAGAGCGACGAGATCTTCACCACGAAGGCCATGAACAGCCACACCCCGCAGGTGGCGAGTCCGGCCCAGAGCTGCAACCCCAGCAGCGCCCCCAGCAGCGTGGCGACCCCCTTGCCGCCCTGGAAGCGGAAGAATACCGGGTAGAGGTGGCCAAGGAAGGCGGCGAGGGCCACCAGGGCCAGCGTCAGGTTGTCCGCGCTCAGCAGTTGCGCGACCACCACGGGAATCACCCCTTTCAGCATGTCGCCGGCCAGAGTGATGGCAGCGGCCTTCTTGTTGCCGTGGCGCAGCACATTGGTAGCGCCCGGATTGTTCGAACCGAAGGTGCGCGGGTCAGGCAGGCTGAGCAGTCTGCAGACGATGATGGCACTGGAGATAGAGCCCAGCAGGTAGCCGAAGAGGGCCAGCACGAGAGTGGTGAGAGAGCTCATGGGGCGCTATTGCACTGACTTGCCTGCCTCAGGTCAAGCTCTGGCGTGTCTGGTCCGCCCCGGCACGAGTCGCTATAGTGGCCCGCCTGGCAGGCACTCCGGACGATGATTCTATGGATACCCTATTTCTGCACGACCTGCGCATCGAGACCATCATTGGTATCTACGATTGGGAACGCACCACGCGTCAGACGGTGGCCGTCGATCTGGAGATGGGGTGGGACATTGCCCGCGCCGCTGCCTCTGACGACATCGCCGACACGCTGGATTACAAGGCGGTGGCCAAGCGCCTGATCGCTTTCGTCGAGGCGAGCCAGTTCCAGCTGGTCGAGACCCTGGCCGAGCGTATCGCCGCCATCGTGCGCGAGGAGTTCGCCGTGCCCTGGGTGCGCGTCACCTTACACAAGCCGGGGGCGGTGCGCGGTTCGCGCGACGTCGGCGTGATCGTCGAGCGCGGGGAGCGCGGATGACGCGCGTCTACGTCAGCTTCGGCAGCAACGTCGATCGCGAACGCCATCTGCGCGACGGTTTGCGCGATCTGCGTGACGTTTTCGGCGCGGTCGAACTCTCGCCGGTCTACGAGAGCGCTGCGGTGGGGTTCGCGGGGGAGCCGTTTCTCAATTTCGTTGCCGCGTTCGAGACGGCGGCGGACGTCGACGCAGTGGACGCCGTGCTGTCGCGCATCGAAGAGGCGCACGGGCGGGTGCGGGGTGAGGAGCGTTTCGCGCCGCGTACGCTGGACATTGATCTGCTGTTGTACGGCGATAGCGTTGTGCGGCGCCCGGGCCTGAGCGTGCCGCGCGACGAGATTCTGCGCTACGCGTTCGTGTTACGGCCGCTGGCGGATCTCGCCGGTGACGAACTGCACCCCGTTCTGCGGCGCAGCTATCGCGAGTTGTGGGGTGCGTTCGACGACCCGGCGCAGACGCTCACGCCGGTAGCGATGCCGTGGGATGCGGACGCCGTTTCACAACAATCGCGGTAGATGCGGCGGAAGCGGCGGCCGCTTCTACAACACCACCGAGCGTCCTCCGTCCACCGTCAGCACCTGCCCGCTCATGTAATCGGCGTCGCGGATCAGGAACAGCACCGCGCGCGCGATGTCGTCCGGTGTCCCTTGGCGCTGCAACAGCGTCGAGCCGATGATCCGGTGGCGGTCCTCTTCGCTGATGCCGCGTTCCGGCCACAGGATGGCGCCGGGTGCCACCGCGTTGACGCGGATGGTGGGTCCCAGTTCGCGCGCCAGCGCCTTGGTGAGCATCACCAGTCCCGCTTTGGCGATGCTGTAGGCGGGGTGATCCTTGAGCGGGCGGTCGGCGTGGATGTCCACCAGGTTGATGATGGCGCCGCCTTCGCCGCGCAGCCAATGCGCGGCAGCCTGCGCAAGGAAGAAGGGCGCGCGCAGATTGGTGCCCAGCATCTCGTGCCACTCTTCCAACGTCACGTGACCGATCGGCGTGGGGTAGTAGGCGGAGGCGTTGTTGACCAACGTGTCCAGCCGCCCCCACTTGCCGTGGGCCTCGTCGACGATATCCAGCAGCGCCTGGTTGTCGAGCAGATCGGCCTGGATCAGGTGTACCGAATCGGCGCGTTTGGCGAGCAGCTCATCGCGCAGCGCCTCGGCGGCGGCCTGGGAGTTGCGGTAGTGGAGCACCACGTTCATGCCGGTGTGGTGCAGCCGCCGCGCAATGGCGGCGCCAATGCGGTGCGCACCGCCGGTGATCAGCGCCACCCGTCCGTCGAGCTTGACTGTTTCCTCGTCCACTGCGAACCTCCCAGCCTTTGTTTTCGGCCCACTCTATTACAGTTCGCGTTTCGCCGCGACCCGCTCCTGCCATGAAACCCTTGCCCGATAATCTGCCACAGCCGGATGTCCACGCTGAGCGTCATGCGCAGCAGGTGGCCGCCGCGCTGCGCGACGAGATGGCGGCGGCCGGCGGCGCGATTGCGTTCTCGCGCTACATGGAGCGCTGCCTCTACGCGCCGGGTTTGGGCTACTACAGCGCCGGCAGCCGCAAGTTCGGCGCGGCGGGCGATTTCGTCACCGCGCCCGAGATCTCGCCACTTTTCTCGCGCACGCTGGCGCGGCAGTACCGGGAGGTGCTGAGCGCGCTGGGTGGGGGTGAGATTCTGGAGATCGGCGCCGGCAGCGGGCGTATGGCCGCCGACAGTCTCGTCGAGCTGGAGCGGCTCGACGCGCTGCCTGAACGCTACGCCATTCTGGAGCTGAGCGGCGAGCTGCGCCAGCGCCAACGCAGCACATTGGAGCTGGCTGTGCCGCATCTGGTGGCACGCGTGCAGTGGCTGGACCGCCTGCCGGAAGCGGGGCTGCGCGGAGTGATCGTGGCCAACGAGGTGTTGGACGCGCTGCCGGTGGAGCGCTTCGTCGTCGCTGCCGATGGTCCCAGGCAGCGCTGTGTGCGCGCCGCGGGCGATGGGTTCGAGTGGTGCGAGGCGGTGCCGGATGCGTCGCTGTGCGAGCAGATCGAGCGCCTGCCGTCGGAGTTGCGCGCCGCCTGGCAACCGGGGTACGAATCGGAACTCTGTCCCGCGCTGGCCCCGTGGGTGGCTGCGCTGGGGCAGTCGCTGGCGGCCGGTCTGATTCTGCTGATCGATTATGGCTTTCCCCGTCACGAGTATTATCATGCCGACCGCCGCGGTGGCACGCTGATGTGCCACTATCGCCACCGCGCCCACGGTGACCCGCTGATACTCCCCGGCCTGCAGGACATCACCGCGCACGTCGATTTCACCGCGGTGGCGGAAGCGGCGCACCAGGCGGGTCTTACCGTGGCCGGCTACACGACACAGGCCTACTTTCTGCTCGGTGCCGGCATCAACGCGCTACTGGAGGACTCCGCCCTGGCGGAGAACGAACGCCTGCGCCTGGCGCAGGGGGTGAAAAAACTGCTGCTGCCCTCGGAGATGGGGGAACTGTTCAAGGTCATCGGGCTCACACGCGCCTTGCCGGCCGCGCCGTTGGCTGGTTTTGCCCTCGGCGATATGAGGCACAAGTTATAGATTCGGGCTGCGGCCCTCGGCGGAGAATGGCGAAAGATGGATTGGTTTCGGTTTGGGGCGTTGGCGCTGCTGCAGGGGTTGACGGAGTTTCTCCCCATCTCCAGTTCTGCGCACCTGATCTTGCTGCCGCGTATCGTCGGCTGGACGGACCAGGGGTTGGCATTCGACGTGGCCGTCCATTTGGGGACGCTGGCTGCGGTGCTGTGGTATTTCCGTCGCGAGCTGGTGCCCATGGCCTCCGACTGGTTCGGCTCGCTGCGCGGCCGCCACACCCCGGACAGCCGTTTGGCTTGGGCGGTGCTGTTCGGCACCATTCCGGTGGGGTTGGCGGGACTGGCGGTGAGCGATGCTGTGGAGCAATCCCTGCGTTCGCCGCTGGTGATCGCGGCCACCACCATCGGGTTCGGCCTGCTGCTGTGGTGGTCGGACGTTGCAGGACGGCGCGAGCGCAACGAGCACTCCATCACCTGGCGCGATGTACTGGTCATCGGCCTGGCCCAGGCGGTGGCGCTGATTCCCGGGACCTCGCGCTCCGGCATCACCATGACGGCGGCGCTGTTCATGGGCATGGACCGGGTGGGCGCGGCGCGCTTTTCGTTTCTGCTCTCCATTCCGGTCATCGTTCTGGCCGGCGGTCTGGAGGTTCTCAAACTGGTGCGCGCCGAAGAGGCGGTGGCCTGGGGCGCGCTGGTCTACGGCATGGCTATCTCTGCGCTGGCCGCCTATCTCTGCATAAGACTCTTCATCGCTTTTCTGCAGCGCATCGGCATGACCCCGTTCGTGGTCTATCGGCTGCTGCTGGGGGTGGTGTTGCTGGTGATGTTTTTGTGAGCGATGCGCAGCTTCGTTGGCACCGACTGTGGCTGGCGGTGGGGTGTCTGCTCATCGCCGCGGTGATCGTGCTGTCGCTGATCCCCGATCCGGTGACGTTTCCGGTCTTCGATCTGTCGGACAAGTTCGAGCATGCATTTGCCTACGGCGTGCTCATGGGCTGGTTCGGGCAGCTTTACCGGCGTCCCTTATTGCGGCTCGGCTATGCCGTTTCGTTCGTGCTGTTGGGGGTGGTGCTGGAATTCGCCCAGTTTGCTGGCGGCACGCGTTCCTTCGAGATCGCCGATATGGTGGCCGATCTGGCCGGTGTGGTGGTTGCCTGGCTGGTGTTGCAGCGGGGAGGCGATCGCCTGCTGCGGTGGTTCGAACGCCGCGTTATGGGGCTGGCTCCCAACCCTTCTTGACCTCGCGAATCGCCTTGAGGCGTTCGTGGCGCAGGGCCTGCGCCACCGCCTGTCCCTGAAGTCCTTGCGCCACCCACGGCCGGGGGTCGACGTCGGCGGCGGCCTGGCGGGCCTGGCGAAACCAGCCGCTTTGCGGGTAGGGGCGCTGTTCGAACCCCGCACGACCGCGACTGTCCGCTTCGCACACCAGCAGAAACTGCTCAAACCGCTCCGGGCGGCGCAGCGCATCCAGCCGTTCCAGGGTGTCGAGCACGGTGGTCGGGCGCAACTCCGCTAGGCGGTGGCAGTGCGTGTGATAGCGCGCACCCAGCTCCGCCAGTTCGCGGAAGCTACGTGGGGTCTTGAGCCGGTCGCAGAGCTGGTGCAGGCGGCGCACGCTGCGCTGTTCGTGCCCGTGGTGGCTGGGAAGCACCTCATCGGGGGTGTCGGCCTTGCCCAGGTCGTGGGTAAGCGCGGCGAAGCGCACTTCCGGGGCGGCGCTCAATTTGACGGCCTGCTCCAGCACCATCAGGGTGTGTACGCCGCAGTCGATCTCGGGGTGATGGTCGGCGCGCTGCGGTATGCCGAACAGGTGGTCGATCTCCGGCAGTAGGCGTTCCAGGGCGCCGCAGGCGCGCAGGGTTTCGAAAAAGCGTGTCGGCTGCGCTTCGCTCAGGGCGCGCGCCAGCTCGCTCCACACCCGCTCCGCCACCAGGGCGTCCACCTCGCCGTCGGCCACCATCGCCTTCATCAAGGCCAGGGTTTCGGGCGCGACCGCGAAGCCCAGCGGTGCGAGGCGGGCTGCAAACCGGGCGATGCGCAGGATGCGCACCGGGTCCTCGCGGAAGGCGGGGGAGACGTGGCGCAGCAGCCGGGCCTCCAGGTCCGCGGTGCCGCCGTAGGGGTCGATGAGTCGCCCGCGCTCGTCGCGCGCCATGGCGTTGATGGTGAGATCGCGGCGCAACAGATCCTCTTCCAGCGTCACCGCCGGGTCGGCGTGGACGGTAAAGCCGTGGTAGCCGGGGGCGGTCTTGCGTTCGGTGCGGGCCAGCGCGTACTCCTCGTGGCTTTCGGGGTGAAGAAAGACCGGGAAATCGGCGCCCACCTGGCGAAAGCCTCGTGCCGTCATCTCGGCGGCAGTGGCGCCCACCACCACCCAGTCGCGCTCCTTCACCGGGAGATCGAGCAATTCATCGCGCACCGCGCCGCCGACGAGATAGGTGTCCATGAGGGGGATGGTAGCGGAAATCGGGGATGGGTTGATGAGGTCGGATGCAAACGGCAAAGCCCGCCGTTCGGCGGGCTTCGATGGGGATGGGGTTGGCGGGAACCTCAGGCTTCCAAGGCGCTGCGCAGTTTTTTCATCGCCTGCTGCTCGATCTGGCGGATGCGTTCCACCGACACGCCGTACTCGCCGGCCAGCTCCTGCAGCGTTGCTTTGTCGTCGTTGAGCCAGCGGCGCGCCACGATGTCGCGGCTGCGTTCGTTGAGCCCTTCCAACGCGGCGGCGAGCCGGCTGTGACTGGACTGCTCCCAGTCGGCGTTCTCCACCAGCGCGGCGGGATCGGCGCTGCGGTCCTCCAGGTAGCCGGCGGGGGCGAAGCTGGCGCTATCCTCGTCGTCGGCATCCACCGGCGCGTCGAAGGCCACGTCGTGGCTGCTCAGGCGGCGCTCCATCTCCAGCACCGTCTCTGGCTTGACGCCCAGGTCCTCGGCCACGGCGTTGACTTCGTCGTGGCTCAGCCAGCCCAGGCGCTTCTTGGACTTGCGCAGGTTGAAGAAGAGTTTGCGCTGCGCCTTGGTGGTGGCCACCTTGACGATGCGCCAGTTGCGCAGAATGAATTCGTGGATCTCGGCGCGGATCCAGTGCACTGCGAAGGAGACCAATCTCACCCCCTGCTCGGGGTCGAAGCGCTTGACCGCCTTCATCAGCCCGATGTTGCCCTCCTGGATGAGGTCGGGCAGGGGCAGGCCGTAGCCCAGGTAGCCGCGCGCGATGCGCACCACGAAACGCAGGTGCGACGAGACCATCTGCCACGCGGCGTCCAGATCGTTGTGGTCGCGCAGCTGCCGCGCCAGACGCTTCTCCTCCTCCTCGCTGAGCAGGGGGAAGTGGCCGACGGCCTGGATGTAGGCATCGATGCTGCTGACTGGAACCGGCAGGCGCATCGTTGCGATGGAGTCGTTCACCAGTGGTTGCCTCCCTTAGGACTGGGGTGAAGTTTAGCACTCGTTGCGTGAGAGTGCTAATGGCGGAAAAAGTTCACCCGAGGAGATAACCTGTTGAAAATAGGTGTTTTGGTCTTCAGGCAGGCTCGATGGCGCGCAGGTGCCGACCCACCGCCAGCCACGATCCCAACCACCCCAGCAGGCCGGCGACGAGAAACAGCAGCAGCGTGCTGCCCACGCTCAGCATCTGCAGGCCGTAGCCGCTGTGGTAGAGGGCGGCGAGCCCGCGCACCGGGTCCTGCAGCAGCCACCAAGAGAGTCCCACCATCAGCCAGGCGATCAATCCGCCGAACAGGCCGTACCACATACCGCCGTAGAGGAAAGGGCGGCGGATGAAGGCATCGGTACCGCCCACCATCTTGATCACCTCGATCTCCTGGCGGCGGTTGAAGATGTCCAGGCGGATGGTGTTGCCGACGATGAGCAGTACCGCCAACGCCAGCAGGCTCCCCAGCACGAAGACGCCGCGCTGGGCGATCTCCATAATGGCGTGCAGGCGCCTAACCCACTGCATGTCGAGCTGCGCGAAATCCACCTCGGGCAGTTTGTGGAGGTCGGCTACCAGCTGTTCGATGCGAGCCGGATCGCTGGCCGCCAACGCTGGGCGGATCACCACCACCGCGGGCAGCGGGTTCTTGTCCAGCGCCTTGAGTGCATCGCCGAACCCCGAAAGGCTGCGAAACTCCTCCAGCGCGCGGTCGGGGGAGATGTAGTCGCTGTCGGCAACTTCGTTGCGGCGGCGCAGCTTGTCGGCCAGCCCGCGCGCTTGGGCGTCGCTCACCGAATCCTTGAGAAAAACCGAGATGCGCGCCGAGCCGTCCCAGTTGGCGCTTAGGCGTTGGGCGTTGTCGAGCAGCAGGTGCAGACCGGCCGGCAGCGCCAGGGCGATGCCGATCACTGCCGCGGTCATAAGGCTGGCGAAGGGGGTGCGCCAGAGCCGGCCGAGGCTGGCGAAGAGCGTCTGCGCGTGGTTGATCCAGTAGGCCTGCAGGCGCGTTGCCGTCGAGGGCCGGCCCGCGGCGGCATGGGTGCCGCCGGCTTCGGGCTTGCGCCGCGAGCGAGCGCGGTCGATGCCCGATCGGGCTCCTGATCTAATTCGGGTGGACATGGTTCTGTACGTAGGCGTGGGGGCGCGAGCCGCCGGCGATCAAATGCCCCTGCTTGAGCACGAAGGTGCGCTTGCCGTAGGTGCGGATCAGGTCGAGGTCGTGGCTGGCGATCATCACCGTTACGCCGACGTCGTTGAAGCTCTGGAAAAGATTCATGATCTCACGCGAGAGCTCCGGGTCGAGGTTGCCGGTGGGCTCGTCGGCCAGCAGCAGCGGCGGTTTGTTGACCACCGCACGGGCGATGCCGACGCGCTGCTGCTCGCCGCCGGAGAGCCGGATCGGCGCCATGCTCTCCTTGCCCAGCAGACCCACCTTGTCGAGCGCAGCACGCACCCGGCGCGCGATCTCCTGGTGGCGCATGCCGGCAATCACCAGCGGCAGCGCCACGTTGTCGAACACCGTGCGATCGTAGAGCAACTGGTGATTCTGGAAGATGATGCCGATCTTGCGGCGCAGGTAGGGGACGCGGCCGCGGCGCACCTTGGTGACGTTTTCGCCGTCGAGCAGGAGCTGTCCGCGGGTGGCGTATTCGATGAGCGAGATGAGCTTGAGCAGCGTGCTCTTGCCGGCGCCGGAGTGGCCGGTCAGAAACGCCATCTCGCCCTTTTCCAGGTGGAACGAGATGTGCGCCAGGGCGTCGCTGCCGCCGTCGGGATAACGTTTGCTGACGTTGTCGAACTGGATCATGGCGGCGCCGGCGTCACTCCATGTCGAACAGGGCGTCGACGAAGGCGGATGCGTCGAACTCGCGCAAATCCTCGGCCTGTTCCCCGACGCCGATGAAGCGGATCGGCAGCCCCATCGCCTTGGCCACCGCGAAAATGACGCCGCCTTTGGCGGTGCCGTCGAGCTTTGTCAACGTGATGCCGGTGACGCCCACGGCGCTGTGAAACTCGCGCGCTTGGCTGAGCGCGTTCTGGCCGGTACCGGCGTCCAGCACCAGCATCACCTCATGAGGGGCTGCGGGGTCGATCTTGCCCATCACGCGGCGGATCTTCTTCAGCTCCTCCATGAGGTTGGCCTTGTTCTGCAACCGCCCGGCGGTGTCGGCGATGAGTACGTCGACGCCGCGTGCGCGTGCCGACTCCAGGGCATCGAAGATCACCGCCGCGGAATCGGCGCCGGTGTGCTGCGCGATGACCGGGACGCCGTTGCGCTCGCCCCACACCTGTAACTGTTCCACCGCGGCGGCGCGGAAGGTGTCGCCGGCGGCGAGCATGACGCTCTTGCCCTGGTCGAGGAAACGCCGCGCCAGCTTGCCGATGGTGGTGGTCTTGCCGGCGCCGTTGACGCCCACCATGAGGATGACACGGGTCGCGCCGTCGACCGGCAGCTGCAGCGGCAGGGCGCACGGCTCCAGCAGCGCACGCATCTCAGCGCGCAGCGCCTCCAGCAGTGCCGCGGCGTCGGCGAGTTCTTTGCGCGATACGCGTTGGGTGAGATCGGCGATGATGGTCTGGGTGGCGTCGACACCCAGATCGGCGGTGAGCAGCAGGGTTTCGATCTCCTCCAGCAGCTCGTCGTCGATGGCCTTGCGGCCGCGCACCAGCCCCACCAGCCCCTCGGTGAAGCCGGCGCGGGTCTTGCCCAGACCGCGTTTCAGGCGCGCGAACAACCCTTCGCGGGTGGGCGGTGGCGAGCTGGACGGCTCGACCGCAGCCTGTGGCTCGTCGAGTTGCGGCGCCTTGGCGGATTTGTCGCGCTTGAAACCAAACATGGATGATCCGGTCATAACGTTTCGTGCTAGCCGCAGGGGCCGGCACTCGGGATGGGGTATCCTACCATCCCCCCGGAGTCCGTCGATATTCTGCGCTCCGCGCAAGTCCCGGGGAGTGGGAATTGGCCGGTACGATTCCCAACCGCAACATCAATAAGGGTAACGACGCGATGTTACGAATCGTCCTCGGGACGCTGTTGTTGACCGCCGCGACCGCTCACGCGCAGGCGCAGACGGTGAGCGAGTTCCACCTCACCAACGGCATGAAGGTGATCGTCAAGGAGGATCACCGCGCCCCCGTGGTCGTCAGCCAGGTCTGGTACAAGGTGGGCTCCACCTACGAGCACGGCGGCATCACCGGTGTTTCGCACGTGCTCGAACACATGATGTTCAAGGGGACGCGGCGTCACCCGGCGGGGGATTTCTCGCGCATCATTGCCGACATCGGCGGTCGCGAAAACGCCTTCACGGCGGCCGACTACACCACCTACTTTCAGCAGCTGCACAAGGACCGCCTGCCCGTCGCTCTGGAGCTGGAGGCCGACCGCATGCGCAATCTGCAGTTGTCAGCGGACGAGTTCGCCAAGGAGGTGAAGGTGGTGATGGAGGAGCGACGCCTGCGCACCGACGACGACCCGCAGTCGCTCACCTTCGAGCAGTTCAGGGCCGCTGCGTTCGAAGCGAGCCCCAACCGCATCCCCGTCATCGGTTGGATGGGCGATCTGGAACATCTCACTGTGGACGACGTCAAGGCGTGGTACCGGCGTTGGTACGCACCCAACAACGCTACCCTGGTGGTGGTGGGCGACGTGGACCCGCAGCGCGTGCTGGCCTGGGCGCGCACCTACTTCGGCCCCATCCCCGCGCGCCCGGTCGGCGAGCCGCGGCGCGGCTACGAACCGGTGCAGCGCGGTGTGCGCCGGGTCATGGTCAAGGCGCCGGCGCAGCTGCCGGTGCTGGTGATGGGTTACAAGACACCCAACCTGGCCGCGGCTCAACAGGACTGGGAACCGTACGCCTTGGAGGTGCTGGCCGGCGTCCTCGACGGCGGCGCGAGCGCGCGGCTGTCGCGCAACCTGGTACGTGGCCAGCAGGTGGCCGCCAGCGCCGGGGCCGGCTACAGCCCCTACTCGCGGTTGCCAGGACTCTTCACCTTCAGCGCCGTGCCCGCCGAAGGTCACGACATGATCGAGGTGGAGCAGGCGTTGCGCGCCGAGATTGAGCGGCTGCGCAGCGAAACTGCCGCGCCCGAGGAGTTAGCGCGGGTCAAGACCGCGGTGGTGGCGAGCGCCGTCTACCAGCGCGATTCGCTGTTCTATCAGGCGATGCAGATCGGCACTACCGAGACGGTGGGGCTGGGGTACCGGGTTCTGGACGACTACGTGCCGCGCATCAAGGCGGTGACCGCCGAGCAGGTGCAGGCCGTGGCGCGCAAGTACCTGGTGGATGACGGGTTGACGGTGGCCGTGTTGGAGCCGCAGCCCATGGCCGCCGGCGCGCCGCGTCCGCGGGTGCCGGGGGTGCGCCATGACAGCTAAGTCGGGACGTCGTGTGACCGGCGTGCGTTTTGGCACGGGGGGGATACTGCTGGTATGCGCAGCGTTTGCTGCGAGCTCCGCGCTGGCCGCGCCGCGCATCCAGCACTGGCGGACCGCCAATGGCGCGCAGGTGCTGTTTGTGGCGGCGCCGGAGATTCCGATGGTGGATGTGCGCGTCGCCTTTGATGCCGGCAGCGTGCGCGACGCAGGCAGCGGCGGCCTCGCGCTCATGACCAATGCCCTGCTTGCCGAGGGGGCAGGCGATCTCGATGCCGATGCCATCGCCGAGCGCTTCGACACCTTGGGCGCCGCCTTCGGCAACGATGTCGACCGCGAGTCGGCGACGGTCTCGCTGCGCAGCCTGAGCGATCCCGAGATGCTGGATCCCGCGTTGGCGCTGACGGCGACCCTCCTTAGCGAGCCGCGTTTCGCCCAGTCCGATCTGGACCGCGAACGCAACCGCATGCTGGTGTCGCTGCGCGCCCAGCGCGAATCGCCCGGCGACATCGCCGATCAGACCTTCTTCAAGGCGCTCTACGGCGATCACCCCTACGCGGCGCCGCCGGAGGGCAGCGAAGCGACGTTGGCTGCGCTCTCGCGCGACGATCTGGTGCGCTTTCATCACCGCTACTACGTGGCGCGCAACGCCCAGATCTCCATCGTCGGTGCCGTGGACCGCGCGCGGGCTGCGGCCATCGCCGAACAGCTGACGCGCGGGCTGCCCCGGGGCGAACGCGCCGCCGCGCTGCCGCCGGTGCCGGAGCTGCGCGAGGCCGAGGTGATTCGCATCCCGTTTCCCTCCCAGCAGACCCACGTCATCGTGGGCCAGCCCGGCATGCGGCGCGGCGATCCCGACTACTTCGCTCTCTACGTCGCCAATCAGGTGCTGGGTGGCGGGGGGCTGGTCTCGCGGCTCAGCAACACCGTGCGCGAGCAGCGCGGACTCTCGTACAGCGTTTATAGCTATTTTCTGCCGCTGGCGCGGCGCGGTCCGTTCCAGTTGGGCCTGCAGACGCGCAACGATCAGCTGGACGAGGCGCTCAAGGTGATGCGCGAAACCCTGGTCAAATACCGCGACGAGGGCCCCAGCGAGAACGAGCTGGAGGCGGTCAAGCGCAACATCACCGGAGGCTTTCCGCTCAATATCGACAACAACCGCAAGATCGTCGGCTACCTGGGCATGATCGGGTTTTACGGGATGCCGCTGGACTATCTGGACCGCTTCCCTCAGCGCATCGAGGCGCTGGATCGCGAACGGGTGCACGAGGCGTTCAAGCGCCGCATCGACCCCGACAAGATGATCACCGTGATCGTCGGCGGCGGCGTCAAGCCGTGACCGCGCGCGTCGCTGCCGGCACGCAGGCGGGTAGCTTTCGCATTATCGCCGGCCAGTGGCGTGGCCGGCGGTTGCCCATCCCGGACCACCCGGGGCTCAGACCGACCCCGGACCGGGTGCGCGAGACGCTGTTCAACTGGCTCGCGCCGGTCCTGCCCGGTGCGCGTTGCCTGGATCTCTTCGCGGGTGCCGGTGCGCTGGGGTTCGAGGCCGCCTCGCGCGGCGCGGCGCGGGTGACCCTGGTGGATCAGGTGCATGCGGTGACCGAGTCGCTGCGCGCCGCCGCACAGCGCGTCGGTGCGTCCAACGTCGAGGTGGTGCAGGCGGAGGCGCTGGCCTTTCTACGCGGATCGGCCACCCCGTACGACATCGTCTTTCTCGATCCGCCTTACGCCGCGGGGTTGCTGCCAGGTGCGCTGGACTTGGTGCACGCCGGGCCCTGGGTGGCGCCTGGCGGACGCCTCTATCTGGAGCACGACGCCGATGAGCAGGCACCGGAGCTGCCGGGTGCCTGGCGCTACTTGCGCAGCAAACGAACCCGGCAGGTGGGGTACCACCTGATCGAGGCGGCGTGAACGGAATATTCGCCCGGCACTTTTGCGCACTGCACCATTTGTGCGATAGTAGGTGCCCGATCCGGCACTAGGGGGAGTCGCTTTGAGCCGTCACATCACCGTCGTCTATCCCGGCACGTTCGATCCCATCACCAACGGCCATGCCGATTTGGTGAGTCGGGCCACCCGGCTGTTCGACAAGGTTATCGTCGCCGTCGCGGCCAATCCCACCAAAAAACCCACCTTTGATCTGGAAGATCGCGTAGCGCTGGCTCAGCAGGTGTTGAGCGACGTTCCCAACGTCGAGGTGCGCGGCTTCGGCAACCTGCTGGTGGAGTTCGTGGAACAGGTCGGCGCCCAGGTGATCCTGCGCGGACTGCGCGCCGTGTCGGATTTTGAGTACGAGTTCCAGCTGGCAGGCATGAACAGGCGGCTGGCTCCGTCGGTGGAGACCATGTTCCTGACCCCTGCCGAGCAGTACGCCTTCATCTCGTCCACATTGGTGCGTGAAGTGGCGATGCTGGGGGGGGATGTATCCCCCTTCGTGCATCCGGTTGTCATTGCCGCTTTGCGTGATAAAATCCGCTGATTCGTAGGTCTACCGCAAACCGTTAGGGTCGAGCGCCCAGGAGTCGAAACATGGCTTTGATGATTACCGATGAATGTATTAACTGCGACGTGTGTGAGCCGGAGTGCCCCAATAGCGCTATTTCTCAGGGCGACGAGATCTACGTGATCGACCCCAACCTGTGCACCGAATGCGTGGGCCATTTCGACGAGCCGCAATGTGTGGAGGTATGCCCGGTGGATTGCATCATCACCAATCCGGATCGCGAAGAGTCCAAGGATGAGCTGCAGTCCAAGTTTGAAAAGCTACAGGCTAACGCCTGAGCACCGAGGTAGTGGTTATCTGCTGTTGAAACGGCCCCTTCGGGGCCGTTTTTTTTGTGCGGCGCGGGGTTCGTCGTGCCGTTTTGCGATCCGGCTCCCTCACCAGTCGCGCCTGCTACCCTTGATCCATGATCAGGCTACTCGTCCCTCTGCTCGCCCTGCTGCTTGCGGCGTGTAACACCACTCCGCCATCTTCCCTCGCTCGGCCGCCTGCCGCTGCGGTCGCCAGCGCCCACCCGCTGGCCACCGAGGCCGGGTTCGCGATACTCGAGCAAGGTGGCAACGCGTTCGATGCGGCCGTGGCGGTGACCGCGGCGCTGGCGGTGGTGGAGCCCTACAGTTCGGGGCTGGGCGGCGGGGGCTTCTGGCTCTTGCACCGTGCCAGCGACGGCTACGAAGTGATGATCGACGGCCGCGAGCGCGCCCCGCTCGCCGCGCACCGCGATATGTACCTGGATGCCAACGGCGAGGTGGTTCCGCACCTGTCGGTCGACGGGCCGCTGGCGGCGGGTATCCCCGGGGTGCCGGCGGCGCTCGATCACTTGGCGCAGCGCTACGGTCGGCTGCCGCTGGCGATCAGTTTGCAGCCGGCGTTGCGCTTGGCGCGCGAAGGTTTTCCCGTCGACGAACACTATCGGCGTCTCGCTGCATTTCGCCTGCAGCAGCTGCGTGCTTCGCCGGCCGCGGCGCGGCAGTTTCTGGTTGACGACGAGGTGCCTGCCGCGGGGTATCGGTTGCGGCAACCGGAACTTGCCGACACCCTCGCCGCAATCGCCGGGCAGGGCGCCGGCGGCTTCTACGATGGCGCGGTGGCGCAGGCGCTGGTGGCCGGCACGCGGCAGGCAGGTGGCATCTGGTCGCTGCGGGATTTGACGCAGTACCGGGTGGTGGAACGTCAACCCATCCGCGGCAGCTACCGCGGGCTGCGTGTGATCGCCGCTGCGCCTCCCTCCTCGGGTGGCGTGGTGCTGATCGCCATGCTCAATCAGTTGGCGCAGTTCGATCCGGCGCCGCTGGAATCCACCACCACACGCCACCGCATGATCGAGGCCATGCGCCGCGCCTACCGCGATCGCGCGCTCTACCTGGGCGATCCCGATTTTGTCACCATGCCGCTACAGCGGCTGCTGAGCGAAAGTTACGCGCGTGAGCTGGCGGGCTCGATCCGCTCCGACCGTGCCACGCCGAGCAGTGCGTTGGCGGGCGTGGTTCCGGAGGCGGAGGGTCCGCACACCACGCACTTCTCCATCCTCGACCGCGAAGGCAATCGCGTGGCGGCGACGCTGAGCGTCAACTATCCCTTCGGATCGGGTTTCGTCCCGCCGGGCACCGGGGTGTTGCTCAACGATGAGATGGACGATTTTTCCGCCAAACCGGGCGTGCCCAACGTCTACGGGCTGGTGGGGGCCGAAGCCAATGCCATCGCGCCGGGCAAGCGCATGCTCTCCAGCATGACGCCCACTTTCGTCGAGGGGGACGGGCGCGTGGCCATTCTCGGTACGCCGGGCGGCAGCCGCATCATCACCATGGTGCTGCTGGGGGTGCTGGATTTCGCCGAGGGCGGCGGGGCGGGCGCCATGGTCACCCGGCCGCGCTTGCACCACCAGTACCTGCCCGACGTGGTGCAACTGGAACCGGACGCGTTGGATGAGGCGGCGCGCGCGGCGCTCACCGCTATGGGGTATCGGCTAGACGTCAAGGAGCGCCCCTGGGGCAACATGCAGGCGGTGGTGTGGGACAGCCGGATGCACCAAGTGGAGGCCGCCAGCGACCCGCGCGGTATCGGCGCGGCGCAGGTGCGTTAGTCAAGTCGGCCGGACCCTCGCTGGAGAGTCCTTTGAATGCGCCATCCGTATGGCGCTGGCAATCGGGAGATCGAAGCATGAACAGCGACGAGTTGCGCGCCCTGCAGGCGCCGCTGAAAGAGCGCTACCGCCAGCAGCCTGATGCGGCGCTGATCACCCTCAGCGCCCAGGGGCGTCTCGGTGACGGGGTGAGCTGCAAGGTGGAGACGGGAAAGGCGCTGGTCGCCGCGGGACTGCATCCCGCCACGGGAGGCGATGGATTCGCCGCCTGCTCGGGTGACATGCTGCTGGAGGCGTTGGTCGCCTGCGCCGGGGTGACCCTGGGCGCGGTGGCCACCGGGCTCGGCATTGCGTTGCGCGATGCCACCATCCGCGCCGAGGGCGATCTCGATTTCCGTGGCACGCTGGGTGTCTCCAAGGAGGCGCCGGTGGGCTTTCAGGGCATTCGTCTGTACTTCGATCTCGATACCGATGCCGACGCGGAACAGTTGGCCACACTGCAGCGACTCACCGAGCGCTACTGTGTGGTCTACCAGACGCTGGCTGCGCCGTTGGCCATCGAGGTGAAGCAGCGGGTGGTCGCCAGCTAGAAGTGGGGTCTCACTTGATCATGCGCACGCCGCTCAAGGGGGTGCGCTGGGTCGCCTGGCGTAGCGCCTCGATCGCCTTGGGGCGGGGGAAGGTGACGCGCCAGGCCAGCGCCACCGTGCGCTTGGGCGTCGGATCGTAAAGACGGCGTATGGCGAGCAGGCGCTCGGCGTAGCGGTCGGCCCCCGCCGCGGTGCAGGGGAGCACCGTCACCCCCATGCCCGACGCCACCATGTGGCGCAGGGTCTCCAGCGAGGTGCCCTCGACGCGGTGCTGCAGGGCGGTATCGGCGTCCCGGCGCAGGCACGCAGGACAGGCCTCGATCACCTGGTCACGGAAGCAGTGCCCCGAACCCAGCAGCAGCAGCTGCTCCTCCGCCAGCTCTTGCAGCCGCAGCTGCTTGCGCCGCGTCAGCGGATGCGAGGCCGGCAGCAGCGCAACGAAGGGCTCTTCGTAAAGCGGCAGCGTTACCACACCGGGCTCGTCGAAGGGCAGGGCGATGAGAATGGCGTCCAACTCCCCCTGTTTGAGACGCCGGCGCAGATTGGCCGTGTAGTCCTCGACGATCACCAGCGGCATATTGGGTGCCGCTGCGTGCAGTTCCGGCATCAGGTGGGGCAACAGGTAGGGACCGATGGTGTAGATCACGCCCAGGCGCAGCGGCCCGCGCATCTGGTCCTGGTGCTGCTCTGCGGCCGCGCGCAACCCCTCTACCTCTTCGAGTACGCGCTGGGCGCGTTCGACGATGCTGCTTCCGATGGGGGTGACGGTGACCTCGGTCTTGCTGCGTTCGAACAGCAGCACGCTGAGCTCTTCCTCGAGTTTCTTGACCGCGACGCTGAGCGTGGGTTGGCTGATGAAACAGGCCTCAGCGGCGCGGCCGAAATGGCGTTCGCGGGCGACGGCGACGATGTAGCGCAGGTCGTTGAGGTTCATGGCGGCGACGGTCTAATTAGTTGATGGCTATTAAATAGCTTGAATTAATCAATTTCAATAAACAAACGGAGAGGGATAGCATGATTCCATCGTGAAGTTGACACACCGCGTTGGAAGGAGAACGCCATGACCGTACCCACCCCCAACATCGACATCGGTATCGCCGACGCCGAGCGGCGCGCCATCGCCCAGGGCCTGAGCCGGCTGCTGGCCGACAGCTATACCCTCTATCTCAAGACCCACAACTTTCACTGGAACGTGACGGGGCCGCTGTTCAACACCCTACACCTGATGTTCGAAACCCAGTACACCGAGCTGGCCACCGCGGTGGACGAGATCGCCGAACGCATCCGCGCCCTCGGCGAAGCCGCCCCCGGCAGCTACGCCCAGTTTGCGGAGCTGACGCGCATCGCCGAGGCCCAGGGTGTGCCGGAGGCAACCGAGATGCTGCGCCAGTTGGTGAAGGATCACGAAACCGTGGTGCGCACCGCGCGCGAGGTGTTTCCGGTGGTCGACGCCGCTCACGACGAACCCACCGCCGACTTGCTGACGCAGCGCATGCAGACCCATGAGAAGACCGCCTGGATGCTGCGCAGTATGTTGGGCTAATCACGCGGCGGCGGGCGGCGGCCATCGCGTCGCCCGCCGTAGGATTCCTAATCCAATACCTCGATGGCGGGCGTCTCTTTGACCTCTTCCATCACCACGTAGCTTTTGGAGTCGCGCACGCCGGGCAATCGGTGCAGGATCTCGCCCAGCAGTTCCCGGTAGGCTGCCATGTCGGCGATACGTACCTTGAGCAGGTAGTCGAACCCGCCAGATACCAGGTGGCACTCCTGTACCTGGGGAATGAAGCGCACCACGTCGCGGAACTGCTCGAAGATGTCGGGCGAGGTGTATTCGAGATTGATCTCCACATAGACCAGCAACCCGGCGTCCAGGAGTTTGGGGTTGAGCAGTGCGGTATAACCCACGATGTAGCCGGCCTGTTCCAGGCGGCGCACGCGCTCCAGGCAGGGCGAGGTGCTCAGCCCCACGCTCTCGCCCAGCTCGACGAAGGAGATGCGGCCGTTTTTCTGTAGGGTGCGTAGGATCTTGCGGTCGATGCGGTCGAGCTCGCGGCGCGTAGCGCCTTTACGTGCTTTTCTCATGATCTTCCGACTTTCTGTTTAGACACCATAATTATTACCGCATTAATGCCATAATTGCCAAACAAAACTGACATTGATCCCATAGTATAGCGGCGAATTTCGTGACATCGTCCTGTGGGAGTAGGTCGGTATGAAAGTGATCGTTTTGGGCAGCGGCATCATCGGTACCACGACTGCCTACTATCTCGCGCGGCTCGGCCACGAGGTGGAAGTGGTGGATCGCCAGCCCGCCGCCGCGATGGAAACCAGCTTTGCCAATGCCGGGCAGATCTCTCCCGGCTATTCGGCCCCCTGGGCCGCACCGGGTATTCCCCTCAAGGCCCTCAAGTGGATGTTCAGCAAGCATTCGCCGCTGGTGATCCGCCCCACTGCCGATCCGCAGCAGTGGCTGTGGATGGCGCAGATGCTGCGTAACTGTACCGCCGACGCCTACGCCGTCAACAAGGCGCGCATGCTGCGCCTGGCGGGCTACAGTCGCGAATGTTTCGGAACGCTGCGCGTCGAGACCGGCATCGCCTACGACGAGCGCACCCAGGGGACGGTGCAACTGTTCCGCACTCAGCAGCAGCTGGACGATGCCGCGAAGGACATCGCCGTTCTCAGGCAGTGCGGCGTCCCCTTCGAGCTGCTCGACCGCGACGGCTGCGTGGCGGCGGAGCCCGCCCTGGCACGGGTGCGCGACAAGATCGTCGGTGGCCTGCGCCTACCCAACGACGAGACCGGCGACTGCTTTCAGTTCACCCAGCGGCTGGCCGACCGTGCTGCCGAACAGGGGGTGCGGTTCCGTTTCGGCACTGCCATCCGCGCATTGGAGTCCGGCGGCGGGCGGGTCAGTGCCGTGATCACCGATGCCGGGCGCCTGCAGGCCGATGCCTATGTGATGGCGCTGGGAAGCTACTCGCCGCAGCTGCTCAAGCCGCTGGGCATCGCTATCCCGGTGTATCCGGTGAAGGGGTACTCCATCACCGTGCCCATCAGCGATCCGACGGGCGCTCCCGTTTCCACGGTGATGGACGAGACCCACAAAGTGGCGGTAACCCGGCTGGGCGATCGCATCCGTGCTGCCGGAACCGCCGAGTTGGCGGGCTACGACCTGAAGTTGCGGGCGTCGCGGCGCCGAACCGTTGATCACGTGGTGCGCGATCTCTTTCCCGCGGGGGGCGACGTCGCGCAGGGCGAATTCTGGTGCGGGCTGCGTCCCATGACGCCGGACGGCACCCCGCTGGTGGGTGCCACCGCCATCCCCAATCTCTACCTCAACACCGGACACGGAACGTTGGGCTGGACCATGTCGTGCGGTTCCGGCCGTCTGCTGGCGGATATCGTCTCCGGGCGCACCCCCGAGATCAGCAGCGACGGGTTGGGTATGGAGCGCTATCGGCGGACACCGAGTATGATCCCGTTACGCGGGCGCGATGCGACGGCGTAACGATCGCGGGTCGGTACGCGAGTAACTTCTCTCCTCCTTGGGTCCTGCCAAGGACCCGGTGGCGGGATCGGTCCAGTGCTTGGACCGGTTCCGCCTTTTTTATGCGCGAGCCACGCCGCCAGCGGCATCGCCGTGGGTGCGGATGCGCTATCGTTCAACTCTCACCCGAAGCCAGGAGCCATCACCGTGACACAAAAAACCATCATCCTTACCGAGCAGGCCCCGGCCGCCATCGGCCCCTACTCGCAGGCGGTACGGGTGGGTGACACCGTCTACTGTTCAGGGCAGATTCCCCTCGATCCCGCCACCATGGAACTGGTCATGGACAGCTTCGAGGCGCAGGCGGTGCGCGTGTTCGACAACCTCGCCGCCGTTGCGCAGGCGGCCGGTGGCAGCCTCGCCGATTTCGTCAAACTCACTATCTTTCTCACCGATCTGGAGAACTTCGCGGCCGTCAACGAGGTGATGATGCGCTACTTCCAGACGCCCTATCCGGCCCGCGCCGC